>CAYXRG010000016.1:23765-47143 GCA_964467575.1 uncultured Caldilineaceae bacterium | reverse complement strand
ATCCGCTATCTGTGGGTCATCGTTGTGCAACCATGCGCTGTACCTCGATTTAGCGATCAGACCATTTAGGCGGCGGCGATGTATTGGGCGATGTATTGGGCGATGTATTGAATGCGTCGTGAGAATACAACTCTCCTACAGATCAAGACGTTCCGGCATCCGGAAACGCCGCGTTCACTTGTTGCAGTATCTGCGGGGCCGTGCGCCGGTCGCTCAGGGCGCGGCGTTGGCCAGGCTCAACTCGATGGCGATCACGGCCAGGCCGGCTCGTTGCTGCGAGCTCAGTGCGACCAGCCGCCCAGTGCGCCGGTCATAGACGATGTGACTGGCGTGCAGGGTTCCCGTCTCCTCCAATGTGACATGCCGTCTATCCACGCCGGCGACGCGCAAGCTCACCTGCGTGAAGGGATCAACGTCCAATATTTGGCCCGGTTCCAGGTCTGCGATGCCGGCGGGCGGCAGCCACAGGGCGTCGTACATCTGCGCCGCGCCGTTGATGCGCTGCGAAGCGCTGTTGGTGCGCCCATAGAGCGAGTCGGCGACCCGGTAGTTGGCCCAGCCGGTGCGGACTTCCTGGATCACGATTTCCATCCCATACGGCATCGGCGTGACGCTGCCGGCCACCTCTACGGTATAGGAACCGTCGAAACTAAGGCGCGCGCCCGGCTGCACCCACTGCGGCGCGTCCGCCACTTGCCAGGGCAAGTTTAGGTAGCGCATGCCCGCCAGCATGATCTGGCCGGCTTGGGATGTTTCGCCGAAGCCGTCGAACATGCGATAACGGTGAAAGAGCAACAGGCCGGACGCCTCGTCGATCATCCACACGTATTCGGCGCCCTGCAGGTTCGCCTGGAAGCGGACCGCGTTGTATTGCCGCCCTGCGGCGGTTGTGGGCATGCGCACGACCGCCAGGTTGGGGTTGGCCGCGTTCTCCGCCTGCGCCAGCACGGCCGGCGCCACCCAATAGTCGCCTACGCCGGGGAGCCCGTAGGAGGGCATGACGAAGCCGGGGCTATAGCCGCCGTCGTCGCCCGCCAGGAAATACTTGAGCGAGGTGACGGCCGTTTCGGCGTCCAGGGAAACCAGGTCATACTGCATATAGCCGGCGCCGCTGGGCGCGGGGTCGTCGGCGTTGTCTGCGAAGATGGCGTTTTGCGTGTAGTAAGTCACGCGCAGCCCTGGCAGCAGCCAGTCCGGCGCGGGGCTTTGCCGCAGCGCAGGGAAGAGGATCAGGAACGGGTTATTCTCGACCGCAGCCAGAGCGGATTCGGCTTGGGGGAGGGCAAGCTGTAGCTGTCCGGCCAGGGTTTCGACTTGGGGCAGTTGGCGGCGGGCCGCATCGATACGCGCCGCCAATTCCACGGCATCCGGTTCGGCCGGGGCCGAGGGTTCCGCCGCGTCTTCTGCGGATGGCGTTGTCTCGGCGGCTGCCGGCGTTGCGGTTGGCGGCTGAATCGGCTGGCAGCCCGCCGCCAACAACGCGCCGGCAATTAAGGTAGAAACGACAAGGGGCAAGCAAGAGAGCCGCAATGCGATTCCCCGTACGCAACTGCGCTCAAGCATTGACGCCTCCTTGGCGCGCTCCGGTTATACGGCCTGGGGCGCGTCTACATATGTAGGAACTCCTTCTTCTGCGAAAATGCGGTCGATCTCCGCCCGGTCGGCGGGCGAAAGACGCCAATCTACCGCGGCCACATTCTCCTGCAACTCGCGCGAGTTGCGCATGCCGACCAGGGCGACGGAGACGGCGGGGTTGCTCAACACCCAGGCGATGGCGAGTTGCGCCACCGTGTAGCCGTGATCTCCCGCCCACTCTTGCAGGCGAGCCGTTACCCGCAGCTCCTTGGCAAAATCCTCCGGCTCAAACAGGGGCAGCCCAAACGCCTGCCCGCTCTTGCGCCAGTCCCAATCGACGAAAGTTGTTTCCGGCGTAAACGCGCCCGTCAGCAGCCCAAAACCCAGTGTGCCATAGGCCATGAAGCCGATTCCCCGCGCCTGGCAGAAGGGCAGCACGGCGGCTTCCATGCGCCGGTCGTAAAGATGGTAGCCAACCTGGTTGGCGGCCAGATGCCCTACGGCTTCGCATTCTTCCATCATCGGCACGGTATAGTTAGAGACGCCATAGGCGCGGATCTTGCCGCCGGTCTTTAGCCCTTCCAGCGCGGCAACGACATCGGCGATGGGCGTCTTGTGGTCGGGCCAGTGGATCAGCAAGAGGTCGATCACATCGGTATTCAAGCGCTGTAAACAGCCCTCGACGCGCGGGACGATGTAGGCGGGGCTGGAATCCCGCCCGGTGATCTTGTTCTGCTCATCGTAGGTGAAGCCCACCTTGGTGACAAGCAGGATGTCTTTGCGCCGCGGCCCCAGAGCCTTGCCCAATATCTCTTCAGAGTGATACGGCCCATAGACTTCGGCCGTATCGAAGAGCGTGATGCCCAAGTCGATGGCCTCTTGGACGGCGCGCGTGGCGTCTTGCACGTCGATGGGGCCGTACATGGTAGTGCTCATCTCCCAGGTGCCGAAACCCAGCGCGGAGCAGACGAGATCCGAATCGCCCATACGCCGTTGTTCCATACACTTTTCTCCTTGTGTGGGTGTGGCGAAAATACAGAGCCAACATGCAGGGATAAAATGTTGTTGTGGACACCTGTGAATGTACTCTATGGCGTGCGCGAAGTCAATCTGCGCCCGGGCGCTTTGAAACGCATCGTCCCAGTTTTCAAGCGATTGATGCGCGGTTTGCTCGCTATGCTATAATGACCGGACAAACGAAAGGGAGGGGAGCCGAACGGCTTAGGCGACCGTATGCGGAGCATCTGCCGGCCGCCTGTAAGAAGTTCGAGCTCCCCGTTTTTCCGAAATGCGACCGGCGCGTCGCAATGCGGGCCGGCTGCAACGGACGGAGTCTATGCGAGAACTGCCGATCATCCTCTTTGGCGTGGGCGGCGTGGGGCAAGCCCTATTACGTCAAATCCTTGATTGCCGCGGCCTGCACGCCATTCAATACGGGCTGCACCTGCAACTGCTGGCGATATGCGACAGCAATGGCGCCATCGTCGAGCCGAGCGAAGGCATCGCCGATGAGACGCTGCACGAGGCGCTGGCGCTGAAAGAGGGCGGCGGACGGCTGGCCAATCACCCGGAGGGAGGACCTCAGGGCGATTCATACAGCATTGTAGACATTGCCGGCCGGCCGGGCGCGGTGGTCGTCGACTGTACTGCCAGCGACGCAACCGTGCCTGGTTTGTTGTACGCGCTGGAACGACGCTATAAGGCGGCGCTTGCCAATAAGAAACCGCTCACAATTGAGCAGGAGGTGTACGACCGGCTGACCTCAGCCGGCGTCACGCCGCGCGGCAGTGCGGCGCCGCCGCGCCATCTCGGCGCCAGCCGCTGGGAAGCGACGGTCGGCGCGGGCTTGCCTGTGATCGCGACGCTCAACCGGCTGGTCGCCGGCGGCGATGCCGTTCAACGCATCGCCGGGGCCTTCAGCGGCACGCTGGGCTACGTCATGTCCGGTTTGCAGGCGAGGCGGCCGTTTAGCGAGATCGTGCGCGAGGCGCATGCCCTCGGCTATACCGAACCCGACCCGCGCGACGACCTGGGCGGCATTGACGTGGCCCGCAAAGCGCTGATCCTGGCGCGCGGCCTCGACTGGCGGCTTGACCTGGCCGACGTGGAGGTCGAAGGGCTATATCCCGCCGACATGGACAAGCTCTCGGTGTGCGACTTCTTGGATCAACTGCCGGCGCTCGATGCGCAGTACGCCGAGCGCGTGCAAGCCGCCGCCGCACAACAGCAGACATTGCGCTACGCGGCGACCATCGAGGACGGTCGCTGCCGGGTCGGCCCGGTGACGGTTGACGGCGATAGCCCGCTGGGGCGGCTGACCGGTACGGATAACCTGGTCGAGTTTCACACGCGATGGTACAATCCTAATCCGCTCGTGATCCAGGGGAGAGGCGCCGGGGCCGACGCCACCGCCGCGGCCGTGTTGAGCGACATCGTCGAACTGGCGTTTACGGCCCACTAGAGGAGCAACCTGCCAAGCAATTTGCTGTTTTCTGGCGGGCGGACTGATTGACTGATACAGCCCAAACGGGCTTGAACTTATGACGGAGACCTAGAGCGATGGAAGGCAAAAAGATCAAGGTCGGCGTGCTGGGGGCGACAGGCGCGGTCGGCCAACGGTTTGTGCAGATGCTCCAGGGGCATCCTTGGTTCGAGATTGCGGCGCTGTGCGCTTCGGAGCGCAGCGCAGGCAGGGCTTACGCCGACGCCTGCCGCTGGAACCTGCGCGGGGGCATGCCGGCCCATCTGCGCGATGTGACGTTGCTGCCGTGCGAGCCGGGCTTCGACGCCGAGATCGTCTTCAGCGCGCTGCCCTCGGATACGGCCGGAGCGGTCGAAACCAATTTCGCCGCGGCCGGTTATGCCGTGTGCAGCAACGCAAGCAACCACCGCTATGACGACGACGTGCCGCTGCTCATTCCGGAAGTGAACCCCGAACACCTAGGGTTGCTGGACATTCAGAGACGCAAGCGCGGTTGGAAGGGCTTCATCGCCACCAACCCCAATTGCAGCACGACGCATCTGGTCAGCGCGCTGCACCCGCTGCACGAACGCTTCGGCGTGAAGAAGGTCTTCGTCGTCACCATGCAGGCCATCAGCGGAGCCGGCTATCCGGGCGTCAGCAGCATGGACATCCTGGACAACGTTGTCCCCTTCATCTCCGGCGAAGAGGAGAAAATGGAGGAGAAGGAGCCGCAGAAGCTGATGGGCGTCTTTGACGGTGAGCGCGTGCGCTATGCCGATTTCATCGTCAGCGCGCACTGCAACCGCGTGCCCGTGCGCAACGGCCACCTAGAGGCCGTCAGCGTCGAGTTCCAAACCAAGCCGAGCCAGGCGGAAATCCTTCAGGCTTGGCAGGAATACCGGCCTTTGCCGCAG
This sequence comes from uncultured Caldilineaceae bacterium, assembly GCA_964467575.1. Classification (GTDB taxonomy): domain Bacteria; phylum Chloroflexota; class Anaerolineae; order Caldilineales; family Caldilineaceae; genus JASGTU01. The sequence continues at coordinate 42,190 of CAYXRG010000016.1, read as the reverse complement.
CAGTTAGGGCTGCCGCACGCGCCGCAGCCGGCGATTGTGTACGAGCCGGCGCCGGACCGCCCGCAGCCGCGGCTGGATCGCTTAGCGGGTACGTCGCCCGGCATGGCGACTGTAGCAGGCCGTCTGCGGCCCGACCCGCTGTTCGACTATAAGTTTATGGTTCTGGGGCACAACACCATCCGCGGCGCTGCGGGTGGAAGCCTGCTCAACGCCGAGTTGATCGTGGCCCAGGGATATTTAGGGCAGGAAGCTGCCGCCCTGACCCGCTCTCTGCAGATGGCGTAGCCTTGGGACGCGGTGCGCCGCGCCCGCAGCGCGGCGCACCGTTATTAGCTAAGGATATACTGTGAGTGATAGGGGGAAAATGTGAGCACCGCGTCAACCACTAGCGTTCTCTCAAGCGAGCGAGCACAAAGCGAATTCAAGAATTTCGGCCGCGCTGCGCTTGCCGACTATTTTGGCGACTTTGTGATCTATCGCAACTTGGAACCGTTAGACCGTCGACTACCCGGGCTCCGAGCAGCTTCCTACAAAATGAACCTCAGCAGCGATCAGATTCCCCGCAAGCTGGATACTGATTATGCCAAGGCCGCGATCTTTTTCGCCATGCAGGGGCAGAAGCTCCGCCGGCAGAAGATCGAACTGAGTGAACTGCTCTTCATCGGCGATACGCCTTCCGGCGACGGCCAAGCGTATGCCAACATGCGACAACTGAGCGGGTGGCAGGGCAGTTGCTTTATCGGAAGCGAACGGCCCAACCAAGAACTCGTCGTCGATATTGACGAGGAGGATGCCGTCTACTGCGCCAACCGCTGGTCAGCGCTTGCCGACTGGGTTCGTTGGACGTTACAGCAGGGCATGCGCCTCGACGGGCGCACCGCCGTCATCGCAGACATCGACAAGACCGCGCTGGGGGCCAAAGGCCGCAACGATCAGGTGATCAACGAAGCGCGGCTGGAAGGCATGTTCCGCACCATGACCTCCGTACTGGGCGACCGCTTTGACCGCGCCGCCTTTGAGCGGGAATATGCCGAACTCAACCGCTCGCGCTACCACTTCCTGACCGCAGACAACCAGGACTACCTGGCCTATATCTGTCTTGTCCTCAACGTCGGCCTGGTCAGCTTTGAAGAGATTCTGGACGAGATCAAATCCGGCAGCATGGATAATTTCGAGCAGTTCCTGCGTTGGGTGGGCAGCCGTCTGCTGATCAACCCCGGCGCAGGCGAGAGCATCCGCCAGATTCATGAGGCCGTGGTGTGCAGCGTGCGCACCGGCGACCCCACGCCCTTCAAGCAGTTCCGCCGCCAGGAGTTCGTGACGACCATCGAGCGTATGGGCAACATGCCCGACGATGCGGCGATCGACGAACTGCTGGCCCGCGAGATCACGCTGACCAACGAAGTGTGCGAACTGGCAGCCTGGCTCAACGCGCGCGGCAGCTTGTTGCTCTGCCTGAGCGACAAACCGGACGAGGCCTCCTGCCCGGATGCCCATGTGTCGCCGGATCTGCCGCCGATCCATCGCGCGCAGACGCATCGCATCGGCGTCGGCATCCAGGATGTTTTAGGCGAACTGGGCTAGATTTCGGGCGTAGGGGACCTGCGCGCCATGCGCAAGCGTTCTTACTGATCGAACGGGCCGCACCGAAGTATTGTAGAGGCGAGCGGCGCAGGGCGGCATTTTTGCCGCCGGATGTATTGAGCAGCCGCTGGGAAGTATTACGCTTCGAAGGGCAGGCACTTTTTCGACTTGAGGGGCAATGACGCCGGATAAAAAACAGCCGCCGCGCAACACGCGCGGCTCAGGCGGCAATCAAGGGGGGCAAGATCCCAAGGGGTCGGGCGGCAGTTTCTTAGGACGAAGCTGGTTCTGGCTCGTCTTGGCTGTGTTGGTGTTGTTCGGTTCGCGCTTTTTCTTCAGCCGGCCCGTCGACATGTCCAATCTGGTCGGCCTAAACGAGGTCGCCCAGAAGGTGGAGGCCGGCGAGGTGGCGCGTATCGTCGTACAGGGCGACCTGGTGACGATCGAGATGAAGCAGGGACCTGACCTGCGCAGCCGCAAGGAGACGGGCTACAGCCTGCTCGAAACGCTCAAGACGATGGGCGTGAGCGCACAGAAGCTGGAGACGCTGCCCATTGTGGTAGAGAGCGCGCCCAACAGCAGCGCCGTGTTTAGCTGGCTGATCATGCTGCTGCCTATGCTGTTGATCTTCGCCTTCTTTTTCTTCATCATGCGCCAGGCGGGCGGCGCCGGACAGAACCGCGCCATGCAGTTTGGCCGCAGCCGCGCACGCAAGCTGGACACGGCGGACCGCCCCACGGTGACCTTTTCGGATGTCGCCGGCTCGGATGAAGCCAAGCAAGAGCTGCAGGAAGTGGTCGAATTCCTCAAGGAACCGCAGAAGTTCGCCGCGCTGGGCGCACGCATCCCCAAGGGCGTGCTGATGGTCGGCGCGCCCGGCACCGGCAAGACGCTGCTCGCCAAGGCTGTAGCCGGCGAGGCTGGCGTGCCTTTCTTCAGCAGCTCCGGCTCCGAGTTTGTGGAGATGTTCGTGGGCGTAGGCGCCAGCCGCGTGCGCGATCTGTTCGAGCAAGCCAAGAAAAACTCGCCCTGCATCATCTTCATCGACGAGATCGATGCGGTTGGCCGCCACCGCGGGGCCGGCTTGGGCGGCGGCAATGACGAACGCGAACAGACGCTCAACCAGATCCTCGTCGAGATGGACGGCTTCGACAGTGATACGAACATCGTGATCGTGGCTGCCACCAACCGCCCCGACATCCTCGACCCGGCTCTGTTGCGCCCTGGCCGCTTCGACCGCAAGGTTGTGGTCGACCGGCCTGATCGCCGCGGGCGCGAAGAAATCCTGCGCGTGCATGCCCGCGGCAAGCCAATCGGCCCGGATGTGGACCTGGGCGTCATCGCCGGGCAGACGCCGGGCATGGTTGGCGCAGACCTGGAAAACCTGATCAACGAAGCCGCCATCCTGGCAGCACGGCGCAACAAGCGCTCCATCGGCATGGATGAGTTAATCGAGTCTATCGAGCGCGTCATGGCTGGGCCGGCGCGGCGCAGCCGCGTGTTGACCGAAGATGACCGCAAGATCGTGGCCTATCACGAGGCGGGCCATGCCATTGTGATGGAGCATCTGCAATACGCCGATCGCGTGGGAAAGATCACCATCGTCAGTCGCGGCCAGGCGTTGGGCTACGTCATGCCCCTGCCCGAAGAAGATCGCACGCTCAAGAGCAAGGCCGAGTATGAGGACGAACTGACCGGTTTGCTCGGCGGGCGCGCGGCAGAGGAACTGGTCTTTGCCGAGCCGACAACCGGCGCCGCCAATGACTTGGAGCGCGTGACCAAGCTGGCGAAGGCAATGGTGACGCGCTACGGCATGAGCGACCTGATCGGCCCCATGCAGTTGCAGCAAGCGGACAGCAACCCCTTTATGGGCATGGATTTTGGCGAACAGCGCACCTATAGCGAAGAGGTGGCGCGCCAGATCGACCAGGAGGTGCGGCGCATCGTCGATCAGGCTTACGAACGGGCGCACCGGCTCCTGGTCGAGCACAAAGACAAGCTGGTCCTGCTGGCAGAGACGTTGCTGGAGAAAGAAGCGCTGGACCGCAGCGAGTTCCTCAAGCTAATCGGCGAGCCGGCCTAGCCGGGCCGTCCCGCAGCGAATTCGTTGCGACCTTGTAGCGACGGCATCCTTGCCGCCTAGAATCGCCGCCTTGCTGTAAGTCCGCCGCTTGCAGCAAGGCGTTTTTTATCGCCTTATTCGCGCAGCAGCAGGCTCTTGCCGGCATAACCCTCCAGGCGCACCGGCACGCCGCCCGCTGCGGTTGTGATCCCCTCCTCGTGCCCGTTTAGCATATCGATCACCCTTGCCCCCGGGATCTCGTCTACGAAAACGGTCTCGTCTACCGGTTCTGCGCCGAAATTGAGCGCGGTTACCTGCCGGCCCAGGCCGTCGGGCAATTCGTGCGCCATCACAAGCAGCGCCTTGCTCGCCGTTTGCGGCACGGCCGTCTGTCTGGCGGCGTAGAGGCGATATTGGGCGCGCATGCGCAACAGCCGCTGCAACTGGACGGCGAAAGAATCGGGCTGCTGCAATTGCTCGACCAGCGAGCCGTAGAGTGCAGGCGCTTTGGGCAAGCCCGCGGCAGAGGCCGGCGCAGCGGGGTTCACGCCCATCAGGTCGTATGCCCCTCGGTTGATCCAGCGCGTGTCGCCGTCTGCCATCAGTTCCTCGACCGCGGCGCGCGGCAGCGGCAGCGCGCCGGTCAAGTCCCAGCCGGAGAGCGCAAACACGCCCGGCTGCAGCGCGTTGTACATGGCGAGAAGCAGATGCGCCCGCCGGATCTGCTCGGCTTGTGGCGGCGTCAGATTCCACACATCGCCGAAGCCCAGGGCAGCCGCGATCATGCCGGCGGTGGTGCAGGCCACGCCGTTGGTTACGAAGCGCAGGTTATAGGGAGCATGTGCGCCGGTGAGCCGTTCATACATCAGGCTGCGAATGGACTCGCGCAGTTCGCCGCCCGCCCACGTTCTCCCCTGATAGGCGATCTCGTCGTCTTTGTGCAGCGTCCAGAAATGCACTAGTTCCAACGTCAGTTCGTCGTGGTTTTGCAGCGCGTGGATCAGCGAGGCCGGGTCGATGTCGTAGGCGTGCATGGTGTGCAACATCAGGCGCAGAAACTCGACATCGCCCGTCACTAGGGCGTGGTGGTAGGCCGGCCGCGTGATGAAGTCGTAGGACAGGTCAGCCCCGCCCTGTGACATGGCCGCGATGTCATCGACGGTTAGGTTCAACTCCTGGAAGGTGAAGCCGCCCGCCTTGCGCACCAGCCCTGCGATCAACTGGTTAGCCGTGATCGACAGCGGATGTCCCTCGGACCAAGCCGGGCCGCCGGCGCGCGACTCCACGCCCAGGAAGCCGTTGGCGTCGAGTCGCAAGATGCCCGCCCCCAGCGTGTCGAGGGAGTGCAGCGCATCGCCGATCACCAGACGCGGCGCGGCGAACGTCGGGTCGAGCCAGTTCAGCGTCGGCTGCCCCTCTTTGAAGTAGTGAAGATAGACCCAACGCCGCGGCACGCCGTCTACGCCTTCCGCCACGCGGGTCGCGCTCCAGTTCGTCTCTTTGATGCCCGGTTCGTAGAAGATGACCCGCGCCAGCCTGCCTACGATGTAGCCGCGTGCATGCAGGGCGTCTTCCGCTTCCGGGCTAAGGTTGGCCGAGTCCTTGCCTTCCGGCACTTGCGGCAGCAGGTCCCAGTCGGCCTCGGCGATCTCCACCATGTGATAGAGGCCGGGATAATCGGCATAGCCCAGCTCCGCCAGGCGGAAGTCCGGCCCTTTGCCTGTGTGACCGGGCACAATATCGTCGATCACGGCGCCGCCGTTGGCCGCGGCGTTGCGGCTCATGGCAGCGTACTCGTCCGCTGTGCCGAAGGCCGGGTCAATCTCCAGGCCGATGCGGTCGAAGTGACCGTCGACCGTGGGCGTCAGTTCGCGGCCGGTGACGCCGCCTGCCTGTTTCATCGGTCCGGTGTGTAGCGCCTGAATGCCGATGGCGGCGAAGGCCTGCCACAGCGCCGGGTCGCCCAGGGTCGCCAGCACAGAATCACCGGGCCGCGTGATGACGGAGGCGGGATAGGCGGAGAACCAGACCGACGCCTTAGCTGCGGCCGCGCGCGGCTGCGCCTCTGCATAGGGGTGACGCCACATGCGGCCTTGCCCTGAATAGGCGACGGCGAGACGCCGCGCCTGTTCCAACATGGAATGTTCCACCAGCCAGCGGATTGTCTCTTCGCTCGGCGCGGCCATCATAAACTCCTTGGGTTCTACGCTCTCATATCGCTGGCGCGGATGTTCGTTGCGGTCTGCGCCAGACCAGGCTGGCTGCAGTCAGCAGCACGACGACAGCCGTCGCCGCCCACGCTGCCGGCGCGACTACGGCGACGCCGGCAAATTTGACGGCGATCCCGGTGAAGGCCCACACCAGCACCAGCAGGTACGCCGTATCGCGCCGCATCCACGTCATGAGCGCAGCCACGACCAGCGCCACAGCCAGCATGATCACCAGCCACGCTTCGTCGCTGAGGCCGAAACCGTTCCAGCCCACGTAATCCAGCACCGACGTGATGTTGGCGATGGTCGCCACCGTGATCCAGCCCAGATAGATGCTGAAGGGCAGATGCACCAGCCAGCGCTCCGCGGCGGGAGTGGTTGACCGCCCGATGTCCAGGCGCAGGTAGATCAGAATCAGCGAGACGAGCAGCACGAGCATGGCGACGATCGTCAGCACAAACTGCTCGTAGTGCCACAGGAAGATCCAGGCGATGTTGGCGAGCGAACTGACTACGAAGGGCCAGTCGATGCTGCGCAGCCGGGCGTTGTTGCGTTGCGCGGGCAGCGCCTGGTAGATCGCATAGGCGATCAGGCCTAGGTAGATCAGCCCCCAGATCGAGAAGACATAGCCCGCGGGCACGAAATAGACCGAGAAGCGGTCCGATACTTCGCCCGTGGTCTGCCCATTGATGGGCAGCGCATTGGCCAGCCCGTTGACCGCGATCGTGGCGATCACGGCCGCGACGACAAGCAATTGGCGCAGCAGATTGCGGTTCATGTAGGGGGCTCCGTTTCTTGTAGAAGGCTCATCTTCCACGAGTCAACCGCTTCCGGGAGGATTCTGCGCGCCGACAAGTCGTCTGTTTTGTTGGCTGCTTAGCTGCCTGTCTAGCTGACGACGTTGATCGGCTTGCCGGCTTGGAAGGCTTCGATGTTCTCGACCGTGGTCTGCATGAGGCGGCTGCGCGCGGCGGCAGTAGCCCAAGAGATGTGCGGCGTGATCACGCAGTTGTCCAGTTCGAGCAGCGGATTGCCGGGACCGGTCGGCTCCTCGGCGCTGACGTCGAGGCCGGCGCCGGCCAGTTGGCCGTTCTTCAACGCTTCGTAGAGGTCCGCCTCGTTGATCACCGGGCCGCGGCTGGTGTTGATCAAGAAGGCCGTCTTCTTCATCTTGCCCAACAACTCGGCGTTGACCATGCCGCGCGTCTGGTCGGTGAGCAGCGTGTGCAGGCTGATGAAGTCCGACTCGCGGAAGAGCGTCTCCAGGTCGACCAAAGTCACATTTTCGTCGTCGGTCTTGGTCACATAGATGTCATGGGCGAGCACCTTCATGCCGAAGCCTTTGGCAACGGCTGCAGTCGAGCGCCCGATGCGGCCAAAGCCGACGATGCCCATAGTCTTGCCGTGCAGCTCGATCAGCGGGTAGTCCCAATAGCAGAAGTCTTTGGATTGCAGCCAGCGTCCCTGCTTGACCGTTTCGGCGTGGTAGGCGACGTGTTGTGTGAAGTTGAGGATGTGGGCGAAGACCATCTGCGCGACCGAGTAGGAGCCGTAGGAAGGCACGTTGCACACGGGAATGTTCTTTTCGCGCGCGGCCCTGATGTCGATAATGTCGTAGCCGGTGGCTAGGACGCTGATCATCTTGAGCTTGGGCAGTTGGTCCATGATGGCGCGGCTGATGATCACCTTGTTGGTGAGGATGATGTCGGCGTCCTTGGCGCGCTCCACGGTTTGGTCCGGCTCGGTGTAGTCGTACAATTCGAACTCGCCGAGCGCGCGCACCGAGTCCCAAGAAAGGTCGCCGGGGTTGAGGGTGTGGCCGTCAAGACATACGATTTTCATGGCAGCGTTTTCCTTTGTGTGAATGGGCCGCCGGCGGAGTGTGGCGGAGGCAAGGCCTCCGCCCGGAGGAGCTGCGGCCAGGTTGATGGGACGAACAATCGGCAGGTGAGCATCCGGGGGCCGGTGCAACCGTCTGTCTGCTGAACATCTGGGAACCGAATTGTACAATGTCACCGGCCCGGCGGACAAGGGAGTTTTCGGAACTCGCAGAAGCCGGTCGTTTATGAGACGAGCTTGCGCAGGCCCTCGCCGTTTTTCTGCCAATAGTTCTTGAGGATCGCCATGTCGTCGCCGATGCGGAAGTGGCGCACGCCCATCTCCAGGTAGTGCGGCGCTTCTTCCAGGTTCTTGAGCTCGACGCGCGGGGCGACGCCCATCTTGAGCGCCGTCTCGATGACCTTGCGCTCGACCGCGCTGATGTCGATGGCGTGGCCGGGCCGGTAGGCGCCGCTGCTCATGGTGTAGTCCGACGGTCCCCATTGGATCATGTCCACGCCGGGCACGGACAGGATTTCTTCGAGTTGTTCCACGGCGGAATACTTCTCGATCATGATGGCGACGACCACATCGCGCAAGGCTTGCACGTACTCCGTCTTGCCGTCGCCCGAATAGGCGAAGCGCCGCGGGGTCGCGCCATATAGCCCCTGGTCGTCGGGCGTGTCCGGGCGGACCATGCGCACGCATTCGCGCACTTCCTCGGCGCTGCGGCAGTCGACAAAGAGCACGCTCTCGAAGCCGGAGCCGATAGAGCGCTGCGCCAGAAAGGTGCGCGGGTCCTGGTCGATTTTAATCATCGTGCCCAGGTCATAGATCTCGGCGGCGCGGCAGTAGTTGTCCAGGTCGGCCATGGTAAAGGGGCCGTATTCCGAGGCGAACTCCACATAGTCGAACGTGCCCAGGTTGCCGATGATCTCGACCACATCCGGCCAGACGGTGCGCGTGCGTGCGCAAATGGTGGGCTGGCCCGAATTTAGCAGTTGTCTGATTTTGTTGGTGCGCATGGCGTCCTTTTCTTTCGATGGAGGGTGGAGGGGACGATATCTATCAGTATACACCAAGGAGGATGTCGCGCCGCTACGTAAGGGGAGGCTCGCTGCAATCTTATGGCCTCGTCTGGTTTCCGCCAGCGCGCTGTTGAGAGTAGAATGACCGTTGGGTAACGCGTGATGGCCTTCGCACCGCCAAACGGGGAAACGAGGCGTCAATGAAGCATGGATGGTCACGCGGGTCACGCGTGCTGCGCATCCTAGCGATCGCAGTTGTCGTCCTTATCTTGGGACTGTACCTCGTCTTGCCGTTCGCGATGGCCGTTTTCGCCGTGTTCCCGTACAAGGACGCGGTCGGCGCCCCTCCTGCCGGGTTTAAGGCCATCACATTGCAGACCGAGGATGGCGTTACCCTGGCAGGCTGGCATCTGCCTCCGGCCAATGGCGCGGCCATCCTTCTCATTGCCGGCGCGGGCGATGCTCGCGAGGCGGTGCGCAGCCATGCAGAGATGCTGGCGCGCCATGGGTACGGCGTGCTGGCGCTGGATCTGCGCGGACACGGCCAAAGCGGAGGCGAAACCAACCGCTTCGGCTGGCAAAGTACGCAAGATGTAGGCGCGGCCGTCGCCTATCTGGACAGCCGGGATGACGTCCAGGCAATCGGGGGGCTAGGCTTGTCGTTGGGCGGCGAGGCGCTGCTAGGAGCCGCATCCGCCTATCCAGCGCTGCAAGCCATTGTGGCGGACGGCGCCACGCGACGCAGTATTCCGGAGTTGATCGCGCTGCCTTCTGAGCGTTCGCTGGTGCGCAACTTCACCGCACGGGTGATGTTCGCCGGGGTGGCCCTGTTGAGCGGCGATAAGGCGCCCAAGCCGTTGCTGGACTCGATGGTCGAGGCCGGGTCTGCGCAATACCTGCTCATAGCCGCCGGCGGCGAAGAGATGGAAGGGGCCTTCAACCAGCGCTTTGTCGAGGCAGTGGGTCCGCGCGCGGCGCTATGGGTCGCACCCGAAGTCTCGCATATCGGCGCATTTGCGCGATACCCAGACGAATACGAGCAGCGCGTGATCGCCTTTTTCGACGCTGCGCTGCTCGACCACTAGACACCGATTGGCAACATCCACCCTACTAATCCCCAAACAACTAGCTAGATGAGGCGACATGAACGACAACCCGTATCTCTCTATCGATCGGCAGATGGTCGGCGACATCTACACTTCGCCCGAGGTGATGGACAACCTGACGATCCTCTGCGACGATTTCGGCTCGCGCTTCGGCGGCACAGAGGGCGAACGCCGGGCCGCAGAATTTATGAAGGCCAAGCTGGAAGCCTACGGCCTGTACAACGTACACCTGGAGACGGTGGAGTATCTGGGCTGGCGTCGCGGCGAGGTCACTCTGGAGATCCTCAGCCCGGTGCAGATGACGCTGCCCTGCATCACGCTGCCCCATGCGCACGCCGCCGATCTGGAGGCGTCAATCGTCGACGTAGGCGACGGCAGCGAAGCCGACTTCGAGCGCGTGGGCGATGCGCTCAGGGGCAAAATCGCCATGGTTACCAGCCGTACGCAGCCGCGCGGCATGAATCGCTGGGTGCACCGCAACGAGAAATATGGCCGCAGCTTCATGGCCGGGGCTGCCGGCTTCATCTTTGTCAATCACTATCCCGGCTATGGCCCGGCTACCGGCGGCGTGGGCGACGGCGACGAGGGGCCGATCCCGGCCATCTCGCTGGCGTTGGAGGACGGGGCATTCCTGGCGCGCTTGCTGCGCCGCAAGGGCGAGGTGCGTATCCGCCTGCACAGTACCGACGCCTTCGAGCAAATGGTTTCGTGGAACGTGATCGCCGACCTGCCCGGCACGGCGCAGAACCCGGAGATCGTCATGCTCGGCTGCCACTACGACGGCCACGACATTTCGCAGGGCGCCGAAGACCCGGCCTCAGGTACGGCGGCGGTGATGGAGGCAGCGCGGGTGCTGGCCCAATACGCCGGGCCGCGCAAGAACACGATCCGCTTCGCGCTGTGGGGCATCGAGGAGATCGGCCTGATCGGCTCAACGGCTTACGTAGCGCAGCACCCTGAGGAGTTGGACCGCATCCGCTTCTACTTCAACATGGACGGCGCGGGCCACGGCAAGCGCAAAGATGTGGTGCTCAACGAGTGGCCGGACCTGGAGCCGATCTTCAGAGAGTGGCAGAAGTCGATGGCGCTCGACTTCTCTGTCGGCGAATCCGTCAGCGCGCATTCGGACCACTATCCGTTCCTGATGGCGGGCGTGCCCACAGGCGGCATGGAAATGGTCGAGCATGATCTGAGCGGTCGCGGCTACGGCCACACGCGCTACGACACGCTCGACAAGGTGGGCGAGCGCGGGCTGCGCGAGGCCGCGGCGATGGCGGCGCGCTTGGCGATACGCATCGCCGACGCCGCCGAATGGCCGGCGGCGCGCCGCGACCAGGAGGCCGTTGCCGCGCTGTTCGACAAGCAGCAATATCAGGATGAGGCGGCTATCTTCGCCAAGATCAGGGCGTACAAGGAGAAGTTGCAGGGCTAAACCTAGCGCAGCAGCGTTGAAGCCACGAATCTCACAAATTGCACGAATTGCGACAGGTCTATTGGCCTTGTCTCCTTCGTGTTTATTCGTGAAATTCGTGGCATTTTTCTGTGTGCGACCTGATTGCGTCGTTTTTTGGTCCGGAACAATGCCGCGATCGCCGTCTTCGGCTATACTGGGAGCGCACCCCCGCATCCCGCACAATCGTGCAGTCGACCGGTGCGAATTTTGTCGTTCGCGGCGGCCTACAGTATGGTAGTGATGGATTTCACAAAACCAGGCGCAAGAGACCGGCGCGCTCCCTGTCGTTATCGTTCGTCGTCTTTTTGCCTGGGGCGACTTTGACGCCAAGCGGCGTCAGAGACAGGCCAACGACCGGCAATGATCGGTCGCCTCGGAACAATGGCACGTTTTGATTAAAGGATCAGTCCTATGGCGCGTCTGCTTATCGTTTATGGCTCCGAAGAAGGACAAACTGCCAAGGTCGCCAAACACTTGGCGGAGTTTTTCCGCGATCGGCGTCACCAGGTCGATCTCATTTTCGGCAAGGAGGTCCCCGCCGATCTGTCTATGACCGTCTATGACGGCGTGGTGGTGGGCGCCTCGATCCATATGGGTCGCCATCAAAAGTACATCGTCGAACTTGCGAAGAAGCACTGCAAAGACCTCACTACCCGGTTCTCCGCCTTCTTCACCGTCTGCCTGACGGCCAAGGGCGAGTCTCCTACAGACAAGGCCCAGGTCGAGCAATATGTGCAGGACTTCATGGAGGCCACCAGTTGGTATCCGGATCAGGTGGGCGTCTTTGCCGGCGCGCTGCTCTACACCCATTACGGCTTGGTCAAGCGCTTCATTATGAAGTCGATCAGCAAGCGTACGGGCGGCGACGTCGACGCCTCGCGCGACTATGAATACACCGATTGGGAATCGGTGGATGATTTCGGCGATGCGTTTCTCGCCGCGGTCGCCGGCGAATCCGTTCTCACCGACAACTGATCCGCCTCGTTCGGCCCGGCGCCTGAGATCGGCAGGCCTGCCCGGCGCTCGCGTGTCATACGCACATAGCCCCAAAACAGTAGCGTTCCCGCCATCGTCAATGCGATGCCGGTTAAGAACAGCGCGCTATATCCCCGCGCGGCGATGATGTAGCCGCCCGCCAGCGCCAGCAACGAGAAGCTCAACCCGCCCGCCATCTCGCCCGACCCCGACAGCACGCCGCGCCAGTTCGGCGGCACCATCTCCATCGAGTAGGCGAGATAGGCCGGGTAGCGCATAGACGAGAAGACGACAACCCCCACATAGCCCAACCCCGCCAGTTCCCATCTTGGTGAAAGAATCAACGGCAAGATGCTCAGAGCCGTCACCGCAGAGGCGAGCGTCACGATGCGCGGCGCAGACCACCGCGCCACCAGCGCCGGGACCAGCAGCGCCGCCGGAACCGAGGCCAGCCGCGCCGCCGCCGAAATCAGCCCGATGCGGCTGGTCGGCACGTCCAACTGCGTGTCGAAATAGACGTTGTAGAACGTCCCCGCTGCGCCGATGCCCGCCACCTGCAGGAAACGGATCACGCCGAAGGCAAGCAGCACAACCCCGACCGACCGCCTGATGGCGCGCGCCCGCGCGGCGTTATACGCCGGGTTATCGATCTGTTCCGGCGTCATGGCTTCTCCGTCGACCGGCGGCCGCTCGCCCCCTCGCGTCAGCAGCAGCGCGGCGAGCGCGGGCAGCATCAACGCCGCCGAGATAAAGAGCGGGAAGCGATAAGGGTCAGGCTGGTCTTGTGCGATCTGCAGCACGGTCGCGTAGAGCCGCGGCAGAAACCCGCCGATCAGGCTGCCGCCCATCGCCGCCAGCGCTAATAGGCCGGTCTGCAGCGAAAACGCCAGCCCGCGTTGCGCAGTCCCCGTCATCTCCATCAGGAAGGGCACGGCATTGACGAAATAGACGGCCAGGCCCAATAAGACCAGCGTATAGCTGGTGATGAGCCAGCCGCCCGGCGCTAGCGGCGCAATGGTCTGGGATAACGGCAGCAGCGCCCCGCCCACAATGATCAACACCATCCCCATAATGACCATCGACCGATAGCCCACCCGGCCCCCCAAGGCGCCCGCGGGCAGGCTAGACAGGGCAAAGACCAATAACCCCGCCGAATTGACCACGCCGATGAACTCCGGCCCAAAGCCCAGACGCACCAGGTAGAGATTAAAGACAACCGAGTAGATGCCGCCGTCGATGGAGAAGCCGAGCAGGGCCGTGGCGACGAAATAGAGCCGCACGTTGCGATGCAGGCCGCGCAGCGCGGCTAGATAGCTGCCAAGCATGGCAGATTGCCTCATTCTATGATGTATGGCGACCGGCGCGCCGGTCGCATAAACATTGCCAATAACCAGCCGGCAACCGCACAGCGCCACGCCGGGCAACCGTGCAATCGCCGGTCCAACAAACCACTCTTTTGTTCTAGGCAAAAAGGGGGCGTCTGGCGGGCAGACGCAGTCTCTTGCATTGTATCACCGGCGCTGCCGCCCCGCGAATTGCCGCCTGTGAGACTTTAGTCGCAGCGCGATCCGCGCCGGTTTCCTACAATGAGGGCGTCCTCTCGGCTGGGCGCCGCCGTTGTGCGAGCCTTGCTGTATGAGAGCCAGTCAAGGAGCGCTGTGTATGGCAAACTTGCCGCTGCCATCCATCGACCAATCTCGCTGTACCGGTTGCCATCTATGTGTGGACATCTGTCCCGCCGGCGCCCTCGCCCAGACCGGCGGCAAGGCCTGTCTTGCCTATCCGGAACTCTGTACCTATTGCATCGCCTGTGAGGATCAATGTCCGGAAGACGCCATCTCGTTGCCGTTCCTGATCGTGTTTACGCCCCCTCATCCAAATCCGCCCCAAGGCCATTTGCCGGCAAAGGAGTAGAGCCAAAATGAAACCTGCACTGAAACGCACTGTGATGATCGGGCTGCTGGCCGTATTGCTGGCAGGGTTGATCGCGGGCTGCAACCGTGGGCGTCGCGATGAAACGCCCGAGCCGGTCAGCGCAGAGGGGGACCTGCCCGCCAACGCCCTCCAGATCGCAGCCGAACGCGGCCTGACGCCGGACGACATCAACGCCGCGCTTAAGACCTTTATGCCCAGCGGCCAATGGGACGAATACCTCATGTTCGCTTCGGGCGGCCATTCGGGCAACATGATGGTCATCGGCATTCCGTCCATGCGCATCTTGAAGCACATCGCCGTCTTTACGCCTGAAGCGTGGCAGGGCTACGGCTTCGGCGCCAGAGACATCGAGGAGATGCTCGACGCGGGCAACGTCAACGGCGTTAAGATCCGCATGGGCGATACGCATCACCCGGCGCTGAGCGAGACCGAGGGCGACTACGACGGCCAGTACGTCTTCATCAACGACAAGGCCTCGGCCCGCGTTGCCGTCATCGACCTACGCGACTTCGAGACCAAGCAGATCGTCAAAGACCCCAACATCATCAGCAACCACGGTTCGACGTTTGTCACGCCCAATACCGAGTATGTCGTGCAGGGCGCGCAGTACGCCACGCCGCTTGGCTGGGAATACGCGCCGATCGAGGAGTACGAAGAGAAGTACCGCGGCCTGATCACGCTGTGGAAGTTCAACCGCGAAACGGGCCGCATCGTGCCTGAGGAATCCTTTAGCATCGAGGCGCCGCCCTACTGGCAAGACCTGTGCGACGCAGGCAAGCTGGTCAGCGACGGCTGGGCTTTCTGCAATTCCTTCAACACCGAGATGGCGACCGGCGGCATCGAGGACGGCAACCCGCCCATCGAGGCCGGCGCCAGCCAGCGCGACATGGACTACCTGCACATCTTCAACTGGCAGAGGGCCGAGGCTGCGGTCAAGGCCGGCAAGGCAGAGATGATCAACGGCATGGCCGTGCTGCGCATGCCTGTCGCGGTCGAGGAGGGCGTTCTCTATCTGGCGCCGGAGCCGAAAAGCCCGCACGGCGCGGACGTTACGCCCGACGGCAAGTATATCGTCGTGTCCGGTAAACTCGATCCGCACGTCACCATCTACGCCTTCGACAAGATCGAGCAGGCCATCGCCGACGGCAACTGGGAGTTGGACCCCTTCGGCGTGCCTATCTTGAACTACGACGCGGTGAAGCACGCCCAGATTGAGTTGGGCCTCGGCCCGCTGCATTCCATCTTCGACGACCAGGGCTTCGGCTATACCAGCCTCTTCCTCGACAGCGCGGTCGCCAAGTGGAAGGTCGGCGATGAAGACCCCGAAAGCTGGCAGATGGTCGAAAAGCTGCCCGTGCAATACAACATCGGCCACCTGACCGCGGCCGAAGGCGACACGGTCAGCCCCGACGGCAAATACGTCGTCGTGCTCAACAAGTGGTCGGTAGACCGCTTCGCGCCGGTCGGCCCGCTGCTGCCGCAGAACATTCAGCTTGTCGACATCAGCGACGGCAACTTCAAGGTCATCTACGACATGGCGATGGGCATCGGCGAGCCGCACAACGCTCAGATCATCAAAACCGACAAGATCAACGCCTGGACGGCCTACCCCGAAGTGGGCTGGGACCCGATCAAGCAGGAGAAGTCCGAGTACGCCACCCTGCCCGGCGAAGAGCGCATCGAGCGCAACGGCAATACGGTCGAGATCTTCATGACCTCGGTGCGCTCCCACTTCACGCCGGAGCGGGTGCGGGTGAAGAAGGGCGACCATGTGATCTGGCACATCACCAACATCGAGACCGCGCACGACGCCACGCACGGCTTCCAACTCGGCGGGCACAACATCAGCCTGAGCCTGGAGCCGGGCGAGACGGTCACCTTCGAGTTGGATGTGAACAATGACGGCACCTACGCCTATTACTGCACGGAGTTCTGCTCTGCGCTGCATCTGGAGATGATGGGCTATCTGCTTGTCGAACCGTAGACAGCGCTTGCGCTGCGTCCTTCCGGGAAGCTTCCGGCCGCGCCGTTGCTGTCTGGGCGGCAGGGCTTCCCGGAAGGCGATTCGAGGAACGGCAAAGGGAAAGAGATGACGACAATGGCAGGGTTTCTAGAACGTATCTTGGGGCCGCGCGTCCCGCCCGATGAAGCGAACGCCGGCCGGGTGCGCTACCTAATACCGACGGCGCTGTTTGTCGTGGCGGCTGTGTTGTTGGTGACGTCGATCTTCTTGCCCTACTGGCGCCTCACCCTGAACGCGCCCCAGTATCCCAAAGGGCTGACGATTCACGCCTACCTCAACCGGCTGGAAGGCGATGTCAGCGAGATCGACGGGCTGAACCATTACATTGGCATGCGCCCGCTGAACGAAGCCGCCCAGTTCGAGCGCTCGATCTCCATCCTCGGCGTGGCCGCGGTGTCGCTGCTGATCTTGGCCGCCGTGGTTGTGCATACCCGCTGGGTTGTGCTCTTGACCCTTCCGGCCCTGCTCTTCCCTGCGGTCTTCCTGCTCGACCTGCAGTTCTGGATGGCGAACTTCGGCCGCAACCTCGACCCGACCGCGCCGCTGTCCAGCAGCGTGAAGCCCTTTGTGCCGCCCGTGCTCTTCGAGGGCAAGATCGCACAGTTCAGCACCTGGGCTATACCCGAAAGCGGGCTGTGGCTGGCTTTGGCCGCGTCCGTGTTGATCGCAGCCGGCCTCTATTTCCACCGTCGCGCCTATAAGCCGCTGGTCGACGCACAACAGGGGACGGCATGAAGCGCTCGCCCTGTGGCGGGGCCATGCGCGCCGCCTTCTCGTTCGCGCTCATCCTGGGCTGCTTCGCCGTGCCGGCGCGCGCGGACGGCTCCTTCGACCTACAGACCGCGCTCGATGCGGCGCGCCCCGGCGACGTTATCGCCGTCCCTGCGGGGACCTATGCCGGGCCCCTCTCCATCGACAAGCCGGTCACCCTGGACGGACAGGGCCAGGCCGTCATCGCCGGCAGCGGCCGCGGCGACGTGGTCACCATCCGCGCGCCCTACGTCACGCTGCGCGGCTTCACCATTCGCAACAGCGGCGACCTGCTCGATCAGGAAAACGCCGGCGTGACAGGGCTGGCCCCGCACCTGACTATCGAGGACAACCGCTTTGAAGATACGCTCTTCGGCGTGTATCTAAAAGAGGCGCCGCACAGCATCGTGCGCGGCAACGAGGTGCTTTCCAAAGACTTGCCCCTGCCGCGGCGCGGGGACGGCATTCGCATCTGGTACAGCGACGGCAGCCGCGTCGAAGACAACTACGTCCACGGCAGCCGCGATGTCGTCATCTGGTTCTCGCACGACAGCGTGGTGCGCGGCAACACGGTCGAGGACGGGCGTTATGGCCTGCACTTCATGTTCAGCGACAACCAACTGCTGGAGGACAACCTGCTGCGCCACAACTCGGTCGGCGTCTTCCTCATGTACGGCCGCGGGTTGACTATGCGCCGCAACGTGATGCTCGAAAACCGCGGGCCGAGCGGCTATGGCCTCGGCCTCAAGGACGTGGACGACATCGTGGCCGAGGGCAACCGCCTGATCGCCAACCGCGTCGGCCTCTATGTCGACAACTCGCCGCGCGAGGCGAACGCGACCGTACGCTTTGCGCACAATCTCTTTGCCTATAACGACACTGGACTGGTTCTGCTGCCCCTGGTCAAGCGCAACACCTACGTCGACAATGTCTTTCTGGACAACGACGAGCAGATCGGCATCGCCGGCAGCGGCCAACTCAGCGGCAACCAGTGGTCGCTGGATGGCCGCGGCAACTACTGGAGCGACTACGCCGGTTTCGACGCCGACCGCGACCGCATCGGCGACCTGCCCTACCAGCCGGTGAGCCTGTATGAGGACTTGATGGCGGCGCACCCGGAACTGCGCCTCTTCCGCCTTAGCCCCGTGGCCGACGCGCTTGACTTAGCCGCCAGAGCCTTTCCCATCTTCCAGCCGCAGCCCAAGATCACGGACGAGCGACCCTTGACTGCGCCGCCATCGCTGCCCGCGGTGTCCAGCCTGCCCGCGCAGACGGGGCCGGGCGTCTTGCCCAGCGCGCTGGCATTGGTCGGCGCGGCGCTGCTCATCCTTGCCACCGGGACGGGCGGCTTCAACCGCTGGAACGGGCGCGCCGCGCGCCAACAGACCGTGCGCCAACGGACTTCGCCATGAACGAGGCCATGAACGAGGCCATGAACAACCCCATGATCGAGTTTGAACGCGTCACCAAGCGTTTCGGCC
>CAYXRG010000016.1:0-23665 GCA_964467575.1 uncultured Caldilineaceae bacterium | reverse complement strand
GAGGCCATGAACAACCCCATGATCGAGTTTGAACGCGTCACCAAGCGTTTCGGCCGCAGATCCGCGGTAGATGACTTCTCGCTGACCGTCGCCGCGCAACGGGCTGTCGCCCTATGGGGGCCGAACGGCGCGGGCAAGACCACGGCCATCAAGTGCCTGCTCGGCCTACTGCGCTACGCGGGGACGATCCGCATCGACGGGCTGGACGCACGGCGCAACGGCCGCGCCGCCCGCCGCCGCATCGGCTATGTGCCGCAAGAGATCGCCCTCTATCCCGACATGACAGCGGCGGAGACGGCGCGCTTCTTCGCCCGGCTGCGCGGCGCGCCGGCGGCCCAGGCGCACAGCATCCTCGCCCAGGTTGGACTGGATGACCAGGCCGCCAAGCCGGTCGGCGCTCTGTCCGGCGGCATGAAGCAGCGGCTGGCTTTGGGGCTGGCCCTGCTCGGCGATCCGCCCGTCCTCATCCTGGACGAACCGACTTCTAACCTGGACCGGGCCGCACGCGACCATTTCCTGCATCTGCTGGCCGAGGTCAAAGCCGCGGGCAAGACCATCCTCTACACGTCGCACCGGCTGGAGGAGATCGAGTTGCTGGCCGACGAGGCGGTCGTCATGGAAAGCGGGCGCATCCGCGCTGTCTGTCCCGGCCATGCGTTGGCGCAGACGCTCGGCATGCGGCGCACCGTCAAGCTGCACGTCCCCGCCGAGTCGCTCGACCGGGCGCTGCAAGTCCTGCACGCGGGCGGTTACCAGGCCAGCCGCAACGGGCGCGGCGTGCTGGTCGAGGTGCGCCCCGACGCCAAGGCGGAGCCTATCGGCCTGTTGGGTCGCGCCGCCATCGCAGTGGTCGATTTCGAACTGGAGTAAGCCATGAGTATCGCTACAGTCTGGCTGTTAGCCCAGAAAGAACTGCGCGACGCGCTGCGCAACCGCTGGTTTCTGCTCTACACCGTCGCCTTCGTAGCGCTGGCGTTGGGCCTCTCCTATCTGGCCTTGGCGGGCGCGGGCATGGTCGGCTTTGCCGGCTTCGGGCGCACCGCGGCCAGCCTGATCAACCTGGTGCTGCTGATCGTGCCGCTCATGGGGCTGACGGTCGGCGCGCAGAGTTTGGCCGGCGAGCACGAGCGCGGCACGCTGAGCTACCTGCTGGCCCAGCCCGCGGGCCGCGCCGAGATCTTCCTGGGCAAGTTTATCGGCCTCGCCCTGAGCCTGCTGGCCGCGCTGGCCCTCGGCTTTGGCATCTCCGGCCTGGTCATGGCCGCGAGCGAGGGCGGCCCCGCCGACCCCGCAGCGTATCTGCGGCTGGCCTGGCTGGCCTGGCTGCTCAGCCTGACCATGCTCAGCGTCGGGCTGCTGATCTCGGCGCTCAGCCGCCGCGCCAGCGTTGCCGTGGGCGTCGGCCTCTTCTTCTGGCTGGTCTTTGTCTTCCTGGGCGACCTGGGCATGATGGGCACGGTCATGGTGATGCGCGTCCCTGCCGACGCGCTCTTTTGGATCGCGCTCGCCAACCCGCTGCAGGTCTTCAAGATGGCGGCTATTCTCGACATCCGCGCCACGCTCGACGTGCTCGGCCCGGCGGGCATCTATGCCATTCAGCGCCACGGCGATTGGCTGGGCTTGCTCTTTCCCGCCATCCTTGCCGTCTGGGTCTTGTCGCCGGCGCTGGTCGCCTATGGCCGCTTTGCCGCGCGCGGCGATTTTTAGGGAGGAGATCAAACCCATGAAGTGCGCTATAATGCCAAGCGCGATTCAGACGCGCCTGGTTATCAGTCTCCTCATCGCAGCGTTCGCCGGTTGGGCGCTGCCTGCTTGCGCGCCCGGCCAGGCGGAGATGGCGCCGCCCGACATCGTCTATGGCGAGACGCCCTGCGTCGAATGCAGTATGATCATCAGCGATGCCCGCTTCGCGGCCGGTTATGCGCATGAAGTCGCGGCGGGACGGTACGAGAGCAAGGCTTTCGACGACATCGGCGACATGCTTGTGCACGCGGACAAACATGCGGAGGACAAGATCACGGCCTGGTACGTCCACGACTATGTAGGCGAGGCCTGGCTGGATGCAGAGCAGGCGATCTTCGTCGTCAGCCCGAAACTGCCCACGCCAATGGGCTACGGCATTCTGGCCTTTGCCGAGCGGTCCGCAGCCGAACGCGTGGCGGCGGAGGCGGAAGGGGAATTGCTTACCTGGGAGGAACTGCGGCAGGAGGCGAAAGCCGGCATCGGGCACGGTCACGCTCATGGCGGATCGTGAGCCGGTTGCGGCGTTTGTGCAACCAATCCGGCGATCGCACGTAATTTGAACAACCGATAAGCATCAAATCTAGATAAGGAGCAGTGTTCATGAAACGGTATTTCTGGATTGTCACGGTGACCGCGCTGGCCCTAGCCCTCGCCGCTTGCGGCGGCAAGAAGGAGCCGACCCCGGCGCCAGAGCCTCCCGCCGCCGCGGCTGAAGCGGCAGCGCCGGCGGCGGAACCTGTCGGGGACGCGGCGGCGGGCAAGGATTTGTTCGTGCCCACTTGCGGCGCCTGCCACGGGCCGGAAGGCAAAGGCGTCACCGGCCTGGGCAAGGACATGACCCACAGCGAGTTCATCGCCGAGAAGACGGATGCCGAACTGCTGGAGTTCATCAAGGTCGGGCGTGCGCCGGATGACCCGCTCAACACCACCGGCGTGCTCATGCCCCCCAAGGGCGGCAACCCTGCCCTGACCGACCAGCAGTTGATGGACATCATCGCCTACGTCCGCTCGATTCACGAATAAATTGATGCGAAGAATCGGGCGTAGAGTCGAGAGCGCAAGAAACCCTGTTATCGTTTGCCATAGAACGGAATCGCACCATGTCGTCTGATCAGTCACCCGCGGCCTATCGCTATCTCGCCGATCTGCACGCCGAGTTGCCGGACATCCCGCCGGACAGCATCATCAGCCGCACCTTGTTCAGCGACGGCCGCGTCAACGCCACGCTTTTCGGCTTCGCGGCCGGGCAAGAACTGACCGAGCACACTTCCACCAAGCGCGCCCTGCTGCATGTAGTGAGCGGCGAGGCGCAACTCACCCTGGGCGCGGACAAACTGGAAGCGAGCGCGGGCGCGTTTGCGGACATGCCGGCGAACCTGCCGCACAGCATCTCCGCCAAAACCAACATGGTCATGCTGCTGCTGCTGATCGATGAAACATAGCGCCGAACAGCCTGTCCCCGGCCCAGAAGCGTCTCTGGGCCGGGCGCGCGGCAAGTCGAGAATCCCCGTCATCCCCGTTTTGCGCCGGCTGATGCTGGTCGCGGCGATGGCCGCGCTGATCGCGGGCGTGTGGGCCGGACTGCTGCGCTTCGGCCTGGCCTGGCCTACGCTGCCGCGGCTCCTGCCCATGACGCACGGCCCGCTGATGGTGGGCGGCTTCCTGGGTGCGCTGATCTCCTTGGAGCGCGCTGTCGCGCTCAACCGCGCCTGGACCTATGCAGCCCCGGCGGCGGCGGCAATCGGCGCGCTGTTGGCGACGATCTACCCCTTGCAATGGGCCGGGCCGCTGTTGATCGCAGTAGGCAGCGCCCTGCTCGTCGTCATCATGGCGAAGCTGTGGCGTCTTCACCCCACGCTGTACGGCGGCGTGCTTGTCTCCGGCGCGGTCGCCTGGCTGGGCGGCAACCTCCTGTGGCTGTCCGGCTACAGCATCCCCAACGTCGTCATGTGGTGGGCCGGCTTCATGATTCTGACCATCGCCGGCGAGCGCCTGGAACTCAGCCGCATGTTGCGCCTCTCCACTATCGCGCAACGGTTGTTTCTGGCGGCGGCGCTGCTCTTCGGCCTCGGCCTGGCTATCTCCGCCGCGGACTTGGCGCTGGGCGTGCGGATTGCCGGCGCGGGCATGATCGCGCTGGCCGCGTGGCTGTTGCGCTATGACATCGCCTGGCGGCGGCTGCATGCCGGCGGGCAGGCGCGCTTTGTGGCGATCTGCCTGCTTTCCGGCTACGCCTGGCTTGTCGTGGGCGGGCTGTTGGCGCTGCGCTATGGCGGCGTCAGCGCGGGCATGGCCTACGATGCCATGCTGCACAGCATCTTCCTCGGCTTCGTCTTCGCCATGATCTTCGGGCACGCGCTGATCGTCTTTCCCGCCATCCTGCAGATTCGCCTCGACTACCGGCCGCGCTTCTACGTCCACCTGGTGTTGTTGCATGTGACGTTGGCGCTGCGCGTGACGGGCGACCTGCTGGTCAACCCGTCGCTGCGCACATGGAGCGGCGTGCTCAACGCCGTCGTGCTGCTGCTTTTCGTGCTCAGCACCGCCGCGGCTGTCTTGCAGACCCGCGCCGGCGCAATGGCCGCTGCGGGTGCGGTCAAGGAACGTTAGCCATGCCGCCTCTCACCCGGCTGTTCATCAAGACCGCGCTGGCCTATCTGGCGTTGGCGTTGCTTGCCGGCCTGGCCCGCAGCCTGCCGCCCTCAGAGGCGCTGCCCGTCTTCTTCGCCTATCTGACGCCGGTCTATTTCCATCTGTTCATGGCGGGCTGGGTGCTGCAACTCATCATCGGCGTCGGCTATTGGATGTTCCCCAAGCACACGCGCGAGCAGCCGCGCGGCAATGAAGCGCTGGCCTGGGCCGCCTATGGGCTGCTCAACGCCGGCCTAGCGTTGCGCGTCGTGGCGGAGCCGCTGCACGCCATGCAGCCGCACCCGGCGTGGGGGTGGGCGCTGGCCCTGTCGGCTGTGCTGCAATGGCTGGGCGGCATGGCCTTTGTGGCGAACGCCTGGCCGCGCATCAAGGAGCACTGACATGCCCGGCCTAAGCGTCTGGTATGTCCGCACGGCGTTGGTCTATCTGGCATTGGGCCTGACCTTCGGCATGCTCATGCTGTGGCACAAGGGCATGCCCATCCATCCTGCGCTGTGGGCGCTGTTGCCCGCCCATATCGAATTCCTCCTCCTCGGCTGGACGCTGCAGCTGGCCTTCGGCATCGCCTTTTGGATTTTGCCCCGCTTTCGTACGAAACGGGGCAATGTGCGGCTGGCCTGGCTGGCCTATGCGCTGCTCAACGCCGGCATCTGGCTAGTCACGCTCGATCCGTGGCTGGGCAGGCTGACCGGGTGGGGATGGACGGGGCGCGTCCTCGAGGCTCTGGCCGTCATCGCCTTTGCGCTCCACGCCTGGCCGCGCATCAAGCCGCCCGGCGCATAGACGCGGCCAGAGATTGCTTGCTGTGTGGTGTATAATGGCGGCATTACCGTCCGCCGTACTTATGCACCAAGCGCGCCAGGCCATGACACACAGCAACACCCCTTCTACAACCGCCGGCAGCCTTCCTTCCGGCGAGATTACCGCCCTCTGGGCCGCAGTTTCCTATTTGGAAGAACTTCGCCCGGAAGTCGTGGGGGCGTTGGCGGCAGCCGCGTCGTGCAGAAACTATGCAGCAGGCGAACTGATCTTCAACGAAGGCGATCCGTGCGCCGGCCTCTTTCTGATCGAGCGCGGCGTCATCAAGATCACGCGCTTCGCCAAAGACGGCCGCGAGCACATCCTGCATCTTTTGCATCGCGGCGACACCTTCAACGACGTAGCCTCGCTCGACGGCGGGCCGAATCCGGCTAGCGCCATCGCGCACACCGACGCAGTCGTGTGGCGTATCCGGCGCGCCGATCTGCACCGCCTAGCCGAAAGCCATCCCGACTTGGCCTGGGCGCTGATCGAAAGCCTGGCGCGGCGCGCCCGCTACCTGATCGGCCTGGTCGAAGATCTGTCGATGCGCAACGTGCGCAGCCGCCTCGCCCATCTGCTCCTCGCCCAGGCGCAGGCCGCGGAGACGGACGAAGTGCCGCGTCTCCTCACGCAGGAGGAGATGGCCGGCCGGCTGGGGACCGTGCGCGAGGTCGTGGGACGCGCCCTGCGCGGCCTCGCCGCCGACGGCATCATCGAGTTCGACCGTCACCGCATCGTCATCCTCGACCCCGAACGCCTGGCCCAAGAAGCGGAAGTATAGGAGTCAGGCCGCGCCGCCTGCCTGTCCGGCTGCACGCTCCAGCCAGGCGATGGCCGCGGCGCGGACCGGCTCGATGCCTTTATAGGCGGCCAACTTGGCGTCGACGCCGCGCAGGGCCGCCGCCAGACGCGCGGCGCGCTCCGGTCGCCCGGCAAGCGCGGCGAGCGGCCGCGAATAAACGCGGATGGTGAAGAGAATGTCGCCGCTTTGGGGCAAGCGGCGCAGGGTCTGCCGCTCCATGCGCAGCCACAGGCTGTCGCCGGCATTCTCCGCGGTGATGGGGGGCTCGCCTGCGGCGCGTTCGTGGCCGCCGGGCTGGAAGAGCGCCGGGCTGTCAAGGATGCTCACGTTCAGGCGCCACACGGGTCGTTCGACCGGCAGGCGTGCAAAAAGGCGATCCATCGGCGACGTGAGCGCCGGGGCGTAGTGTGGCACCGGCTCGTGGATGGCGTTCAGCGACCGGCCCAGCTTTTCAGGCATGCGCCAGCGCGTGGGGAAGCATACGCACGCACCGGTCAGCCGGTAGTGGTCGTCTCCATCCTCCCGGCCCATCAGACAGAGATCTTCTTGCACCAGGCGCGAGGCGAGTTCCAGGGGATGCAGGTCGTCTGCAGCCAGGTCCCAGGTTTCGCCTGTGGCGCGGTTGGCGAGGCGGGCGCCTTCTTGGCGATAGACCTGGGGGTAGCGGCGGGGCAGGTGTTCGGCCAGCAGCGCCAGCGTCTCTCTCGCTCCCGCTGCGGCTGCGGGCATGAGGCGCAGAACATCGCCGCGCCTATCCGCAAGCAAGCGTCGCTTTTCGGCCAACTCGTCGGGCAGCCGGTCGTCTACCTCGATCCATTCGGCGAGATCGAGCGGATGCAGCCCCATCGCCACGCGAATGGCCGCAGGCAACATGGCTACATAGTCACGCGGCGGCTGCAGCGCCACGTTGGATAAGTCACTCGGATGCATAGCCCGTTCTTTGTCCTCCTCGCGTGTTTGCGCCATTGTATCATGCCTAACATGCCTCGGCGGCGCGATGCGGTTTGCCAAACTTGGCCAGAGGTGCTAATGTGTCCACCCTCGTGCGGATTGCTCGCACGGCACATTTGACATTTCTCCGAGGAGGATATGCCATGCGTTCTCGCTTCTTTTTCAGCCTAGTCGTTTCGTTCGGCTTGCTGTTTGCCTTTGGATCGGTCGTCGCGGCCCAGATGTATACGCCCGATGTCCAGGTCGACGATGACGGCGTCGTGAACGGCGCGGTGATTATCGCCAAGGCCACGGTCGAGGGACCGGCGTGGGTGGTGATCCATGCCGACGATGCGGGCAACCCTGGGCCTGTCATCGGCTATGCGCCGCTCGCCGCGGGGGAAAACCTTCAGGTAGTCGTCGAGATTGAGCGGGCGGCTGCCACGCCCGTCTTGCACGCCATGTTGCATGTCGACGCCGGCGAAACAGGCGTCTACGAGTTCCCGGGGGCGGACGTTCCCATCAGGATCGGGGAAAACATCGTCATGGCGAAGTTCTCGGCCGCGCCGCCGACTCTGCCGGCTTCGGGCGGGGCGACATCGCCGCTGCTGATTTTGACGGTGGTCACGCTGATCTTGTTTGCCTTCGGCGGCAGCGTCTTGTTCTCTAGCCGCCAGGCCTGAGCAAAGACGAGCGGCGTTCGGCTGCCGGGGCGCAGGAAGGATGCGCGTCCCGGCGCCTAGCGCCGCTGCGGTCGAGCAGGGGGCGTCTTGGGCGATGCAGTCGCCGGTCGCGCCAACTCGTCCTCTAGCTCGTCCAGCCGCTTTGTCGTCTCTTTGAGCACGCCGCGATTTGATTCTTCCAGGCCGGCGAGCATTGCCCGAATCTCCTGAATCTGCGCTTGAACAGAACCGTCGCCGGATGGCATGGGCCGCGCGCCGTTGATTTGCGGGCGCTGCGCCAGGAACCAGTGCGCCAAGAAACTGGTGATGCTCGTAAAGAAGCCCACGCCGACCACGATCAGTCCCGCCCCGATCAGCCGGCCGAAAACTGTGGTC
Organism: uncultured Caldilineaceae bacterium; assembly: GCA_964467575.1. Classification (GTDB taxonomy): domain Bacteria; phylum Chloroflexota; class Anaerolineae; order Caldilineales; family Caldilineaceae; genus JASGTU01. The sequence continues at coordinate 15,679 of CAYXRG010000016.1, read as the reverse complement.
GGGTATGTGTCGCCATAGCCGACCGTGGCGATTGTAACCACGCCCCACCAGAGCGCGTCGCCGGCCGTTGTGATGTTGGCGTTGGCCGAGTCTTGTTCAGCGGACAGGACCAGCAGCGCCCCCGCCTCATAGACGACCGTTGCAACCCAGATGACGGCCAAAAATGTGGATTGCGCCCTTCGCTGCACGAGCACGCGCCCCATCGCCCGATAGTCGGTCGCGCGCAACTTGCGCAACGCCAGCCAATCTGCGCCAAGCCGCGCCAGGCTGAAAAACGGAACCGGCAGGGAGCCTAGCCACATCAACCAGCCATAGTACGTTACGAGATGGCGGCGTTTGTCCGGCGCGCGCACAAAGCGCACGGCCGTATCGACCAGCAAAAAGAGACTGATGCCGCGGATGAAGGCGACGACGATTTTGCGGCCTTCGCCGGAGATGGGCATGAGCAGCAGGACGGCGTTCAGCAGCGAGACAACGGCTATCGCCAGGACGAATAGTTCGTAGCCGGCATGGATGACGATGGCTTTTTCCGTAGCCGCCTCTTGCTGCGCTCGTGGTTTGGTCTTTGCGCTCACCGCGAAAACTCCTGTTGGGACGCTGTACGTTTGGGGAACGAAGGCGTTGCGTATGGGAAGACCGGCGCGACAAAACGGCGCGGCTACGGCGGTTAGCCGTGCCGTTATCTTCGTCTAAACGGCTATCGCGGAACGCTACGCGGCCTATTGCCCCGGCGCGGTATAGGCCACGGTCTTCTTGGCTGCTGCGTCCAGCTCTTCCGGCGTGAGCAGCACGGTCACATGGGCGGTAGCGCCGCCGGCCGCTGTGACGGCTAGCGACAGCGCGGCAATGCTCGCATGGTCCGGCATTTCGGCAACGAAGTACAGATCCGTCTCCCCAAAGGCATAGTAGAAAGATTCCACCCGTCCGCCCAGCGCCTCGATCATGCGTTCCACGACGGAGCGCCTCTTGGAGCCGCCATCCCTGATCAGGCCCTGTAACCCTGCCTGCGTATAACTTGCCTTGACCAGATACTTTGCCATGCGTCCCTCCTCGCTTCTGAATACGGGGGCCTTTTCCTGTCTCGAGTTCCTATCCACAGTCTCAGAGTTCTAACTGACGGTTCTAACGCACTGTTTCAGCACCGGCCAATCAATCAGTGCGGCGCAGGGCGTCGAGTAGAGCGCTTCCAATGGAGAATGCAAGGCCGCTTCGCCGGCCCGCGTTCGCTAGAGCGGCGTGTACTCGAGCAGGCAGACGCTGTGCGCAGCCACCTCCAGCGACAGCGCTTCATCTGTAACGGACCACTCGCCCAGGTTTTCCGTTTCCAGCCGTGCGGCGCGCTGCAACGCGGCCAGTTGCTCGGCGTCGGGCGACTGCGGGCGGCCCAATTCGACCCATGCCGTGTGCGCGTTGCTGTGCGTCGCGTCCACCGTCGAGGCCGTGACCGCGTAGCGGGCGCCGGCGGCGAAGCCCGTCAGCGACACCTGCACCGCGGTGCGCGTCGTCACGTCCCAGTCGTCGTGGTGGCTGCACAGCAACACCTGAATGCGGCCTGTCCCGTCGACGGCGGCGATCCCGCAGACATCGGGCGGGGCGTCTGCCGCGTCGCCGCCGGGATGCTGCCGCGGGTCGCGGCCGGCGCTGCTTGCCAGGTGCAGCCGCATGCTTCCCAGACGCGCCAGCAGGCGGAACACGTTCAGCACCGGCTTGTCGACGCCGTTCGTGCTCAGCGTGCGCAGCCCGGCGAAGAACTCCTCGTTCTCGAACTGGAAGGCCCACGTCAGCATGGCGTCGACGCGCACCGCCGCACCTAAATCGTTGGCCGCCTTGAGGTCGATCAGCTTGCAGGCGACGCCGGCGACATAGCTGGCGTAGTACTCGGTGTTGCGGTAGAACAGGTTGGGGTTGTCGCGAATGGCGCCCGCGGCCCAGCCATCCGGGTCGCATTCGGACAGCACGACCTCCAGCCCGCGCAGTTCGGGGAAGTCCGCGATCACCTCTAGGCCGGCGGCTACGTTGCCCGTCAGCGTGTAGAGCGTGGGCGTCAATTTGGCGGCTCCGGCATTGGCCGTATAGCCGCCGCCTTTGGCGTGGAAGCTGATATAGTCCAGCCGCGTGCCGCGCCGGCCCGACACGGCGTTGACTCCGTGAGTACAGTGCTCCAGGAAGGCGCGCAGAAAGGCGCTCGACTCAGGCCGCTCCATGCCGCTGGTCGTCGCCGGCCCGCCGAGCAGCGCCTGCGGCAACACGGCGTGCAGACCGGCTTCGGTGTAATCATAGAGGCGACAATACTCCTCGACGCCGCCGGTCCAGTAGAAGATATCCGGCTCGTTCCACAGCTCCCAGTACCAGCGGCTCACCTCGGCCATGCCGTAGCGCGCCAGACAGTGCTCCGCCAGGTTGCGCACCAGTTCCAGCCAGCGCCCCATGTCGCGCGGGGGGTAGCGCCAGCCTCCGTGGCGCGGGTCGTCGTAGCGCACGCCCTCCGGCGCGGTCGACAGCGCTTGCGGCATGAAGCCGATCTCCACAAAGGGCACATGGCCGGTTTCCAGGTAGGTGTCCAGGATGCGGTCGATCAGCGTCCAGTCATAGACCGGCTTCCCCGCTTCGTCTTCGGTGTAGACGTTGGTCGATCCCCACTTGAGCCGCCCCGTGCCGTCGCCGGAACAGAGCAGGAAGTGACAGCGCACGTAATAGGGCGCATCGGCCAGGCGGCCCAGCTTGCCGAGCAGTTCGCGGCCGTTGGGCGTGTAGGTGTAGTTCGGTTCGTCGTAGCCCACATAGCGCCAGATGCGGCGCAGCGGCATGTGCCGGTTTACGTGGACGTCAACGCGGGCGTGTGCGAGGTCGGTCATGACGAGCCTTTCGATGTTGCAGGAATAATCATAATGCCGCCCAGGAAGCTGTGAACTTCCTGGATGGGAATTGTCCAAGTGATTACTTCGGCGGAACTCTCCTTCTTGGCGGTCTGCCGTCTATTCCACCGTGATCTGCGTGTAGACCGGGTACTGGTTGCCGTCGAGGTCCTCGACGATGAAGCCGACCACGTAGACGCCGGCGGCTGCATTCATATCGACCCAGGTAAAGGGCTGGTCGCTGAAGGTGAGCGTGGGGCCGGTCTCGGTGGCGGGTGTGGCTGCGCCGTCTGCGCCCAGGTCGAGCCACTGTTCGAGAACGGTGAACGTATCGCCCGGCTCCGGCAAGATCTCGCGCGGCGCGCCGGTCATGCCCTCGCCTGTGAAGCCGAAGACCTGGTGCAGCGCGCCGTTGCGGAAGTAAAGCTGCGCAGAGCGCTGTTCGCCGTCGCCATAGGTGTAGATGCCGTCCACCGTGTAGATCGCATCCTCCCATGTGGCGCCGTAGCTCTGCGGCTGGAACATCGCTACCGCGCGCTGTGCGCCGTCGTCGATGGCGAAGACAAGCGGTTCCCACTCGAACTCCATCGTGAATTCGCCTTCGGGCCAGACCGGATAGTAGACGCCGTCGACTTCGCGCGTGTCACTGCTTTCCAGGTAGTCCTGGTCGGTCAGGTTGATCGAGTTGGCGGCTTGGTCATAATAGCCGGCGAACAGCTTGACATAGCCCACGTTTTCGCCGGAGATATCTACGCTGAGCAGCACAGGCCGACCCGGGGCCGCGGTCTGGCTCGATGCGGTGATGGCCGAGACCTGGATGCCGCCCGTCGCCGGCCCGCGCACGGCCGCGTCGCTCGCCGGCAGGGTCACATTCCGTTCCGCTGCGTCGAAGGGGCGGCCCGTGTAATGGAAGGCCAGGTACTCATCCCACAGCGACTCCTGCGCGAAGCGGGACGCCAGCCCCAGATAGGACGGGTAGCCGCTGACCGGGTTGTTGTAGAGCTGCGAGTTGGGGAAATAGACCGAGACGCCGGTTGCGCCGGGCTTGCCCTGACCGTGCCGCTCCGCGATCACCGTCTTGCCCAGGGCGTTCATTAAATTGTTCGCCGCGTCCACGACGGCCCTATCGCGTGTCGACTGCGCCGCCAGTTGGGCGAAGTTGCCCAGGTCGATATAGGAAGCGGGGACCTGGCTGCCGAAGATGCTGGTAAACGACTGCGCATAGCTGCGCGCCTGCGCCACCGGCTTCTGACTCGCCTGCTGCATCTCATAGGCCAGGGCATTGAGGCTGTCCATCAGTTCGGGCAGGGCGGACAGATCGACGGCGGAGAGCGTGATGTTGGCGCTCAACTGGTTCGCCAACTGCGCCGCCGACGGGGCCTGGAAGTTGAATAGGCCGCGCCCGCCGCTGACAAACTCCAGGCGGGCCTGGTCGTCGACGATGCGCTGGTCGTCCTCGATATAGGTGTCGATGATGTAGCGGCTCAACTCTGCGCCGCTGACATTGGGGTTCTTGTGCAGTTCGCCGAGGAAACTGGCGTAAGCCCAGCCCAGGGCCGGTTCGGTCTCCTGCGAAGCCACGGCATAGCGCGCGTGCGGCGCCAGCGCGCTGAAGACCTCCAGGTGTCCCATCAGGCAGGCGTCCATGCCGATCAACTCGAACTTGTCCAGCCCGGTGCGCCGGCGGATCTCGCCCAGGGCCTCGTCCAGTTCGTCGAGGAAGAGATGATCGCCCAGGCGCTGCGCGAGGGGCACATTGGCGTCGAACGCGCCGGAGGCGGTCGGGTCGCTCCAGCCGCCGGGCCAACCCATGCCGTGGTCCGACAGGATCAGCGCGTATTTATCGGCGGGATAGGCTTCCATCGCCCAGACCACAAAGTCGACCAGCGCCTGGCCGTCCGCCATGTTGACCTCGCCCAGGTCTGCGATCTCTTGTGAGCGGATCGCGTTCAGGTCGTCATCTTGGGTGACGTAGAAGCGCTTGGTCGACGACCAGTCGCCGTCGCCGCTGAAGCCGCCGCGATAGCGGTCGAGTTGGCTGACGATCTGCACGGCATCGGTGGAGCCGGCCCGCTCCGCCTCGTTGAGGTCGAGGAAGATGTCTTGCTCCAGCACCTTGTCATCCGCGTCTTGGTAGAGCATGATCAGCCACTTTTCGCCGGGCGCCGCGGTGGCTGCCGCGACCGGCGCCGATGCCGGCGCGCGCGTCGGCGTCGCCTGGGGCTGTACGGCTTGGGGGGCGACGGGCTGCTGGCCCGCGATCTGCGTGGCGGCGAGATCGACCATCTCGCTCGGCCCGCTACCGTTCCGGCTAGTCAGGAAGAGGACGGCCAACACGACGACCAGCACCAGAATCATGGGCAACGACATCTTGCCTCCCGGCATCCCTCCGCCCGGTATGGGCGAACCGCCTGATGGGCCGCCGACCCCGCCCGATGACGGCGGACGGGTCGCGCCGCCGCCCTGGTCGCGGCGCGGCGCATCGGCCCGCTCGCGTTCGCCCGGCGCGGACGTAGGACGCCGCCGCCGCCCCACGCGGACGGTCTCTTTGTCGCCGGAACTGGCGAACAGCATCCGGCCAGGAGCCTCGCATGGCGCGGGCGCGGCTCCAACGCCTGCGGCAACCGGCGCGAGCATTGAAAACCGCGCCCGAATAAGGTGGTGCAGCCAGCCTGTTATCATAGAGGTCTCCTAATCTGATCGGTTGCCCGATTCGGTGAAACGCGCCGCCGGTTAGCGCGCCGCGGAGGCGTCTAGGCGCCGGTCGTTGAAGGTCCGCTTGTTTATCATTATACTCCTACCGCCAAGCGGAAGAAATCGCTGCGCCGAATCTGGCCGCAGCCTTCGTATGGACTCGGCTTATTTGCGGCGTCTGGCATCAATCCGCTCTCTGTGGTAACGTATGCGACAGACAATGCCCCCGTCCAACATCTCGTGGCAGAATCCCTGAATTCCGAACCGACACGCGGACACGCACACATGGCCGAGCATCTGGAAACCGACGTCCTCATCATCGGCAGCGGCATCGCCGGGGCGACCGCTGCGCTCGTCCTCGCCGACGCCGGCGTGGGCGTCACAGTCGTCACGCGCGCCGCAGAGCCGGAGGATACCAATACCTATTGGGCGCAGGGCGGGATCATCTACAAAGGCGAAGACGACTCGCCCGCGCTCTTGGCCGAGGACATCCTGCGCGCCGGAGACGGGCACAGCAACCCGCGCGCCGTGCGTATCGTCGCCGAAAACGGGCCGGACGCGCTGCGCCGTATCCTGTTGGAGCGCGTCGACGTCTCATTCGACCGCAACGCGGAGGGTGCGCTCTCGCTGGCCCTCGAAGGCGGCCACACCCTCCCGCGCATCATCCACGCCGCCGACGCCACCGGCAAGGCCATCGAGATCGCGCTGCTCAACGCGGTGCGCAACCACCCCAACGTCACGCTGCTTACCCAGCATACCGCGGTGGATCTGCTCACCCCGTCGCACCACGCGCTCAACCGGCTGGCGGTCTACGAAGATCGTTCGTGCATCGGCGCCTACGTCTTCGATCAGCCCGCCGGGCGCGTGCGCCGCATCCTCGCGCGCAAGACCGTTCTTGCCACCGGCGGCCTGGGGCAGATATTCCTGCGCACGACCAACCCGTCCGGCTCGCGCGGGGACGGCGTCGGCATGGCATGGCGTGCGGGCGTGCGCATCATCAACGCCGAATATGTGCAGTTCCACCCCACCTGCTTCTACAGCCGCCAGGCGGCCCGCTTCCTCATCTCCGAGGCGGTACGCGGCGCGGGCGCGCGCCTGGTCGACGCCGCAGGCGAACCGTTTATGCAGCATTATGCGCCGGAGTGGAAGGACCTCGCCCCGCGCGACGTGGTGGCGCGCGGTATCCACCGCGAGATGCTCAAGCACGACGTCCCCAACGTCTATTTGGACCTGCGCACCTACGTGCCGCAGGAAGAGATCCTGTCGCACTTTCCCACCATCCGCGCCCGCTGTCTGGAATATGGGGTGGACATCACGCGCGACCTCGTACCCGTCGTGCCGGCGGCGCACTACTTCTGCGGCGGCGTCTGGGTCGACGACTGGGGCCAGACCACGCACCAGCACCTCTATGCCGTGGGCGAGGTCTCGTGCACCGGCCTGCACGGGGCCAATCGTCTCGCCAGCACCTCGCTGCTGGAGGGCGTGGTCTACGGCGAGCGCGCCGCGCACCACATCCTGGAGCAACTGCCCGCCGCGCGCTTGCACGATCTGGCTGACGTCCCCCCCTGGCAGGATACCGGCGAATATGACCCCGACCCGGCGCTCATCAGCCAGGACATGAGTTCGATCAAGCACATCATGTGGAACTATGTGGGCTTGGTGCGCACCGAATATCGGCTGGCCCGCGCCACCCGCGAGCTGCGCCAGCTCAACTTTGAGATCGAGCGCTTCTACCGCAAGACGCGGCTCACCGACGAGTTGATCGGGCTGCGCAACGCCGTGCGCGCAGCCATTGTCGTGGCCGACGCCGCCTGGCAGAACAAACAGAGCCGCGGCGCGCACTATCGCGAATAGATGAAAATCACAGTCTTCGCAGCAGGTTCACGAGGCGACATCCAGCCTTGCATCGCATTGAGTAGAGGGTTACAGCGAGCAGGCTACCGAGTGCGTTTGGCCGCGCCCGAAGACTTCGCCGGTTTCGCCCGGAAATACGATGTGGGCTTTTCTCCCTTGCGCGGGGACGTCCAGCAGATCATGGCGAGCGACACTGGACGGACCTTTATGGAAACGGGCGGCGCGAACCCGCTCAAGTCGATTCGAGCGATGCGCACCATGATCGCGCCGGTCATCATGACGATGGCGGAGGACGCTTACGCAGCATGTCGCGATGCGGATGCCCTCATTTGTCTGGGGGTGTTTGGCGCATTCGGGCGCGCCATCGCCGAAGCATTGGGCATTGCGATCATCAACATGGAGCCGACGCCCCTGCTGCCGACGCGGGCTTTCGCTGCAGCGTCATGGCCCATCCAGAAGGATTGGGGCGGCGCGCACAACTACCTGTCGGGCCTGGCAATGCTTGCGGTGGTCTGGCTGTGGCACCGACCCTTCGTGAAGGAATTCAGACGGCGGTTGGGGTTATCGCCCCGTTCCGCCGCCGGTCACTACCGCGCTTTCCGGTCAACGCCGCTGCTGAGCGCGTACAGCCCGAGCGTCATCCCCCACCCCGCAGATTGGCCGGCCGGCGTACACGTCACCGGCTATTTTTTCCTTGACGACCAGGCAGACTGGCAGCCGTCGCCGGAACTAAGCGCATTTCTCGAGGCCGGCGATCCGCCTGTCTACATCGGATTCGGGAGCATGGCCGGTCGCAACCCGGAGCGCCTGGCCGGGCTCATCATGGAGGCGCTCGCCAAAAGCGGCCAGCGGGGACTGCTGCTGACGGGATGGGGCGGTTTGCGCACCGCATCGACGCCTGATACTGTGTTTGTGACGGACTCCGCCCCCCACAGTTGGCTGTTCCCGCGTATGGCCGCCGTGGTGCATCATGGCGGCGCCGGCACGACGGCGGAGGGTCTGCGCGCCGGCGCGCCCAATGTAGTTGTCCCTTTTGTCTTCGATCAGCCCTTTTGGGGCGCACGGATCAAGGCGTTGGGCTTGGGGCCGGACCCCATACCGCAAAAGCGCCTGACCGCTGACCGTCTCGCTGCTGCCATCCGCCTTGCCGTCACCGACCCCGGCATGCGGCAGCGCGCTAATGCATGTGGCGCAGCCATTCGCGCCGAAAACGGCGTAATCAATGCGGTGAACATCGTCAAGCAGATCTTTGGCGAACCGAGGCCAGGGGAAAGCGAAGCGGAATGATGAGCAAGCCCGAAGCCTATACCGTATTGCCCTTCCCTAGAATTCGGCTGCCGATGGTTGACGGCGGGCGGATGGCGCGCCAAAAGCATACGGTGCATGGGCTGGTGGAGTTCGATGTCACCCAAGCCCGCCAGGCGATTCGCCAACACAAGCTTCAGACCGGCGAAACCCTCTCGTTCACGGCGTTCATCATTACTTGCTTGGCGAAAGCCATCGACATGAACAAGCGCATGCACGCCTATCGAGACTGGCGGAACCGGCTGATCCTGTTCGATGACGTGGACGTGAACACGTTGTTCGAGGTCGAAGCGGATGGGAAGAAGACGATTCGTCCGCATATTCTCAGATCGGTGAACCAAAAGACCTTTCGCGATATCCACGAGGAAATCCGGGCGTTCCAGCGGGAACACACAAGCAGCCGGGAAGCGAAGTTCATCGATTGGTTTGTCTTACTGCCCGGCTTCGTGCGGCGATTGTTCTATTGGGCGCTTTTCAAGAATCCGCACTTGCTCAAGGAATATTACGGCACCGTGATGATGACCGCTGTGGGGATGTTCGGCGATGGAGGCGGCTGGGCTATTCCGACTTCCAACCATACCCTCCAACTAACCCTGGGCGGCATCGTCAAGAAGCCGGGCGTTGTAGAGGAGCGAATACAAGTGCGCGAATATCTGAGCGTCACCGTCAGTTTCGATCATGATATTATCGATGGCGCTCCGGCCGCGCGCTTTACGCAGCGCTTGAAGGAGTTAATCGAAAACGGTTACGGCCTTTGCAACTAGGCGACGTTTCGGCCACGTCTCGGCAACGCTTCGATAGGCGAATTGCCGTCTGATGCCGTGTTGCGCCCGGCTTGGCTCGGCGGCTGTAACCGTGAGATGCAACCGTACATTGCCGTTCTGTTCGATCCGCGACCGGCGGAGCGGAGTCCGTCGCCGGGAACTTCGGCCCTCGGAAACTCCGGAACCCGTCTTCGCCCCTCAAATTACAGGAGGCTAGACTGATGCCAAACGAACGACCAACCTATACGGTGCTCATCGCCAGTTACCTCGAACCCGGGCATGTCGAACGCATTCGCGCCGTGGACGAACGCTTGCGCGTCGTCTATACGCCCGAACTGCTGCCCCAGCCGCGCTATCCGGCGGATCACGTGGGCAAGGTCGCGCCCCGCACCCCGGAGCAGGAAGCCGCCTGGCGCGCCCTGCTCGCCAAGGCCGACATCCTCTTCGACTTCGACTACACCAACTTGACCGATCTGCCCGACCTGGCGCCCAACGTACGTTGGGTCCAGGCGAGCGGCGCAGGCATCGGCCAACTCGTGCATCGCATGGGCTATGCCGAACGCATGCCCAACACCGTGATCACCACCGCCAGCGGCGTCCATGCGCGCCCGCTTTCGGAGTTCGTGATCATGGTCATGCTCATGTTCAGCCGCAACATCTTCCGCATCCAGGAGCAGCAGGCGCGTAAGCACTGGGAGCGCCTGGCCGGCACCGACCTGGCCGGACGCACGTTGGGCATCATCGGCATGGGCCATATCGGCGTGGACGTAGCGCGCATGTCGCGGCCCTTTGGTTTGCGCATCGTCGGCACCAAACGCCAGATCGCCGGCATCGACCCGCGTTCGCTCAGCCTGGATGAGCTGTACAGCCCGCCTGACCTGGACAAGGTGCTGCGACAGGCCGAGTTCTTGGTGTTGTGTGCGCCGCATACCTATGAAACCGAAAACCTGATCGCGGCGCGCGAGCTGGCGCTGATGCCCAAGGGAGCGGTGATCATCAACATCGCCCGCGGCGCCGAGATCAACGAGCTGGACATGATCGAAGCGCTGCGCTCCGGCCATCTGGGCGGGGCCGCGCTGGACGTGTTCGCCGAGGAGCCGCTGCCGGTTACCAGTCCCCTGTGGGACATGCCCAACGTGCTCATCAGCCCGCACTCCGCCAGCACCAGCGATCGCGAAAACGAGCGGATTACAAACTTGTTCTGCGCCAACCTGCGCCGCTTCTTGAACGGGGAGCCGCTCAACAACATCCTGGACCCGGAGAGGCTGTACTGATTCCGGGCAGGCCGCGGCGCACCGGCCTGCCCGTGTGCCGGGCGTGAATCACATACAAGCCTAGGTTCAAGGCGTCCCAGGCTGCCGCGGCGGATTCCGTTCTGCGCGCAGCGGGATACCGTTTGAACCTCGGCCCGAGTACGTCTTTTTCTCGCCTCCCCCGGAAAATTCTCTTGTGCCTGAACGCCATACGGCTGCCGTCGTCGGCGCCGGTTCGGGCGGCAAACTTGTGACCGCGATGCCCCCGAACCGCGACGTCGACTTTGTAAGTACGATGAAAAAAGTTGCCCCGCGCCATAAGTGTTGTTAAAATGGACGGCGTTACCTGCATAACGCATCGAATCGCATCCCTCCAATTGTGAAGGACCTCCTACAATGTCTCAGCCCAAAATACGGGTCGGCCTGATCGGCACAGGCATGATTGCCCAGACGATGCACCTGCCGCATCTCCGGGAGCTTTCGGACAAATTCGAAGTCGCCGCGCTTTGTGACATCTCGCCGGGGACCGTGCGCGCCGTCGCCGCCAAGTACGGCATCCCCCAAACCTATACGGATCATCGCGACATGCTGGACAAGGCGGACTTGGACGCCGTGCTCGTGCTGACGCCGAACCACGCCCGGCCCGCCATCGACGCCGCCCGCGCCGGCAAGCATGTGTTGGTCGAGAAGCCTATGTGTAACAACCTGGCCGAAGCCGACGAACTGATCGACACGGCGCGCGCCAGCGGTATCGTGGGTATGGTGGCCTATCACAAGCGCTATGACCCCGGCTATCGTATCGGCCAGGCCGCCATCCGCACGCTCGAACGGCCGCACCTGATCGATCTCCACGACGTGATCGGGCCGAACGATATGTTCTTGGCCCATTATGACCTGATCCGCGTCAACGACGTGGACCCTGCGGTCTTGCAGCGCGCCCAACAGGAACAGGTCGCCAGCTTGCAGGTCGCCATCGGCCAACAACCGGAGGCCGTCATGCGCGCCTACGGGCTGATGCTCGGCCTCAGCACCCACGACATGACCATCCTGCACGGCGCGGTCGGCCTGCCCGAACGCGTCATCGCCGCCGACATCTGGGATAACGGCCTGGGCATCGCCGCCATGTTCGCCTACCCGGGCGACCTGCGCTGCATGTTCTATACCGGCATCATGCCCAAGCTGCGCAAGTTCGACGAGTCGTTGACCGTCTATTCCGGCGATCGCGTGGTGAGCATCCAATTCCCCAGCCCCTTCCTCAAGAACGCCCCCACTGTGGTCGAAGAATGGCGCATGGAAGGCGGCGCCTATCAGGAGGTGCGCACCGAAGCGTCTTATTTGGAGGCCTTCAAAGAGGAACTAATCCATTTCCATACGTGCATTGTCGAAGGCAAAACACCGGACACACCGCTGGAAGAGGGCCGGGACGACATCGCCACGCTGATTGAGATCGCCAAAAAGGCTATCGGGTAGTCAGCCGGCGCATCCCTCGCCTGTCCCCCTTAGGGAAGCGTGCGCCGGCTTAAGAAGTCGGTAATTGCGGTGAGTAGCGTTGTTAAGCCCATCATGTTTTTAACCCAAGAGTGGAGGAGAAAGTTATGTCAGACAAACTGTCACGCAGATCGTTCTTGCAGATTGCATCGTTGTCGGTGGCGGGTGCAGCCATCGCTGCCTGTGCGCCGGCTGCTGCGCCGTCGGCAGCCCCGGCCGAGGGCGCAGCAGCGCCGGCAGGAGAGAAACCCGTTGTCCGTTTCCACTGCCGCACTTCGGGCGTCCAGGATGACTTCTATAAGGCGGAAGCCGCTGCCTTCATGGAGCAGTATCCCGACATCGAGGTTGTGATCGAGGACTTCCCCGGCGAGAATCCTGAATACCTGCAGAAGATCGCCACCATGATCGTCGGCGGCACGGTCGGCGACTCGATGTGGACGGCCAGCATCCACAACTACTACAACTATGCCGTGGCCGGCACCTATGCCCCTATCGACGATTTCATCGCCGCCGAAAACTATGATCTCAGCCCCTTCTATTCCGTGGCGATCGAGGCCTGCACCTTTGAGGGCAAGATGTATGGCCTGCCGTGGATCGTGCACCCCGGCCGCATCGGTCTCTTCTACAATAAGACCGCCTTCGAGGAAGAGGGTCTGGACGTACCTACCGCCGATTGGACGTATGACGACTTCGCCGAGGCCGCTGTCGCTCTGACCAAGAGAGAGGGCGACCAGATCACCCAGTGGGGTTGGTTGCCCGAAGTCTCCTACTTCGGCATGATCATCCCCATTCGCTCCTTCGGCGGCGACTGGATCGACCCCGAGGGCGTGACCTGCATCGTCGATCAGGAACCGGCCGTCGCGGGTTTGAAGGAATGGGAGAAGTTCTACCAAGACTTGCAGATTGCCCCGACCCCGGCGCAAGCAGAAGCCATGGATCAGATGTGGCCGTCCGGCCGCGTGGCTATGGTTCAGGCCGGTTACTGGGGCCAGTCTTGGGGCAAGAATTTTGTCACCGACTTCGAGTGGATGGTCGCCCCCGCGCCCAAGGGCCCCAATGGCAGCCAGGGCATGTTCGAGTTCGACGGCAGCGTCATCCTTTCCCAGAGCGAAGTCAAGCAGGAAGCCTGGGAGTTCATGAAGTGGTGCTCGACCAAGGAAGCCGGCATTCACATCGCCGAGCTGGGGTCGGTGCCCGGCGGCCGGCCGGATGTGTGGGAAGACCCGAGCCTGATGTCCTTCGAGCCGCACGCTGTCTTCGCCGAGATCATGAAGACCATCGCGCCGTTGGTGCTGCCCAACAACTTCCGCTACGAGGAGCTGTTCCAGGTCGCCAAGAACGAGCTGGACCCCGTGTGGCTGGGCGAGAAGCGGATCGACGACGTGATCGGAACCGTCAAGGACGAGATGCAGGCTATCCTTGACCTGCCGCGCGCCTAAGCGATAGGACGCTGCCGGAGAATTGCCGGAGCATCGCATGTAGTACATGAGTAAGGTCGGCCAGGCTTTGCACTGTGGAGAATGTGCACTCCTTGCGCATCGCGCGGGGCAAAGCCTGGCCGGGTTGCCTACGTTAGTGAGAGAGGAGCACTTGCTTTGGCCGCCACCTCTGCACCCATATCATCCCCGCCGGCTGCGCCTCGGCGGCGCTGGTCGCCCGCCAGACGTCGCGAGGCCATCCAGGGTTATCTATACATCACGCCTTGGTTTATCGGCTTTCTGTTCCTGATCGTCGGGCCGGTAATCGCGTCGCTCTATCTTAGCCTGACTACCTACACGATTATCTCACCGCCCGTCTTTATCGGCTTTGAGAACTATGTCAGGGCCTTCACGAACGACAAGCTCTTCATCAAGTCCATGGGCAACACGCTCTACTACGTCGTCTTCAGCGTGCCTTTCTCCATCTCCATCTCACTGCTGTTGGCGTTGCTCTTGGACCAGGGCCTGCGTTTCACCAAGATCTTTCGCACGCTCTTCTTCCTGCCCTCGATTACGCCGGTGGTGGCCTCGGTGTTGCTGTGGCGTTGGATCTTCCAGCCGGATGTGGGCGTGGTCAACTACATGCTATCGTTGATCGGCATCCAGGGGCCGGCGTGGCTGGGCAGCACGCAATGGGTCAAGCCCACGCTGATCATCATGGGGCTGTGGGGCAGCGTAGGCGGCAGCCAGATGATCATCTTTCTGGCCGGCTTACAGGCCATCCCTAGCGATCTGTATGAGGTAGCGGCCATCGACGGGGCCGGCCCGTTTCAGCGCTTCCGCAGCGTAACGTTGCCCATGCTGACGCCTTCGATCTTCTTCAACCTGATTTTGAGCATCATCGCCGCATTCCGCATTTTTACCGCCGCCTACATCGCCACCCAGGGCGGCCCGGCCTACAGCAGCCTCTTCTTCGTGCTCTATCTTTTCTTCAACGCCTTCAAGTTTATGAACATGGGCTATGCCTCGGCGATGGCCTGGGTTCTGTTCGTGATCGTCCTGGCGCTTACCGCCTTCCAGTTCCGCATGTCCAGGCGCTGGGTTTATTACGAGGCAGGTGACTGATGACTACCGCAACCACCACCAATTCAACCAAGCCGGCCAAGCGGGCCGCGTTCGTGTCGGCGCGCAAAGCCGTTACAGGCTGGGGACAGCCCGTTGTCTATACGCTGCTGGTTGTGTTGAGCGCCGCCTTCACCTTCCCCTTCATCTGGACCGTGCTGACCGCCCTCAAGGCGCCGCATGAGATCTTCCGCTTCCCGCCCGTCTTTATCCCCGAACAGTTGTTGTGGGACAATTTCGCCGAAGTCTGGCGGCAGGCGCCCTTTCTTACCTTTCTCAAGAATACGTTAATCGTCGCCGGCCTGAGCATTATGGGCGATATCGTCACAGCGTCACTCGTGGCCTACGGCTTCGCCCGTTTCCGCTTCCCCGGAAAGGAAGTCCTTTTCCTGCTCGTATTGAGCGTGCTGATCTTGCCCGAGGAAGTGACTATCATCCCCCAGTTTCTCATCTACCGCACGCTAGGCTGGGTGGATACATTGAAGCCGCTGATTCTGCCGGCGTTCCTGGGCGGCGGCGCCTTCAATATCTTCCTGCTGCGCCAGTTCTTTTTGACGATCCCGCGCGACTTGGACGAGGCCGCCATGATCGACGGCGCAGGCAGTCTGCGCATTCTCTGGCAGATTCTCATCCCGCTCGCCAAGCCGGCCATGGCGACCGTGGCGATCTTCTCGTTCCTCTTTCACTGGAACGACTTCTTCCGCCCCCTCATCTACCTCAACAGCATCGACAACTTCACGCTGTCGCTTGGCCTGCGCTTCTTCCAGACCTCGGCCGACTCCGGCGGCAAGCCCATGCAGCATCTGTTGATGGCGGCGTCGGTGATGATGACCATCCCCGTCATTGCGCTCTTCTTCAGCATGCAGGGCTACTTCATCGAGGGCATCACCATGTCGGGCATCAAGCGCTAGCTGGCGTGTCAGCAG
>CAYXRG010000015.1:30083-69173 GCA_964467575.1 uncultured Caldilineaceae bacterium | reverse complement strand
CACAAAGTTTCGCGCTATGTGAGCCGTTATTTTCTGTTAATTTGCTGTCAAACCATTAGTGGTTTGATCGCCAAGTATTTGTCATTCTGAAGCGAGCGCAGCGAGCTGAAGAATCTCGTTGTACCAGAGAAACAGATGCTGAGCGTAGCGAAGCATGACAGTGTGCGTATTTAGCGATCAGACCAATTAGGGGGATTGGCGTATCATTTTGGCCGTCAACCTATCTGTTCCGCGAAGCGCGTCGCAGGCGCGCGAACGTCTCCGCGCCGCCAACTTAGGCAACGCAGAGTAGACGTCTGGCTAGGTGTATCGGCTAGGATTGCTGGGGATAGAACGCGGGGAAGATGCCGGGCCAGCGCGGTCAGGGCGCTCGTCGCCCCGACCGCGGCTCGACATTTGCATCTAGAGCAGGTCCTCGTCTTCGTAGTTCATCTCGCGCTCGTCTTCGTCCTTGAGCAGCACTTCGCGGCCCTGCCCGCCACCCATATCCGGGCCGACGACGCCACGCGCTTCCAACTGCTCCATAAGGCGGGCGGCTTTGGGGTAGCCGACGCGCAGTTTGCGCTGCAACATGCTCGTGCTGCATGTGCGCATGCCGCGCACGAGGTCAATGGCGTCGAGCAGGCCCTCTTCTTCCTGGTCCATTTGGTCGAGCAGCCCGTTCCACGGCGGTATGGCCGGCGGCTCGTCCGGATCAGCCTGCCCGCGCCAGAAGCTCACAACCCGGCTGATCTCGTCGTCGGACACGAAACAGCCTTGCAGACGGAAGAGCTTGGCCGCGTCCGAGCGCATGAGCAGCATATCGCCCTGGCCGAGCAGCCGTTCGGCGCCCGGCTGGTCGAGGATGACGCGGCTGTCGACCTGGCTCGTGACGGCGAAGGCGATGCGCGAGGGGAAGTTGGCCTTGATCAGCCCGGTCACTACGTCGGTGCTGGGGCGCTGGGTGGCGAGGATGAGATGGATGCCCGTGGCGCGCGCCATCTGCGCCAGCCGGCAGATCTGACGCTCAACGTCCTCGGCTGCGGTCATCATCAGGTCGGCCAACTCGTCGACCACCAACACGATGTAGGGCAGCGGCTTGGGTGCGCTGCGTCCCTGCGATCGCTGCGCCGCCAACTCGTTGTAGCCGGCGATATTGCGCACACCGGCCTCGCGGAAGAGCCGGTAGCGGTCATCCATCTGCAGCATCAGCCAGGTCAGCGCGCCCATCACCTGGTCCATGTCGGTGATGACCTTGCCGATGAGGTGCGGGATGCCGTTGTAGCCTGGCAGCTCGACCATCTTGGGGTCGACCATAACGAATTGCACTTCGTTCGGGCTGTGCTGCATGAGCAGGCTGGTGATGATGGCGTTGATGCTCACCGACTTGCCGGAGCCGGTAGCGCCCGCGATCAGCAGGTGCGGCGCCTGCGTCAAGTCCATCACGACCGGCGAACCGGAGGTGTCGCGGCCTAGCGCGATCTGCAGGCGGCCGTTCTGGCGGCTCATGGCCGGGCTTTCGAGGATGCCGCGCAGCGCCACCCGCATCTTCTTGCGGTTGGGCACCTCGATGCCGACGTACGGTCGACCCGGCACCGGCGCCTCGATGCGCACGGACTTGGCGGCAAGGGCTAGCGCCAGGTCGTCGGCTAGGCTGACAATGCGGTTGACGCGCACCTTGCGCCGTTGGCCGGGACTCTCGAGGAAGAGCGGCTCCACGCCGAACTGGGTTACGGTCGGCCCGCTTTCAACATGCACGACGCGCACCGGCACGTTAAAGTCTGACAGCGTGCGTTCGATCATCTGCTCCAGCGGCCGTACGTCGCCGCCGCCATAGACGCCCGCGTCCTGAGTCAGCAGGTCCAGGCTCGGCAGGGCGCCGCGGCGCTGTTTCCGCGACAGCGCAGCACTATGTGGTCGCGCGGAGCGCCGCGCGCCGACCTGCCGCGCCCGCCGCGCCGCGGGCGCGATTTCGCTCTCCATCTCCTCAACTGGGTCATACGGGGACACGAAGTTGCCGGTGTGAACCGGCGTGGCGGCGTGTTCGTGCGCCGGCCAACTGCGCCGGATGAGGCGTTCTTCCACGAACCAGCGCATGTAGATCCAGGCGATGGGAGCCAGACGCGCGGCATATACCGGCGCATAGATCAGGGGCGTATAGCGCACGAGCCAATACAGGCCCAGCGCGCCCAGGCAGCCTGTTATGACTAGAGCGGGCGTGCGGCCCAAGCCAGCAGCTAGCAGCCCGCCGAGGGCCGTGCCCATTAAGCCGCCGCCTCCACCCTCTCGCGCCATGTCCCATGACATGGCGGGGTTGGTTGCCAACGCGGTCGCGGCCATGAGAGAGAGCAGCAGCGTTTCGATCCCCAGCAGCGCCTCGGCGCTCCAATAACCGGCTTGGCGGCGGAAAAGCATTACGCCGCCGGTCACCACCGTACTCACGACAATCAGCGGCGCGGTCCAGCCGGTCATGCGCACCAGCCAGGGGACGCCGGCATCGGCGCGCAGCGAAAGGAGGGCGGCAAGGCCGGTGAGCAGGATGCCGGCGCCAATCAACTCGACCGCATGATCGGCGCGGACCTGGCGGAAAAATGTGGGAAAAGCGTTGATTTGTATTTGGGCGTCGGTTTTAGCCATAGGGTTGTCGACCATTTTCCTAGAATCATCCGCACGCACTGCGCCGCTTGCCGGTGCAGCGGCGAGACGGCCGATCGCAGCGGGGCGACATGACTCGCCAACCCTGGCATTACATCTCGCCCTCCGCGACCGGGGAGCGTCGGCTTTCGTCATCTCCTGCGCCGTTGGGTGCAGGCCGGCCGTTTTGTTCGGTCCCCGCCCGATGTGCAGGCTGCCCAGGACCGTTGCCCTGTTCCATCTCCGTCAGAACCTGCGCCACCTGGCCGATCGCCACGCGCTGCTTGCGATAGAGGTCGCTTTCGCTGATCGCCAGCCGGTCTGCGATCTCGCGGATGCGACGGCCCTGGATGAAGCGCATCTCCAGAATGTTATAGAGCAGCCACTCCGGCGCGCTCAGGTTGGGCTTGCCGTCGGGCTTGAGCCGTTCGATGGCGGAGCCGAGCACCAGGCGCAGCGCCTTGGTCGGGTTGCCGCCGGCCTCGTCCAGCGCGCCGTCGACCACGCGCAGTTGCACGAGCGGGCTGCGCGTCAGTTTGGGCCCTCCCCAATAGTGGCGCAGCGCATCCCGAACCCAAGCCTCGAATTCGGGGCTGTGGATCGGGCTGGGGCTGAGCATAGCGTCCGCAGCAGAGGCCGCGCTTTCCGCCGCTTGGTAGGGCACGACGTTGCGCATCTGCTGAATGCGTTCGATGTCGGGAATGATGGCCTGCAAGGCAACGAACACATCCTGTTGCAGCCGTCGATCCATCAGCGCCCGCGCGCAGTTGGCGATCATGTGATCGAGCAGCTCGATCTCGTCGGAATTGAGCAGGGGCGTTTCCGTGCGCGCCTTGACGCCCAGGATGCCCAGCACCCTCGCGGCGTCGTCCTGTTTCGCTGCCGAGTCCAGCAGAGGCCATAGCCAAAATCCCCGGTGGGACAGCGGCTCTACAGTTGTCTCATGACGCAGCGCAACGCCTAGAGCCGCGGTCCAGTCATCAATCGCCACGATCTGATCGCGAGTCTGCGGCGGGCCGACGACGACCTCTAGGAGCAGGTCCGGCCCCGCCGCTACAGCCACAAACCCGGACGGCACGCGCAGCAATTCGCATAGCGATACCAGGTTGTTTTCCAAGAACTGGCGCAGGTCGCTAGCGCCTAATAGCCGCCGGTCCAGCTCGCGCAGCCATGCGATTTCCTCGCGATCTTCTCGATAGACAAGACGGTCCACCAGCGTTTTGGTTACGCTGAGCACGAGTTGGCTCAGCACGATCACGCCGGTGATTACGCTGAAGAGGATCACGTCGCGCGGCAGGCCTACGAGCGTCTCGACCTTGGGGATGGTTTGCACGGCTAGGATGACGAGAATGGCGACCGCCGGCCCGCGGAAGAAGAAGCGCAGCAGGCGATAGCGCACCACGCGGTCGGGCGTCAGCACGCCGAAGTAGGCGACCGAATAGCTCATCACGATCAACGCAAAGGCAGTTACGCCGTTGACGAGCAGCGCCAACACGAGGATCGGCGCGCTGGACTCTAGGGAGTGGATAAGGCTGCTCGCCCCGATCAGGTAGGGGAAGATGCCGATGCTCGGAAAGGCGAACGCGGTCAGCAGATAGGACATGCGTTGTCGCGTGCTGTCGGTCAGACAGCGCTGCCGCGCTTTCCAGATATTGCCCAGCGCCAGGAGTGAAGCGGCGATATAGAAGGCGGCAAAGGCCCAGAAGAACGGCCCCGGTTCCAGATGACTGATGGGCGGTTGGAAGCGGACGAGGCTGACAATCGACGAGGTGAAGATCGCCAAGAGCGCGCTGACCCCCGACACGACGAGGATTAACGTGCCGACGTGCCGGCGGCGCCCCACCCGGTGATTGGTGGCGCGCAGCACTTCGAGCGAGAAGCGATAGCTTACCGCCGGCAGCAGGGCGATGCCCAGCCATTGCAGACGCAGCCAGCGCTCGGCGGACATCGCCGAGGTCACCCGGTCTAGGGCAACTTCGCTGGCGTAGGTGATGGCGACGCAGGCCAATAGGAAGGCAAACCAACGCGCTACGCGGCTGCGAAAGTTGTAGGTGAGCGTATAGGCGAGCAGCGAGAAGGCCAGAATGACCAGGACGCTGGAGAGCGCTACATTGAGGAAGGTCAGCAATGAAGCAACCGTCAGGCCGAGTTGAGACATCACGCTTAGCTAACCCACTCCACTTCTTCTCCGACGATTACCCACATCTTGCGCCGTTTCTTGAGCGACAGGCGAAAGCCGCCGCCGACCATGGGCGTCCGGCGGATGTGCATCTGCACTTCGGCGTCTTGCAAAGTGTGGAACTCGATCGGGTCCATTTCGATCAAGGGGCCTTCGGCAGGGGGGGCAGGCTCATCCGGCATCAGCCAGTATGTATCGCCGTCGAAGCCAAGATCGCCCGTCACCTCGGCGGCATGCGAGCGGATGCGCAACTGGGCCGGCTCTCCTTCGGGACCGGGTTCCATCTGCCGGCGCAGCCCCAACTTATGTATCAATACGGTACGACGAATGCGAATCGTGTCCGGTTCCTGCGGGTTATCGCTGTGGTAGTAGCGGGCAAGGGCATAGGTGGGGCCGAAGGCATTTTGCTGCCCTAGCAGGCGCAGCAACTCCTCGCGTACGCCGCTCCATTTGTAGCGCCACTCCTTGGTCTGAATCTGGTCGCCGTATTCCAGCAGTTCGAGGGTGGCTTCTGCGCCGAGGCGGCTGATGATGGCGACCGGCGACAACTGAGTCGGGTCGCGCTTGAGCCGCGCCAACAGCATCTCCGGCGTCGACTCGAACTCGTCGGGCATGAGGAAAGAGCGTCGCGTACTCACGTTGAAGACCACGCCAAGGCCTAACGCGCCCAGCAGCAGCCCAACCAGGATCCATGCCACCAGGTCCATCGACTCTACGATGCGAGCAAGCGACGGAAAGCGGTTTAGATCGAGGCTTTCGAGCAGGCCTTGTATAGCTTCGGATACGTCCGGCATACGCCCCATGATCACCAAGCAATGATGGCAAAGACCCGCCCCGGCGCAACCCCGCGTGCCAACGCGGCGCGCTGCAAACAGACGGCCCTAATCCGCCTCCATTCTACCACACCGGCTTGGTTGATCGCTTCTCGCGCAGAAACTGCGGAGCGCATTTGTTTCCGAACCGCACCCGGCCGGATTGCCAGCGTTCGCTCCCGCGCATATAATCGCCGCATGACTACACTGTTGCCGTTTCAACTCATACAGCCGGACCTCGGCGCGGGGTCGCCTATGCCCGAGTCGTGGCGTCCGCTGGCCGCCTGCCCGCTCGTGATCCTGGTCGGCGTAACGGGCGTCGGCAAGAGCACAGTCTTGGCTCACTTGGCCGAGCTTGGCCTGGACTATACCCTGCTGCCGGATCGGCGCGTATTGACCGATCGCCTGATCATTTCCGCCATGCAGGCCCAGGAGGGCGGGCCCATCCAGCAGGTGACCGATCGCGGCCTGCGCTTTGACTACACGCGCCGCTACCGCGAGCAATATCCCGGCGGCATGGCGCATGCGCTGGCGCAGGTTTCCGCTTCGCCTGTTCTGGCCGGGCGGTTGCTGTTGTTCGACGGGCTGCGCGGGGCGAACGAGGTGCAACACGCGGCGCAGGCCTTGCCGCAGGCGCGCTTCGTCATGCTCGAAGCGCCCGACGCGGTGCGCGTGCAGCGCTTGCTGGGGCGCCGCGACGCGTTCGACACGATCCGCGTCATGCCCGCTGTCGCCCTCGACGCGACCGGCCCGCAGAGTTTGGCCGATTTGGGCTTGCCGGAAGCGGCGGGGCTGTTGCCGGACGAGGAGGCAGCGCGTCTGATCGGCTGGGTGCGCCAGGGGGCGATCAACGCCGACGATCTGCGCGCCAAACTGCGCATCGTGCTCGAAGAGCGGCGCAGCTACGACCCGGCGTCCACGCGTGCTGCGCTGGAGCAAGCGGCGCCGTCGCGGGCGCTGTTCCTAGACACAGTTGCGCTCTCCCCATCCGAGGTCTCGACCGCCATCGCCGGCTGGCTACAGGCCTGAGCGGGGGACAACTACCCCATAGGAATCGCATTCATGTCCGCATCTTCCGCTTCGCCGGTGATCGAGCACGTTGACGCCGTTGTTTTCCGGCTGCCCATGCACGGCGCGCTGCAATGGGGCAAGAACAGCCGCATCGCCGAGATCCGTCACGTTCTTGTGCGGGTTACGTTGAGCAGCGGCGCGCAGGGTATGGCTGAGGCGCCGCCGCGGCCGACCATCTACGGGGAGACGACCGCGTCCATCTGCGCCGTCGTGCGCGACGAGCTTGCCCCGCGCATCATGGGGCTGCCCGTGATCGACGACGCGACGGAAGAGCATGTACGGGCGGGTGCAGACCCGGCTTCGCCCGTCATGCGCCGCATCCTCGACCGGCTGCACGAGGTGAAGAACAACCACGCAGCCAAAGGCGGGCTGGACATGGCGATCCACGCCGCCATTGCCCAACATCGCGGCGTCTCGTTGGCGGAGCATCTTGGCGCCGCGCAGGAGCGGCTGAAGGTGAGCTACATCCTGGGCATCGGCGACCGGGCGACTGTGCTGGAGGAGGCGCAGCGCGTCGTGGCGCAAGGCGTGCGCGTGCTCAAGGTGAAGGTCGGTCGCGCTTGGGCGGACGACCTGGCGCGCATCCGCGAGCTGCAAGCGGCGCTGGGGCCGGACGTGGCGCTCTACGCAGACGCCAATGAGTGCATGCACGCAGAAACAGCCCCGGTCCGGCTGGCGGCGCTGGCGGAGATGGGGCTGCTCTATTGCGAGGAACCGCTGCCCGTCGAGCAGATACGGGCGCGCGCCCGGCTGCGCAGCGGCGAGCATATGCCGCTGATCGCGGATGACTCGGCGTTTTCTCTGCGCGACCTGAGGCGCGAGTTGGACTTCGACACCTTCGACATCCTCAACATCAAGACGGCGCGCACGGGCTACACCGAATCATGGCAGATGATGGCGCTGGCTCGCCCGGCGGGCAAGGGCGTCATGGTCGGCTCGCAGGCGAGCGCGGGACTGGGCACAGCGCGCGCCGCGGTCTTCGCCGCGCTGCCCGGCATCGAGCACCCGTCGGAACTGAGCTTCCAACTGAAGCTTAAGGAGGACATCCTCGACAGGCCGCTGCCGATCACGGACGGGTATCTGCGCCTGGCCGACGCGGACGCGGCGCAGGTCGATGCGGACCTGTTGCGGTCGGCGGCTGTGGATTGACATGGTGAACAATCGGGCTTAAAATGATGTACATCATGTACGCGAATTGGCGCGTTGATGCCACAACCGTACGCTGTCATACTGAATGCCTCTCTGGCATGGTGAGTGGGGCGAAACATCTCCAGCATTGGTGCAATGAGATTCTTCATCTCGCTATCGCTCGCTTCAGAATGACAGATGCCTGGCGAACACGCCATTTAGACTCGATGGAAGGAGTCCTGCACATGACGATGCGAGTTCTCGAAAGCCGCGCCGCCAGAGAAAATTGGCGAGATGCGCTGGACGAGGCGATATCCGGTCGAGCGGATATTGTGATCACCCGGTACGGCAAACCGGTCACCGCCATGATCCGTTACGAGGACTATCTTGCCGTACAGGATGAACTGATCCGGTTGCGTGCGCGGCAAAGCGAAGCCTACCAGGCTATGCTTGCGTCCGAATCCGCCCTATCATCCGAGTGGGATTCGCCTGAAGAGGATGAGGCGTGGGTGGATTTGTAAAGGGCGAGGTGGTGGTTATCCCTTTCCCCTTCTCCGATCTCAGCGCCAGCAAGCGGCGTCCGGCGCTGGTCGTCGCTTCTCTGTCCGGCGACGACGCCATCCTGTGCATGATTACGAGCAAAACGGTTCGTGACACGTTGGCTATCCCGCTTTCCGCGGGGGATTTCGCCGCCGGCGGGTTGCCGCTAGAGAGCAACATCCGCCCTAACCGGCTGTTTACGGCCGACTCCCGCATCGTCATCCGCTCTGCCGGCAAGCTCACCGGCGCGAAACTGCGTGAGGTCACCGACAGAATCGTCGATATCCTCAACGCATAGCCTCTTAACGGCTCCAAGCTGCGTATTGGTCGGATACGCCGCGATTATTTTACCCTCTCGTCCGTCCCTGTGGCGCGAGGTCGAGTGTGATAGAATGCAACAAATGCACTCGCCGTCCTCAGCGCAAGGAGACGCCGCCATGAACGCACATCAGCTAGCCGGGAAGCCCGCCCCGCGTGAGTTGCTCGCCAACGTCCCGCGCCTTGTCTCGATGTATTACGCCCTGCACCCAGACCCGAACGACGCCGGTCAGCTTGTCGCCTTCGGCACGTCGGGACATCGCGGCTCTTCTGTGGACGGCACGTTCAATGAGGAGCACATTCTGGCGATCAGCCAGGCTATTTGCGAATACCGCCGCACGCTGGGCGCGGACGGGCCGCTCTTTCTGGGTATGGACACTCACGCGCTGTCCGAGCCGGCGCTGAATACGGCCATCGAGGTCTTCGCGGCCAACGGCGTAGCCGTGCGCGTGCAGGTCGGGCGCAGCTACACGCCGACGCCCGTCATCTCGCATGCCATCCTCGCCTACAACCGGGGCCGCACGTCCGGCCTAGCCGACGGCGTAGTTATCACCCCGTCGCACAACCCGCCGCCGGATGGCGGTTTCAAGTATAACCCGCCGGAGGGCGGCCCGGCTTCCTCCGCCGCCACCAAAACGATCCAGGACCGGGCCAATGCCCTGCTGCGTGAGGGGCTGAAGGACGTGCAGCGCATGCCGTTGGCGCGCGCTCTCGTCGCAGAAACGACGCGCGAGGTCGATCTGGTCATGCCCTATGTGCGCGACCTGCGCAACGTGGTTGACCTGGAGGCTGTGGCGCGAGCGGGCGTGCATATCGGCGTCGACCCGATGGGCGGGGCCGGCATCGACTACTGGGCGCCGATCGCCGAGGAGTACGGGCTAAACCTCGAAACGGTCAACCCGGTCGTGGACCCGACTTTCTCGTTTATGACGGTGGACTGGGACGGGCGCATCCGCATGGACTGCTCATCGCCCTATGCGATGGCGAGCCTGGTCGGCATGAAGGATCGCTTCGACATCGCCTTCGGCAATGATCCGGATGCGGACCGTCACGGCATCGTCACGCGCAGCGCCGGCTTGATGAACCCCAACCACTATTTGGCTGTAGCCGTCTGGTATCTCTTCCAGAACCGGCCCGGCTGGCCTGCCGGCGTCGCCGTGGGCAAGACGCTCGTCTCCAGTTCGATGATCGACCGCGTCGCTGCGTCCATCGGGTGCGATCTCAACGAGGTTCCGGTCGGCTTCAAGTGGTTTGTCGACGGCTTGCTGGGCGGTTCGCTCGGCTTTGGCGGTGAGGAGAGCGCCGGCGCCTCCTTCCTGCGCATGGATGGGTCGGTATGGACGACAGACAAGGACGGACTCATCCTCAACCTGCTGGCGGCGGAGATCCTCGCCAAGACCGGCCGCGACCCCGGCGAGCACTATGCAGACCTGGAGGCGCGCTTCGGGCGTTCCTACTACCGCCGCGCCGATGCCGCGGCCAATGACGAGCAGAAGGCGGCGCTCGCCAACCTCTCGCCGGAGATGGTGACGGCGACCGAGATGGCCGGCGAAACTATCACGGCCAAGCTGACCCACGCGCCGGGCAATGGCGCGGCCATCGGCGGGCTGAAGGTCGTCACGCCGAGCGGCTGGTTCGCTGCCCGCCCCTCCGGCACAGAGGCGATCTACAAAATTTATGCGGAAAGCTTCAAGGGCGAGGAACACCTTGCCCAAATTCAAAGCGAAGCCCAAACCATTGTCCAGGCTGCATTTCAAGCGGCCGGACTCCACGGAAGCTAGAAGGACGCCATGTCACCTGCAAACGGGCAAAGACCCAATATCATTGTCTTCTTCACAGATCAGCAACGGTGGGACACCACGGGAATCCACGGCAACCCGCTCGGCTTGACCCCCAACTTCGACCGGATGGCGCGCGAAGGTACGGACATCCACTACTCGATCACCTGCCAGCCTGTGTGCGGGCCGGCGCGTTCCTGTCTGCAGACGGGGATGTACGCTACCAATACCGGCGTCTTCCGCAACGGGCTGACGCTCAAGGACGACGCCGTCACAATGGCGCAGTGCTTCAACGAGGCCGGCTATGATACCGGCTACATCGGCAAATGGCATCTCGCCACGCAGGACCCGGCGCCGGAGGACGAGCGCGGCGGCTACCAGTACTGGCTGGCTGCCAACCTGCTCGAGTTTACGTCCGACGTCTACGACACGGTGGTCTTCGACAACGACAACCAGCCGGTTAAGCTGCCGGGCTATCGCGTCGATGCGCTGACCGACGCCGCCATCCGCTATATCGACGCGCATCAGGACGCGCCGTTCTTCTTGTTTATCTCCTATCTGGAGCCGCATCACCAGAATCATGTCGACGACTACCCGCCGCCGGACGGCTATCGGGAGCCGTACACCGGCAAATGGGTCCCGCCGGACCTGCAGGCGCTGGGCGGTTCGTCGGCGCAGCAGTTGGGCGGCTACTTCGGCATGGTCAAGCGGCTGGACGAGGCGTTGGGCCGGATGCGCGACGCGCTCAAGAGCCTGGGCATGGCGGACAACACCGTCATCCTCTACACGTCGGACCACGGCAACCACTTCAAGACGCGCAACCCGGAGTACAAGCGCTCGTGCCATGAAGCCTCCGTGCGCGTGCCCACGGCTTTCTGCGGCCCAGGCTTCGACGGCCGCGGGCGCGTCAATCAACAGGTGAGCCTGCTTGATCTGCCGCCCACGTTGCTCGACGCGGCGGGCATCGACATCCCCGAGACGATGGAGGGTCGCTCTATCCTGCCTTTGTTGGACGGAGACGGCGCGGATTGGCCGGAGGAGGTCTTCATCCAGATCAGCGAGTCGCAGATCGGCCGCGCCCTGCGCACGAAGCGCTGGAAGTACAGCGTGTCCGCGCCGGGCAAAAGCGGCTGGGAAGAGCCGTCAGCGGATGAATATGTGGAGGAGTATCTTTACGATTTGGACGCAGACCCCTATGAGTTGCAGAACCTGATCGGGCGCGAGCCGTATGTAGAGGTAGCCGAGACGCTGCGCGCCCGCTTGATCGAGCGCATAGTGGCGGCGGGCGAAAAGGCGCCCGTGATTCACCCGGCGGAGCGCCGGCCCGGCGGGCAGCGCGCCCTGTCGATCGAGGACGTGCGCGGCCGTTATCTCAACAAGCCCGGCGCCGGCGTTAATCGAGTCGGCTAGTCGATAGACCGTGTACATATGCAACGGGCGCGCCCTGCCGTTCGACAAGGGCGCGCCTGTTGTTTTTGTCGCCGGAAGCGGCTATCGGCCATTTGACCCCAAGCGAGGATGCCGGTAGTATGTAGACGGAAGCCCGATCTAGACATCTCAGTTAATCGAACGCCCAGGCATGACGCGCCGGTTTGGCTTATCCCGGCGGCATGGTTCAGCCTCGGATCATTGGCGACGAAGCCTGCGGGGACAATACGATTCCATTGCGGCAGCCCGCTTGAAATGTGCAGGATCACGCAGAGGCATTTGCGATGCTTTCCTAGAGCCGCTTGCGGTCGGGGAGGTTGCAGGGCAAGTGCGTGATCGCTCAGTAGGTGTCGGCAGCGTTTCTAGATACTCTGTCCTACCGTTTCAAGAAGGAGACTACCCCATGAGAAAATCGCTTGTATTCGTTGTGATGGCACTCGTGCTCGCGCTTGTCGCGGCGTGCGCCGCGCCGGCGGCTCCGCAGGCGGCGGCTCCCGCAGAACCGGCTGCTGCCGAAGCGCCGGCGGCAGAAGAACCCGCGGCGGAAGAACCCGCCGCGGCCGGTGAGGACTTGACGTTTACGACGGTCGTAAAGATCGCCGGCATCAACTGGTTTAATCGCATGGAAGAGGGCGTCAAGGAGTTCGGCGCCGAAACCGGCATCAACGCTTCCCTGGTTGGTCCGGCCCAAGCCGATGCGGCGCAGCAGATCCCGATCATCGAGGACCTTATCGCCCAGGGCGTGGACGCGCTTTGTGTCATCCCCATGGATCCGGAACAGCTCGATCCGGTGCTGCAGAAGGCCATGGACGCGGGCATCGTCGTCGTGACGCACGAGGCCTCGAACCAGCAGAGCATGCACTTTGACATCGAGGCGTTCGACAACAGGGCCTACGGCGCCGGCCTGATGGACCAGCTTGCCGCGCTGATGGGCGAGGAAGGCGAGTACGCCGTCTTTGTGGGCAGCCTCGGCTCCAAGACGCACAACGAATGGGTGGATGGGGCTATCGAGCGCCAGCTTGAGGCTTACCCCAATATGACGCTGGTGGGCGACAAGAACGAGAGCTTCGACGACACCCAGATCGCCTACGAAAAGACCAAAGAACTGCTCCGAGCCTACCCCAACATCAAGGGCTTCCAGGGCAGCGCTTCCACCGACGTGCCCGGCATCGGCCAGGCGGTTGAGGAACTCGGCTTGCAGGACCAGATCGCGGTTGTCGGCACCAGCCTGCCTTCGATTGCGGGCGACTTGCTTGAGACCGGCGCCATCGACGTGATCGGCGGCTGGGACCCGGCGGTCGCGGGCAAAGCCTGCAACAAGATCGCGCAGATGATCATCGCCGGCGAGGAAGTCGGCGAGGGCACGAACCTGGGCATCACCGGCTACGAGAGCCTGATCGCTGACGGCAACGTCCTCTACGGCAACGCCGCCATCTACATCACCCTCGACAATGTCGCGGATTACCCGTTCTAGTGTAATCAAGGGGAGGCGGGTGCACATCCTGGCCTCGCCTCCCCAGACAGGCATAGGCCGGCGACGGCGGATCCGCCTGCCGCGCCGGTTCTGCCAACCCATCCGCCGCCCATCCCTGAGCCACTCGCGCCATGTCTGACGAAATCATCCGCCTTACCGGCATCTACAAGTCCTTCGCCGGCGTCAGAGCGTTGATCGACGTCGACCTCACTATCGAACGCAGCAGGATACATTGTTTGGTCGGCGAGAACGGCTGCGGCAAATCGACCCTGATCAAGATCATCTCCGGCGTCTATGCGCGCGACGCGGGCCGCGTCGTCATCAACGGCAAAGAATTCGACGAACTGCACCCCATCACCTCGATCCGCGAAGGCATCCAGGTCATCTACCAGGACTTCTCGCTCTTTCCGAACCTGACGGTAGCCGAGAACATCGCGCTCAACGAGCAGTTGGCCGAGGGCAGGCGTCTCGTCAACTGGCGGGAAGTGCGGCGCATTGCGCAGGAAGCGCTGGCCCGCATCGAGGTGGACATTCCGCTCAACACGCGGGTGGAAGACGTGTCCGTCGCCAACAAGCAGTTGATTGCGATCGCCAAGGCCCTGCGCCAAAACGCCCAGCTGATCATTATGGACGAGCCGACCAGCGCCCTAACCGAGCGCGAGGTGCGCGCCCTGTTCTCGGTGATTCGGCGGCTGCAGCAGACGGGCATCGCTTTTCTCTTTGTCAGCCACAAGCTCAACGAAGTGCTGGAGATCTCCGAGACGATCGCGGTGATGCGCAACGGACGCATCGTCAGCGTGGGCGACCGCAGCGAGTACGACACGGAGCGGCTAACCTTCGAGATGACCGGGCAGAAGATCGCGGAGCGCAACTACGAGTTCACGCCCGACCTGGGCGCGCCGGCGCTGCTGCGCGTGGAGGGCCTCAACGCCGGCGCTGCGTTGCGCGATGTCTCGCTTGAGGTGCGCGCCGGCGAGATCGTGGGCGTCACCGGACTGTTGGGGTCAGGGCGTACAGAACTCGCCCTCGCCCTGTTCGGCATGCTCACCGTCGATTCGGGCGATATCTACGTAGAAAATAGGCCGGTCCGGATTCGCAGCGTGCAGGATGCGATCGCCCACGGCATCGGCTATGTGCCCGAAGATCGTCTGACCGAGGGGCTGTTCCTAGAGCAGAGCATCGGTCGCAACGTGGTGGTGCGTACGGTCGAGCGGCTGCGCGGCGCGCTGGGCTTCACGGATCTGCAAAAGATGGATGCTCAGGTGGATGAATGGGTTGGGTCCTTGCGCATCAAGACGGGGGACCCTGACCTGCCCGCCAAGACGCTTTCCGGCGGCAACCAGCAGCGCGTCGTACTCGCCAAGTGGCTGGCGAGCAACCCGCGCATCCTCATTCTCAACGGCCCAACCGTCGGGGTGGACGTGGGCTCGAAGAACGAATTGCACGAGATGATTAAGCGTTTGGCCGGCGAAGGCATGGGCTTGTTGGTCATTTCAGACGATATTCCCGAACTGCTGCAGACGTGCAACCGCATCCTGTTGATGCGGCACGGGCGCATCGTGGAGGAGATCATGCCGCCGCAGACAGACGCGAACGAACTGGCCGCCAAGCTAGTCGAGGGGTGACGACGTGAATCGCCTATTGCGCAGCAACGAAGTCTTGGTCGCCGTGACCATCGTCGGCTTGTGCCTGATTGTCGGCATCAGCAACCCCGTCTTTTTCACCGTCGGCAACATATTTGACCTGATGCGCAGCAGCATTGTCATGGGCATCTTTGCCATGGGCGTGCTGATCGTGATCGTGTCGGGCGGCATCGACGTGTCGTTTACGGCCATCGCCGTTTTCGCCCTCTACTCGACGGTTCGCCTGCTCAACGCCTATGCGCCCGAAGCGCCGTTCTGGCTGGCCTTCGTCATCTCGGGCGCGATCGGCTTTGGGCTGGGCATGATCAACGCCTTTTTTATTGCCCGCTTCAACCTGCCGACGTTGATCGTCACGCTGGGCACGATGAGCATGTTTCACGGCTTTTTGCTCTTTGCCATCGGCAACACCATCGTCCGCGACCTGCCGCCGAGCTTGACGGCGTTTTCCCGCGCCACGCTCGTCCAGGTGCAGATGGAGCGCGGCGTCGCCAATCTGCACCCGGCCATCTTCTTCACGGCGGTCATTGCCGTGCTGGTCTGGCTGTTGATGGACTTCACCATGCTTGGCCGCGGCGTCTATGCCCTGGGCGGTGCGCGCGACGCGGCGGAGCGGGCGGGCTTCAACATCCGGCGCATTCAGTACTTCATCTATGGCCTGGTCGGGTTGCTGTCGGGGTTTGGGGGCATGATCTACGGCTCGCTCAACCGGCAGGCCAATCCGCAGGATATCGTCGGCTCCGAACTGAACGTGATCGCGGCTGTGGTGCTGGGCGGGGCGAGTCTGACCGGCGGGCGCGGCACGGTGATCGGGTCGCTGCTGGGCGTGGCGCTGGTGGTGATCGCCAACAACAGCCTGATCTTAATCGGCGTGCCATCGGTGTGGCAGCGCGTCGTCATCGGCTTGATCATCCTGGTCGGCACCGGGGTTCCGGCGATCCAGGAGCGGCGCGCGCGCAGGCGCACGGGCGGGTCACCAAGCGGCCCAACCCAACCGCTGCAGGCGGCGCCCGCTGCAGATTGAGCGCTTGCGTCGAATTCTCAGGTCTACCATTGTAAGGCGGGGCGTGTACATGGAACATACAGTCAAGCGAAAGACGTTTGCCGGCTTCGCGCGAGGCGACAGCCATATTCTGCGCCTGCTGGCAATCGCCATCTTGATCTTCATCGCCTTCAGCTTTTTGCTTCCGGGCAAATTCTTCACGATCCGCAATATGCAGTCGATGGCGGTGCAGTTTCCGGAGTTCGGCATCCTGGCCTTCGCCATCCTGATCACCATGCTCACGGGCGGCATCGACTTGTCGATCGTGGGCACGGCCAATTTGTCCGCCATTTTCGCCGCGCTGATATTGACGCGGCTTGGCGGCGACGGCGGTCCGCCGTCGCCCGCCGTGGTCGCACTGGCGATCTTGGCCGCGCCGGTTGTGGGCTCGCTGTGCGGCCTCTTGAACGGCTTGCTCGTGGCCCGCGTGGGCATCACGCCCATCCTGGCGACGTTGGGCACGGGGTCATTGTTTACCGGCCTGTCCTACGTGATTACGGGCGGCCCGGCCATCACGACGACGCGGCTGGCCTTCATCGGCAACGGTTCGGTGCTGGGGATCCCCATCCCGGTGATCGTCTTTGTCGCGCTCGCCGTCTTTTTCTCGGTCACGCTCAACCGCACCGCCTACGGGTTCAACGTCTATATGTTGGGCACGAACGCGACAGCGGCGCGCTTTTCGGGCATCAACACGACGCGCGTGCTGCTGCGCACCTACTGGCTGGCGGGCCTGGTCGCGTCCATTGCCGGCGTGATCTTTCTGGCGCGGGCTAATTCGGCCAAGCCCGATTACGGCGCGTCGTTTGTGCTGCTGACGGTGCTGATCGCCATCCTCGGCGGCGTCAGCTACACGGGCGGGTCGGGCTCCGTGTCCGGACTGGTGTTGGCCGTGTTGTGTCTCCAGTTTCTCTCCACGGGCTTGAACATGCTGATGTTGGAGCTTTCGGGCTCGAGCGCTGCGATCTTCTTCCGCCAGTTCGCCTGGGGCGCGCTTCTGCTGCTGGTGATGGCGCTTAACTACTACAGCCAAATACGCCGCGCCAGAAGTCGCGCACCAAGCCAAGAAGCGACGCCCACGGCCTAAGCGGGTGTGGGGCGCTCATTCATCCTTTTGCCTTCGCATCTCCGCCATCGACTAGACAGGAGCAACCGCCGTGATGACCAGCCGCGAGCGCGTAAGGCGTGCGCTGCGCTTCGAGTCGCCCGATCGGGCGCCGCGCGAGTTGTGGGCGTTGCCCGGTATTGCCATGTTCCGCCGCGACGAGATGGACGCGCTGCTGGCGCGCTATCCGTCCGATTTCGCCTCTCCCGCCGTGGCGCACGGCACAGGCCCCGACGTCCGCTACGGTACGGGTTACCGCAGCCGCGGCACGCCCGCTGTCGTCGGAACCTATGTAGACGAGTGGGGCTGCCCCTTTACCGTGGCTGAGCCGGGCGTGATCGGCGAGGTCAAAGCCCCGCCGCTGGCTGACTGGTCGGCGCTCGCACAATTGCGTCCGCCCGACGAGATGCTGGAATTAGCCGACTTCAGCCGGGTCGACGCCGGTTGCGCTGCAACGGATAAATACGTCCTGGCGGGCACGACGGTGAGGCCGTTCGAGCGCATGCAGTTTCTGCGCGGCTCCGAGGCGCTGTTCATGGACCTGGCTTGGGGGCCTGCGGAGTTGCTGCGACTGCGCGACTTGGTGCACGAGTTCTTCCTGCGCGAGATCGAATGTTGGGTGCACACGGACGTGGACGCCATCTCCTTCATGGACGATTGGGGCAGCCAGCGCGGCCTGCTCATCTCTCCCAAGATGTGGCGCGAGTTCTTTCGCCCGCTCTATGTAGAATATGTGGACCTGATCCACGGCGCGGGCAAGCAGGTCTTCTTCCACTCGGACGGCCACATATTCGACGTCATTCCCGACCTGATCGAGATCGGCGTGGACGCGCTCAACTCGCAGCTTTTCTGCATGGACATCGAGGAGATCGGACGGCGTTTCCGCGGCCGCATTACGTTTTGGGGCGAGATCGACCGGCAGCAGGTGTTGCCCTTCGGCGCGCCGGCGGATGTGACCGCGGCGGTGCGACGGGTGCGCGCCGCGCTGGACGACGATCGCGGCGGGGTGATCGCCCAGTGCGAGTGGGGCAACGACGTCCCCGCGGAGAATGTGGCTGCGGTGTTCGAGGCTTGGCTGTAGCCGTGAACCGGCAATCTAGGCTAGGCCAGGACATAAGGCGGTCCCGCTGCTATGAAATCGGATAACCCGGCCGCGCCTACGCCATTCCCCGATCTGAATGACGTGCTGCGTCTCATGGCGGCAAGCATGCAGGAGATACTGGGCGAGAATTTCACCGGCGTCTATCTGCAAGGCTCGTTCGCAGTGGGCGATTTTGATGTGCACAGCGATGTGGACTGGATTGTGGTTCTGGAAGAAGCGCTGTCTGCAAGCGAGACGGCGGCGCTGCAGGCTATGCATGGGCGGATCTTCGGCCTAGATTCACCTTGGGCGCAGCATCTGGAAGGCTCCTACTTCCCGAAGGACGTGTTGCGCCATGCGGATCGGCGCGGCACGGACCTTTGGTATCTGGACCACGGCGCAAGTTCGTTGATCGAATCGAACCACTGCAATACGGTCCTGGTTCGGTGGGTAGTGCGAGAATATGGCGTCACCCTAGCCGGCCCGCCGCCCAAAACCTTGGTGGATCCGATAGCGGTCGAAACGTTGCGCGCCGAGATTCGAGAGGGCATCGCCTATTGGGGGCGCGACGTTCTTGACCACCCGGAACACTACAACAACCGCTTCTACCAGGCGTACATCGTCTTGAACTGGTGCCGGATGCTGCACGATCTCCATCGGGGCTATCCCGGCTCCAAGCGGGCAGGCGCCGAGTGGGCCAAGGCGAATCTGGATCCGTCCTGGGCGGACCTGATCGATCGCGCTTGGGATGGTCGCCCGGATCCGGCCTATTCCGTCCGGCAGCCCGCTGATGCGGCGGATTTCGCCCGGTCGCTTGAGTTTGTCGCCTATGTGATGGCAGAGAGTGCGCGCTTTGTGCCGGAGGACGCTGTCTGGGGCGGGCGTGACGGCGAGACTGCATCCGGTTAAGCCGCCCTATCTCCAACTACAGCCTGGACCAGTCAAGAAGCAGCTACACTATCGTCTTGGGGGCTGCCGTGCGCATATGTTACACTTTGTGATGAGACGCATTCTGGCGTGTCTTCGCGTTCACGACCCTGCCAATGCACCGAGCCGGTTTCGCCAATGCTCGCTGTGAAACGGCGAATCTGTCACCTTTCCGATCGGTTATCTTCCCCCATTCGTATGGCATTCCCTTTTCTTTATCTTGATTCGGAGCATTCCTTATGACTTCGTCTGCCGGACTTACTGCGTCCAGTGTGCGAACGAAGCGTCGATATGGCAGCCTGCGTCGCCGCGAGGCGATCATGGGCTATGTGTTTGCCGCGCCCTGGATCATCGGCTTTGTGCTCTTTATCGCCGGGCCTATGCTGGCAAGCATCGCGTTGTCGTTCACAAGCTGGGATTTGCTGACCCCGATGAGGTGGGTGGGCTTCGACAACTACAACAAGCTGCTTTTCAACGATCCGCTGCTCTACCAATCGCTCCGGGTGACGAGCATCTACGCCTTCGTCAGCGTTCCGCTGCAGGTGGCCTTGGGGCTGGTGCTGGCGATCCTGCTCAATCAGAAGATCCGGGCGTTGTCGTTCTTCCGTTCAGTCTACTATCTGCCTTCGGTGATCGGCGGCATTTCTGTCGCCATTATGTGGCGCTGGATTTTGGGCACGCAATTCGGCATGGTCAACTCGCTGCTGCGCTACGCCGGCATCGAGGGGCCGTCTTGGCTAGGCGATCCGAAGTGGGTGCTGGTCTCGTTTATTTTGATGAGTCTTTGGGGGACCGGCGGCGCCATGCTGATCTACCTGGGCGGCTTGCAAGGAATTCCCAGCGAACTATACGAGGCGGCGGATGTGGACGGGGCCGGGCCGATCCCCAAGTTTCTGCGCATCACGGTACCCATGATGACGCCGGTCATCTTCTTCAATATGATCATCGGCATTATCCACGCGTTGCAGGAGTTTGTGGCGCCGTTCGTCATGACAGGAGGCGGACCCCACAATTCCAGCCTGTTCCTGGTGCTCTACCTGTATCGCAACGCCTTTAGGCTGTTCCAGATGGGCTACGCGTCGGCAATAGCCTGGGTGCTCTTTATCTATATCATGATCCTGACCGCGTTGGTCGTCCGCTCCTCGTCGGCCTGGGTCTACTACGAAGGTTCAACCAAAGGCAGGTGAGCATGAATACGACGCAGACATGGCCGCGACCGCACCGGCGCCCGTTTCGCTTGGGGGCGTTTCTTTCGCGGGCCGCGATCTACGGCGTATTGATCGCCGGCGCGGTGGTCGTCATGATGCCCTTTGCCTGGACGCTTTCCACCTCTTTGAAGGCGCCGAGCGATATCTTCGTCTTCCCGCCGCGCTGGATTCCGGACCCCATTGTTTGGTCGAACTATCCGGAGGCGTTGACCGCTTATCCGTTTGGGCGCTGGCTGCAGAACACGCTGTTTGTCGTCGTCTTTTCGACAGTCGCCACGCTGATTTCGTGCAGCATGGTGGCCTATTCTTTTGCACGGCTGCGCTGGCCGGGGCGCGACATCCTCTTCATCGTGCTGCTTTCCACCATGATGCTGCCGGAGCAGGTGACGCTGATCCCGACCTTTATTGTGTTCCGCCAGTTGGGTTGGGTCAACACGTTCCTGCCGCTGATCATCCCGCCGCTCTTTGCCCGCAACGCCTTTTATGTGTTTCTCCTGCGCCAGTTCTTCATGACCATCCCGCTCGACTTGGACGACGCGGCGCGCATCGACGGCGCAGGCTACTTCGCCATCTATTCGCGCATCCTGCTGCCCATGTCGAAGCCGGCGCTGGCGATCGCCGGCATCATGTTCTTCCAGTTCAAGTGGAAGGAGTTCTTTGCTCCGCTGATCTACTTGCACGATAGCGAGAAGTACACCATTGCTTTGGGGCTGCGCGCCTTTCAGAGCGAAACATGGGGCACAGACTGGCATTTGATGATGGCGGCCAATATTGTCTTTATGCTGCCGCTCATCGTGATCTTCTATTTCGCGCAACGGTACTTCATCCAGGGCATCGTTTTCACCGGCGTTAAGGGATGAACGCGTGGCGGCGACTGCGGATGCGGCGTCGCGCACGCAACGACGTGCAACCATTTTTCTGAACCGTTCAATTGACCAGGAGGAGAGATATGCGTACAAATCGGATGACGAGACGGACGTTTCTTCGTTTCACCGGCGTAGCCGCGGGCGGAGCGTTCCTGGCGGCATGTGCGCCTGCGGCCGCGCCTGCGCCTGCTGCGGGCGGAGCGGCGGCTCCGGTAGAGGTGCGGCTAATGGCTTGGGGCAACCCGACCGAGGTCGAGGCGCGTGAAGCCACGATCGACATGTTCCATCAGGCCAACTCCGGCATCACTATCAGGTTCCAGCATACGCCCGATAACTACTACGACAAGCTCCAGACGATGTTGGCGGGCGGCGACATTCCCGATGTGATCTATATCGGCAACGGCGATATTCCGTCGTATGCCACGCGCAACCAGCTTGCTGCGTTCGACCCGCTGATCGAGCGCGACCAGTTCGACACGTCGGACATCTTCCCGCGCAACCTGGCGCTCTACAATGTGGACGATGTGCAGTACGGCTTCCCGGCGGATGCGCCCAACCAGCAGTTGTTCTACAACGTCACCCGCTTCCAAGAGGCCGGCATTGACGCGCCCTCGTCCGACTGGGCCGATCCTTCCTGGGACTGGGACACGTTCGTCGAAGCGGCCAAGGCGCTGACCAACAAAGAGCAGAACCAGTGGGGCTGGCAGACGAAGCGCGACTTCCGCGCCTGGTGGATCTGGGTCAAGGCCAACGGCGGGTCGTTCTTCAGCGAGGACGGCTCCGCGTGTCTGCTCAATGAAGAGCCTGCCGTCGAGGCCTTCCAGTTTTTGGCCGACTTGATCCATGTGCATCAGGTTGCGCCGACGATAGACGTCGCCTCTGAGATGGGTTCGGCCGAGCTGTTCGAGGGCAGTATTACGGCGATGGAGACCTGGTGGCCCGCCATTGGTCGCATGCGCACAAACATCCAGGCTTTCGAATGGGATGTCGCCCCTCATCCTGAGGGAGACGTCGGCAAAGCGACCTCCGGCGGCGGCACCGGCCATACCATCGCCCAGGGTTCCAGACAGATCGATGCCGCCTGGGAGTTCGTCAAGTTTATGATCTCCACGGAGGCGGTTGAGAAGTGGACCGAGATCATGGGCATCGTGCCGCCGTTGCAGTCTGTGGCGGAGACTGACACGTTCCTCCAGCCCGGCAAGCCCCCGGCGCACATCACCGTATTCACGGAAGGCAACAACTATCTGCATCCGGACCCGCGCCATACCAAGTTCCCGCAGGCGCGCCTGGTCGCAGAGACGGAACTGGACTTCCTGTGGACGGGCGCACGCACCGCGCAAGAGGTGACGGACTCCATCGTCGAGCAGGTCAACGCATTGATCCGGGAGGGCTAGGCGCGTTTGCCCTAGCCGTGTCTGCCGCCGGACGGAAACGACGCCATGTCGCTTCCGTCCGGCGGCATCGCCCCGCGGTCCGTCAGCGGACCGCTCACCATCAACCGCGTAAGGGATTGCCATGAGCAGCCGACCGAATATCGTACTCATCATGACCGACCAGCAGCGGGCGGATGTCTCCGCGCGCGAAGGTTTTCCGCTGGACACGACGCCCTTCATTGACGAACTGGCGAGCCGCGGCGTGTGGTTTTCGCGCGCCTATACGCCTGTGCCCATCTGCGCGGCTGCGCGCATCAGCCTATTGACCGGCCGCTATCCGAGTGCGCACCGCGTCCGCGAGAACCGCGGCATCCAGTATGCCACGTATCACCAGGACCTGATCGACGTTTTGCAGGCCAACGGTTACGCTACAGCATTGTGCGGCAAGAACCACTCGCACCTGACGCCCGAACGCGTGGACCACTGGCTCCATCTCCATCACGGCGGCGGCGAAGGCGAGGAGCGCACGCCGGAGGAGGCGGCTTTTGACGAATGGCTGAGAGCGCTCCATCATGGCGTCGGGCAGGAACCTACGCCCTTCCCGGTGGAATGCCAGGGCCCCTATCGAGCGGTCAGTTCGGCGCAGTCGTGGATCCGTTCTCTGGGGCGCGACCGTCCGTTTTTCCTCTGGCTCTCCTTTGCCGAACCGCACAACCCGTACCAGGTTCCTGAACCCTACTTCTCGATGTTCCCGCCGGAGGATCTGCCGCCGACGGCGACGGATAAATCTGCGCTGGAGAAGAAGAGCTTCAAATGGCAGTGGACGCGGCAGCTGGGCGAATACGCCTATCCGAACTATGACGAGCTGATCCCGCGCGCCCGCGCCAACTACTTCGGCATGTTGCGCCTGATCGACGACCAAGTGCGCCGCCTCGTCGATTTCTTGCGAGATGAGCAGATCCTCGACAATACGCTGGTCATCTTCATGTCAGACCACGGCGATTTTGTGGGCGAGTACGGCTTAATGCGCAAGGGGCCGGAAATGCCCGAAGTGTTGATGCGCGTCCCGCTCCAGATCGCCGGCCCCGGCATTGCCGCCGCGGACCAGCCGCGCAACGACCATGTGTCGCTGGCGGACATCATGCCCACGCTGTGCGAGGCCATCGGGGCGGAGATCCCGCGCGGCGTGCAGGGGCGCAGCCTGTGGCCCATGCTGACGGGCGAGGAATACCCGCACGACGAGTTTGTCTCGGTCTACGCCGAGCAGGGCTTCGGCGGGCTGCACTATACCGAGGATGATCCGCTTAGCTTCGAGCACTGCATGATGCCCGGCCCGGTTTCGCCTACCTTCGACGAGTTGAACACCTATTCGCAAAGCGGAACTATGCGCATGTTGCGCAAGGGCGACTGGAAGCTGGTCATGGACATGCAGGGACGCGGCCAACTCTTCAACCTGGCTGGCGACCCTTATGAACTGAACGATCTATACGACTCGGCAGAACACGTCGAAGTGCGCTGCGCCATGCTGGCCGACCTGTTGGCCTGGACGATTCGCTCACAAGATCCGCTGCCCTACCCAGTGGGGCGCTATATTTACAAGCGCGACCAGCGCAATTACTACGCACCCTACGCCTGAGGCGCACGCCGGACGCGCCTGCAACGCCGCGCCCCGATGCGGGCGGAAGGAGATACCGATGGGGGGCATGACCTCTAGAGAACGCGTCATCCGCGCTATCCGGCGCGAGCCGACCGACTGCGTGGCGGCGATGCCTTATATGTACGATATCGCCGCGGTTACCGCCGGCATTCCGCTGCTCGACTTCTACACCGACCCGCGTACGATGGTCGAGGCGCAACTCGTTCTGCACGAGAAAGTCGGCCAAGACGTGATCGCCATCGGCGCGGACAACTACTATATCGCCGAGGGCTTCGGCTGCGTCACCACGCGCAGCGAAGACGAGATCCCGTCGCTGGAAAAGCCGCCGCTCGCCGACATCAACGACGTCTTCGACCTGGAGGTCCCCGACCCCTACAAAGATGGGCGCATGCCGGTCATGCTGGAGGGGATACGCCTGGCGCGCCAAGCCGTGGGCGACGAGGTGGCGGTGCGTTCGCCGGGGACGGGGCCGTTTGCGCTGGCCTCGTATCTGATCGGCACGCAGGAATGGCTGATGGAGATCGCGCTGATCGAGGCCGGCATCGAGGGGGCTAACGAAAAGGCGGTCCTGCACGCCCTCGAACTGACCACCGAAGCCCTGATCCGCTTCGGCAAGGCTTGCTGGGACGCGGGCGCGGACATCCTGCACAACGGCGATTCGCTGGCTTCGTGCAACGTCATCTCCCCGCGCACCTATGAGCGCTTCGCCTACCCCTACCAGAAGCGGGTCTTTACGGCCTGGGCCGAACACGGCGTCACGCGTAAGCTGCTGCACATTTGCGGGGACAGCACCAAGGTGCTGCATCTCTATGCGGACACGGGCGCGGACATGGTGGAGATCGACAACGCCGTGGACATGGCGGTCGCCAAGCGGTTGATCGGCGATCGCGTGGCCGTCGTCGGCAACGTCCACACCGTGACGGAACTCCTGCAAGGCACGCCCGAATCGGTCGCGGCCTCGGCGCAGCGCTGCATCGAGGCCGCCGGCTATGGGGGCGGCTTCCTGTTGGGCTCAGGCTGCATCGTGCCGCGCTATGCGCCGTTGGAAAACGTGCAGGCAATGGTGCGCGTGGCCCACAGCCAGCCCTATCCGGGGATGTGAGCCGGTCTGCGCCGCCGGGGAATCGTCTAAACGGAATTGTTGTACTTTTAGGCAAACACGACTAAAATTCAAGTTGCCCGCTCTTGAGAGGTTGATCCGGGCAGCCCTTTTGCAACTGTACTCGAACCGCCCTGGCCCGCCGAGCATAGTGAGGCGCATTCTTTTGCGCGACGTGCCGGTTGCGCCGGCGGCTTTCTCATCATCGTTCCGCTTAATAAGGAGAACTGAATATGAAACCCGTCACTCTCGGCCTCATCGTAGGCAATCGCGGCTTTTTCCCCAGCCATCTTTGTGAGAGCGGTCGCGCTGAGATGATCGACCTATTGGAAAAGGCCGGCTTCAAGGTCATCGCGCTCTCGCCGCAGGACACGCCCTACGGCACGGTGGAAAGCCTGGATGACGCCCACAAGTGCGCGGAGCTGTTCGACGCCCACCGCAAGGAGATCGACGGCGTCGTGGTGACGCTGCCCAACTTCGGTGATGAACGCGCCGTCGCCAACAGCCTGCGCTGGTCGGGCCTCGACGCGCCCGTGCTGATCCAGGCCTATCCCGATGTCGTGGACAGCATGACCATCGCCGACCGCCGCGACAGCTTCTGCGGCAAGATGTCGTTGTGCAACAACCTGCGCCAGTACAAGATTCCCTATACGCTGACCCGGCTGCACACAGTGGCGCCGTCCAGCCCGAGCTTTATGCAGGACTTGGCCGACTTCGCGGCAATCTGCCGCGTCACCAGCGGCCTGAGCAACCTGCGCATCGGCGCGCTGGGCGCCCGCCCCACGAACTTCAATACCGTGCGCTTCAGCGAAAAGCTGCTTGAGCATAGCGGCATCTCCATCGAGACGCTGGACATGTACGAGCTCTTCGGCTGGATCGATGCGCTGGATGATGACGACGCAGCGGTCTTGGCGAAGCTGGCCGAGATCAAGGATTACGTACAGACCGAAGGCGTGTCCGAGGAAAACCTCCTCAAGATGGCGAAGTTCGGCGCGGCTGTCGACGGCTGGATGAAGCGCACCGAGTTGCAGGCTACAGCCATCCAGTGCTGGACTGCGATGGAGGAGTTCTTCGGCGTCGTGCCCTGCACCGTCATGAGCATGATGAGCAACTCGCTCGTGCCCAGCGCCTGCGAGGTCGACATCATGGGCGCGCTGGCGATGCACATCTTGGCCCAGGCCAGCCAACTGCCCAGCGCCATCGTAGACTGGAACAACAACTACGGCGAGGACCCGGACAAGGCCGTGATCTTCCATTGCAGCAACTTGCCCAAGGACATCTTCAAGAAGCAGGGCGAGGGCAGCCCGAACATGTACTATCAGGAGATCATCGCCGGCACTGTCGGCGCCGACAACACCTACGGCACGATCTACGGCCGTATCCAACCCAACGACTTCACCTACCTGCGCGTCAGCACCGACGACCTGGACGGCAAAGTGCGCGCCTATGTGGGCGAGGGCGAGTTTACCGACGACGCGTTGCTCACTTTCGGCGGCTACGGCGTGGTGCGCGTGCCCAAGTTCCAGGAACTGCTACAGCACATCTGCGACAACGGCTACGAGCATCATGTCACCGTCAACCCGTCCAAGACGGCGGCCGCGGTCTACGAAGCCCTGACCAAGTACAAGGGCTGGGATGTCTACCGCCACAGCTAATCATGTGCAGGCCGGTCGGGTGCGCCAGGCCGGCCCGTTTTCTTTGCACTTGCCCCTGCGGCTAATCAAGAGGGAGGCATAGCGCCAATGAGCGCCAAATACGCAATTGGCATTGACTTCGGCACCGAGTCCGGCCGCGCGCTGCTCGTGGATGTGGCTGATGGACGCGAAGTCGCCACCGCCGTGTACAGCTATTCCAACGGCGTGATCGACGAATACCTGCCCGGCACGAACATCCGGCTGGAGCCGGACTGGGCCTTGCAGGACCCGAACGACTATATCGAAACGGTGAAGCGCACCATTCCCGCTGTGCTCAAAGAAAGCGACGTCGACCCGGCGGATGTGATCGGCATCGGCATCGACTTCACGGCCTGCACCATGCTGCCAACCAAGGCGGACGGTACGCCGCTGTGCCAGGTTCCGGAACTGCGCAACCATCCTCACGCCTGGGTCAAGCTGTGGAAGCACCACGCAGCCCAGCCCGAAGCCGACCGCATCAACGAGGCGGCACGCGAGCGGGGCGAACCTTGGCTGGACTACTACGGCGGCAAGATTTCGTCCGAGTGGTTCTTCAGCAAGGCTCTGCAGATCCTCAACGAGGCGCCGGAAATCTACAGTGAGGCCGACCGCATGTTGGAGGCGGCAGACTGGGTCATCTGGCAGTTGACAGGCCGCGAGACGCGCAACACCTGCACGGCGGGCTACAAGGCTATCTACCAGAAGGGCGAGGGCTATCCGAGCCGCGACTATTTTGCGGCGCTGCACCCGGATTTCGCCGACGTGGTGGACGAGAAGATGAGCCGCGAACTGGCCCCTCTCGGCGCCAAGGCGGGCGGCTTGACGGAAGAGGCCGCGGGTTGGACCGGCCTGCGACCCGGCACGGCTGTAGCCGTCGCCAATGTCGACGCGCACGCCACGCCCCCCGCAGCTCAGGCCATCGATCCCGGCGTCATGACCATCATCATGGGCACGAGCAACTGCCACATGGTGCTGGCGACCGAGCGCAAGAAGGCGCCCGGCATGTGCGGCGTCGTGGAGGACGGAATCGTGCCCGGCCTGTACGGCTACGAGTCCGGTCAGAGCGGCGTCGGTGATATCTTCGCTTGGTTCGTTGATAATGCCGTGCCGCCCGAGTATCACGAGGCGGCCAAGGAGCGCGGCATCTCGGTGCATTCGCTTCTGGAGGAAGAAGCCGCCAAGCAAAAGCCCGGCGAACACGGCCTGTTGGCGTTGGACTGGTGGAACGGCAACCGCTCCACCCTGGTGGACGTGGAACTGAGCGGTCTGCTGGTC
Organism: uncultured Caldilineaceae bacterium; assembly: GCA_964467575.1. Classification (GTDB taxonomy): domain Bacteria; phylum Chloroflexota; class Anaerolineae; order Caldilineales; family Caldilineaceae; genus JASGTU01. Next base: position 40,889 of record CAYXRG010000015.1, on the reverse strand, counting down.
GGCGCCACTCTCGCCACCACAGCGCCTGATATCTATCGCGCGCTGCTGGAATCGACGGCCTTTGGCACACGCGTGATCATCGAAGGCTTCACCGACAACGGCGTGCCCGTCGACAGCATTGTCGCCGCCGGCGGCCTGCCCGACCGCAACAAGCTGCTCATGCAGATCTATTGCGACGTGACCAACCGCGAGTACCGCGTGGTGCGCAGCGCGTTGGCCGGCGCCCTGGGCGCGGCGATGCACGGTGCAGTCGCCGCGGGCGCGGATGCGGGCGGCTATAGCGACATCTTCGAGGCCTCCAAGTACATGGGCGGCCTGAAGGACATCGTCTACCGGCCCATCCCAGAGAACGTGGCGGTCTACGACAAGATGTACGCCGACTATAAGAAGTTGTACGACTACTTCGGCCGTGGCGAGAACGACGTGATGAAGCGCCTGCGCGCGCTGCGCCGCGAAGCCTTGGCGAATAACGGCTAGGCGGATCGCCTGCCCGCCGGTTGCACGGCCTTGCTGCAAGACCGTGCAACCGGTCGTGCAAGATGCCCGCCAGGTGTGAGGACAATCAAATGCTCGAAGCCATTAAAGAAGAACTCTGGAAACTGCACCTAGTGTTGCCTGCCCAGGAGTTGGTCGCCTGGACCTCCGGCAACGTCAGCGCCCGCGACCCTGAAAGCGGGCTGGTCGTGATCAAGCCGTCCGGCGTGATGTACGAGGACCTCAAGCCCGAAGACCATGTCGTGCTGACCCTGGACGGCGAAGTGGTGGAGGGGACGCTTAAGCCGTCTTCGGATACGGCTAGCCACCTCTACATCTACCGCCACATGCCTGAGGTCAACGGCGTGGTGCACACGCATTCGCCCTATGCCACTGCCTTCGCCGCGGTCGGCAAGCCGATTCCGGTCTATCTGACGGCCATCGGCGACGAATTCGGCCAGGCGATCCCTTGTGCAGGCTTCGCCCTGATCGGCGGAGAGGAGATCGGCCAACAGGTCGTCGAGCATATCGGCACATGCCCGGCGGTGCTGCTCAAGAACCACGGCGTGTTTACCGTGGGCAAATCCGCTAAAGCCGCGGTGAAGGCAGCGGTCATGGTTGAAGATGTGGCGAAGACCGTTCACCTGGCCCTTCAGCTCGGCACGCCGGACGAGATCGCTCCGGAGGACGTTGCCAAGCTGCATTACCGCTATACGCACGTATACGGGCAGTAAACAACAACCATACCACTCGTCAGCTATTGCGCCCGCCGCCCATCTCCTGGAAGATGGCGGCGGGCGTTCGTTCTTAGGCAGCGGCTTTGGTTTTGGCTGTTGATTTCGGCTTGGCTGTCGTCTTCGGTTTAGACGCGGTCGCCTTTTTGGGTTTTGCAGCGGCCTTCGGTTCGGATTTCGCCGTGGCCTTGGGTTCTGCCTTCGGCTTGGACGCGGCCTTCTGTTTTGCCTTTGGCTTGGCCTTCGCCGTGGCCTTGGGTTTAGCCGTGGCCTTGGGCTTCGCTTTTGCTTTCGCCTTCGGTTTGGCCTTTGGCTTTTCCGTCGGCTTGGCCTCGTCTCCGCCTTCGAGGATCGCCTCTCCCATTGCGACAAGCGTCTCCAGCGCGAACGCCGGCAGGGAGCTAAGGACTTGCTGCGCTGTGGATGGCGTCGATTCTTTGGCCGCGGATTCGGACAGCACCTCAACTTTCTCGTCGGTTACACGGAACACGACCTTGCCCTGCGACTTCAAACCCAAGGCGCGGCGGACTTCCTGCGGCAGGATCAATTGCCCGGCGCTCGTCATGTTGCTGGCGTACTCTTGTGTTGCGGCCATCGATGTTGTCCCTTTCGAAATGGTGACGCCTGCTGGAAGATGGAGTTTGATGCCGCCTTAGCCGTTGATGCGGCGGGCCGCTCTTGCTGCGCTATGACGGCGCACCGTCCTGTTTTGCGCTTGTTTGGCGACGGCTTCATTGTATATCAAACGGCTAGAATTTGCGTGCGGAATAAGTGCCGCAAGATCCTTTGCCGCTTTGGATATACCGAGCCATTCTGCATCGAAAGCGCATGAGAAACGTATTGACAGTTGACACCGATGTTGGATTGAATATGCTAGGAGAGGCGCGCGTCACCGCTGGGCAAGCATCACGAGTCATGCGCCACGAGCCAAGCATCATATCAAGCGACACGAGCAAGAGGAAGATGAACCGCATAACTGCGCCGGCGCGTCCTAAGCTGCGCCCTATCGAGGTTCGGCCGCATGCGCACAATGGCCAGACCTATTTCATGCTGCGCGATCCGCTGGAACTACGGGACGGTTCGCTGTTGCTGCCGCAGCCTTTTGCCGCGGCGTTATCGCTCTTCGACGGCACACGCACGGTCGAGGAGATCGCCGCGGTTTTCGCCTTGCGCTTCGGCGTCCCTCTCGAACCGGCGTTAGTGGAACAACTGGTCGAGGCCGTGGATGAAGCTTGCCTGCTGGAGAATGAGCGCAGCTTCGCCGCCCATAAACAGAAAACGGAGAGCTATCGCCAAGAGCCGTTTCGGCCTGCGCGGCTAGCCGGCCTGGGATATCCGCAAGACCCCGCGCAGCTTTTCGGCCTCATTGAGTCGTACCTCGCCCCCTTTCCGCCCGTTTCGGCTACTGCGAATTCGACGCCTGCGGTCACGGCGGGCTGGTTCGGCCTGCTCAGCCCGCATATCGACTACCCGCGCGGCGGGCCGGTCTACGCGCAGGTCTGGCAGCAGGCCGCCGTCGAGATCCGCAGCGCGGATCTCGTCATCTTGCTCGGCACAGACCACAATGGCGATGACCCGTTCACGTTGACGCGGCAGAACTACGCCACGCCCTACGGCGTGCTGCCTACGGCCCAGGGCGCGGTCGATGCGGTGGTCGACGTGATCGGCGAGGAGGCCGCCTTCGCCGGGGAACTGCGCCACATTAATGAGCATTCGCTGGAACTGGTCGCCGTTTGGCTGCATCACATGCGCCGCGGCGAACCTGTGGAGATGGTTCCGATCCTGGTCGGTTCGCTCTACCGGCATATTTGGGGCGACTCCTCGCCCGAGGAAGACCGCCAGATCGACGACGTGCTGGCTGCGCTCTCTGCGGCCGGCCACGGGCGGCGCGTCGCCGTGGTTGCATCGGGCGATATGTCGCATGTCGGCGCGGCCTTCGGCGGCGATCCGCTGGACGACGAGGCCCGCGCCCGCGTGCGCCAGGACGATGAAAACCTGATCGCGGCCATGCGCCGGGGCAGCGCAAGCGACTTTTTCGACCTGATTCGCAGCGCGCGTGACCGCAACAACGTTTGCGGCGTGACGCCGATCTATCTGATGCTGCGTCTGCTGGGCGACGACGTGCGCGGCGAACTGCACGGCTATGCGTCCTGTCCTGCCGACGCGGAAGACGCCTCCGCGGTCACCGTGTGCGGCATGGTCTTTCGCTAGCCGCGCCGCGGTTCGGCCAAAACCCTCGGAGTCTGTCGATTGTCAGTATACGAACGGGATCAACCGTTTGGTCTCCTGCCGGTAGCGCGTGTATTCGGGGAAGGCGGCGCCTAATAGGCGCTCCTCGTAGTGCAGTTTGACGAGGATGACGGCCAGCAGCACGGCGAGCGCAACCAGGCGCATCGGCGACGGCTGGTCGAGCGTCAGCGCCGCGCCGACGAGCAGCAGGGCGGCGTACATGGGGTGGCGGATGAAGCGGTACGGCCCTCTGCGCACGAACGTCGCGCCGGCGCGCACATCGGGCAGGATGTGTAAATTGCCCGGTCCAACCGATAGCAGCGCCCAAGCGCCCAAGAGCAGGCCGCCGAACTCCACCGCAAGCAGCCAGGGCGTGCCCGCCAGCCAGGGGCCGGTCAGCGCGAAGGCGGCCAAACTGGCGAACTGGAGCGTCACCAAAAGGTAGGAGAACGTCTTGCCGCGCATCAGCCGGCCTGCACGCCGCTCGCTGACGCCAGCCGTTCCAGCAGCGGATTAAGTTCGCACAGGCTCTCCAGCGTGTAGAAATCCTGGGCGGCTTCGTGCGGCTCCGCCTCTTCGTGCTGCCAGGTGATGTGGTAGGGGATGTGGACGGCTTGCGCGCCCAAAGCCAGAACCGGCAGGATGTCGGAGCGTACGGAGTTGCCGACCATGAGGAATTGGCCGGGCTGCACGCCGTGTTTGCCGAGCACGGCGGCGTAGGCGTCGATGCGCTTCTCGCTCACCACCTCGACCGCATCGAAGAGAGCCGCCAAACCGGAACGGGCCAGCTTGGTCTCCTGATCAAAGAGATCGCCCTTGGTGATCAGCAACAGGCGATAACGTCCAGCGAGCGCCGTCAAGGTCTGGCGCACACAGGGCAGCAACTCCACCGGCGCAGCCATCATTTCCTTGGCAAAGCCGATGATCTGCTGGATCTCCGCGGCCTGCACGCGGCCCTCGGTCAGCTCGATGGCCGTCTCGATCATGGAGAGCGTGAAGCCCTTGATGCCGTAGCCGAAACGCTGGAGGTTGCGCATCTCGGTCTCGTACAGCTTGCGGTCGATCCACTCGGCGCCGTGGTAAGGCGCGAGCAGGGTGCGGAATTTCTCTTGGGTCGCGTGGTACAGCGTTTCGTTGTGCCACAGCGTGTCGTCGGCATCGAAGCCGACGCAAGAAATCAGGGTCATGCCGGCAACCAGTTCGATAGCTCATGCGGAAAAAACATGCCGCTATTGAACCACGACTCAAAGCTGCGTGCAAAGGTCTGTGGAAACGATGGCGCCCAAAACGATGGCGGTTTTGAGTGAGGCGCTTGGTCGAAGACGTTAGCCAAGCGAGTCGCGGCTGGTGTAGAATGGGCCTATCCCGGTCGCTGTCTCGCTCTGGGCGGCGAGAGAAAGGATTTGCCCTATGGCAAAGAGCATCGGTCTTATCATTATGCTCGGCGCTGTTGTTATCGCCTCGCTCGCAGGCTGCATGCCCATCCAGGCGCCGGCTGCGCCGCAATCCGGGCAGGGCATCGCCGGGCCGCCCGCTGCGCCGCCACAGCCGCTCAGTCCTGTGCTGACCGCGACGGAGACGATCACCGCTACGATCATGCCCACAGAGACGCCGACCGCAACGCTGCCGCTGACGCCTACGCTCACGCCGCCGGTTACGCCGGAACCGCCCGCAGCCACGGATACGCCTGCGCCGACGGACACGCCAACGCCGTCGCCTACTGCCACCAGCACGCCCACGCCGACCGAAGGGCCGCCGCCCACGCCGACTTCCCTGCCGGAAGCCATCTTCTTGCGCGGCCACCGCAGCTTCACGCGCGGGTCGGACCTGTTCGTGGTGGGGGAGGCGGGCAACGGCTCGGGCTATCCCGTCTACAACGTGACCGTGATCGCGACCTTCTTCGACGACGCCGGGCAACTGGTGGGCGCAACCGAGGCGCCCGCGTTCCTGCCGCAGACAGCGCCCATGCAGAACAACCCGTTTAAGCTGCGTCTCGCCAACGCGCCCGCCAACGTGGCCGCGTACGAGCTGTCCCTGCGCTGGGATGACCTGACGCTGATGGGCTACGAACGGGTGACGGTGCTCAGCGAGGAACTAGACATGGAGGACGGCATCGAGGTGCGCGGCGAACTGCGCAACGACGGCCCCGCCGCCATCGCCAATGTCATGGCGGTCGTCACCTTCTATACGGAGACGAGCGATGTGGCGGATGTCTACGCGGCGAGCGTGGCTTCGACCGAGCTCGACCCTGGCGAGACGACGACCTATTCGCTGCGCATCGACGCGCCAGACCTGGCGTTCGAGAGCTTCTTTGTGCAGACACAGGGGGTGCTAGGCCGGTAGGCTCAGCCGCGCGGCTACGGGCTAAGTTGCGCGCGTGCTCACCGGCTCTGCGCCTGGTTCCAGAACCAATATGGCGGCGCTGTCATCGTAGGCCAGCGCTTCGGCATAGCGACCCCAGTCCACAACTGTGTTTAGCTGGCGTTCCGCTTCGTCCGGCGGGAAGTCCAGTTCCAGCGCTGTACGGACGACGTTCCATTCCAGTTGGCGCTGATCGGACGCGCGCAGCAGGGCAAAGAGCCATTTGAAGATGGGCAGACGGCGGATGCGCGCGGCAAAAATCTCTTTTCGGCCCAAAATGCCGGCTTCTACAAAGGTTTCGCCCAAAGGCGTCAGGGTAATGTCGCCCTGGACAATAGTGGCAAAGCCCAGCAACTCTGCACCCTCAATCAGGCGCAGCAGATGGTCCGAGTCGAGATGCAGGTCGCTTGCCAGACGATAAATGTCGGCATGGGCGCCGGGAATATCCGCGAGGTGTTCGAGCAAGCCGTCCAGGTCGTTGATGGCGATGTGCGGCAATGCACGCGTGTAGCCGGGTTCGCCCGGAGCCGTACCTAACTCCAAGTGTTCCGCCTGCGTCTGGCCGGCCAGAATGCCGTAGACGCGATCCACAATATGGTTGAACGCAGGGGACTTCCGGTCGCGCGGATAGGGGAGATCGACCGGCAGATCGGCAACTACGCGGCCGGGGCCTTTGTCCATCAAGACGATGCGGCCGGCCATGATGACCGCCTCTTCGATGCTGTGCGTCACCATCAGAATTGCCTTGGTGGGGATGTTGCCGCTGGTCCATAGCTCGATCAGGTCGCTGCGCAGGGATTCGGCGCTGAGCACGTCCAATGCCGAGAACGGCTCGTCCATGCAGAGCAATTCCGGTTCCACGGCCATGGCGCGGGCGAAGCCTACTTTCTGGCGCATGCCGCCGGAGAGCTCGCGGGGATACGCACTTTCGAAACCGTCCAGGCCTACCCGGTCGAGCAAGTCCATGGCGCGCGGTGCGCGCAGGCTGGGGGGCACGCCGCGCGCTTTGAGCGCGATTTCGACGTTGTCCAAGACTGAGAGCCAGGGGAACAAGGCAAAAGTCTGGAAGACGATGGTGGCGTGCGGATTTACGCCCCGGAGCGGCTTGCCCCGATAGTGAACTGCGCCGCCGGTAGGGCGCTGTAAACCGGTGATGATGCGCAGCAGTGTGCTCTTGCCGCAGCCGGAAGGGCCAAGCAGCGCTACGAATTCTCCTGTCTGTACGACCAGATCGACGTCCTCTATCGCGGTGAAAACGCGTTCGCCGCTACGATAACTTTGGATAACCCCATCGAGTTGGACTAGTTGTTCTTGTGTCATACGGACTTACTCCATGCGATAACGCTTTTCTGCCAGCAGGTAGAGACGCCGCCAGACGAGGCGGTTTATGGCGACCACGGCGACGATCATGCCCAGGGTCGCAGCCAATAGGAGGGGGTAATCGCCGGAGGCGGTGGCGCCGGCGATTACGGAACCGATGCCGCGAATCGAGAAGGTGTCGCCCCCAAACTCGACGTGTTCGGCCACGATGCTGGCGTTCCAGGCCCCGCCGCCGGCGGTGATCGCACCTGTGATGAGGTAGGGGAACAGCGCCGGCAAGATGAGCACGCGCCACCGTTCCCAGCGGCCCAAGTGCAGAAGCGCGCTCGTATATTTGAGGTCCTGGGGAATGGCGCTAGCGCCGGCGATGATGTTGAAGAGCAGATACCACTGCGTACCAGCCAGCATGAGGATGACGGCCGCAAGGTTGAGGCCGCCCGGCAAGCCGAGAAAGATGAGCAGAAAAGCAGGGAAGAGCGCGGTGGCGGGTACGGAGGCGGCAATCTGCACCATCGGTTGCAGCCAGCGGGCAAGGCGCTGGTTGGCGCCGATGGCGACGCCGGCCGGGATCGTCCACAGCAAGGCCACGGCGAGTGCGACGCTGACGCGCAGCAACGTAGCCAACAGACCGCTGCCGATCAACCCCCATTGCGCCGGCGGTACGGCTATCAGCAGGATCACCGCCTGGTATGCTAGATAGACGACGCCGGCTATCACCAAGGCGCCCAGGATGGAGAAGGGGAGACTGCGGCGAGCGGGCATATTGGCGTCCAGTTCCACCGGCTCCAGCCGTCGTCCAAGCCAGCCGTCCACGCGTTCACTCCACGTCCGGCTCCACTGCTTCAGCCGCTCGATCAGACGTGAGTCGTCCAGCAGGTTATAGAACCAGGAAGTCGCCGGCTCCTCGCCCTCGATCATTTCCAGTTTGAAGCGCTCGGCCCATGCCAATAAGGGGCGCCACATCAGTTGGTCGAGCAAGACGACGACGAGGACCAGCGTCACAATGGCCCAGGCTAACGCGTGGAGGTCTCCCTGGTTAGCCGCTTCCTGCAGATAGGCGCCTAGCCCCGGCAGGCGGAAGTCGCGCTCGCCCACGGTAAAGATCTCGGCGGCCATGAGAAAGAACCACCCGCCTGCCCAACTCATCATGCTGTTCCAGATGAGGCTGCCGGCCGCGAAGGGAAGTTCCAGCCATTTGAGACGCAGCCAGCGATTAAGACGGAAGATGGCGCTGGCCTCGTGCAGGTCGCGGCTGATCGTGGTCAGTGATTGATACCAGGCAAAGGTCATGTTCCAAACTTGGCTGGTGAAGATGAGCACGATAGCAGCCAGTTCTGCTGCGATCATGTCCGGCAGAATCGCGCTCAAACTCAACAGGACCACCGGCAGAAACGACAGGATCGGCACGCTCTGGAGCACATCCAGCAGCGGCATTAGCACTTGCTCTGCACGGCGGTTGTAGGCGGCGATGTAGCCGTACACCAGCGTGAAGACGAGAGAAAGAATATAAGCCGCAGCCATACGCCCGACAGAGAGCGCGGCGTACCAGGGCAGGACGTGCAGCGATAGGGAGATGTCCGGCCCCTGGACGGCTTCCGGCGCCTGCAGGGCCAGACGAACCCCAATGTACAACAGAGCAGTGATGCCGAGCAGGACGGCGACATCCCCCCAGCCGAAGGAGCGTCGCGGCTGTTCTTGCTGAAAAAGCTTGCGTATTGTCATCGGCCGCCTCTGCTATGTGAATCAGATGCTCTAGGCCACATCCCGCCGTGAATCGGGAGTTGGGGCGAGCGAGGTTGGATGACGGTTGTCCGGAGCCGGCCAAGGCTCTCATTGGCCTTACATAAGGATCCGGAAAGAATGCGGCTACGCCACGCGATTGAGCGGTTCTTCCCCGTCGAGGATGCGGCGAATGTTGCGGTAGACTTCGGAGCGCTTACCGCCGCCGCTGCCCGCGGCGATGTGCGGGGTCAACAGCACATTGCGCGCGGGGTCGCGGGCCAGAACGACCAGGGGATTGTCACTCGGCAGCGGCTCCCATTCGAAGGTGTCCAGGGCCGCGCCGGCAAGATGACCGCTGTGGATCGCCGCTGCCAATGCAGCCTCGTCGATGATACCACCGCTGCCGCAGCTAACCAAGTGCGCGCCAGGGCGCAGGGCGGCTAACGCCGCAGCATCGAGACGATGCGCAGTCTCCGGCGTGTAGGGCAGCAAGTTGCAGAGAATGTCGCTTGCCGCCAGCGTCTCCTGTTCCGTTGCGTAGGTGATGCCCAACTCGTCCTCGACCGGCGCTGGCAGGCGGCTGCGCTTATGGTAGAGCACGGCTGCCGGCGCAAACCCGGCCAGGCGGCGCGCCAGTTCCACGCCGATCTCCCCGAAGCCGAGGATGCCCACGGTCTTGCCCATCAGCCCCTCCAAGCCCGTGCGTCGCGACCAGTTGTAGGCGAAGATGTTTTCGTCGGTGCGCCGTGCCGGCTTGCCCCAGTCTGCCGCTTCATTCGCCACGGCCATGGCGTCCGGCAGCCGTTTGAGCAGCGCCAGCATCTGCAGGATCATGTGCTCGGCCACGCGTACGCAGCCCATGACCGGCTGTGTGCAGACGGGGATGCCGGCGCGCCGCGCTGCGGCGAGGTCGATGTCGAAGCTGAGCGAGCCGAGCCGCTGGATAAGTCGCAGCTTGGCGCCCGCGTCGATCATGGCCGCGTCCACAACGCCGGCACGCTCGCTGAACAGGAACTCGGCGTCGCCGATCTGCTGCATGACCTCGGCGCGAGACGGCGTATGCAGCATCGTCACTGTACAATCCGCAGGCGCGGCGTCGATGGCGGCCTGCTGGTGGCGCAAGCTGCGGCTCGTCAGGAAGAGAATCTTGTGCCTGCTCGTCATGGCGTCGGTGTCCTTGCTTGGCTCTGTACCGTCTGCGGCCGTTAGTGCGCGGTCCAGCCGCCGTCGATGGCGATGCCTGCGCCGGTGACAAAGCTGGACGCGTCTGAGGCGAGGAAAACGGCCAGGCCCTGGATCTCTTCGAGTTCGCCCCAGCGCCCCAGCGGTATCTTGGCGACGAAGGCGGCGTAGGTGTCCGGGTCCTGCCTGAGGGGAATGTTCATCTCGGTGGCGAAGGGGCCGGGCAGCATGGCGTTGACCGTGATGTTGTAGGGCGCCCACTCCAGGGCCAGGGCGCGCGTCATCTGCAGGATGGCGCCCTTGCTGGTGGCATAGGGCGTGCGGTCGGCTAGGGCGATGATCGAGAGCGTAGAGCCCATGTTGATCACGCGCCCGCTGCGCCGTTCCTTCATGTGCGGAGCCACGGCGCGGCACATCAGCCACGGGCCGGTCACGTTGAGGGCTTGCACCTGCAGAAACTCGTCGACGCTTAGCTCGTCGATGGCCCCGCGCAGGTTGATGCCTGCGTTGTTGATCAGGATGTCGATCTGCCCGAAGTCGTTAAGGATTTGGGGAATCAACGCGTCGATCTGGTCTGGCTGCGTGACGTCGCAGGCGTAGCCGCGGCACGCTTGCCCCTTGGCCGCGCTGAGTTCGGCTGCGACCGCGCCGGCTTCGTCGCCGTGGCGGCTGATTACCGCGATCTGCGCGCCGGCTGCCGCTAAGCCCTCGGCCATCGCTTTGCCAAGCCCCTTCGTGCCGCCGGTCACCACGGCGACTTTGCCGTCCAGCCGAAAACGATTCA
>CAYXRG010000015.1:20623-29983 GCA_964467575.1 uncultured Caldilineaceae bacterium | reverse complement strand
CCCTTCGTGCCGCCGGTCACCACGGCGACTTTGCCGTCCAGCCGAAAACGATTCAACACGTTCATGCGCGTTCGTCCTATCTGTGTGTAAATTCAATGCGCAAAGTAAGTGCTATGTCGCCAGGCATTCTACCCAAACTCGGGGCTGCCGGAAAGAAGGCCGTCTGCTCCGAATCGTCGGGCCGGTTTGTTTGACGCACTTTGATCGTCGCCCGTATAATGCGGCGGGACGCCGGCTGAAACGGTCCCTGGACGAGATAGAGGAGCGTTGCATGGCTGTATTTGAATCGGAGCGGAAGCTGTATGCGGTTTTGCAGAGCGTCTTCGACCGGCTGAGCGCCGAACCGGCGACTATCGAGGCGTTTACGTACAGCAACCTGGTAATTCGCATGAATTTCAGCGATCCTGCGGCGCAGGCGTTGCTCGACGGCCGCCAGCCGCCGCTGGAGGTTTTCTTTGGCGAAACGCCGGGCAAGGCGAACATGGAGTTCACCATGCCCGCCGACCTGCTGCACCGCATATGGATGGGCGAGGAGAGCGCCAGCGAGGCGTTCTTCAGCGGGCGCATCCAGACCCAGGGCAATTTCATGAAGGCGATGAAACTGCTCGACCTCTTTCGCGAGTGCGAACGGGTCTATCCGGACGTGGCGGCGGAGTACAATTTAGCATAAGGCGCGGCGGCCGCGCCAGAACCATGCGATCCTGCGCCCATGACAAGAGGAGGCGATCTCAATGGATCCGCTGGCCATCTCGGGCAAGAATTTGCGGGTGGATGATGTGGCGGCGGCGGCTGACGGCTGTCCTGTCCGCCTAGACCCTGCCGCGCTGCCGGCGATCGAGCGCTCCCGCGCCGCGGTCGAGCGGCTCGTGGCCGAAGGCCGCATCGCCTATGGCATCACCACGGGATTCGGCCGTTTCAAGGACCGGATCATTTCGCCGGACCAGACCAAGCAGTTGCAACTGAATCTGGTGCGCAGCCATGCGGTCGGCGTCGGGCCGCCGTTGGACGAGCGAACCGTGCGCGCCATGCTGCTCGTGCGCGCCAACACCCTGGCGATGGGCTATTCCGGCGTGCGTCCTCTTGTCGTCCAGGCCCTGATCGACCTGCTCAACGCACGCGTGCATCCGCGCGTCCCGGCGCAGGGATCTCTGGGCGCGAGCGGCGATTTAGCCCCCCTTGCCCACGTGGCGCAAGTGCTGATCGGCGAGGGCCAGGCGATCTATGGCGGCGAACTGCTCGACGGGCGCAGGGCTCTGGAGCAGGCAGGTCTGAGACCGATTGTGCTGGAGGCCAAAGAAGGCCTAGCCTTGCTCAATGGTACATCCTTCATGGTCGGCCTGGGCGCACTGCTGGTGCGTCGCGCCGTCAATCTGGCCTTGACCGCGGATATCGCCGCCGCGCTCAGCTTGGAAGCGCTCTGCGGCACGGACCGCGCCTACGACGAGCGGGTGCACGCCGTGCGGCCCCATCCCCGCCAGATCGACTGCGCGGCGTTTTTGCGCAAACTCGTGTCCGGCAGCGAATTTCTGCGCACCGACGATCCGAATAATGTGCAAGACGCGTATACCCTGCGCTGCGTGCCGCAGGTTCACGGCGCGGTGCGCGACGCCATCGCCTACAGCCAATGGGTAATCAACATCGAGCTGAACTCGGCCAACGACAACCCGCTTATCTTCGTGAGGGACGCATCGGACGAAGCTGCGGGTGATGGCGCCATCGACGTGGTTTCCGCAGGCAATTTCCACGGCGAACCCATCGCCATCGCCATGGACTATATGAAGCTCGCCCTGACCGAGTTGGGCAATATGAGCGAGCGCCGTGTGGCGCGGCTGGTGGACGCCGACAGCAACGGCGGCGTGCTGCCCATGTTCCTGACGGAGCATGGCGGGCTGGACAGCGGCATGATGATGGCGCAATACACCGCTGCTGCGCTCGCCTCGGAGAATAAGGTGCTGGCCCATCCCGCCAGCGCGGACTCTATCCCCAGCAGCGCCAATGTCGAGGATCATGTGAGCATGGGCGCGGCAGCCGTCCGCCACACCGAAGCCGTCCTCGACCATGTGGAGACGATCGTCGCCATTGAACTGCTGGCCGCAGCGCAGGGCGTCGATTTCCGCCGCCGCGAGGCGGGCGTGCAGCGCTTGGGCGAGGGAACGGCCGCGGCCTACGACTTGATCCGTGAGCGCGTGCCCTTCCTGTCCGACGACGCGGCGCTGGCCCCGCATATCGAGAGCGTCCGCCAACTGGTGGCCTCCGCCGCGGTTAAACGGGCGGTCGAGGACGGCCTGGGCGCGGCGTAACACCCCGCGGGGAGGCGAGCCGTCATGCAGCAGATCGACCTGTTGATCCACAGCGCAGCACACGCGGCGACGTGCGCCGCGCCCGACGGGCCGAAACGCGGCGCTGCGTTGGCGGATGTTGGCCTCATCCACAACGCCGCGTTGGCGATCCACGAGGGGCGCATCGTCGAAGTCGGCGATTCGGACGCGCTGCGGGCGCGCTATACAGCCCGGCAGAGCATCGACGCCGGCGGCAAGGCGTTGTGCCCCGGCTTGGTGGACTGCCACACGCATACAGTCTATGGCGGCGACCGCGTGCACGAGTTCGAGTTGCGCATCCAGGGCGCGTCGTACATGGAGATCATGGCGGCGGGCGGCGGCATCGTCAGCACGATGCGCCACACGCGTCTCGCCTCGGAGGAGGCGCTGGTCGCGTCCGCGGCCATACGGCTCGACGCCATGCTGGCGCTCGGCTCTACGACGGCGGAAATCAAGACGGGTTACGGGCTGGACACGGCCGGCGAGTTGAAGATGCTGCGCGTGATCGAGCAACTCGCCCGCACGCATGCCTGCGATATCGTCCCCGCCTTTCTCGGCGCGCATGCCGTGCCGCCCGAATACGCCGGCGACGCGGAGGGCTATTGCCGGCTGGTGATCGAGGAGATGCTGCCCGCAGTCGTGGCGTGGCGGCGGGCTTCCTTCTTCGCGGAGACAGGCGCACCCTGCTTCATCGACGTTTTCTGCGAGGACCACGCCTTCGATGTGGCCCAGTCCGAGCGCATCTTGCAGGCCGGGTTGGACGCGGGGTTGGCGGCCAAGATTCATGTAGACCAGTTCCACGCGCTGGGCGGGCTGAGCATGGCGGCGCGGCTGGGCGTCGTCTCCGCCGACCACCTAGACGTGTCGCGCCCGGATGAGATCGACGCGCTGGCGCGCACGGAAGCGGTCGGCGTGCCGCTGCCCGCGGCGACGTTCAACCTCGGCGGGAACGCGTACGCCAATGCCCGCGGCCTGATCGAACGCGGGGTTCCTCTCGCGCTCGCCACGGACCTCAACCCAGGCTCCGCGCCGTGCCCTTCGCTGCCGCTGGTGATGGCAATTGCCTGCCGCTATCAGCGTCTGCTGCCCGCCGAGGCGCTCAACGCCTGCACGATCAACGCAGCCCACGCGTTGGGTCTGGGCGACTGCATCGGTTCGCTGGAGCCGGGCAAGCAGGCGGATGTGCTCATTCTGAAGGAGGGGGATTACCGCCACCTAGCCTACTTCTTCGGCGGCAATCCGGTGGAAACGGTGATCAAACGCGGGCGTGTGGTGCATGCCAACGGGTAGGGCGGAAGCTCGCTGATACGCCCAGGGCGCAGAGGAAAGCCATCAGGAATAGAAATAAACCGTGAAATCCGCGGCATCTCTGCCGCCGGACGACAAAATCCGCGCGTGCAAGCTGTCAAGTGGCGTGTCCGCCATTTGTTTGTCATTCTGAAGTACGCGTTAGCGGGCTGATGGATCTCGTGGCGCTTCGTGGCGCCAGAGGCAGAGAAGCTTCGCTACGCTTCACATGACAGCGCGCCCCAACGGTCCTTGAGCCATCCGTCTAGCCCCAAAACCCGTTTTGCACGCTGCGCGAGTTGATGTATAAATGAGCGCGGCTTGCCGGCAGCGCGCTTCGTTCCCCCACGCGCCGCAAGCCGTTCGTCTTCGCCCTCGCCCGACTTCGCAGGGTTCTTCACCCATCGCCGCCCCGCCGGGGGAATGTCCGCAATCAGTTGCGCCGGTTTCATTGCCGGCCATTTGGCGTAGCCGCAGTTTGCGCGGTTTTGGCCGCGCCGCTCTGCCATATTCTTTACCGGATGCAGAGCAGGCGCCGTGTGTTCGCAAGGAGATACGCCATGATCAGCCCGTGGGCGACCGCCTTCAACCTGACGGTCAAGAAGTGCGAGGAAAGACCCGACCGCCCCACAGGCGATGTCATCTATCGCCTGATCGACCTGTTCACGACGCATAACGGCTCGTGGGAGCCGGGCGGCACGCTGGGCGCGGTCCCCCAGTGGGCGCGGGAGAGATACCTGCGCCCGCTTGGCGCGCCGGACTACTTTGACGATGCCGGCGGCGATCACCACCTCTTCGCCAGGGTGCTCGACGTGGACGGCAAGCCCATCGTGCGCGACAACTTCATCCGTTACTGGTCGGACGGCTTCGAGAAGTTGGGCGACCCGAACTACCGCGGCTACGCCACGATGACGCCGAAGCATCACTCCGGCTGGGCGAACCAGCCCATCTACAACAGCTTCAGCCCGGAGCGCGGGGAGAGCGGCGCCTGGTGTTGGTGTCCCGAAGGCGCGGCCGACGTAGCCGTCGGCGGCGGGCTGCCCAATAACCAGCACATCTCTTACTTCGCCGTGTGGCAGGCGGAGCCGGCAGCCCCGCGCCAACAGCCGGAGCGGCCGGCGGAGCGCGAAGAGCAGGCGCCCCCTCTCACCAGGCAGGAGGCCATACGTCTCCGGGCGTGGGCGCAGATGAACGTGCGCTTCGAGCGGGATTCGGCCTTCGCCAACTACGCGCGCGTCCACAACCTCGGTGCGCCGCTGACCAGCGAATACGAATTAGCCGGCTACCGCGCCCAGGGCTTTGCCCTCGGCATCGTCTATGCACCACGCGAAGACCTGTCCAAAATCGGCCACATGAGTTGGTAGACGAAAAGGCCGGCAGCGCCGCCGCGTTTTTGATCTGCAGAGCGTCTTTATATGAGGAGGGGCAATGCGCTATCGAACTTGCCGCATCGGCGTACACGGGCGTAACGACCATGG
The DNA here is from genome assembly GCA_964467575.1 of uncultured Caldilineaceae bacterium. Classification (GTDB taxonomy): domain Bacteria; phylum Chloroflexota; class Anaerolineae; order Caldilineales; family Caldilineaceae; genus JASGTU01. Next base: position 24,900 of record CAYXRG010000015.1, on the reverse strand, counting down.
GTTCACCGAAGACGACTTCCGCGTGATCCGCGAGAGCGGCGTGGAGGCGGTTAAGATGATGAGCCAGACTGAGCCCGCGGTCTTCGGGCGCATCAAGCAGATCAGCCCCGACATCGAGATCATCACGCGACTGTACGACGACCGCATCGGCCACGGACACCCGACGCCCGCAGAGTTCGTGGAGAGGATGGCCCCCGTCATGGCCGCGCTGCAGCCCTACTGCGCCAAGTATCAGATCGCCAACGAGCCCAACCATGTGCAGCGCTACGAGGGGTGGGGGCCGGACGACGACGACGCCCGCAACTTCAACCAGTGGTTTCTAGAGACGTACCGGCTGCTCAAGCAGGCGTGCCCCTGGGCCTCGCTGGGCTTTCCGGGGTTGGCAATCCCCGACTTCGCACACCGCGACCGCGCTTGGCTGGAGATCTGCCGGCCCGCCATCGAGCGCGCTGACTGGCTCGGCGTGCACTGCTACTGGCAGACGCCTCCCGACCGGCCCAGCGTCATGCTGGACGAGCATTTCGGCCTTACCTTCAAGCACTACCACCGCCAGTACCCCGACAAGACGCTGGAGATCCTTGAATGCGGCAACTCCAACGTGCATAACCCCCAGTGGCCCATCTCCGAAGACGACATCGCCCGCGAGTACGTGGCCTGGCTGCAAGAGGTGTTTAACCACGCATACATCAACTCGGCGTCGTTCTTTCTGCTCTCCTCGCCGGACCGGGCCAGTTGGGACTTTTTTTCGTGGCGCACGGAGAATAACTTCGTCAAGCCCGTCGTCCACGCGATTGGCCGCATGCACCGGCCCCCGCGCCAGCCGGCGCCAGACGCGCCGCGTCCCGTGCAGCCGCCGCCCGCGCATGCGGCGCCCGCGCTGCCGGACTCCTTCACCAACAACCAAATCATCGACGCCTTCTACGATGCCAGCGTTAAGCTCGGCCTGGGCGACTGGACGTTGCTGGAGAAAGCGGGGCTGTCGCTGGGTGAACTGGTGAAAGACCGTAACGGTCGCTATGCCGGCGCGCCGGTCACGCACATCGCCGCGCTGAGCGAGGACGAGCGTCAGGCCGTGCTGGTGGAGTTGGCGGATTTCGCCGCAGGCGTCAGCTTTGGCCCGCCATCCGAGAAGCCGAAGGGCTGGCTATGGCAGCGGCCTGACCTGACCCTGGTACGGCCTGCCATGCCTCACAGCCGTCGCGCGCGCGTCTCGCCTCGCGCTAACGCCCTGGAGCGCCGCGTCGCCCGCACCTGGAACGAGTACGGCTGGCTGTTGATACGCTTGGCCGAACAGACCGGCGTGCATTTGGGCCTCGCCACGGCCGTGCTGGCCGTGCAGACGTCCGCACGCGCTTATAGCGGCGACCGGCGACCGGCGCTGCGCTTCGAGAACCACGTCTTTTTCCGGCTGTGGGGGGCAGAGAACCAGGCGACGTTTGAGCAGCATTTCCGCTTCAACGCTGCGGCTCCCTGGCAGAAGCACGTTTGGCGGCCTGCTCCGGACCAACCCTGGCAGGACGTCCACAGTTCTCACAGCAACGAATGGGGCGCGTTCGAGCAGGCGTCAGCCCTGGACCGGGAAGCGGCGCAGCGCTCGGCGGCCCTGGGGCTGGCGCAGATCATGGGCTTCAACCATGCGCTGGCCGGCTTCGAGTCTACTGGGCAGATGTTCGACGCCTTCGCTGCGTCGGAGCGCTACCAGGTGTTGGCCCTCTTCGACTTCATCGGCGGCCCGCGCGGCGATTCGCGCGCCATGAACGCGCTGCGCCGCGGCGACGCGGACGCCTTCGCCGCGCTGTACAACGGCAGCGCCCAGGCCGCACGCGCCGCCGCGCTGCTCCACGCCGCGCTCGACGCCTATCGGCGACTGGAGTTGGCGCCTTGAGCCGCCTAGCTTGTCCGTTCAGCGCTGTTCGTCAGCTACAAGGAGAAACGCCATGACGCGCGCAGGCAGCCAAATCGGCATCGACGCCAACCCGCCGCTCGACGCGATGACCGGCGAGCCGTCCCCTCCATTTGCAGACCCCGCCATCCTCGCCGATACGAACGCGGGCTGGGTGCGCCTCAACTTCGCGCTGGCTCCGTGGACCTCTCCGCACGATGAGACGAAGCACGGCGGGCGCACCTGGGCTGAGGCGTACCGGCAGCTCATCGCCGCGCTGCGCGGACAGGGACTGGCGATCTACGGCCTCATCAGCCACGAGGCCGTCGCCCGCGACCTGGGCGATTCATTGCGCAATCCCCCGCCCGAGGGCGCAGCCGAGCATGCGTGGCTGCGCGACTATGTGGACGCCTTCGCCGCGATCGTGGGCCTCTTCCACGACGACGTGCAGGTATTCGAGTCGTTCGATGAGCCGGACGACTGGCACGGCAGCAACCGCAATTGGGTGCATCCCGGCTGGTACGCGGTCATGCTCCAACAGGTCTACGATGCGGTGCGCGCCCAGCCCAGTCCGCAACAGGTGCGCTTGGTCTCCGGGCCGCTGCAGGGTCTGGCGATCAACAACAACGCCGCGACCGCGTATCTGCAAGCCGCCTATGACGAAGGTAAACGCCGCTTCGGCTGGGGTCAGAACGGCACGCCCTTCCCCTTCGACGGCGCCGGCTATCACCTCTACGTGGCCGAAGAACAGCGCGCCGGACTCTCTGCGCAAGAACTCGAGGAGGAGCTGCGCGTGACCTACGAGCGCTATGTGGGCGGGCTGCGCCGCGTGATCCGCGAGCAAGAGGGCCGCAGCAAGCCCATCTACATCTCGGCGATCGGCTGGCACACCAACCGCAACCCGGAGGAATTCCAGGCCAACCGGCTGCGGCAAGCCCTGGACATGGCGCTGGCTGACCCCTCGGTGGCGATGGCCGTGTGGTTCTGCCTACAAGACTTCGGCCCCGCCGACGGCAACCGCTATTACGGCCTCTACCGCCCAGGCCCTCTGACGCCGGAGTCGCGCAAGCCGGCCTACGCCGCGCTCCAGCAGATATGCGCGCGCCAACTGCCCGCCGCGGGCGAAGGCGCATTCGATAACCGCACGCTGATCCGCGCCGTCACCCTAGCCGCGGACGAGCTAGGCGTTGAGCGTTACCAACTCATTGAGCGCAGCGGCCTGTGGGGCGCCTTCTTCGACCGTGCAGCCGCCTATCGCGGCCCGGCGCTCGATGGACTGCATGGCCTGAGCGAAACGGAACGGAGCCTGCTCGCAGCCAAGCTTACCGCGCTGCGCGCCGGCAGCGCGCCCCGCCGCGGCGAGACGACCGCAGCCTCGCTCAACCTGCGCGCCGGTCCGTCAACGGGCGCAGACATCCTTGCACAACTGCCCGAACACACACTATTGCGCGTCCTACAGGAGGACGGCGAATGGCTGCACGTCGAGACGGACGGGAACGAGGGCTTCGTCCACCGCCAGTTCGTGGCCATACCCGGTGAAGAACCGCCGCCGGGCTTTCTGCGCAGCCGTCCGGCGCTGGCGCACGTTCCGCTCGCGCCGCCTGCGGGCAAGCTTTTCGAGGCCGGTACGGTGCGTACTCCTTCCGAGCGGCGGCTGGCCTTCATCTGGAATCGCTGCGGTCGCCTGCTGGCTGCGCTGGCGGACGAACTGCACATCCAACCGGCCATCGCCGCCGCCGTCGCCGCCGTCGAATCCGGCGGCTATGCCTTCGCCGCGGACGGGCGGATGATCATCCGCTTCGAGAACCATCTCTTTTTACATCATTGGGGCCGCGCCAATCGGGCGCGCTTCGACGAGCATTTCGCCTTGGACGAGCAGACCCCGTGGCAAGGTCACCGCTGGCGGCCTTCGCCCGATGCGGCGTGGCGACCGCAGCACCAGGCGCTGGATAGTCTGGACGCCAACCAAGCGGCGGAATGGGAAACGTTCCTGTTCGCCGCCACGCTGGACGCCCACGCCGCGCGGCTGTCGATCAGCATGGGCGCGCCGCAGATCCTCGGCTCTAACCACGCCGTGATCGGCTACGAGTCGGTCGAGCAGATGTTCGACGCCTTCGCTGCGGACGAGCGCGCCCAGTTCGTGGGTCTGTTTGACTTCATCAAGTCCAGCCCGGAACGCGTGGCCGCGCTGCAGCGCGGGGACTACCTGACCTTCGCCTCGCTCTATAACGGGCCAGGTCAGGCCGCGACCTACGCCGGGCTGATCGAGGTGCAAACGGCTGTGTTCAACCAAATCGTCGCGCGCCAGGACGAGGTGTCGTTCGGCGCCGCGGCCGGCTATGACATCGACATGGCCGGCATCCCCTTCCTGCCGCCTTTCTGGCCCGCCCCGCCC
>CAYXRG010000015.1:3467-20523 GCA_964467575.1 uncultured Caldilineaceae bacterium | reverse complement strand
TGACATCGACATGGCCGGCATCCCCTTCCTGCCGCCTTTCTGGCCCGCCCCGCCCTCTGTAGGGGCAGGCCTTGTGCCTGCCCCAGACATTGCGCCTTCCCAGTCCACTACACCTGCCCAACCCGCCGCGCCCAAGGAGACATGGATGACGAACGATCCGCTCTACAAAGCCTGGCAGCAGCACATCATCCAGGGGCTTGCCAACAACAACGTGATGTTCCGGCGCACATTGCGCGCCTATCTGCTGCCCTACTACCTGACCGTGGGCATGTACGCCGCGCTCTTCGTGGCCGGGCTGGGCCTGTTCGTCGCCGCCGCCTGGCTCAGCGCCCAGGGCGAAAGCGGCCTCAGCGCGCCGCTCTTTGCCGGGCTGGGCGCGGCGACCCTTCTTGCCCTGTTCATACGCAACCCGCTGCGCTCGCTGGAGGAGAACCTCCAGTTCATCACCTGGCTGGGCGTCATCTACAACACCTATTGGACGCGGCTGCTCTACATGCAGGATCAGAAAACCGTCCACGCCGAGTTGGAGGATGCCACGGGCGACGCCATCCGCGAGATCGAGCGGCTGATCGACAAAGGCGCCAAGTTGGCGGCGAAACGGCCTGGCGCGACCGGCGCCGGCTGACCATCGCACCGGCCAAACCTTCGTAAGCGTTTCAGAGAGGGAGCCATGTCCGAGGATCTGATCTTCTTCAACGGCCTCAACGGCGCAACCGGCGGCTATGACCTGCCGCCCATGACCGGCCTGGAGTTGGCTGGGTTTATTCGCGGCGAGCGCCCGCCGGAAAACTTGGCCGAACTGCGCTACCGCTACGAACTGAGCGTACAGCGTCACCTCGGCCTGCGCGAAGGCGTCAACCCGCTGCGCATCGAGGAGACCGGCTGGGGCGTGATCTTTGCACACGGCGCCGACCCCGCCATCGCCGAAGCGCTCGCTCCCCTGATCGACTGGCGCCGCGAACAGGCAGGCGACCTCTTCCGCATCTTCACGGACGAAGGCGGGCAGGCCTACCGCCCAGGCGAATCCAAGCAGCAGTTTCTCACACGGCACGGCGTTGGCCCCGGCCCCGCCGACCCGGTTAAGATGCCCTACTACCTGCTGCTCGTGGGCAACCCGCAGGAAATCCCCTACCAGTTCCAATACCAACTGGATGTGCAGTACGCGGTCGGGCGCATTCACTTCGACACGCCGCAGGAATACGCCGACTACGCAGCCGGCGTCGTGGCCGCGGAGAGGGGCGAAGTCAAGCGCGCCCGCCGGGCGACCTTCTTCGCGCCGGCTAACCCCGACGACCGCGCCACCAACCTGAGCGCGGACCTGCTGGCCGGCCCATTGAGCGCGCAATTGGCCGCGGCCTACCCGGACTGGCAGGTTGACCTGATCGCCCGCGACAAGGCCGCCAAGGCGCGCCTTGCTGCGTTGTTGGGCGGTGAGGAGACGCCCGCACTGCTCTTCACCGCCAGCCACGGCATGGCCTACCCGCTGGGGCACAGCCTTCAACTGCCCCATCAAGGCGCGCTGGTCTGCCAGGACTGGCCCGGCCCGCTGCAATGGACTCAAGCGATTCCGCACGAGCACTACTTCGCCGGCGAGGACATCGCTCCGGACGCCTCGCCGGCGGGCCTGATCGCCTTCTTCTTTGCCTGTTACGGCGCAGGCACGCCGCTGCACGACGAGTTCTCTCAGCGCGCCTTCCGCCAGCGTATGCAGATCGCTCCGCACCCTTTTATAGCGCAGTTGCCCGCCAAGCTGCTCAGCCACCCGCGCGGCGGCGCGCTCGCCGTAATCGGCCATGTCGAGCGAGCCTGGGGCTACTCGTTTAGCTGGCCCGGCGCCGGTGCACAGACCACGGTCTTCGAGAGCACGCTCGAACGCCTGCTCAAAGGCTACCCTGTCGGCGCGGCCGTCGAGTACTTTAACGAGCGTTACGCCGAACTCGCTTCGGACCTGAGCGTCGAGTTGGAGGAGATCAGCTTCGGCAAGAATGTGGACCCCTACGAGTTGTCGGGTATGTGGACGGCCAACAACGATGCGCGCGGCTACGCCATTCTGGGCGACCCCGCGGTGCGCCTCGCCGCGGCCGCGGCGGACGAGCCGGCCGCGCCGGCGCACGAGCAGCCGGCTATGTAGCCCATGTTGAACTGGCGGAGCGGTTTCGCCTGAAAGGAGCGGAGAATGAGATTTGACATCGTGTTTGAGGGCGGCGGCGCCAAAGGCATGGCCTTTGTCGGCGCGTACAAAGCGCTCGGCGAGCGCGGGCACGGCTATGACCGGCTGCTCGGTACGTCCGCCGGCGCGATTGCGGCCGTGCTGCTGGCCGCGGGCTACAGCGTGCAGGAGATGCAGGACGCGCTCGCCGAACAAGAGAATGGCCGTTCGGTCTTTGCTTCCTTTCTCGGCGCGCCGCAGTCGTTCAGCGAGGAGGACATTGACCGCAGCGCCCTCCGCAACCTGTTGCGCGAGGCGGATATTCCCTTCGTGCCCGCCGGCCTAGAAGAGCGCATCGATGACTCGTTGCTGCGCGCCCTGCTGCGCACGTCCCAGTTTCGCCACCTCTTCTCCTTTGTCGAGCGCGGCGGCTGGTACGCGGCCGACAACTTCGTCGCCTGGCTGGAGAGAAAGCTCGACGAGGGCGTTTTTAGCGGACAGCCGCGACAGTTCAGCAAGCTAAGTTTCGCCCAACTCTACGCCGCAACCGGCGTCGACCTCACCCTGGTCGCCGCGGACACGACGGACGCGCGCATGCTCATCCTCAACCGGCGCACCGCGCCTGACTGCCCGGTCGTCTGGGGCGCGCGCATGTCGATGAGCATCCCGCTGCTCTGGCAGGAAGTCGTCTGGCAGCCGCAGTGGGGCCTGTACCGCGGCAAGGATATTGCCGGCAACACCGTTGTGGACGGCGGGCTGCTCTCCGGCTTCCCCATTTCGCTCTTCGTCTCCGCCCAGCCGGAAGTCACGAACGTAATGGGAGACAAGCGCGGCCTCGACGTGTTGGGGTTGCTGATCGACGAGCGGCTGGCTTTGCCCGGAGCCGCATCGCCGGCTCCTGCACCGTCTACGCTTGGTCTGGGCAGCCTGCGCACTGCCCAACGCGCCGGCCGCCTGATCAACACCATGACGCAGGCGCACGACAACGCCGTGATCGAGGCCTTCGCCCACCTGGTCGTGCGTCTGCCGGCCATGGGCTACGGCACGGTCGAGTTCGACATGAGCGAAGCGCGGCGCGGCGCGCTGGTCAACGCAGCCTACGAAGCTACAAAGCAGTACATCATCCGGCTGGAGTCTGCTCCTGTGTCGTTTGACCCGGAGGAGGCTGCGCGCACGGCGCGCACTGCCGACAACATCGCCGCCCGCATCCTCGACGAGTAAAGAGCGCAGTATCTGCTGTCGTGAGGAAAGGAGAACCGTCATGACCAAGCAAGCGGAACCTCTATCCCCGGAGCCTGAAACGACGTTTGAGATCGCGCCCGTGGAGCGCCCGATCCAGTTTGATGAGCCGCAGATTGCCTTTCTGCCCGAAGTCGACGCTTTCCTCTGGGTCAGCCAGGCGCGCCAGGCTTTCAACGTGTCGGGCGCGGGTCTTACGGCGGCTGTGTTGGACACGGGGCTGAACGTAGAGCACGTAGACTTCGCCGGCCGTGTCGTCGCCCAGCGTAATTTCACGCCTGACAATGGCGGCAATCCGGACGACGCCGCGGACGGCAACGGTCACGGCACGAATGTGACCGGCATCATCGCCGCCGGCGGCATCCATCGCGGCATCGCGCCGGGCGCGAGCATCGCCGCAGTGAAGGTTCTGTCCAATCGCGGCGGCGGCGACTTCCGCTGGATCGATGCGGCCTTGCAGTGGGTAATCGATAACCGCGAGTCATACAATATTTCGGTCGTCTGCATGTCTCTGGGAGACGGCGGCAACTACACGAGCGACGGCTTCGGCTTATTCGCCCTGCTGCGCAACAGCATCCGCGACAAGATTCGCGCCCTGCGCTCGGCCAGGACGGCGGTAGTCATCGCCGCGGGCAACGATTACTACCGCCACGACAGCCGGCAGGGCATGGGCTTCCCCGCCATCATCCGCGAGTGTGTCAGCGTCGGCGCGGTCTACGATGCGGCGGAAGGCGGCTTTCGCTATGCGAGCGGAGCCGTCGCCTATTCATCGCAGCCGGGGCAAATCACGCCCTTCTCCCAACGGCTGCACGAAAGCGTCAACGCGGACGTTTACACCGACATTTTCGCGCCCGGCGCGCCCGTCACCTCCGCCGGCATCAACGGCCCGCAAGGCGAATCGGTGCAGCATGGCACCAGCCAGGCCACGCCGGTCGTCGCCGGTCTGATCCTGCTATTGCAAGAGTTCTACCGGCGCGCCACGGGCGAACTGCCGGAAGTCAGCGACCTGGTTGCCTGGCTGCGTCGCGGCGGCGTCACAATCCACGACGGCGACGACGAGCACGACAACGTGCAGCACACCGGGCTGGACTACGTGCGCGCCGACGCGCTGTCTGCCTTGGATGCGGTGCGCCGCGAGCTACAGAAGCGCATGCTCGAACAAGCCCGCACCTAGCGGTCTGAGCGCCAAACACGTGCGGAGTCATGCTGAGCGTAGCGAAGCATCTCGCGGCGAAGAATCTAGACCTCATAGTACAACGAGATTCTTCAGCTCGCTCACGCTCGCTTCAGAATGACAGATGCTTGGCAAACACCGTTTAGGGCAGCGGGTAGCAGTTGCCTGTGCCCTGGTTCACGCTGTGATCGGCGTTGGCGACGAGGATGCAGATCTGGGTCGCGCCCGCAGGACGGTCATCTTGCGTGAACATGGTGAAGGGGCTTAAGCCCGTGCCGGGGCCGGGCGGGTAGAGTTGCCACGGCCCGCTGCCCGGCACGCCGGCATGGCTTTGCGGCACGGTGTCCCAGAAGAAGTGAACGTGCCGTCCCGGCAAAACCGGCAGAAATCCGCTCGTCTCGAAAGCGACGAAATAGCGACCGTCCACCAGGCGGATGTCGGTGATGCGCGCCGTATCGCCGTTGCCGCCGGGCGCCGGATCGACAACCGGCGTAGGCTGGGGAATGGTCTGTCCGCGCCGCTCTATCGAGAACCGCCAACGCCACGTGGTAACGTCTCCGTTTTCGGCCACAATGTCTATCACGGCTAGGTAGTCGCCGTCCTCGATGCGTTCGCCGCCGGGCCAGCGGCTCGTGTTGGCGAAGTAGAGTACCGAGCAGTTCGGATCGCCGCCGCCGAATACACAGTAGGCCGGGAATTCCTCTCTGTTCCTGTAGACCTCATCGCCGAAGTCATTCTCAATGGCGAAGTCTACATAAGCGATGCCATCCCCGTCTCTCAGCCCCGCGCGCGTGTCGAAGACCTCTACAGCGAAGACGATGCGGTCGCGAAAGACCATATTGTCGGAGATTTCGTCGAAGCGGAAGCCGGGCAGCGCCACGGCTCGCCCCCGGTTAAACGGCGCGCTGCCGCGCAGGAAATCGTTGCCGTCGTCGCCGTCGGTCGGCACGAAGTTGAGCGCCAAGCGCTGCGGCGTCGGCGACGGGGTCGGCGTCGGCCGCGGCGTTGAGGTAGGCCGCGGCGTCGGTCGCGGCGGAATGACGCCCAACGGCAGGGCGGAGATGCGCCCGTCGCACGAGACGAACGGCGCTACGGCGCTCGCCCAGCCGATGTCGCCCGTGGCGACGACCTGTACTTGTATCCAAGCTGCGGTCGGGTCGCGCGCCACAGCCAACAATTCGGCGTCTCGTTCCAGCACGCTAATCGGCGGGGTGAACTCCAGCCCAGGCCCGGAGCGCAGATTGAGTCGCTCTGCGCCGACAGTGCAGGATATGCCGAGGGCGGGCGTCGGCGCGGGCGTGATCGTAGTCGTCGCCGCCACGGTCAACAGCAGCTCGACGTCGCCCTGGTCGAAGCGCGAGGCGCCAAAGACGACAAGCGTATAGTCGCCGTCGTCGGGCAGCGCCAGATCAAGGATCTGTGCGCCCCCGTCCGCAGGCGCGCCGGCAGCGAGCAGTTCTTCCTCGCCCGCTTGGAATAGCTCGAGGGCCGGATCGAGATCTGCGCTGGCCGCGTCGATGCGCACTACGTCGCCCGCGCAGGCGTGGAAGCCCAGCGCTGCCGGACGCAGCGGGCGCACCGTCGCCGTAAAGGGTTGTCCAGAGACGAGGATGCCGTCCAAGTCACCCTGTTCCGCCCCGTCTCCAGTCGTGACGGCCAACGTATACGCGCCGCGGGCGCCGAAACCTTCGCCAGCGGCTACGATCAGATAGCTGCCCGCCGCCTCCGCGCCAAAGCCGGGCAGAACGGCCTCGCCATCCGTCCCTGCAGCGAAGGCCAGAGGCTCCTCTCCGTCCGGCTCGAAGATCCCCACGAGTGGGACGAAAGCCTCGCTCTGCATAGAGATGGTCACCACATCGCCGGCGCACAATGCGACGATCCACTCATCGCCTCGGCGATTGGTTACTTCGTTCACAACCGTCATGCCGGGGGCGATCAAGTCCTGCTCCTGAGCGTTTGCCGCCAGGCCAAATAACATCAGCCACACGAGCATCAACGCGCAGGCGGCGGCGCTTGTCCATCGAACCGCAGTATGGTGCGAAATCACGGTCTGCCTCCCTTACTCCAGAGCCAACCTACTGTAATTCATCCAGCGCCTGGGCAACCTGCTGTAGATATGGCCGGCACACTCCGCCGATGATCTGCGCAGTTAGCGTTGCGTCGGCCGAGGCGAGCGCTCCCAGATCGATACACTGCTGATATGCGGCGCGGGCCCGTTCGAGATTCGTCTTGCGCTCCGCCGTGTCGTCTTCGAGAAGTGCGATGCCCGACAGCAGATAATAGGCATTGCCCTCGAACTGCCGCACTTGGGCCAGATAGCGATGCAGCTTGGTCTGCTCCAGTGAACTTGCCGCCGCATCCAGCTCCGCCAGGCCATGCGCCAACAGTTCTTTGGCATGCGCCAGGTCATCGCCCAGATAGGCGCTCTGTCCGGCGACGACATAGGCCGAGCCGAGCGCCAGTCGCGACGACTGCTCGACTAATTGGTCCCCGGCTGCGTTATCCGCCGCCACTTGGTAGTGGCGCAGCGCCTCCTCGACCAACTCTGTCGCCGGACCGTGTTCCGCCGCCATCTGCTCGCCGGCGCGCTTCAAATACACGCCGCCCAGCACGATATGGGCGCGGGCCGAGGCCGGATTGGCGTCGACCGCCCGGCGCAGCGTCTCCTCCGCCTCGGCATAGCGGCCCAGGAAAAGCTGCTGACGGCCGATGAAGTAGTCGAGCAGTTCGGCGATCGAGGCTTGTTCAGCCGGATCGAGGCCACCCGCCAGCGTGCTGAACAGCGTCAGCGCGTTCTCGTGATCGCCGAGCAGGTCTAGGATCAGGCCGACCGTCACGCCGGCCAGCGCCTCGGCGCGCCGCCCCAGCAGCCGCGCGACGGAGATGCGGTCCAAACCGGCCGGGTCGGCGGGCACAGTCACGCCGTCGCCCAAGGTGTAACGCCCGGCGATCTGCCCAACCTCCTCGCCGAATTCCGGCGCGACGTAAAACTCGACCTGTAGCTCCGCCGCATCTTCGCCACGCGCAAGATAGCCATAGATCAACATCTGCGCGTCCAATTCGCCGGCCAGCCAGGCCGCGACGGCGGCGCGTTCGGACTCGGAACTGCCCAGGATCGCGCCGTCCTCGACACCGGGAACGCGCAGATCGGCTGGGGCCAGCCATCCTTCGACCTGAACGCCTTCGCCCAGCAGCGGCTGGCTTGCTGCGAACTCCGCTTGCAGGGCGCTGTAGATCGATTGGCTATAGATGGCGCCTGCGGCGGAGGGCTGCAACGCACCCGCCGCGTCCTCTTGGCTGAAGCGCATCATCGCCACGTTAAACGTGCCGCTCAGCGGCGTAAGCGTGGGCGTGGAGGCGGGGGCGGGCGGCGGCTGTCCCGCCAGCAAGTTCGGCAGGCTTACGCTGATCGCCGTGGCGATGATGACCACTGCAATCAGCACGGCCACCGACCAGAACGGCGCGCTCCAACGCCTGGGCTCCAGCGCCGCGGGCATATCGAGCAAGACGCCCATCTCTAGCCGCATGAAGAGGACGGGGACGGCCGCGCCGGGCAAGTTGCGTGTTAGGATGGCGGCACGCGCCTCGTTGCAGGCCAGGTCGACCAGGCCGTGCTTCATCAACTGGCGGTAGAAGGCCCCGCCGAAAACTCGCGCTGTCTCGACCGTCACCAAGTCCTGCATGGCGACGACCGCGGGCACGCCGGCTCGCACTAGGCTGGGCGCCAGACCGCGAAAGGCGTCTGCAGGGCTGCGTGTGGCGCTCTCGCACGCGGCCAGAAAAACCAGCCGCAGTTGACGGCTGGCCGTATTATCCACGTCGATCAGTTGACGGGCCAGCATCGCAGCCAATTCATGCTCGCGCACGAGCCGCACGCGGTTGTCGTCATCGGCCAAGAAGAGCGCCGCCTCTTCGCTCTGCTGCGCGAACGCGCCGTGGCCTACGAAGTGCAGGATGTGGCAACCGTCCTTCACCGCGGCCTCCAGCGCAGCCGGCGTGCAGGGTTGCGGGACCTGCACGATCTCCGCGTCCACGCCGGCCAGCGTTTCTTGCAGCATGGCCCATTCGTGCGCCGCGTCGATTGGCGCCAGCCCGTACTCCGCCAGGTTATCCGGGGCGGAGATGGCGACCGCGATCTTGATCGGGCGCTGGGGAATGGCTGCGCCGGGGTCCCACGGGCCGGCCAGATAGCGCGAGAAGGGCGTGCTGTTGCTCGCGGCCAGCGGCAGACCGGACTTGCCCCCCGGCGCGCGCAAAATCTCCCAGGGCAGGCTGTGCAGAGCGGGCGCGGCGGCGTCAATACGCAGGCGGATGCGCCGTTGCGGGTGCGCCCCGCGCACCTCGTCCCAGGCGGAACGCAGCGCCGGGTCTGCGAACAGCCATTCGAACAACTGCCGTCCGTCCTGTTCAGGAGCGAGACTTGGCGTCCAGGGGAGAAAGCCCGGGTCGGCATAGCCGCGTGCATACTGGCGCTGCCCATCCAGGGTCAGCTCGACCGGATAGCCCTCATCTTCGAGGGGAAGGATGCGGATTTCCAGGTCAGCGTATTGCAGCATGCTGCCACTCAGGTCCTGCCAAACCAGACGCGCGCCGCGTCTGGGCGTCACACTGTCCACGCGAACGTGGAGAGATTCCCGCTGTGCAGTGGAGTTCGGCGTCTGTTGGGGTGATGCGGCGATGAATCAGGGCGGGCAGACGAACAAAACGAGACCTTGCGGTCCTATCGTGCCCGAGGGGGGAAGCCGGCGAGCGGCCTCAGGGGCAGACAGAGACAGATATTAGTGGCTATTATCGCGATACGGGCTGTTTCGTCAACCGCAAATAATGTTTCCGGCCTAGTTCAATTTCGCTGCGAATATGGAAATCTCCTGCTCCGTTTGATCGCGTGTGGTATAGTGGGTACAGAAACGCAAAGACAAAGGCAAAGAGACCAAAGGAGGCGACGACCACGATGACACCTCAACGGGCAACGTCCACCCCCCAATACAAGGCCTACACCCTGGCGAATTTCCGCGAGATCCCCCAGTTGGCGGCTCTGAGCGAGGAGCAGAAATTCGCAGCAGAAGTCGTGGGCAGCGTTCTGCCCTTCCGCACGAATCGTTACGTCGTAGAGGAGTTGATTGATTGGGACGCAGCGCCGGACGATCCGATCTTTACGTTGACCTTCCCGCGGCGCGAGATGCTCCTACCGCACCACTTCGCGCAGATGGCGGACCTCATCCAAGGACAGGCAAGCGCCGCCGAGATCCGCCGCGCTGCAGACGACATCCGTGAGCAGTTGAACCCGCATCCCGCCGGGCAGATGGACAACAACGTCCCCGTCCTCAATGGCGAACGCCTGTCCGGCATGCAGCACAAGTACCGCGAGACCGTGCTCTTCTTCCCCAGCCAGGGGCAGACCTGCCACGCCTACTGCACCTTCTGCTTCCGCTGGCCGCAGTTCGTGGGCAACCGTGAGCTCAAGTTTGCCGCGCGCCAAGCCGAGACGCTCGTCGAGTACGTGCGCACCCATCCGGAAGTAAGCGATATTCTCTTCACCGGCGGCGACCCGATGATCATGAAGGCGTCGGGGCTGGCATCCTACATCGAACCGCTGCTTGCCGCCGACCTGCCCTCGCTGCGCACGATCCGCATCGGCACCAAGTCGCTGAGCTACTGGCCGTTCCGCTATTTGACCGACCCTGACGCCGACGATACGCTCGCCCTGTTCGAGCGCATCGTGCGCAGCGGACGGCATCTGGCGATTATGGCCCATTTCAACCACCCGCGTGAATTGCAGACGGAAGCCGTCGAGCGCGCCGTGGCGCGCATTCGGGCTACGGGCGCGCAAATACGCACGCAGTCGCCTGTGCTGAGCCACATCAACGATAGCAGCGCGCTTTGGGCGGAGATGTGGCGCCGCCAGGTACAGCTCGGCATGATCCCGTACTATATGTTTGTCGTGCGAGATACGGGCGCGCAGCACTACTTCGGCGTGCCGCTCGTGCGAGCCTGGGAGATTTTCCGCGGCGCATATAGCAAAGTGAGCGGCCTGAGCCGCACCGTGCGCGGCCCCAGCATGTCTGCCCATCCCGGCAAGGTGCAGGTGTTGGGCGTCAGCTCGGTCCGCGGCCAACAAGTCTTTACGCTGCGCTTCATCCAAGGCCGCAACCCGGACTGGGTGCACCGCCCATTCTTTGCGCAGTATGATCCGGATGCCGTGTGGCTGGACGACCTCAAGCCGGCCTTCGGCGAGGAGCGCTTCTTCTTCGAGGGCAAGGCGGCCCTCTCCCGTCACCGCTCAGGGCGGCATATCGCAAGCCCGGCACGGATCGGGCGCAAGCAGGTCGTGGCCTGAGTCGCGCTGCCAGACTACGCTCGCGAACAAGCCTCGAAATACATGCCGCGTACCTGCCTTTGTGCAACGCGGTCTTTGTGATACACTTTTCTAAGGAACAGCAAGCCGGGTGTCGAAACCATCTTTTGTTCTGGCGGACGCCGTCGGTGCGACTCGCTCGCCGCGGGCGTGACTTGTGATATGTTCGCCAGTTTCCCCAGATCTGCGCGCCGGCGCCCAGCCTGTGTTCTCAGCATCCTGGTCTTTCAACCCTTTCTGACGATCGCGCACTTTCTGCCGAATTCAACCCTCGACCGTTCTCGCCGGACGATGCGTGAGCAGTGTGTCAACCGTATGTTGCAACACTATGTTGTATGTCAATTGCGGCGTTATCGCTCCGCGTTTCAGTGCATTGCAGCCCGTGGCGTAGCGCCGTAGATCGTCCCCCATCTTTTCACCAATAAGGAGACCTGAGAATGAGACGCATTACCCGTTATGCATCCATGCTGATGGTTATGGCTATCCTCTTGGCTGCCATCAGCGCCTGTGCTGCGCCGGTTGCAGCGCCGAGCGGCGCAGCAGAACCCGCGGCGCCTGGTGAAGCCGCAGCCCCGGCGGCAGGAGAGGTCAGTTTCGAATTCTGGCACATTCAGACCAGCACGCCCGAGCTTTTGCAGAACGCGGTCGACCGCTTCATGGCGGACAACCCCGGCGTAAGCGTCGAGGTCGTGCCGCTGCAGAATGACCCCTACAAGACCAAGATCAAGGTCGCTATGGGCGCGGGCAACCCGCCCTGCGTCTTCCCGACCTGGGGCGGCGGCCCGCTCTATGAGTACATCCAAGCCGGCCAGGTAGTCGACATCACCGACTTCATGCAGCAGGACGGCTATGTTGACCGCTTCGTCCCCGCCTCGCTGAGCAACGTCACCTTCGACGGCAAGGTCTGGGGCGTGCCGGTCGAGAACAGCGCCATCGCCGTGGTCTGGTACAACAAGACCATCTTCGAGGAGCTTGGCCTGGAACCGCCTGCGACCTGGGATGAACTGCTGGCGATTGTGGACACGCTGAATGAGAACGACATCGCCCCCTTCGCCATGGCCAACAAGACTAAGTGGCCTAGCTCCATGTTCTATATGTACCTGGTCGACCGGCTGGCCGGCCCCGAGGTCTTTGCCGGCGCAGCCACGCGCAGTGGCGGAACGTTTGAGGATCCGGTCTTCGTCGAAGCCGGCCAGATGATCCAGGACCTTGTCAACCGCGACGGCTTTGTCGAAGGCTTCAACGGCCTGGACATCGATACCGGCCAGTCCCGCCAGCTTCTCTACGCCGGCAAGGCGGCCATGGAGTTGATGGGCAGTTGGCAGATTTCCACCATGCGCGCCGAGAACCCCGAATGGGTAGCGGCTAATCTGGCCTTCTTCCCCTTCCCGGCCATCGAGGGCGGCATGGGCGATCCGTCCAACGTCGTCGGCACTGTGGGCGACAACTTCTACAGCATCTCTTCCGTCTGCCCGTATCCGGACGAGGCCTTCAAGATGATCCAGTACCTGATCGACGACGCGTCCGTCGCCGAGCGCGGGGCTGCTGGTCGAATCCCGCCCGTCGTGGGCTTCACCACCGATGACCCCATGCTTCAGGGCATCATCGATCTGATCGGCAACGCAGCGAGCGTGCAGCTATGGTACGACCAGTACCTGCCGCCCGAGCTGGGCGAGGTGCATAAGGACACCATGCAGGCGCTCTTCGGTCTGGAAATCACCCCCGAACAGGCCGCGGCCGCGCATGAAGAGGCCGCAGTCAAGTTCTTCGGCCAATAAACGCCGCCTGACGGCATGCCTGGGGATGCGCGCCGTCGCATCTCCAGGCATGTATGCCGGCCCGCGCCGCAGTGAGGTTCGCTATGACTACCGCCGCACGCGATAATACGCAAGCGCGCATCACGACGCGCCCCCGCCCGCTCATCAATGAATACGCTTTGACGGCCGCACTCTTTCTGCTGCCGACCTTTGCCTTCCTTTTCATCTTCGTACTTTGGCCCATCGTCGATTCATTCCGGCTGAGCCTCTATAAATGGAACGGCGTCGATCCGAATCTCACTTTCCTTGGCGTCGACAACTGGACCCGCCTGGCAAAGGACAGCGTATTCTGGCGGGCGCTGCGCAACAACTTCATCATCGTCTTCCTGTCCATCATCATCCAACTGCCCGTCGGGCTGGCGCTGGCGGTGCTGCTGGACACCGGCGGCCGCATGTTTCGTTTCTTCAAGGTCATCTATTTCCTGCCGCTGCTCCTCTCCACCGTCGCCATCGGCATCCTGTTCAAATACATCTACGACCCGTATTTCGGCATCATCAACGCCACGTTGGAGGCAGTCGGTTTGCAGTCGCTTACCCAAGCCTGGCTCAGCAACCCGCGGATTGCGCTGTTCTCCGTCATCGCCGTGATCTGCTGGCAGTATATTCCCTTCTACATGGTGCTGTTCCTAGCCTCCCTGACAGGCATCCCGCAGGAGTTACGCGAAGCCGCCTACATCGACGGCGCCACCGAGAACACCTACTTCTGGCGCGTCGTCCTGCCCCTGTTGCGCGGCTCCATCATCACCGCGGCGACGCTCTCGTTGATCGGCTCTCTCAAATATTTCGACCTGATCTGGGTGATGACCGAGGGAGGGCCGGTCAATGCGACCGAACTGATGGCTACTTACATGTATAAAAAGGCGTTCAACTCCTTCGAGATGGGTTATGGCGCGACGATCGCATCCGCCTTGTTCATCGTCGTGCTGGTCACCGCCTTGACGGTCTACTTTCCGCTGCAGCGGCGAGAGGAAGATATCGCCGGATGAAAACCAAAATCACTGCAAAATCCGTAGTCATATTCGTGCTGGCTGTGCTGTGGCTGCTAATCGCCTTTGTCCCTTTCTGGTTTATGTTGCTCACCGGTTTCAAGCAGTCGTTGGAGCTGATGACGCGGCCGGTGTGGGCGCTGCCCGAGAATCCCATCATCACCAACTTCAGCAACGTCCTCGCCAACCGCTTCTTCCGCTTCCTCACGAACAGCACGATTGTCGTATCGGTGTCGATCTTTCTGGTGGTGTTGATCAGTTCGATGGCCGCCTACGTGTTCGCGCGCATCCGCTTTCGCCTGAACCAGCCGCTCTTCGCGCTGATCATCGCCGGTCTGATCGTGCCGATTCACGTCACCCTCATCCCGATCTATCTGCTTACGACCCGCGCCGGCATCTACGATACCCTGTCCGCGCTTATTGGTCCTTACGTGGCCTTTAGCCTGCCCATCTCGATCTTCATCCTCACACAGTTCATGCGGCAGATCCCGTATGAGCTAGAAGACGCCGCGCGCATCGACGGTTGCGGCCCGATGGGGTCTTTCTTCCGCATCATCTTGCCGCTCTCCCGCTCCGGCCTGGTCACCATCGCCATATTCAACGCTGTATCTTTGTGGAACGAATTCGTGTTCGCCTTTGTCCTGACATCCAGTCCCTCCACGCGCACATTGCCTCTGGCAATCTGGGATTTTCAAGGCCAATACTCCGCCGATATTCCCCAGATCATGGCCGTGCTCATACTCTCGGCTCTGCCCCTGATCATCGCCTACGTCATCTTCCAAGAACAGCTTGTCAAAGGTATCATGGCAGGAGCTATCAAAGGTTGACCGTCTTATCCGCCGCGTCGTCTGCCTGCCAAGGAAACACTCTGTTCCCGGCGGTCGTCATCCGCTATTAGGCAGACCTGTACTGCAATATGATTCGCCTACTAGAAAGTGAGAACCCGCTATGCCGGCTCAAGCAACGTCTAGGCCCTGGCTGAATGCCGACCTGCCCGCAGAAGAACGCACCGAGCGCCTGCTCGCCCAGATGACCTTAGAAGAAAAAGTCGCCCAACTGGGCAGTTTCTGGATCTACGAAATTCAGAGCGAAGACCAGAGTCTTTCGGCAGAAAAGATGGACGCCCGCATGCGCCACGGCATCGGCCAAGTCACGCGGCTGGCCGGCGGCAGCGTGCTTGCCCCAACCGAAATGGCCGAAACCGCCAACCAGATTCAGCGCTACGCCATCGAAAAGACGCGGTTGGGCATCCCCGCCATGATCCATGACGAGTGCTGCAGCGGCATGTTGGCGCGCAACGCTACTAACTTCCCCCAGATCATCGGCCTCGCCAGTACGTGGACGCCCGAGCTCGCCCAGTCCATGACCGAGGCGATCCGCACGCAGATGCGCGCCGTCGGCATACACCAGGGCCTAGCGCCTGTGCTGGACATCGCCCGCGACCCGCGCTGGGGCCGCATCGAGGAGACCTTCGGCGAGGACCCCTACCTCACCTCGTGCATGGGCGTGGCCTATGTGCGCGGCTTGCAGGGCGACGACCTGGCGCAAGGCGTCGTCGCCACGGGCAAGCACTTCGTCGGCTACAGTGCGCCGGAAGGCGGCCTCAACTGGGCGCCCGCGCACATCATGCCGCGCGAACTGCGCGAGGTCTATTTGCGCCCCTTCGAGGCCGTCGTGCGCAAGGCGGGCCTCGCCTCGATGATGAACGCCTACCAGGAATTGGACGGCGTTCCTTGCGTCGCTTCCAAAGAGCTGCTCAATGAAATCCTGCGCAACCAATGGGGCTTCGACGGCATCGTCGTCTCCGACTACATGGCGATCAACCAACTGTCCAACTACCACCAGATGGCAAAGGACCAGGCGCAGGCCGCGTTGCTGTCGCTCGAAGCCGGCATGGACGTGGAACTGCCCAACACGGTTTGTTTCGGTCAGCCCCTCATTGACGCCGTCGAGGCTGGTGAATTGCCCGTCGCCCTAGTTGACCAGGCCGTGCGGCGCGTGCTCACCATGAAATTCCGCATCGGCGTCTTCGAGAACCCCTACGTCGCGCCGGAAAAGGCGCAAGCGGTCTTCGGCGCGCCAGACCATCGCCGCCTGGCCCGAGCCATCGCCCGCAAATCGATCACGCTCCTAAAGAACGAAGGCGGCCTGCTGCCGCTTTCCAAGAGCCTCAAGTCTATCGCCGTGATCGGTCCCAACGCCGACGACAAGCGCAACCTGCTGGGCGACTACGCCTACCCGGCGCACATCGAAAGCCTGATCACGTTCAAAGACTTGGGCTTCTCAGCACACCCGCTGCCTGACGCCATCCGCTTGATCGACGACTACGCCACGATGAAGAGCGTGCTCGACGCGATTCGCGATGCGGTATCCCCGGACACAGAGGTGATCTACGAGAAGGGTTGCGCTGTGCTCGACCCGTCCACCGAGGGCTTTGCCGCGGCCGTCGAAGCGGCCAAGAAGGCGGAAATCGCCGTCGTCGTCGTGGGCGACAAGTCGGGGTTGGTCCCTAATTGCAGCACGGGCGAGTTCCGCGACCGCGCCAGCCTGGGGCTGCCCGGCGTACAACAGGAGTTGGTCGAGGCCATCCACGCCACCGGTACGCCGGTGATCGTGGTGCTGGTCAACGGGCGGCCCTTTGCCTTGCCCTGGATCGCGGACAACGCACCGGCGCTGGTCGAGGCGTGGCTTCCCGGCGACGAAGGCGCCCAGGCAATCGCCGACGTACTCTTCGGCGAGATTAACCCAGGCGGAAAACTGCCCGTCACCGTGTTGCGCTCGGCAGGCCAAGCGCCGCTCTTCTACAGCCACCGGCCGTCCGGCGCGCGCTCCTTCCTCTACGGTCCCTACGTGGACGAGAGCAACCAACCGCTCTTCCCCTTTGGCTTCGGCCTCAGTTATACGAGTTTCACGATCGGCAACTTGCAGGTCACGCCCGACAGCGTCGATCCCTCCGGCGAGTTGACCATCAGCGTCGATGTGACCAACACCGGTGAGAGGGCGGGCGACGAGGTGGTGCAGATCTACACGCGCACCGACGGGGCAAGCGTCACGCGGCCCGTCAAGGAATTGCGCGCCTTCAAGCGCGTCGAACTGGCCCCCGGCGAGACCAAGACCGTCGTCTTCACCGTGCCCGTGGCGCAGTTGAACTACTACAACCTTGACATGCGCCGCGTGGTTGAACCCGCCGACCTCACCGTGATGGCCGGCTCGTCCTCGCAGGACATCGCCGAGACCGCGACGGTGACAATCGCCGGCGAAACGCTCTTCCTGGACGGCGACTACGCCATGTTCGGCACGGTCGAGGTGAAGTAGGGGCGTCCCTCGTGGACGCCC
>CAYXRG010000015.1:0-3367 GCA_964467575.1 uncultured Caldilineaceae bacterium | reverse complement strand
GACATGCCTAGAATCGTGCGCGCCCCGCGCGGCGTTCAGCTATCCTGCAAGAACTGGCTGGCGGAAGCGGCCTATCGCATGTTGCAAAACAACCTGGACCCCGACGTCGCCTTCGACCCCGACAACCTCATCGTCTACGGCGGGCGCGGCAAGGCGGCGCGCAACTGGGAGGCGTTCGACGCCATCCTCGACACGTTGCGCACCCTCGAAGCTGACGAGACCCTGCTCGTCCAGTCCGGCAAGCCAGTCGCCGTCTTCCGCACGCACGCCGACGCACCGCGCGTGCTCATCGCCAACTCGAACATTGTCCCGGCCTGGGCCACCCAAGAGAACTTCGACAAATGGGAGGCCGCCGGCCTGATCATGTACGGCCAGATGACCGCGGGCAGTTGGATCTACATCGGCACACAGGGCATCCTGCAGGGCACCTATGAGACGCTCGGTTCGCTGGCGCGGCAGCGCGGTTGGGGAAGCTTGGCCGGCAAGTTCGTGCTTACGTCCGGCTTAGGCGAGATGGGCGGCGCGCAGCCGCTGGCGATCACCATGAACGAGGGCGTGGGCCTGATCGTGGAGGTTGACCGGTGGCGGGCTGAACGCCGCTTGCAGATGCGGCAGATCGACGCCATTACCGACAACATGGAAGAAGCGTTGACCTGGGTGGAGGAAGCGCGCGCCGCGCGCATGCCCAAGTCGGTCGGCCTGATCGGCAATGCGGCGGAGGTCCTGCCCGAGCTTGTGCTGCGCGGCGTGCGGCCCGATGTAGTGACCGACCAGACCTCGGCGCACGACCCGCTCTACGGTTACATCCCCGCCGGTCTCAGCCTCGATGAGGCCGCGGATCTCCGCCGCCGCGACCCAGCCGAGTACCAGCGTCTCGCCGCGGACTCGATGACGCGCCATGTCCAGGCCATGCTCGACTGGCAAACCCAGGGAGCGACGGTGTTCGACTACGGCAACAACCTGCGCCAGCGCGCCTATGACAACGGGCTGAAGGAGGCGTTCAGCTATCCCGGCTTCGTGCCCGCCTACATCCGCCCGCTCTTCTGTGAGGGCAAAGGTCCCTTCCGCTGGGTGGCGCTCTCCGGCGATCCCGCCGACATCTACGCGACCGACCAGGCCATCCTCGACCTATTTCCGGAGAACGAGCATCTGGTGCGCTGGATCAAGCTGGCCCAGCGCGATGTGGCATTCCAGGGGCTGCCGGCGCGCATCTGCTGGCTGGGCTACGGCGAACGCCATCTGGCAGGGCTGCGCTTCAACGAGTTGGTAGCCAGCGGCGCGGTCAAAGCGCCTATCGTCATCGGCCGCGACCACCTCGACTGCGGCTCGGTCGCCAGCCCCAACCGCGAGACCGAAGGCATGCGCGACGGCTCCGACGCCATCGCGGACTGGGCAATCCTCAACGCGCTGATCAACACAGCCTGCGGCGCGACGTGGGTCAGCTTCCATCACGGCGGCGGGGTGGGCATCGGCTACAGCCTGCACGCCGGACAGGTCATCGTCGCCGACGGCACGCCGGAAGCCGCTGAACGGCTGCGCCGCGTGCTCACCGTCGACCCGGGCCTGGGCGTCGCCCGCCATGCCGACGCGGGCTACGAGGAGGCCATCGCCTGTGCGCACACGCACGGGATAAAGATCCCCACGCTCCGATTATAGAGTGGGCCGCTGTAAAGCGGCTCTTGCCTTTTCGTCGCGAAGCGCTCGAATTGCGCTCCAGGGGCTTCGCGGTATTCGTGCCACTCGTCGCTAAGATAACCGGCCGCGGCTCAGGGCAGCAGCTTGTCCAGCACGAAGACGCCCTCGCGGCGGTACGCTTCCGCCAGGGCGGCGCCGGAGTGCCCCGCCAGCCCGTGGACGAGGGCCAGCGCCAGATCGAACTGGCGGTGCAGAGCCAGCCCCAGCGCAGCCTTGTCGGCCTGAAGCGTCGCGTAGGCGTCCAAGACGTGATGCAGCGCTTCGGGCGGCACGCGCTGCTCGATCACCTCGGCGCTGAACGCGGTCTGGTAGCTAAGTTCCGCTAGGGCGCGCTGCTTGAGCTCGAAGACGCTGCCGATCTCGACGACGCAGTTCGGCTCCTCCGGCGTCATGTAGTAGATCGTGCGCACAAGGTGGGCCGGGTAGCCGCCGCACTCAGCGGCATGCCAGTAGCCGCGGCCGGCTAGCGCCAGCGCCTCGGTGTAGAGCGGCGCGATCAACCGCCGGTCCGGGTCCAGATCGTGCTGCGCGTGGTGCGGGTCTTGGGTGATCACAATATCGGGGCGCAGACGCCGGATCAGCGAGACGATCTTCTCCTTGGCGGCGACGTCGACGCTCCACTCGCCCATCGCGAAGTCCAGGAATTCCACTTGCTCGATGCCGAGGACGCGCGCCGCGGCAGTGATCTGAGGCTTGCTTTCAGGCCGGCTGAGCAGCACGGCCGCGACGACCTCGTCGCCGGCCTGGGCGTGCAAGGCCAGCGCGCCGCCGCATTCGACGATCTCCAGGCCGAAACTAGCCAACATCAGTACGCGGGTCATGGGTTTCTCCTTATTCAGGGTGATACAGATGTTGCAGGGTGATGATGGGCGCTCGCCGACGGCGCATTTTGCTTAGGCGTTGCCGTTGCGCAAGCGCGGGTTGACGATTTCCTCCAGGGCGAAGCCGATAAGCGCAAAACCCAGGGCCACCGCGCCGATAGACAGGCCGGGCGGCAACACCCACCAGGCCCAGGCGGGCGTGAGGAAGGCGCCGCGCGCTTGCGCCCAGTAGAGCATGGCGCCCCAACTCTTTTGCAGCGGGTCGCCCAGGCCCAGGAAACTGAGCGAGACCTCTAGCAAAATGACCGTCGTTGTGGCGCGCAGGAACTCGCTGATCACAAGAAAGGTCACATGCGGCCAGATATGGCGGCGGAGGATGCGCCCGCGTGTGCAGCCCACGGTGGCCGCGGCCAGCACAAATTCGCGCTGCGACAGGGCGAGCGTCTGGCTGCGGATGAGGCGCGCCGTCCCCGCCCAGAGCAACAGGCCGATGATGATCACGGTGTTTGTCAAGCTGCGCCCCACGTAGGCGGCGAGCACGATCAGGAGGGGCAAGAAAGGCAGCGCCAGCACTACATCCGCCAGACGCATCAGCCAGTGCTCCAGGCGACGATAGTAGCCCGCCAGCAGGCCGACGACCGTCCCCAGCGCGGTGGAGAGCGCGGCTGCGGACACGCCGACCGACAGCGAGACACGCGCTCCGTAGATCAGTTCGCTGAGGATATCCTGGCCGATGTCGTTTGTGCCCAAGAGGTGCACGGGGCTGGGCGGCGAAAAGGGCGGCCCGACGCGTTCGGCCGGGTCATAGGGGCTGAGTTGGGGCGCGAAGATCGCCATGCAGGCCAGGCCCA
>CAYXRG010000014.1:24858-72343 GCA_964467575.1 uncultured Caldilineaceae bacterium | reverse complement strand
GGGAGATCCGGCGCATGTTTGACAGATCCGCCGCGGGTGCAGTATCCTCGCATATAGCTGCGGTTGCTCATGACGTCGGTAAACGCCCCCTCTGGCGTACAAGCCATAAACGAGTAGCGATTAGCCGTGGACGAGAAAGCCTACTGGATCGGCTTCAATAAGGTGTCCGGAATCGGCGCCGCACGGCTGTCCGCTCTGCTCGAACACTTCGGTTCGGCCGAAGCCGCTTGGCGCGCGCCGTTGCCCGCACTGCAACAAGCAGGCCTAGACAGGCGCAGCATCGAAAACCTGCTCAAGGCGCGCGACCAGCTCGACCTGGACCTCGAATGGCGCCGCGTACGCCAAGCAGGCGTCCACGTCGTCACCCGGCATGAAGCCAACTACCCGGCCAACCTCAAGCAATTGGAGAACGCTCCGCCGCTGCTCTATGTGCGCGGCGAGTTGGACGACGCCGATATGTGGGCCATCGCCATCGTCGGTACGCGGCGCGCCAGCGTCTACGGGCGCGAGGTGACCCGCACCATCGCTCAAGAACTCGCCGACGCCGGCGTCACCATCGTCAGCGGGCTCGCCTTGGGCATCGACACCATCGCCCACAAAGCCGCCGTGGAAGCCGGCACACGCACCATCGCCGTCTTGGGCAGCGGCGTCGATCAGATCTATCCGGCCGAGAATCGCGGTCTCGCCATCCGTATCGCCGCCAACGGCGCCGTCATCAGCGAATATCCCCTGGGCACGCGCCCCGAAGCGGGCAACTTCCCCCCGCGGAACCGCGTCATTAGCGGACTTAGCAAAGGCGTCGTGATCGTCGAAGCCCCGCGCCGCAGCGGTGCGCTGATCACCGCCAAGTTCGCCGCCGAACAAGGCCGTGACGTCTTTGCCGTGCCCGGCAACATCTTGAATCCCGGCAGCGCCGGCTGCAACGAGTTAATCCAGCAAGGCGCCGCCCCGCTGCTCTCGGCGCAGGACGTGTTGACCCAGCTCAACTTCGAGCGCCTCATCAGCCGCCAACACGCCCAACGCCTTGCCCCGACGGACCCACAGGAGGCCCGCATTCTGGAATACCTAACTCAGGAACCGCGTCACGTAGACGACATCGTCCGCCAAGCGGCCATGCCCCCACCCCAAGTCGCCAGCCTGCTGACCATGCTCGAACTGAAGGGCTTCGTCCGGCAGGTAGGCGCCATGAGCTACGTGCGAAGTTGATCGGAGCAGATCGAGTTTGACCTCACAGCAATCATCCCGCCCATTGTATGCTGCAATTCTGGCCGGAGGCGTCGGAACCCGACTTTGGCCGCGCAGCCGCCAATCGCGCCCCAAGCAATTCACCGACGTCACCGGCAATGGCCGCACCATGCTCCAAGAAACCGTCGCCCGTCTCTCCGGCCTCGTCGATCCCTCCCGCCTATACGTCATTACCGGGGCGCAATACGCAGCGCTCGTCGCCGACCAATTGCCGCACCTGGCGCTCGAACAAATCATCCTGGAACCTAGCGGGCGCAACACTGCTCCCGCTGTCGGCTTGGCCGCCGCCTTCCTGCGCCATAGAGACCCGGACGCGATCCTCGCTATCTTACATTCAGACCACGTCATCACAGACGTGGAAGCCTTCCAGATCGCGCTGCGCCGCGCCGCCGACGCAGCCGAAGCCGGCCATATCGTCACCCTAGGCATCGAGCCTACCCTTCCGCATACAGGATATGGCTACATCCGCCGCGATTCACCGCTGCAAATTGCGGGCGCCGAGGGCGTCGACCTGCCCATCTATACCGTCGCCCAGTTTCTCGAAAAGCCCAGCGCCAAAGTCGCTCAAGCCTTTCTCGCCGAAGGCGGCTATTACTGGAACGGCGGCATCTTCGTCAGCCGCGTTTCCCGCCTCCTGGCCGAATACCAGTGGCAATTGCCGGACCTCTACGCCGGGCTGCAACAGATCGAGATGCAACTCGAAAAACACGCAGACCCCGGCGCGGTCTATAATACGGTTGAACGGGTCTGGCAGTCCTTTCCCACGATCAGCATCGACCACGGCATTATGGAGAGGGCTGTGCGCGTGGCCGTCGTCCCGCTCGACGCAGGCTGGAACGACGTCGGCAGTTGGGACGCGCTTACTGCCGTGATCGAACCGGACGAGTCGGCCAACTATGTCGTCAGCGGTCGCGTCTTGACCATTGAGAGCAGTGAGAATATCATTTACAGTGAAAAACAGATGATCGCCATGATTGGCGTACAAGATCTGGTCGTGATAGACGCCGGCGATAGCCTGTTGATCGGCCATAAAGGACAGATGCAGCGCGTCAAGGAAATCGTCGACCTGCTGCGCGCTCAAGGGCGAACGGACCTGCTGTAGCCTATATTGGCGCATGAGGCCGGCAGACGCCTCGCAGCCGTCGATTGCCGCAGCCTCAATCCACACACAGAGGAGTCATGGATGCCAAACGTATACTCCCCAGGACGCAGTAAGGCGGCGGAACCGCGCCCAGCCGTTTTCGACTTCATCAGACGGCTCAACGGCTCGTCGTTGGCGTTTGGCGCGGCCATCGGACTGATCGTCGGCCTGCTCATCGGCTGGGTCTTCTGGCCGGTCGAATGGAAAAACGCCTGGCCCGCAGACCTTAGCCCAGAAGCCAAGGCGCAATACCTGGCTTCTGTCGCCCAGGTCTATACCTACTATAACGACGACCAAGCAGCAGAAATCGCACGCGGAAGGCTGCTTGACCTCAACGAAAACCTCGCCGACGAAATCGCCGCAGCCCAGGCCTATTTCGACCAAAATCCACAGCGCGATTCGCGCATCTACATCACCATGCTCGGCCAATTGGCCGCCGGCCTGGGCGTCTCTTCGCCCGACATCATCATGCCCTCCGCAGCGAGCGCACCGGAATCGCCTGCGCCGGAAGAAACGACCTCGCCCTCTTGGCTGACCTGGACGCTCTCGTTCTTAGCGATCCTCCTCCTCGTCGGCGGCGGCATCTTCCTTATCAGCAAGCTGGCGCAGAATCGCAAGCGTGTCGTCGACCAGGGGTTCGGCGATGCGCCTGAAGACGAATTCGAAGACGACTTCGGTGAAGAGCGCTACGGCCCAAGCGCCGGACCGCAAGGCCCGCGCAGCATCTCCGCACAAGACTCTGGCTTCGCCGCGCAGACTGCGGACGACTACGGCTTCGCCCAAGAGCCGGATGACGACGAGTTCTACTCATCCGGCGCGGCCATAGACGAGATCGACGACGAACTGGACGACGAGTACTTTGGCGATGCAGAAGATTATGATGACGCCATAGAACCGGCATCCGCTCCTGTTACCGGCCAACCGGCCGCGCCCGGCAAGGCTATACGCCAAGCGCCGGGTCGCGTCCTCGACACCTTCATCGCCCATTATCAGGCCGGCGTAATCGATTTTGACCAGTCGTTCAAGATCGTCGACCCGGAGGCCAACCGCTACGTCGGTGAGTGCGGCATGGGCGTCAACGTCAAAAACGGCATACTCCAGGACGATCCCGAAAACGTCATCGCCCTAGATGTCTGGCTGTACGATCAGAAGATGGAGAAAAGCTTGGGCAACCGCACCCGCGTCTTGCTCAGCGAATACGCCTTCGACCGCAACCTGGAGCCGGCGCTCATGCGCGAACGCCCTAACGATCCCCCCCCGATCGTGGCGCAACCCGGGATCAGTTTTCAACTCAAGGGGCAGAGCCTAGTCCTCGACTGCGAAGTAATCGAGGCGGAATATGTCACAACCGAGCGTGATGCCGGCGTCTTCCAAAGCATCAAAGTAGAGATGACGGTCCGCTCGCGCATCTAGCCAGCCACAGGGAATAGGCGGTAGAGTCGCGCCGCCTATTCCCTGCCATCTATCTCCTTCGCTATCCCCTACACCCGCTCTTCGGGGTCATATAGCCGCTTGTGCTCCAATACGGCAAAGCGGTCTGTCATGCCCGCAATGTAGTCGCACACGACCCGATGCAAGCCCTCTGGGTGATTGTCTGCGCTGCGTAAGGTGTCGGGCGGCAGTTGCAGCGGCTGGCCGACATACGCCCGAAATAAGTCGGTCAGCGTTCGCTCTGCCTTTGTCGCCATGCGCACAACCCGATAATGCCGGTAGAAGTTCTTAAACAGATAGCGCTTCAATTCTCGGTTTTCCTCATTCAACTCTGCGGTGTAGCCCGCCACGTTGTGTGGAAGGCTGCGCAGATCAGCCAGGGTGACCACGCCTGCCGCCGCCAGAGCTTGTTCCGTTCCTTGGATGGCGGCTAACACCTCTATCCCCACCAACCGGCGAATGAACCGGTGTCGCATCATCGCCTGGCCCACGTCGGCATCGAGCGGTTCGCCCATGCTCGCCAAAACGCGCCGTGAGATTTCCAATTGGATAACATCCTGCGGGTCGAGGATGCCGCTGCGCAGCCCGTCGTCCAGGTCGCTGGTGTTGTAGGCGATTTCGTCCGCCAAGTTGCTAAGTTGGCATTCCAACGTGCCGCGTTCATCCGGGCTATAGTCGGTCGCCTCGGTTGTATCGTAATCAGTATCGTGCTTGACCACCCCTTCCAACACCTCATACGTCAAATTCAACCCAGGGTGGTCCGGATAGCGGCTCTCCAATTCCGTTAGGATGCGATAAGTCTGTCGCTGGTGGTTATACCCGCCGTGCTCTCGCATCAGCCCGTTGAGCGTGTCTTCGCCAACGTGTCCAAAGGGCGCATGTCCCAAATCGTGGGCTAGACAGATTGCCTCGACCAAATCCTCGTTGCCGCCCAGGCTGCGAGCCAAGGTCCGCCCGATCTGCGAGACCTCCACGCTGTGCGTCAGCCGATTGCGATAATGATCGCCTTCGGAATAGACAAAGACCTGCGTCTTATATTCCAGTCGACGAAACGCGGTCGTGTGGATTATGCGGTCACGGTCGCGCTGGTACGCGGTGCGATACGGGTGTTCAGCCTCCGGGTAGGCGCGCCCGCGACTCTCGCGGCTGCGCATGCCATATCCTGCCAGGGCTTGCTCTTCGCGAAGTTCCAGGTCATTTCGCGTCAACATGCTCATCTCCTCCGGAACTGGCTCCTGACGATTTCGAGGCGCCCGCGGCTCGTCTGCCGTAGCGTTCCCCGCCGTCCACAGTCACAACGTCTCCGGTCACAAAGTCGGCATCGAGCAGGTACTTGACTGCCAGAGCGACGTCCTCCGGCGTTCCCCACCGCCGCAATAGCGTGCGCCGCGCCGCCGCTTCCACGTGTCGAGGATCGTAATCAGGCGGCGGCAGCACTCGTCCCGGCGCCACCGCATTCACGCGAACAGCCGGCGCGAGTTCAAGCGCAAGCTGGCGCGTCAGGGCCAACAGCGCCGCCTTGCCCACCGCGTGCGCCATGAACTTGGGCCACGGTTCCCACGCAGAGAGGTCGACGATATTGACAATCGCCCCGCCGCCGCGCGCCAACATGTCCGGAACCAGACTATTGCACACGTAGAACGGTCCGTCGATCGAAATGCTCGTTACGCGTTTCCACACGGCCGTATCAGCCGTCGGAAAATCCATCTTCTCGAATAGGCTGGCGCTGTTGACGATGATATCCACACCGCCGAATACATCTCGGATCGTCTCAGCCATCCGTTGCACCTCGGTCAACTGCGCCACATCGCAGCGCACCGCCAGCGCACGTACGCCCAATGCCTCGGCTTCCGCGACCGTCTCCTGCGCCGCTCGCTCCGACGAGTAATAATTGACCACCACATCGGCGCCGGCACGCGCCAACATGAGCGTGATCGCCTTTCCCACGCGATGTGCGCCCCCTGTAACGAGTGCAACGCAGCCTTCGAGCTGCATAACATCCCTCCTGATGACGGTCTACCCTCTTGTGTCACGGGCAGATCGCGTGCCGGCGGGCGTGACCGCAATCTGTAGACAACTCGTCTCTGCGACGATGCCCCGCGTAAAGAAAAAGGCCTCCCTCGTGAAAGGGGCGCATGTCACGCCCATTTCAACCAAAGGAGGCCTTAGTTGCCCTGTGCAACTCTCAAGCTTCGAGCAAGCTCAGGCGCGGCTCCCGCCGATCACAGCCCCTATTTTCGGGCCGAATCCAGCGTTCGGGCGATGATCTCATCCTGGATGGACCGGCCCTGGTCGCGACGGCCGCGCTTGCCCTGTCTCTTTCGCGAGACATTCAGTTTGATGCCTTCCGCCTCCATGGCCTTCTTAAACGCCAGTTCCATCGGCGAAAGCACTTCGATCTCCTCGAACTGATCCGCCAACTCTTCTTCCGCCGGCTCTTCGAGCGGAGCTTCCTGCTCCGTCGCGACCGGCGCAGGCTCCTCGCGCAACCCCTTCAAGCTCAGGTCAACACGCCCGCGCCGCCGGCTCAGCTCGATGATGCGCGCCTCGATCTTCTCGCCGACTTGCACCACGTCTTCCGGTTTGGCGACGAAGCCCTCGCCCATCTCGCGGACGTGGAGCAGTGCGTCGCGGCCAATACCGATGTCGACAAACGCGCCATACGGCAAAATGCGGCTAACCGTTCCTTCGACAAGGTCGCCCGTCTCCAAATCGCGGATCGTCTTCATCTCAGGGTCGATGAGCGTTAGGCTGATGCGGTTGCGCTGGCGATCCAGCTTTTTGATCCACGGGGTGATCGCCTGGCCCTCACTCAGAACATCAGTCACCTTCGCTACCCGCCGCGTCGACATCTCCGAAATATGAATCAGACCGTCTCGGCCGACACCGATATCCACAAAGGCGCCGAAATCGGTGATACGCTTGACCACGCCCTCGACCTGCTGACCGACAGCCAGCATGCGCACGACCTGTGTCGACCCATCCTCGTTGACGATCACCTCGGTATCTTCGTCATCGGCGGATAGGGGTGGCACAACCGGGGTATCCTCGGCGTTCGTCACAGCTTCGGGGGCGGAACTCTCTTGCGGCACAGCTTCCTGCACCGGCTCGGCAGCCGGCTCCGCCAAGCTTGCCTCAGGTTCAGCCTCCGGAGCAGCTTCGATTGCAGAATTCTCAACTTGTTCAGACGCCTCAAGCGAAACCTCTGCGGCCTCGGACGCCTCTACCGCCTGCGTCTCGGCGCTCCCTTCGCCTTCCAGTTCCTGAGCCAGTTCCTTATTCACCGCAGTGTCAGCTTGATTCGTCATGGATTATCCTCCCAAACACCCCCGCGTGCAGATTCCCACACGCGGTAGTCCTCTTATTATGATTGCGCGATATCTTTAACATTATACCCGTCCTGCCCCATACAGGCAAAGATTCCGGGCCGCGCATGGCGAAACAGCCGGACGATTTGCCTCACCCCCCGCCCGGCGGTACACTACATGCCTGGGACCGCGCGTTCCGGCAACCTGCCCGGACATCCCTGCCAGGCAGGCGCTGCCATACCGACCATCGTTTCCAACAGCCTCACTCCTTGGAGCCATCGCAATGACCGCAACCCAATACGACGCCGCACGCAGCGAACTGCTTGCCCGTCTTCAAGAAGTGGACGACCTCTCTGCAGCCGCAGACATCTTGCACTGGGACCAGGCCACCTATATGCCGCCAGGCGGCGCCGCCGCTCGCGCACGCCAATCCGCCACCGTGCGCACCCTTGCCCATAACAAATTCACCGACCCTGCCATCGGACGCCTGCTCGACACGATGCAGCCGGCGGTCGACTCGATGCCCTACGACAGCGACGACGCAGCGCTTGTGCGCGTCACGCGCCGCGATTACGACCAAGCCACGCGCATCCCCGCCCAGTTCATGTCAGATTTCACGGCGCATATCTCTGACTCCTTCGTCGCCTGGGCCGCCGCCCGGCCCCAAAACGACTTCAAAGCCGTGGCGCCCTATCTGGCCAAGACACTCGACTTCAGCCGGCGCTATTCCTCCTACTTTCCAGATGCAGAGCACGTCGCCGACCCGCACATCGCACGCTCCGACTTCAGCATGACGGTTGCAACCATTCGCCCCATCTTCAACGAGCTGCGTACTTGGCTCAGCGAACTCGCCGCCAAAATCGGCGAACGCCGCCAAGTCCCAGACATCACACGAGGCCGTTCCTTCGACCCAACCGCACAATGGCAGTTCGGCGAAGAGGTCGTGCAACGCTTCGGCTACGACTTTGCCCGCGGCCGTCAAGACAAAACCCACCACCCCTTCGCCACCAAATTCTCTATTGGCGACGTCCG
The DNA here is from genome assembly GCA_964467575.1 of uncultured Caldilineaceae bacterium. Lineage (GTDB taxonomy): Bacteria > Chloroflexota > Anaerolineae > Caldilineales > Caldilineaceae > JASGTU01. The sequence continues at coordinate 64,186 of CAYXRG010000014.1, read as the reverse complement.
CATCACGACACGCGTGTTCACAGACACAATCAGCGGCATATTCAGCACGATGCACGAGTCCGGACACGCCATGTATGAGCAGGGCGTCGATCCTAGCTATGAGGCCACCCCGCTCGCCGACGGCGCTTCCTCAGCCGTGCACGAAAGCCAGTCTCGCCTGTGGGAGAACATCGTCGGACGCAGTTTACCTTTCTGGCGCCACTTCTACCCCCAGTTCCAGCAGAAAATGAGCGGCCAGTTGGATGACGTCTCGTTGACCGACTTCTATCGCGCCATCAACCGCGTACAGCCGTCACTCATACGCGTCGACGCCGACGAAGTCACCTACGGCCTCCACGTCATCATCCGCTTCGAGTTGGAATGCGACTTGCTCGAAGGCAAACTGCGCATCTCCGAGCTGCCCGATGCCTGGAACGCAAAATACGCCGAGTTCCTCGGCGTGCGGCCTAAGGACTACCGCAACGGGGTGATGCAAGACGTTCACTGGTATGCGGACTATATCGGCGGCATGTTCCAAGGGTACGCCTTGGGCAACGTCCTCGGCGCGCAGTTCTATGACGCAGCGCTGCAGGCCCATCCCGAAATACCGGGGGAGATCGAAGCCGGCCGTTTCGATATCTTGCACGACTGGCTGCGTACCAACATCTATCGGCACGGCTGCAAGTTCACCACCCTCGAGTTGGTGGAACGGCTCACCGGCGGTCCCATTCGTCTGGAGCCATACAAGAAATACCTGCAAACCAAGTACGCCGACATCTACGGCGTCCGCTGACCCGGCGCGACAGAACGCAAGCGGCAGCCGACGAATTCAGTGCGGCTGCCGCTTCTTAATTGTGGCGACACTTAACAGGCTAAAGGTTGTAGCGAATGTTGAGGATGTCTCCGTCCTGAACCACGTACTCCTTGCCCTCCAGTCGCAGCCGGCCTTGCTTGCGCGCCTCGACGAGCCCGCCCGCCGCGATCAGTTCCTCATAGGCGACTGTCTCCGCCCGGATGAAGCCCTTCTGCAGATCGCTGTGGATCACGCCGGCTGCAACTGGTGCAACCGTACCGCGGCGCACCGTCCACGCCCGCACCTCGTCGTCGCCCACGGTGAAAAAACTTTCCAACCCCATCATGCGGTAACAGAAGCGGATGGCACGGTCTAGGCCAGGCTCTTCGATGCCGAAATCGGCCAGGAATTCAGCAGCCTCGTCCGGAGCCATCTGCGCGATTTCGGCCTCCAGCTTGCCGCGTAAAAACAGTGTCCGTTCGTCTAGCGCGTCCGCATAGGCAGATTCATCGTCATTATCCGCCCCGTTGATCACGCGCAGCATCGGCTTCAGCGACAACAGGCCAAACCCGCCCAGCGCCTTCAGTTCGGCATCGCTCAAGTCAATTTCCCGCAGGGGCGTCTCCGCCTCCAGCGCCTGCATCAACTTGGCGAGCAACTCCTCCTCCGCGGCCATGCGCTTGCGCTCTTCGGGTGTGCCGCGGCTCTTGCCCGCCGCCAGCCGTTCCAGCCGCTTGTCGATCACGGTCATGTCGCTCAGGATCAGTTCTTCTTCCATCATGGCGAGGTCTCGCACCGGATCGACCGAGTCTTCAGGATGGGGCACGGCTTCATCCTCAAACGCCCGCGCCGCCAGCATCAGCGCGTCGTTGGCCGCGATGGCGTTCAGCAGCGCGCCGCCAAGTCCGCTCTTGCCTGCGCCTTTCCCCAGCCCGGCAATGTCGTTGAACGTCACCGTAGCATAGGTTGTCTTCTTGGGCTTGAACATGGCCGATAATCGATCGACCCGCGGGTCAGGCACATTTACCACCGCGGTATGCACCTCCAGTTGTCCGCTGGAAAAGGCCGTAGTCGAAGTCTCACTGCGCGTGAGCGCGTTAAAAATGGTCGTCTTGCCGCTGTTCGGCAAGCCAATAATGCCGATCTGCATATAGTGCTTTCCGTTTTCGTTATGGTGTAGCGATATCAGATGGAGCGTTCGCCGCGCAGCCCGTCGAGGGCCAGCGCCACAGCGCCTAACAGCCCGACGTCGTCGCCCAACGCCGCCGTGCGGATCTCCAAGTCTTGCCAGTATGCAGGCGACTGGGCGCGTGATCTGATGGTCTCCCACATACTGTCGACCATCAGATCGCGGCAGTGCAGCCATACGCCGCCGCCGATGACAATGCATTCGGGGTTAAAGGTATGCAGAATATTGACGATGCCGGTCCCGAGATAACGCCCCACCAAGCGGTATTGTTCGAGCGCAAATGCATCGCCCTCCCTGGCAGCCTGGCTCAACTCGACCGGCGTCACCGCGGCGATGTCCCCGCCGGCCAACTCGACCGCACGGCTGATGGCGCCGGCGCGTAGCGCGATCTGGGCGCGGCGGGCGAAATTCGGTCCGGACGTCATCCCCTCCAACGTCCCGACCAGATTATTCTGCGGGCTGTCGGCGGACAGATTGATCGTCGTATGGCCGATCTCCGCGGCCAACCCCATACGCCCCAGCAGCATGCGGCCGTCGATGATCACACTTGTGCCGATGCCGGTGCTGTGCGTTATGTACACCATATGCCTGAAGCCCACCCCGGCGCCGAAGCGGTGCTCGGCCAAACCGGCCAGGTTGGCGTCATTGCCGACAAACACAGGCGCGGCAAAATGCGCGCCAAGCTCCTGTTTCAAGTCGACCTCATGCCAGCCGGGCAGATTCGGCCCCGTCAGCAGCACGCCGCGATAGGGATCTGTCGGGCCGGGGACGCCAACGGCAATCGCCTGCACACCCCCCTCGCCCCACACCGAAGCGACCAACGCACGCATGCGGTCCAGCACGGAGAGGGGGCCTTCTGCAGCCAGCGTCAGAACCGCCCTGCGCTCCTCAATGCGTCCATCCATCCCTGCGCGCACCGCACGAATCTGCGTCCCCCCCAGGTCAACGCCTATCACATGATCCATAGCATCGATTCCTATTGCAGAATGAGAGTTTCTTGCATGCTATTGTACCATCGGCGTCGGTGAACCCGACAAAATCCGACAAATTCGTGCTTGACATCGCTGAAGCGATATTGTAGACTATGGCCGCCACACAAGAACATTTGTTCTATGCAAATAGGGAGAGACGCATATGCAGAGTATTACTCCATGCCTATGGTTTGATCGCCAGGCCGAAGAAGCCATGAACTTCTACGTCTCCGTCTTCCAAGGCTCGCCCCTTAAAGAGGCCCAAGACTCGGAGATCAAGACCATCAAACGCTATCCGGACGACATGCAGCTAGGACCGGCGGAAGATATGGCCGGCAAGGTCATAACAGGCATCTTCCATCTAGCGGGTCAACGCTTCATGGCGCTAGATGGCGGCCCATTCTTCAAGTTCAGCGAAGCCATATCCTTTGCCATCGAGTGCGAAAGTCAGGAGGAGATCGATTATCTCTGGGAGAGCCTGTCAGCCGTACCTGAGGCGGAGCAGTGCGGCTGGCTCAAGGATCGCTTCGGCGTATCGTGGCAGATATTCCCCAAACTGCTGGGCGAGTTGATGAGCGACCCGGACCCGGAAAAGGCCGGTCGCGTCACCCAGGCCATGCTGCAGATGAAGAAGATTGATATCCCGTCACTACAGCGCGCCTACGCAATGGAATAGGCCAAGGAAAGTACGTGTCGAAAAAACGCGGCCAATTCGATCTTGACAAGTGTATTCCAACTGTGATAGATTGTCGCTGTTGTGGAAGGCGCGCGGCTGGCGCGCAGCTAGTGAATCGGCAAGCCGTACTACCTAAGTGGAGGCGCACGCATGCGGATGTTCATCCATCGCAACAGCCCCAGACTCATCGACGGAGCTGTTTATCGCTTCCGTGGGAGTAGTGCGCCTGCCGCCTGACACCGTACATCACTGACCGCTCAGGGACCGCAGCGCATCTGCTCAATGCCTGCGGTCCCTTTCTTATTGGCGTCGGCTTGCACTCCGCACGCCGCACCGAGAAAAGGACGTAGGCATGGGATGACACCCTGGCGCTTACGTCTTTTTACGTTCCGCCATCTCCCGTCGGCGCACTCGCGTCGACGCCGCACAACGGCGTTATCGGTTTAACTTGAGTTCGCGTTCGTATTTCGGGCAAGAGCTCAAACCAGCAGAGGACGATTACCATATGTCCCAGCAGTCAGAGTTTTTACCCTCCAGTCTGGTCCCCGATCTGAGGGACGTTGCCACAGTCAAGCCGCTGGCCGGTCTGTGGCGCCTGATGCGAGGCTACCGCCTGCTCTTCCTCATCGCCGCACTGAGCCTGGGCATCGCCGTGATTGCACGCACCGGATCGTACTTGGTCATCCGCTACTTCGTCGACGCCTTCCTGGCCGAGCCGTCCAGTAGCCGGACGTTGTGGCTCATCGCTGGCGGCTTCGTCCTGCTCGCCGCCGTACAGGGCGGCTTTGGCTTCCTCAGCGGCGCACTGGCCGCGCGCAGCTCCGAGGCCATAGCCCAGCGCGTGCGCAACTACCTGCTGAACCACATCCAGCACCTGCCGTTCTCGTTCCACGACGCCATCCAGACCGGCGAAATGGTTCAGCGCGTCACGTCGGACGTCGATGCCATTCGCCGCTTCTTCGCCGTTGAGATCATCTCCAGCGCACGCATCATCTTTCTCTTCGTCGTCAATCTCATCGCCATCATCGCGCTCAACTGGCAATTGGCCGTGCTGTCCGTCATCGTCATCCCGTTCGTCCTGGCGGTCTCGGTCTACTTCTTCCGCCTCGTCTCGCGGGCCTACGAAAACTATCAGGAGCAAGAGGCGGTGCTTACCACCGCGCTGCAAGAGAACCTAACCGGCGTGCGCGTCGTCAAAGCCTTTGCCCGCCAGGAGTTCGAAGAAGCCAAATTCGAGATCGCTAACCTGGACAAGTACCGGCTGGGCAAGAGGCTCCTGCTCATGCACTCGCTCTACTGGCCGATCTCGGACATCATGTGCGGTGTGCAAATGCTGGCCGGCTTCCTCATCGCCGCGCTGATGGCGATCAACGGCACGATCAGCGTAGGCACGTTCGTTGCCTACAACGGCATGCTCCAGCTTGTGATCTGGCCGATGCGTAACTTGGGCCGCCTGGTCGTCGACATGTCGCGCGGGCTGGTCTCCTTCCAACGCGTCTCCGGCATCGTCCGCCAGGAAGAGGAGATCATGGAGCAGGAAGACGGCGTAGAGCCGGAGCGTTTGCGCGGCGAGATTATCTTTAGGAACGTGGGCTTCGCCTACCCGTCCGATCAAGGAGACAAGCCCGCCCTAGAGAAACCGTTCTCGTCCAACGGCACAGGACGCGTCAATGGCGCCGCACCTGATAAAGGCGCCGGCGGGCAAGACACAGTCTTCGCCGGTAACGGCCATGTCGACGGCGCAGACGACGGACATTATGTCGCCGTCGCTCTGGAGGATATCAGCTTCCGCGTCAGGCCGGGGCAACGCGTGGCCTTGCTCGGCGCCACAGGGGCGGGCAAGACCTCGCTGATCAACCTGCTGCCGCGCTTCTACGACTACACCAGCGGGCAGATCCTGCTCGACGGCGTGGAACTGAAGAACTACTCGCGTCGCTTCCTGCGCCGTCACATCGGCATCGTCGAGCAAGAGCCGTTCCTCTTCTCGCGCACGGTGCGCGAGAATATCGTCTACGGCGTAGGCCATGACGTACCGCAAGAACAGATCGAAGCCGCCGCCCGCGCCGCAGCCATTCACGACGTCATCCTGACCAAGTTGCCCGACGGCTACGACACCCTAGTGGGCGAACGCGGCACGACGCTCTCCGGCGGCCAGAAGCAGCGCGTGGCCATCGCCCGCACGCTGCTCAAGGATCCGCGCATCCTCATCCTCGACGACTCCACCTCTTCGGTAGACACCGAGACCGAGGCTGCTATCCGCCAGGCGCTGGAGACGCTGATGGAGAACCGCACCACCTTCATCATCGCGCACCGCATCCAAAGCGTGATGGACGCCGATCTCATCCTCGTGATGAACAAGGGGCGCATTATCCAAGCAGGCAAACACGACGAACTCGTCAATCAAGACGGCATGTACCGCCGCATCTTCCTGGCGCAGACGCGCATCGAAGATGAACTGCAGAAGGAGTTGGGCAGTGTCTGATCACTACGAATTCGAGGAAGAAGAATTCACAACGCAGTTCAATGGGCAGACCATCCGCCGTATCTTGGCCCAGGCCATGCCGCACTGGCCGTATCTGGTCGGCTTCCTGAGTTTCATTGCGCTAACGGCTGTCCTAGACGCGTTCTTCACCTATCTGAGCAAGCAGATCATCGACGTCGCCATCGTGCCCAGAGACCGTGACGCGCTCACCAGAATCATCACCATCTACGGCTCGCTGATCGCGGTGCAGGCCGGGTTCGTCTTCGGCTTCATCTATCTCACCGGCCTCCTCGGCGAGAAAATCCGCTACGATCTGCGCAAGAAGCTCTTCAACCACCTGCAGCGGCTGTCTCTGTCGTACTATAGCAAGACGCCCGTAGGCTGGATCATGTCGCGCGTCACCTCCGATACGGAACGGGTGGCGGAGTTGGTCACCTGGGGTCTGCTCGATACGACTTGGGGCATTCTCAACATCTCGACGTCGCTCGTGTTCATGGCCTTCATCGACTGGCGTCTGGCGCTGATTGTCAGCTTCAGCATCCCGATCATCATCGCGGTGGCCTTCTACTTCAAAAAGCGCATCATCGTCGAATACCGGCAGGTGCGGAAGGTCAACTCCAAGATCACGGGCGCCTACAACGAAACCATCACCGGCGTGCGCGTCGTCAAGGCGTTGGGCCGCGAGCACGAAAACCTGGAGGAGTTCAAGGGGCTGACCAGCGAAATGTACCGGGCGGGTTACCGCGCCGCATGGCTGTCTGCCCTCTTCCTGCCCACCGTCCAGGTGATCAGCGCCCTCTCAGTCGGTATGATCCTCTGGTACAGCGGCAACCAGGTGGCGAATATCAGCATCGGCGGCTCCAGTATCAGCATCGGCGGCATACAGGCCTTCATCTCCTACGTCACCTTCATGCTCTTCCCCATCCAGGAGATGGCGCGCGTCTACGCCGAAATGCAACAAGCCATCGCTTCGGCCGAACGCATCTTCTCCCTGCTCGACGCCGAACCGGAGATCGTGGACCGGCCCGACGCCGTCGACCCCGGCTCGCTACGCGGGGCCATCGAGTTCGATGACGTCAGCTTCGCCTACGAAGCCGACAGCCCCGTGCTGTCCAGCTTCAACCTAACCGTCAAAGAAGGAGAGACTATCGCCCTCGTCGGGCCCACAGGCGGCGGAAAGTCGACCATCGTCAACCTGATCTGCCGCTTCTACGAACCAACAGAGGGCGTTATCCGCATCGCGGGCACAGATTATACTGAGATGAGCCAGCATGCCATCCAATCGCGCATCGGCATGGTGCTGCAGACGCCCCATCTCTTCTCCGGCACCATCCGCGAGAATCTGCGTTACGGCCGGCTCGACGCCACGGACGAAGAGGTCGAGGCCGCAGCCAAGACAGTCGGCGCCGATGAGTTCATCCGCAACCTGGAACACGGCTACGACGAACAGGTGGGCGAAGGCGGCAGCCTGCTCTCCGTTGGACAGAAGCAACTGATCAGCCTGGCGCGCGCCGTCTTGGCAGACCCGGACATCTTCATCATGGACGAGGCGACTAGTTCGGTAGACACGCTGACAGAAGCCCTGATCCAAAAGGGCATGGAAAGGCTTCTCCACGGGCGCACCAGCTTCGTCATCGCTCATCGCCTGTCCACAATTCGCAATGCCGACCGCATCGTCGTCATCGAAAACGGGCGCATCGCCGAGATGGGATCGCACAGCGAATTGCTGCGCCAGCGCGGCCACTACTACCGCCTCTACACCCAACAGTTCCGTCGAGAGAGAGAGTCTGAGTACGATCCGTTCCGCGACATAGAGGCTGAACCCGCCGTCGCCGTACCGGCCGCGGGCTAGCGCCTACATCACGCCACACAGAGGCCGCTTCACATGAAGCGGCCTCTCTCTTTTGCGCGCCGAACGCCGCACACATACAATCCGGCGTGACGAAACCGCAACTACGTACGTCATCACTATTGACAATATCCACACATGTTGCAGACACGGACGCCGCCCGCCCGGCACGGACAGGCGCAGCAGGAAGAAACCAGCACATCAGCCTGCCCGTACCGCCTCTAGAAGAGAGCTACATCGCTTGCTCAACAATTATCCCTTCAAAGGCGACTATCCCATCCTTCAGCAGTTCGGAGACAGCGCCCGATCATTTGGCCGCCTTAAGTGCCAGGGCGTCCCTCTGCGCGGCCACCCCGGCATCGACTTTGCCCTGCCGATCGGCTGTCCAGTGCTGGCAGTTGCCGGCGGCGCAGTGGCTGCGGCGCATGACGACCCAGACGGCTTCGGCCTGTTCGCGCTCATCCAGCATCATTGGGGCCAAAGCCTCTACGCCCACCTATCCGCGCTGCACGTCGCACCGGGCCAATCGCTCCGAGCCGGCCAACAGATCGGCCTCAGCGGTGACAGCGGTCTCAGCGCGCGGCCTCACCTTCACTTCGGCCTGCGCATTGCCCCCTATACGCTAGCGGACGGCTGGTGCGGTTATACCGATCCCGCTCCCTACCTGCACAGGCTCACGCGCGGCCGCGGCCCCCTGATCGGCCCGCACATCATCGGCGGCGTCCACAGGCGCCTAGATTTGCTGCGCAACTGGCAGCCGCGCCAGATCGTCGTCGTCGACCCTAATCCCGACGAGATGCGCCTTCTTCGCCGGGCCTGCCCCGATTCGGTCATCATCGGCCGCGTCTTCGAGACGGATCACGCCGTCATGCAGCGTATCCGCTCTGACCCGGTCGAAGCCGCTCGCTGGGCGCATGACAAGACGCTGCCGCGCGTGTCGTCCGACGTGGACTATTGGCAGTTCGCCAACGAAGTTCTGCAAGACGGCGACAGCCTCCCGCTTCTCAACCGCTTCGAGTTGGAGCGTATGCGCTTGGCCGAAGCAGAACCTGCCGGACGCAGTTACCGCTGTGCGCTTTTCGGCTTCAGCGTCGGCAACCCCGACCTGCCCGAAACGGCGCGGCTGTCGCACTGGCGGCTGCTCTACCCCGCCTTGCGCCATGCCGAGGCCCAGGGCCACATCGTCGCCTTGCACCAGTACGGCATGCCGGATCTATGGGGGCCGCACGGTCTGTACGACTGGTACATCCACCGCCTGGAACACCAGATCTTGCGCCGCCTGCCCTTTAAGCGCCTCCAGTTCGCCGTCACGGAATTCGGCATCGACGGCCTCATTCGTGGAGCCGGGCCAAGCGGCTGGCGCGACTTTACGGATGAACAGGGCTACCTCCGCCAGCTCGCCAAAGCCGCCGCCTATCTTGAACGTTACTCCGGCCGCCTGCTCGGCTGCGCGCTCTTCACCCTAGGCCACTACCCGCCCTGGGGCAGCTACGACATCGAAGGCGTTGTCGCCGACACGTTAGCGCAGCGCGCCGATCGCGGCCTCTGGTCCGGCGTCAATACTGCTGTAACCGACATCATTCCCGGCGATATCGAACATACGGATGAGCCAGGCGCAGAAGCGCTGCCCGACGACGCAACGGATGCCTGCATCGTTCCGCCTGCCCTAACCGACTACGACTCCCTGGTCGAACGCCGCACCGATCCCCGCTTCACCGCCTATCACATGCAGATCAAGCGCGTCGACGAACGTCCCGACCGGCAAGAGGGCGATATCGCCTATGTCATCAAGGACATCTTTATGACGGCCAACGGTTCCTGGCAGATCACCGGTCGCCCCGACGATGTGCCCCTGTGGGCCAAAGATAGCTACCTAACGCCCGAATTTCTGGAAGCCGGCGCGGATCACCACCTGTTCGGCGCGGTCATCGGCCCGGACGGCAAGCAAATGCGCGATGTGCGCATCACGTATTGGTCGGACGGCTTTGAGCGTCTCGGCGACCCGGATTATGACGGCTTCATCGCGGTCCGCGTCAAGCCCGAATCCGGCTGGGCTAACCTGCCGATGGCAGGCGGCAGTTCCTTCGCTCCAGACCGGGGCGAATCCGGCCCCTGGTGTTGGACGCCCGGCGGCGCTTCTGAAGTGATCTGCGGCGGCGGGCTTCCGCACAAGCATCACATATCTACCTTCGTCGTATGGCAGGCCGTCCCGCGCGCCGAGTTGGACGAGCGGCTGTCTGCTGCGGCGGGTGACGGACTCTATCCCGACCCCCTAGCCCACCCGTTGCCGCGGCGCCTTAGCCGATGGGCCCCGTACTACAATCTTGCCATCTGTCACGTACCCCACGCCGCTGCCACAGGCCACACTCAGGGCGCCCTGATCGTCAAAGACCTATTCACTGCCGTCATCGACGCGGATTGTACGCAAGAGACGCCCGGCGCTTTGCCGGACTGGGCCACTGACGATTACTGCATCCCCCACGAAGCGACTGCCGGCCAGACCGGCGCGGGCCTGTGCGCCAAGCTGTACGGCGCTGTGTGCGGTTCCGATGGGCGGCTCATCCCTGTGCAAGAGATTCTCTTCTCCGCCACGGGGATACAGGGTTTACAGGCGCACACAGGCGCCAATGTCGTTCGCCGTCCTGTCGACCCTGAAACGGGATGGGGGAGCCTTGTCGTCGGCGCTGAAAGCCGCTTCTATCCAACCCGCGGCCAAACGGGTCCCTGGTGCTGGGCGCCGTACGGAGCTGTCGAAGCCGTTTGCGGCGGCGGTATTCCTGCGGGCCGGCAACTCGCGATCTTTGCCGTCTGGCAGGCTACTGAACCGCATCGATAATCCCAGGCAAAAAAAGACACGGGAGCCGATTTCCCGTGTCTTCGTTTCCACTCTGTAAACGCCGGTCTAGCCGTACCGCGTTCGGCGCTATTGTATCGCCGTAAGGAAATCTCTCCCCACTACGATGCGCACATCCACCGGCGAACTGGAATTCAGCCCGTTCAGGCTGGAGAGATTTGGCTGTATCTCGAGGTCGGTCCCCACCTGTTCGACCAGTTCTTTGGGCACGCCGTAGTTGATGATCAACGTGCGCCCGTAGTCGCTGCGGTCGGCATCGCCGATCGACACCACCTTCCAGCCCTGGGCTTCGAGCAAGTCCCGCGTTCGGGCGGCCACCCCTGGCTCGCCGGTGCCGTTGAGCACCTCAATTCGTATCCAGTCGGTCCCGGTCTGTGCAATCGTATTGCCTGGGCCGCTGGGCGGGGCAAAAAAGTCAGTCAACGCGCTCCGCACCAACGTCCGATTCGGCAACAGAATCCATGCGCCGTTTTCCGCGTAGGTTTCTTCGCCGTAGTGATTGTCCAGCACGAGTTGCCGCACATCGCGCAGAGCGGCGCCGCGCGCATAGTTGGCCAGATCCAACATGACCGCCATCGGGATATCCGTCTCGATGCTGCTGCGCATGGTATATAGCAACCTCGGCAACTTGGGCAGCAGCGTCGGCAGCATATCGGCGCGCAACACTTTATCCGCCACCGCCCGGATCACCTGTTGCTGGCGGCGCGCGCGTGAATAGTCGTCGTCGATGTTGCGCGTGCGCACATACTTCAACGCAGTCTCTCCGTCCAAGTGCTGGACGCCGGCATCGAGGTGAAACGTCTGATAACCATAATCTTCGGTTGGATACTGGTCGTCATGGATCGTCGACGGAACGACCACATCCACGCCGCCAATCAGATCGATCAACTCGACGAATCCCTGAAAATTCACGCGCACATAATACTGCACCGGCTGGCCGACGAAACTGCTTACCGTGTCCTTCGCCAGTTGCGGTCCGCCGCCTGGATAGCGTTCCATTTCGCCGAGTTGGTATGCCGTGTTGATTTTGCTGGAGAAGCCTAGACCGGGGATGGGCAGCCACAGGTCGCGCGGCAACGACAACAGCCCAAGCGACTGGCTCTGCGGGTCCAAGCTAGCCAAGATCATGGTATCGGTGCGGGGTACGTCGAGTTCGTCCGGGCGAGCATCCGTGCCTAGGAGGAGAACGTTGATCGCCGGCACACTAACAGCCCAGCCGTCGTCCTGCGTCGACAACTCGCCGGCTGCCACGCTTGCATCGTCGGCGCCTTCGACAACGGAAGGCCCCGCCTCCACTGCAGCGCCGTCGATATAGGCGCTCAGGTCGGTTATCGCCCACAACGACGACTGACCCAGAATGCGCAGCCGCGCCCATTCATGCAGTCGGTTGCCGCCGACTATGGCGACGGCCAGTATGATCACGCTGTATATCGCGGCAAACGCGACTGCGCGCCTCTGGCTTCGTGCCACGAGCCTGCGCATGGTTCGGGACAACCCCGGCGGTTCCTGTTCCATCATAGACCCGAATTATAGCATAGGCGATGGGCGGCTCGGCAATTTCTGCCACCGACCGGCAAACGCCCGAAAACCGGATCTACAAAAGAGGATGAGTATACAGCCCTGTTTTGGTAAGGATGTATAGCGTTTCAGCGATCTCGTCGATATAGATGCCGCTTAGCCCGCGCAGCAGATCGCCCTCCGCCGCCTTAAGCTGCTTCTCATACACGCCGTCTTTGGAATAGACGAGTATGCGATCCTCGCCTGCGTCCGCCAAATAGATCTGGCGACGCTCTTCGTTGGTCACGTACAGATCGACGGGCTCTTCTGCCAGTTCGGCGCCCGCTTCGAGAGAAAAGGGCAGTTGTTCGCTGGCGCGATAGCGCAGGATATTGCCGTTTCCAAAGAGCAGCCAAATATCGCCGTCTATCTCCATCGAGATCACGCCGGCCAGGTTAACCAAAGTCTCCGGGCGGAACCAAGGATCAAGCCCCGCGTCAGGTTGCGCCGGATTGTAGCGGTAGATCTGGTTTTGCCCTTCATCAGCCACATAAATGCGCCCGCCATACGTCTGCACCTGCGAGGCGTTACGCCAGTCCTGTTGACTGTTAATGGCCATCAGGCGGGCCCCTTCGACACGAGGGTCATAGCGAAAGAGATTGTTGTTGCGGTCCAACACCAGCAGGCTGGGCCGGTCTGCCACGCCGGGGTTCAAGTCCAGCCAGGTTATATCGGCCAGCGACCCTACCGTTGTGCCGTCGACGATTTCGCCTTGTTGAAGGATCATCTGCGGCTCCGCGTCCAACACAGCCCCCGATGCGGCGTCGTAGCGATACCGCAGAATTGCATGGCGCCCGGCATCCAAGACATAAATACCGCCATCGGTCACTAGGACACGCTGCGGCCGCGCCTCCGCCGGAAAGGTAATGAGCGGCGCAGTCAGCCTGTACAACGGCTGGATGCTAAGCACCTCCAGCAGTTCCTGCTCGATGTCAAACGCCAACTGGCTGCGCCGTTCATTGCTGCCGTCGAGCGCAATCGCCGTCGAGAGGTATTCCCTCCCTGTCAACAACGCCTCCCGCGCCCCCGGTTTGTCGCCCAGCCCTAACGCGGTCAGCGCAGCGATCAGCTTAGCCTCCGCTGCAACCGTGAGTTGCTCCGCCTCTGCGCGCCTGCTGGCGCCTTCCTCCCAGTACTTCAGTGCGACCACAGTCGGCGCTAGAGCCAAGATGACCAGCGCAAGCAGGATAAACACACGCGCCCGCGTCCCGGAGGCGGGCGCAGGCGCTGAAAACGGTTCTATTTCAGGCAGAGGCGGCGGCGGTTTTGATTCCACTACCGGCTCCGCCGCCATTTCGTCCACGGCGCTTTCGTGCCGAAAGTCGACGAACGCATCATCCGCTGGCGGAGCCTCCACCGGCGACTCTACGGCCGCCGGCGCAGCTTCCGGCACGGCAGGCTCCCCGCGGTCGGGCAGCATCCGCGTCAGGAATCGCTTGACTGATGCGCCGGCCGCGGAAATCGTCGCTGGCTTGGCCGAGGGAATCTCTTCCTCGTCTTCCTCCGATGCGACGGGCGCAACAGCCGGCGCTATAGCCTCCATCCGCAACGACCGGCCCGCATCATCATCTGCGGCAGGCGGCGGGTTCGGCGGCGACGCCGGCGCTCGAGCAGGCGGCGCAGCGCTCAGAGCCGTAGGCAATCCCCCCAATCGTGGCCGCCGCGGCTTGGGCGGCGCTGAACCGCGCGACTGGGGGCCAGGTTGCGACGCGTTCGGGTTCGGCACCAGCACGATCAGCAGGCCTGGCGGGCTGGCATCCCCGCCGTGGCTATATAGCTCATCCGCCGCGTCTGCGCAATTGTCCGCATTCGTAAACGCGACGATGCCCGCCAACCCCTTAATCGCGATGTGGGAAAGCCAACTGCCGCCACCCACAAACACGACATCATCGCGCGCCAAATCCTGGCGGAAGACCTCAACCGGCTCATCCGCCTCATCATTCGACTGCGGCTCCCCTCCCAACTCGGACGGGAACATATGGACCCGATCGCTAGCCCGCACCAGCGCCATCGCCGGACCGCTCGTCACCACCATCAGACGCCCATTGAGCAATGCCGCACAAAGGACGCCCGCCCGCAACGCCTGCTCAGGGTGGCGCAGATTGATCTCGCGCAGCGCCTGTTGCGCATCGCGCACCGCGCCGATCATCACCTGCGACTGGCTTCCCTTGGAAGAATAATAGCTGCGCTGCATCACGGTCAGCAGGTGATCGGCTATGACGTCTTTGTCTGGATGACCGCCGGACAGATCGACCACCCCATACATATTACCGCGCTGGTACTGGCGCGTCCCGGGCGGCGGCTCAACGACACGAACGCCGACCGGCTGTTCGGCTCTCGGTCCCGTTATGTACCCAATCAAAGTGGATAATGAACGTGATTGCAATGAATCGTTGTCGCCGGGTTTCATCATGACAAGAATTTTAGCGCGAGGCGTCCGTATTGTCAACGCTGCATCCCGCCCGCTCACACGCCGGCAGCCCATTTCGCCAATGCCCTTGCGCAATCATATAATCAGAAGGTGACGAAGGCTTTTTCTATTCTATCGTAGGCCCGTGGCCTGTTTCTGACAACTTTCGTATTTCGTAATCGGACAGCCTTACCGGCCCAATCCCAAGGATACCCGACATGCATGGCGCCCCGCTGGCTACGGCGATATCGGACGACCTCTGGCATGAAGTCGTCGCCTTTGATGAACTGGATGACGACGACATCTACATCGATTTCGGCGACGACGAGGAGGAGGACGAAGACGATTTCGAGTTTGATGATGGCCTCGATGACGAGGACGACGAAGCAGACGATGAAGATGAGGAGGAGGAAGATCGCGAAGATGACGATGAAGAAGACGACGATGAAGAAGATGACGAAGATCTCGAAGACGAGGAACTAGGTGACGAAGACGAAGACGACGACAATGACCTGATCTTCATTGACGACGACGAGGAAGATGAGGAAGACTATCTCGACTATTACGACGATGACGAAGAAGAACTGGAAGATGAGGGCGAGGAGGAGGAGGACGACTACCTATATGGCAGCCGCTGGGGCTAACCTGGCGGCCAACTCCAGGCTGCGAAGAGATGGCCCCGTCGAAGCTATCGGCGCCTGCAGCGCGTCCAGTTAGCACAGCGCCCCATGGCAGATTTCCCGACTCGCTACCCAATTCCCGCCGCCGTCCACCGGACCGAAGAGGAGATCAGACGCAGTCGCTTCATTACGACCATCGGCTACGCGCCGGCGGTCGAAGAGGCGCGCGCCTTCATTGCCGCGGTCAGCGCCGAGTACGCCGATGCCAGCCACAATTGCTGGGCCTATGTCGTCGGTCCCCCCGCCAGCACAGCCCAAGTTGGCATGAGCGATGCCGGCGAACCCCACGGCACAGCAGGCCGCCCCATGCTCACAACACTTCTGCATAGCGGTGTCGGAGACATCTGCGCCGTGGTCACGCGCTATTTCGGAGGGACCCTGCTCGGCAAAGGCGGCTTGGTCCGAGCGTACAGCGGCGGCGTCCAGTCTGCACTAGCCTCTCTGCCGCTCATGGAAAAGATTCCCTATGTAGATTTGGACGTGATGATCGACTACGCAGCGGTCACGCCCATCAAACGGACGCTCCCCGACTTCGAGGCGGAAACGGTGTCAGAGGACTACGCCGTAGATGTCACCTTCCATGTCAAACTGCCCGAAGAACGCCTGGAGGAATTCATCGCAGCCGTGACCAGCTTGACCAACGGCCAGGCGATTGTAGAGCGCCGCGTCTAGTCGTCCTGCTCCGAAGCGTCTGATGTAACGTGTTCCCAAGCGCGATCGGCTGCCTCGCGGCATGTGTCGTAGTCGAACCCGCGCCGGCTGAGAAACGCCATGACCTTCTGTTGGAATTCCCGCTCGTCCAGCCCGCGCCAGCGCTCCAACTTGTTCGACACTGCCTCCCAGGCCGCAGCGTCCTCGGCCAACCCATCCAGTGCCGCGTCGATGTCTTCGCGGGCCACGCCCTTCTGGTGCAGTTCGTAGCGCAATGCCCGCCTACCGCGTGGGCGAAAGCGCGTGCGGTCTTCCACCCAAAAACGCGCGAACTCCGCGTCATCCAAATAGCCGCGATTCACCAGACGCTCGACAACCTCCCCGATCACTTCCAGAGGCGCACCCTTCTCGCGCAAGTAACTCTCGATCTCCGCCTTGCTGCGCGGCCGAAAGCCCAGGTAGCGCACAGCCTGTTGGTATGCCAAATGCGCCGCACCTTCCGCCTGTAACCGCGCGATCTCCGCCGCCGTAAGCACTTGGCCCTTTTTCAGAGCAGCCGCAGCTAACAAGCTGACCGAAAAAGCATATTCGCCGTCCAGAAATACACTAACGCGGTCGTTATCGCCTTTTTGCACCTTCAGACTGGTGATCGTCCCCATCCTGACCTCGCACCACCCTCCGGCTGCACTCCTATTCCTGATCGCCCGCCTCGCCGTTCTCGTCGTCCATATTCTCCCGCACATGGCCTTCGATGTGATGGCGCACCGCATAGACCGCCGCTTCCGCCCGTGACGTCACATTCAGTTTGTTGAGGATCGAACTGACGTAGTTGCGCACGGTCTTCTCGCTCAAAAACACGCGGCGGGCGATCTCCTTATTCGTCAGCCCATCGGTCATCAGCGCCAAGATCGTCAGTTCCTGCTCCGTCAACATCGAGAAGTATTCGTCTTCCACCTGGCGCGCATTGCTGCGCATCTTCTGAAAGACCTTCTGCGTCACCGCGGGGTCGAGCAATGATTCTCCCCTGCCGACCGTCATCAGCGCCCGTACCAGGTCATCGCTTCCGATCTGCTTGAGCACATAGCCGGCCGCGCCGGCCGCAATCGCATCAAATAAAACATCATCCTCGGCATAGGAGGTCAGCATCACGACGCGCGTCTCCGGCCGATGGCGCATGATCTCCTCTGTAACCTCAACGCCGCTCTTTCCCGGCAGGCGGATATCCATTACCACCACATCCGGTTCATAGTACAGCGTTTTTTCCAGCGCCTCTTCCCCGTCGCCCGCCTCTGCCACCACCTCGAACTGCGGATAGCGAGACAGCAAAGCGCGCAGCCCCAGTCGCACCACCTCGTGATCGTCGACAAGAAGAATTCGCAATCGCGTATCGCTATTCCCACTGAACAACACGTGCCGCCTCCGAAACTGGGAAATCGAGCGCGCCTGCGCCGTCAGCCGATTTCATCCTGCGTACCCATTACCAAACATCTGTCTCACCGGCAAGGGAACTGCGCGTAATCCTGACAACCCGCCGCTATATAGGACGCGCCCCGTAAGTCTATCGCGCGTTGACCGATACTCACAGCGACGGCTATAATTCCAATACATTTTACCATAAGATCAATTTCGGACCGGAGGTTCCCCACGAAACTGACCGTGCGCACACGTTTTCTCGGAGCGTTGGGCGTCGCCCTTGCAATTGTCTGCTGGGCGGCGTTGATTCTATTGCGCCGCTTCGGCTTTGGACTGCCCATTTCTGCAGCGGACGTTGCGATAGAACTGGCGCTTGTTGCCGCGGGCAGCGCAGTCTTCTGGCGCGTGATTGCCCGCACGCTCGAACGGCGGGCCGCCGAGGTGCGCCGGCGCACGCAACACCTGGAAGCCCTCCACGAAGCCAGCATGGCCCTGGCAACCGAGCACGAACTGCGCGCTATCCTCCAGAAGGTCGTCGACCTGAGCCGCAAACTCAGCCGCGCGCGTTACGGCGCACTCGGTCTTCTGGACCATGACGGGTTGCAGATCGAGCAGTTCATCACCTCCGGCATCCCACCCGAGACTCAAGCCCGCATCGGCTCCCCTCCAATCGGCAAAGGCATTCTAGGCCAGTCGCTCTTCCACGGCCGCGCGTTGCGCGTACCCCATATCAGTCGAGACGCCCGCGCCGCCGGCTATCCGCCTAACCATCCGCACATGGAGTCTTTCTTAGGCGTTCCGATTATGTCAAAAGGACGCGTTTTCGGAAACCTATACGTAGCCGATAAGCTGCCTGAATCCGCCGGCGACGAGGCTAGTGCATCCTCGCCGCCGATAGAATTTAGCCAAGAGGATCAGGAGATCCTGGAGATGTTTGCCGCCCAGGTCGCTATAGCCATCGAAAACGCCCAACTCCATCGCCAAAACCGCCAGATCGCTGTGCTGCATGAGCGCGAGCGCATCGGCATGGACCTGCACGACGGCGTGATCCAGTCGATCTACGCCATCGGCCTCATGCTTGACGACACGCAGCACCGTCTCGACGCCGACCCGGCGCTAGCGCGCGAACGGCTTTCCCATGCCATCACCGGCCTCAACGGCGTCATTCGCGACATTCGCGCCTATATTCACGATCTTCATTCACGCCAATTGCGCGGCCGCGATTTAGCCCAAGGCATAGAGGAACTAGTACGCGACCTCGAATCCTACTCGATGCTTAGCGTACTGGTCGACATCGACTCCGAGAAGGCCGCCGCCGTTACGCCCCAACAAAGCAGCGAACTCCTGCATATCGTACAGGAGGCGCTGATCAACGTGCGCAAGCACGCCCACGCATCAACCGTGCGCATCAACCTGCACGAGACAGGCAATCGCCTCCAACTGACCATAGAGGACGACGGCATCGGCTTTCGTCACGATCCGGCCGGCATCCAGACCGGACACGGTTTACGCAACATGGCCGAACGCACCCAAAACCTTGGCGGCGTGCTGGAAACGGACAGCAAGCCCGGCCACGGTACGCGCATCACCGTATCCCTGCCTCTCCCCCCCGTAGAACGCGCATAATTGCACTGTCCCGGCGCCCGACGTGGCGTTTGTCCCCTTGGCTTGGTGACAAGTGTCCCTATACGCGCCCATTGCGGGCCTGTATACTGCTTACTATGGGGAGCAAACCCTGGTTGCTCAACACGCGGGAGGATTCTGTGGGTGAACTTGCCGTCCGCACGCAAGATCTATCGCGAACTTACGGCTCGACAATTGCTGTCAATGCACTCAATCTCGCTGTTCCGACCGGCTCCGTCTTTGGCCTGATCGGCCCTAATGGCGCCGGAAAATCCACCGCCATCCGTCTCCTTCTCGGCCTGCTCAAACCCTCCTCCGGTTGCGCCTCCGTTCTCGGCTTCGACACGATGACCGAGGCGGATCGGATACGCGAACGCTCCGGCGCGGTTCTCGACTTCTGTTCGCTTTACGATCACCTGTCTGCGCTGGAAAACCTGGAGTTTTACGGCCGCATCTGGCGCATATCTGCAACCGATCGCAGGGCGCGCGCCCGCGAGTTGTTGGGCCGCCTTGGCCTGTGGGAACGCCGCGGCGAGCTAGTCCACGGCTGGAGCCGCGATCTGCGGCAACGGCTTTGCATCGCCCGCAGCATCTTTCATCGCCCGTCCATCCTTTTCCTGGATGAACCGACCGCCGGGCTAGACCCGCTTGCCGCGGCTGCGGTACAGCGCGATCTGGCCGAAGCTGCAGCCGCCGAGGCAATGACCGTCGTGCTCACCACGACGAACCTAGCCCAAGCCGAAACGCTCTGCACGCATGTCGCCGTCATGAATCGCGGCGTTTTGCTCGCTGGCGGGCCAATCGGCGAAATCTGCTCCTACGGCGCTCGACCCCGTCTGGAGATCGTCGGGCGCGGCTTCACCGACGAAGTCGTCACCTTGCTCGCTCGCCGCCCGGAGATCGCAGCCATCAGTCGGCTGGACAACGGTCTCGCCCTCGATCTGATCGGCAATGTGGACACCGCCCCTCTCGTCAGTCTCCTCGTCGAATCCAGCGCCGACGTGGAAGAAGTCAAGAAGAACCGCGTCTCCCTCCAAGCCGCATTCATGACCCTCGTGCAGCAGTCGCGGCGCCTAGAAGAATTGTCATGATCGGCGATGCCTGGACGGTGATGTGTAAGGACCTGCGCGCATTGCGCGCTTTCCGCAGCCAGGGGTTAAGCGGCGTCATCAGCACCTTACTCATCTTAATCCTCTTCGGCATCATCGTCCCCTGGCGTCTCGGTGTCGGCTGGGCCGCGCATCCTGTAAGCCTGCTGCTTTGGATTGGACTCCCCTGGCTGTCTGCAACCGTAGTCGTCGCCGACACTTTTGCCGGCGAGCGGGAACGGCATACGCTCGATGCGCTCTACGTTACGCGACTGTCGAACGATGCCATCCTGCTGGGCAAGGTAGGCGCGTCGGCGTTGTTCGCCTGGCTGGTCGCCCTACTTACTCTAGCGCTGAGCGCCGTCACCCTGTCCCTGACAGGCGCCGCCGCCGAAATGCCGTTCTCCTCCCTCCTGATTCTGGCGACGTTAAGCATGCTCTCGGCTACGCTGGCCGCGACGCTAGGCGCGGTCGTATCTCTGCGCGCGTCCAGCGCCCGCCATGCCCAACAGAGCGCCATCGGCGTCGTATTGTCTCTCGCCTTTCTTACCTTCCTGGGCGGCCAAGTGGCGGCCCAGTACTTCCCCGCCTTCTGGCGCCGCATGATGCAAGCTGGTCCCCTCGGCTCTCCGAGCAGCCCGGCATTGATCATATCCATCGTCGGTCTTCTCGTTCTGGAAATCGTCCTCTTGGGTCTTGCCGCTCGCTGCGTCGCGCGCTCCCGTCTCGGCTCTAGCTGAATGCCCTGCCCGCGCCGGCCGCGCGCCCATCCCCGCTAACCTGTGGTATCATTATCGCCGTCGTCGCAGCGTCTCACCTTGTCTGCTGCGCCGTGATATGGTTCACCAGGAGCTCTCGCCGAGGAAGCGAAAATGAAGCTTCTTGTCACCGGCAGCAGCGGCCAGATCGGCCGTTACGTCACCCGCGAACTAATCCAAGCCAGCCACAGCGTGATCGGCGTCGACATAGCCCCGCCGTCTGACCAGTCGGCGCCCTATATGCGCGTCGACCTGACCGATGCCGGCGACGTCTACCAGAGCCTTGTCCGTTCCGATGCCGAAGCAGTCGTACACCTCGGAGCATGGTCCGATGCCGGCCTTGCGCCCGATCACCGCGTCTACGGCGACAATGTACGCGCCACATACAACGTTCTTCAAGCCTGCGCCGATCTCGGCATCCGGCGCGTCATCAACGCATCGAGCGCGCAGGTGTACGGCTTTGCCGCCGCCCCGCCGCTCTATGTCCCCGCCGACGAGGACCACCCCGCGCGGCCTGCCAACTGCTACGCCCTGGCTAAATTGGCGGGCGAGTCCGCCGCCGACTATTTCGTCGCTCGCTACGGCATGACGATCCTTTCGTTTCGCTTCATGGGCGTGCGCGCCCCGGAGCGGATCGCCGCTGAGATCGAGCAGATGGCATCCAATCCCGCCGCGGGCGGCTGGCTGTTGTGGACGCGCACCGACGCCCGCGATGCCGCCATAGCGTGCCGGCAAGCGCTGGAGGCGGCCAACGTCCCGTCCGGCCCCTACAACATTACGGGACCGGAAATCGCTCTGCCTGCCGCCGCGTTGGATCTGGTGCATACGCATTTCGGAGACGCTACCGAGGTCCGCGCGCCCTTGCCCGAAAGCTCGTCGCCCATGAGTTGCCTTCGCGCGCAACAGGCTTTCGGCTATGCCCCGCGCTACATCTGGCGGCTGGGACAATCACATCTCGAAGAGGGCGCAGCCTAGCAGAACCGCGCAACCAATCGGCGACAGCATATCGCCGCAACAATACACTGGCGTGCTTGCGCGCCGCGAAGGAGCAAGGATGGGTTCACAATCTTCCAACTACGTTGACTCGCGCAGTCTGGCGTTCTTCAACGAAGGCCATGTTGCCGGCTTCACCCACCGCGCCTTCACCAAGGCGATGGGCTACGACGATGACGATATGCAACGCCCGCTGATCGGCATCTGCAACACCTACAGCGAAATCAACAACTGCAACGCCAACCTGCGCCCGTTAGCCGAAGCAGTCAAGCGCGGCGTGTGGCAGGCCGGCGGCTTTCCTCTCGAATTCCCGACAATTTCTTTGGGAGAGATCTATCTCAATCCATCTTCCATGCTCTACCGCAATCTGGCGGCTATGGACACGGAGGAGATGATCCGCGGCCAGCCCCTGGACGGAGTAGTTCTGCTTGTCAACTGTGACAAGACCACGCCCGCTGCGCTCATGGGCATGGCTAGCGCCGACGCGCCTGCCATGGTCCTCTCTGGCGGTCCAGCGCTCAACGGCCACTTCCGCGGCGAGATCGTCGGCGCGTGCACAGATTGCCGGCGTCTTACCGCCGAGTACACGGCAGGAGCTATCTCCGCCGACACCTATCGCGCCGCCGAGGATGCCGTCTTCCGCGGGCCCGGCCACTGCATGGTCATGGGCACGGCGTCCACCATGAACTCGCTGCTCGAGGCGTTAGGCATCGCCCTGCCCGGCGTCGGCGCCACCCCGGCCGTAGACGCACAGCGCCTGCGCCTGGCCGAACAAACGGGGCGTCGCATTGTCGAACTGGCGCGCGAAGGCGTGCGTCCCTCTCAGATCATGACGCAGGAAGCCTTCGAGAACGCCATCACTCTACTTTGCGCCATCGGCGGCAGCACCAATGCCGTCGTCCACCTCCCGGCCATCGCCGGCCGCCTCGACATCGACCTGCCTCTGGAGTTGTTCGACCGCATCAGCCGCCGCACGCCTGTGATCGCCAACCTGCGCCCAACCGGCCAGTATCAGATGGAAGACCTGCACTATGCCGGCGGCATTCCCGCAGCACTCAAGCAGTTGCTGCCCCTGCTCCACGGCAATGCGCTCACCGTCACCGGATGTACGCTCGCCGAAAACGTCCGCGACGCGGACATCATCCAGCCGGACGTGATTCGCACGCTCGACAACCCCTACTTCGCCGAGGGCGGCTTGGCTATTTTACGCGGCAACCTCGCCCCCGATGGCGCGGTGATCAAGCACGCGGCGGCCTCTCCCCATCTGCTGCGCCATCGCGGCCGCGCCGTCGTCTTCCGCGGGATGGACGACCTGCGCGCCCGCCTTAACGACCCCGATCTCGACGTCCGCCCCGAAGACGTGCTCGTCTTGCAGAACTGCGGGCCAATCGGCGGGCCGGGTATGCCCGAAGTCGGCAACCTGCCCATCCCGCAGAAGCTTCTGCAACAGGGCGTGCGAGACATGGTGCGCATCTCCGATGCACGCATGAGCGGCACAGCTTACGGAACCATCGTGCTGCACGTTGCGCCGGAAAGCGCGGTCGGCGGCCCCCTCGCCCTGGTGCGAGATGGCGACGAGATCGAACTGGACGCGCCTAACCGCTCGCTCACCCTCCACGTCGACGAGGCGGAGCTAGCGCGCCGCCGCCAGGAATGGCAGCCGCCTGCCGCGCACTACCGTCGCGGCTACGGCGATCTGTACCTGCGCCACGTCACCCAGGCGCCCGCCGGCGTCGATTTCGACTTCCTGCGCGGCCGCGATCCCGTGGTCTTCACCGAACAACCGAAATTCTAGCTCACCGCCTGGGTGGTGTGGAGGACTGACGCAGCTAGCCGCACGTTATTTTTCGGTCGGCCTATCGGGCGACAGGCCCGCCGTCCCGCGCCGCGGCTACCACCTGCAAAATCGCAGCAGCTGTTTTTCGCGCATACACCGGATCAAATACCAACGACGCATGATCGGCTTCACTCACGACCACATGCAGGCTATTGGTCGATAGGACGGCCAGTTCATCCTGCAATTGGCGCCATCCGTCAAAAGCTTCGCTGCCGGCCGTGACAACGGCAATAGGCAGATCACCCAGATCGCGATGCACTGCATTAGCGTAGGCGAAGTTCGCTTCAGACAGTCCGATCTCGTCCAGCAAACTCTCAAAATAGGCCGCACTTGACCACCAACTAGCGGCCTCAGCAAAGGACTGGGTTGGCAGATCGCCCATATCGAGCTTTCCACCCAGGTCAAAATAGAGCCGTGCAATGCCGATGCGGGCCAGCCACGGAAGAAATCGGGCTCTCGCAGTAAAGGCGCGCGCCGATTCCGCTAATTCAGGATAGCGCGCCTGTTGAGCCGGATGGGAGGCGTCGACGAATACGATGCCTCCTATTTCCTGCGGATAGGCAGTGGCAAAAAGCAAGGCATAAAGGCCGCCGATGGAGTGTCCAGCCATGACATAGGGCGGACTTTCACCTGCACCGACCAACAGCATGTGAAGGTTCTCCACACTTTGCGCCAGCCCGGATGCCGGAGCAGCTCCACTCCAGGCGCGACCCGCCCGGTCGTAAGCGCAGACACGCGTGAAACCGGCTACTTCAGGTTGCACCCACCCCCAATAAGACGATATCCCTCCGGACAGCGTATCCAACACGACTGTGGGCGAGCCTTCACCCACGCAGTATATGTGCATAGGATACCCGTTTACGTCTACCAATCGCCCCGGCGGCGGATAGCGTCGTGCATCCACTGCTGCTCCAATCCATTGGTAGACCAGGCCCGTCGCCATGAGTGCACCGAGACCCAGCAGCGCCAACTTGATGATGCCCCTCAACCGGCGACGACGCGTTGGCGGCCGTTTTGGTTTCACCGCACGCTGATCCATACCCATATCCTCCCGGATCCACGACGCCCTTTTGCCCTGTTGAGGCTACGCAAATTGCCTGTTTGGCTATCGGGTCATGATAATACAGTATAATTAAGCAGATGTACATAGGTTCGTAAACAACCAGGCACGCGTGTTGGCTTTCTTGAGATGGGAGAAATCGGCGAGTGCATCTGGCTGAGTTCATTTAGACGATTGACGGCCATCAACACGCTAGCCGAGCACACCCGTAGAGTTGAGAAAGCCCAATTAAGGAGGAATCAAATGATCTACGAAACCTTGCCGAACGGCCTGCGAATTCCGCTTCTTGGCTTTGGCACTTGGCAGATGGGCGGCGCATCCAGCGCAGACCGCTCGCACGACAAGGAACTGGTCGCGGCCATGCGCCAGTTTATCGACATGGGTTACACCCACATCGACACCGCCGAAGGGTACGGCGCGACGCACACCGAGGAGCTGGTCGGCCAGGCGATCAAAGGCTACGACCGCAACGATCTCTTCATCACGACCAAAGTATCGCCCGAACACCTGCGCTACGATGACGTGCTGCGCTCCTGCGCCGGCAGCCTGCGCCGTCTCGGCGTCGACTTCGTAGACCTATACCTGATCCACTGGCCCAACAGCTCCATCCCGCTCGAAGACACCTTCCGCGCCCTCAACCAACTCGTACGCGAGGGCAAGGTCAAGCATGTAGGCGTCAGCAATTTCGACTTGCCGCTCATGGAGCAGTCTATGCGTCTGTCCGAGACCCCGATCCTGACCAACCAGGTGCGCTACAACCTGCTCCACCGTGAGCCGGTGCAGAACGGCGTGCTCGCCTACTGCCAGGAGCACGACATCCTGCTCACCGCCTATTCTCCGCTCAAAGACGGCGTGCTGCGGCATCCGCAAGTCGTAGAGATCGCACGGCGTCACGGCGTTTCTCCCGCCCAGGTGGGGCTCCGTTGGCTAATGGACCAGCCGCGCGTGATCACCATCCCCAAGACGAGCGATGTGGCGCATGCGCGGGACAACTTCGCCTCGCTCACCCTCGAACTGAGCGCCGAAGACACGGCCAAGCTCGACGCGATTGGGTAGCAGCAGCGCGTACTCGAAACACAAGGAGAGAAGAACGGAAATGGGACTGCTGCAAGAGAAGGTCACGATTATTACTGGCGCGGGCACAGGCATCGGCAAAGGTATTGCCCGCGCATTTGCGCGCGAAGGCGCCTCGCTGATCCTCGCCTCTCGCAACCGCGCGAACTTGCAAACGACCGCGGCGGAACTGGCGCCCACTGGCGCGCCCATCCGCGTCGCGCCCACGGACGTCACCGACGAGGGTCAGGTCAGCGCCCTCTTCGCTGCCGCCCTAGAGCAATTCGGCCGCGTCGACATCCTGATCAACAACTCGGGGACGTTTGACGGCGGCCCGCTCGAAGAACTCACGCTGGAGACCTGGCGCAAGGTGCTGGATGTCAATCTAACGGGGCCGTTCCTCTGCGGTCGTGAGGCTATGCGCGTCATGAAACGCCAGGGCGGCGGGCGTATCATCAACATCGGCTCCATCTCGGCGCAAATGTGCCGCCCCAACGCCGCGCCTTACAACACCACCAAGCACGGCCTGGTCGGGCTGACCAAGTCGATGGCGCTCGAAGGCCGCGACTTCAACGTCGTCGCCAGCATGCTACACCCCGGCAACGTGCTCACCGAGCGCCGCGCAGCCAGTGACAGAAATCAAGATCAGGAGCCGATGATGACGGTTGACGAGTTGGCTGCCGCCGCGGTCACGATGGCGTCTCTGCCGCTGCACGTAAACATGCTCGAGGCCATCGTCCTGCCCACGCAACAGGCGTATCTCGGCCGAGGTTGACGCCTCAGCAGCATCTCTGCGCCACGAATTGCACGAAGCATCTTTCGGACTCGTTCGAACTATTCGTGCAATTCGTGGCATGTCCTGAAATAGCGTGTTCGCAATGTGTCCGTTATTCTGAAGCGAGCGTAAGCGAGCTGAAGAATCTCGCAATATTAGAGGCGCGGATCTTCTCTTAGGAACCCCAAGCACATAGTGCGCCTCCACCAACCCCTTAACCCTACATGACTTGCGGCCCAAGATAGCCGGCGGGCAGATCCTCCGGCATGCGCAGCAGCCTGACCGCCTCCGGCAGACAGGCCAACACGTCGCTCGCAGTCATGCCGTCCTCCCCGATAGCCGAGGCAGCAAGATCACCGGCTAGGCCGTGCACAAAGACGCCCATACGCACCGCCTCCTCGACCGGCAGTCCCAGCCCGGCCATCGCCGCGATGCTGCCGGTCAGCACGTCGCCCGAACCGGCCGTCGCCATGCCGGAGTTGCCCGACAGGTTCACGTAAACGCGCCCGTCCGGGTAGCCAACCAGACTGTGCGCCCCCTTCATTACCACCAATGCCTTGAGGTCGCGGCATACAGTCCGCAAGGTCGTCACCGGCTCCGCCTCGATCTCCGGCACAGAGCGACCGGTGAGCCGCGCCATCTCGCCCATGTGCGGCGTCAATATCGTCGGCGCGCTGCGCAGGCGCAGGCAGTCCGGCGCCTGATGCACCGCGGTCAGACCGTCGCCGTCGATCAGCAACGGCTTATCAATCTTCACCGCCAGTTCACGCACCAGTTGCTGCGTTTCCTCATACAGCGACAGCCCAGGCCCCATCACGACGAAATCCATCTTGTCGATTATGTCGAGCAGATCCGCCTGATTGGACAGCGCCAGGCTGCCCGCCTCGGTCTCGCACTGTGGCAGGTAGACGATCTCACCGCCGTGGCTCGCCAGAACCGGGGTTAGCGAGCGCGGCGTCGCCAGCCGCGCATAGCCCCCGCCCGCCTTGAGAAACGACATCGCCGCGTAATACGGCGCCCCGTAGTAGCTGGCCGCACCGGCAATGAACAGCGCCTGCCCAAACGAGCCTTTATGCCCGGCTGGGTTGCGCTTGGGCAGCGCCAACGGCGCGTTGACCTCGATCTGCAGCGCTTCGTCCTCTGTCAAGGCGGGCGGGAAAGAAATGTGACTGACGAAGAGTCTGCCCCCCAATTTGTAGCCCGGGTAGAGCAGGTTGCCGATCTTGGGCAAACCAAAGGTCACCGTGTAGTCCGCCTGTACGGCTATCCCCATTGCCCGCCCCGTGTCGCCGTTCACGCCCGATGGGATGTCGATGCTTAACACAGGCAGCCCGCTGCGCCTCACCCGCTCAATCACCTCCGCGTAAAGCCCCTCCACCTCGCGTGTGATGCCCGTACCCAACAGCGCGTCGACCACGCCGCCTGCCCACGCTAGATCCTCGCCCAGTCCGCCGATCTCGCCAAGAACACTTATGTCAATCCCTAGATTCTGCGCAATCGACCAATTGAGTTTCGCCGCCCCGGCATAGCGTTCCGGATCGCCGTACACTCGCACTCGCACCGCCGCGCCTGCAGAGCGCAGATGCCGGGCGACCACCAGCCCGTCGCCGCCGTTGTTGCCGCCGCCGCACAGTATCAGCGCGCGGCGATTCCGCCCGTCCATCTCTTGCAGCCAGACCCGCGCCGCCGCCGCCCCGGCGTTCTCCATCAGCAGCGCCTCGTCGATCCCATAGGTCCGAATCGCCGCCTGGTCCATGGCCCGCATCTGTTCTACCGTGCTGATCTTCATCTTGATTCCTCTAGGGCGCTCGAACTGCGCCGCATTACAAACGAATCTCGTACAACCCACGCGCCCATCTATGAGGTGCGGGCTTCCTATCGGCCACATCCCAAC
The DNA here is from genome assembly GCA_964467575.1 of uncultured Caldilineaceae bacterium. Lineage (GTDB taxonomy): Bacteria > Chloroflexota > Anaerolineae > Caldilineales > Caldilineaceae > JASGTU01. The sequence goes on along the minus strand of CAYXRG010000014.1, from coordinate 35,601 downwards.
CCGCATGCCTACTGAAAAGCCAGCTGGCTGAAGCGCCTATCACGCCTGCGCCATCAGATATCACTTCTCCTCGGCATACTGCATATTGGCGCGCTCACCCTCTCAGATTACAATGGGGCATCGATCTATCGCAACCTGCTTAGGAGGAATGCCATGCCGAACAAGATCCGCTGGGGACTGCTCTCCACAGCCAACATCAACGATGCGCTGATCGATCCGATCCGCCAGGCCAAACGCAGCGAGCTCGTCGCAGTCGCCAGTCGCGACGCAGCCAAAGCGAGAGCCTATGCAGACGACAAAGGCATCGCTAAAGCCCACGGCGGCTACGAAGCGCTCCTCGCCGACCCCGACGTCGACGTCGTCTACATCTCGCTGCCCAACGCGCTGCACTGCGAGTGGACGGTCAAAGCCGCACAAGCCGGAAAGCATGTCCTCATCGAGAAGCCTGCCGCGGTCACGCTCGACGAACTGGACCGCATGATCGACGCCGCCACAGCAGCAGGCGTCACCGTCTTCGAGGCCTTCATGTACCTGCACCATCCCCAGACGCGTACGGCTATTGACATGGCGCGCTCCGGACGGCTAGGCCGCATCCAAACCGTCAGCAGTTGGTTCCACTTCTACCTGCCCCCTGCAGACAGCAGCAACATCCGCCTCAGCGCCGACCTGACGGGCGGCTCGCTGTGGGATGTGGGCGTCTATCCCAACAGCCTGGCGATCACGCTGATCGACGACGGCGCGCCCGCCGAAGTCTGGGCGCAGCAGATCATAGGCGAGACCGGCGTCGACGTCGCCATGCGCGCCCAACTGCGCTTCGCCGGCGGCGCAGTCGCCCAGGTATCCAGTGGCTTCCGCACGCCATTTCGCGAGGGGGCTCACATCGTCGGCGATAAGGGCATGCTAGAAATTGTGGAACCGTGGAAGCCCGGCGTCAACGGCGTCGAGAGCGTCATGACCTTCACCGCCATCGACGGCAAGCATGAGAAGATCGTCACCCCGGCCGTCAGTCCCTATCTATGTGAGGTAGAGGCGATGGAAGCCTGTATCCTTGACGGCGCGACGCCGGTTGTGCCGCTCAGCCGCAGTCGCCACTTTCTACAGAGCGCACTAGCGCAATACCGCTCGGCTGCCACCGGCCAAGTCGTCGCCATTGATTAGCATCGGGAGACGAGCCCGTATCCGCCCTGACATTACCATCTGTTAAGAAGGAAAAACAAGCGGCGCCGGTTTGTTATCCGGCGCCGCCGTTCTATCTCCTAAGGCTGTTCAAACTAGATTTGGTCAGCGCTGCCCCTGCGAAGACGACTTGCGCAGCGCCAACACGCCCCCCGCCACGGCCAGCAGCGCTAGCGCAGCGGCAATAGCGATCACGACCGGATTCGTCGCAAAGCCGCCCGTGGCCGGCAGTTGCTCAGGCGCAGGCGCCTCCTCGGCCGGTTCCTCGGTAGCAGCCGGTGCAGCGGCCATCTCTTCGGCCGGCTCCTCGGTAGCCTCAGCCTCGGCAGCCTCTTCTTCGACCGGTTCCTCAGTAGCGACCGGTTCAGCGGCCTCTTCGGCCGGCTCCGCAGTCGCCTCCGCCGCGGCCGCCGCCTCAGTCGATGCGCCTTCCTCTGCCTCGGCGCCTTCAGCATCGGACGCAGCCACGCCGGTGAACATCACCACTGCGCCGGAGCCTGGAGCGCCCACGCCGTTGATGGTTACGTAGGCGTCGCCCGCCTCGTCGAAGTCAACCGAAGTCGGGAACGACAGTCCTTCCACAACCGGCGTCGAGCCGTCGCCCTCAGAGATTCGGATGATTGCGCCGCTGTTCAGCGTCGGGCCTTGATCCGTAAATACGGCGAACTGCACCGCATACAGATTGCCGTCGGGCCCGGCCGTAAGGTCAGTGAGCATCGTCAGCCCTGTGGCATAGTCGCTCACCTCACCCGCGGCATCGACCTTCACCACCTTAGCCGAACCGGGAATGAACGGCGCGCCGCTCAACAACGAAACATAAGTGTTGCCGTCTGCGTCAAACGCCACGCCGGTCGGAACCGGATCGGTCAGCATTTCGCCGCCGCGATTCGGGTTCGGGAAGACGCCGGGCATCGCGTCGAACGTAGCGACCCACTCCACAGCGCCGGTATCGGGATCAACCGTAAAGAGGGAATTGGCGCCGGCGTCCGCCACCCACAGGTTGCCGTCCGGGCCAGCCGCCAGACCATACGGATGGGAATGCACTTGCACGCCGTCGGGGTTGGTCGTCCGCTCGATTTCCCAAACGTCGGCAGCCGTCGTCGCTTCGCCGTCGGCGATCTCGACGACGACGCCCATCAGAGGCAGCGCCTCATCGCCCAACACGCCCAGCCATTCGCCGCTCGTCGCGTAGAGTCTGCCATCCAGCAGCGCCAGCCGCGCCCCGCCGACGAAATCCTCGCCGACATGCACGGATGGCAAGACGGCTGCAACGTTCTGCTCGCCGTCCGGCGTCACCTCGACCACGCGTGCCGTCTCGCCCATCATCGCCTCGACCACTTGGCCGCTGACGGGATCCACCATTTCGATGGTGGTATCTCCACCGACGCCGCCTTCAATGACCCATATGCTGCCGTCCGGCGCGACCAACACGCCCTGCGGTCCGTTAAGGCCCTCGGCGACGACCGTTCCTTCGTCTTGGGCCAATACTACCGCACCAGGCATGACCAACCCAGCGACCAAGCCGATCACGAGCAGACCGGCAACAAGCGCTCTCTTAATCATGTGTGTTCTCCTTTGACTACTCTGTTTTGTGTTGCGCTGTTTCGACAACCGCCTAACTGAGCACAGCCGGCATCGCAGCATAGCGGCAAGTACATAGGTGCAACCGTCCAACCTGTTTCCTGAGCATCGCCTTGTGTCAACTTGGCATTTCCCATGTCACCAACGCGTCATGCGCTCCGCCGCCTCTGGTTCTGATAGGTTCCTCTCGCCTCGTTGTCAGCAACGACGGTTATTCTCTCCAGTGTTCACTATACGTGCGTACGTGTACGCGCCGTTATTGCTGCGCCAACAGAAATGCCGTTAACGCAAGCAGGTCCTCTTCGCTCAGATGAGTATAGGGCGGCATCCTATGCGAACTGCTTGCATACCCATCTACGATGAAAACCTCAGGTTTTACCAGACTTTCGTACAAGTATTCCTCCGCGTTTGTCGCGCCGCCCGAATAGTTCGCAGCCGTGATGCGCTCTTCAGCAATCGTGCCCATGCCGTCATGCTCAGGCCCAAACCGGCCTGTTGTGCCGGCTGCGCCTAAGGCATGGCAGATGCCGCAATACTGCGCCCGGTAGACTTCCAGCCCGCGCTGGACCAGCGCCTCGTCCAGGATCGCTGCGGGAGGGGCCGTCGGCTCGCTTACCGCTGCGTCGGCTCCAGCGACCTCCGCAACGCCTGCAGGCTGAATGTCCGCCTGCGTCTCGGCAACGACAACCACATCGGACTCCGCCTCGCCGGCCGGCGCAACCCCGCTCACCGCTTGGACCGGTTGGCAGGCTGCGCACGCCAGCGACAGCAGCCCTGCCAGCAAGACCAATCGGAACAGATGCGCCGGACGATGGAAACGTCCCCTCCGGCTAATAATCGGTGCATTTTCGTGCATACATTGTGCGCTCCTCTCTCTGTGCTCAGGCAAACGAGGCACAGTATAGCACTTGTCCAGTTTCCGCCAAAGAGCGATTCACGCGAACGGGCGCGTCCAGAAAATCAGGCGCGCCCGTTACTGCATCATCGTACCCTCCAGACAGTCTGCGGCATCTTCGGCGCAGCCTGTCGCTTGCCGCCGGCCTACCGAGGTTCGACTGCCCGCCGCGCGGCGACGAGATTCGCCGTAGGCGCAGTGATCGGCGTCACGCAGCCAGTGCCGAGCACAAAGCGCCTGCCGCCCGTAGCGACCAGCGCCGCGTCCGCCTCGGCCTGGATCGACTCGGGCGTGCCGCGCAGCATCGTCTCCCACTGGCGCAACCCGCCACACAGCGCCTTGTCCGTGCGTGTCATTGCCTCCGCCAATGTGGGCGGCGTCTCCGTATCATGCCAGTTGATCAGTTCCGCCGGATAATCCGCCGCCATGTCGAACATCACGTTCGTCCCGTGCAGGTGGATCAGCCGGAACCACATCCCCTCGGTCGCCTGGAGGATTCGCAGGTCGAGCGGGCGACCGAACTCACCGTATTCCGCCTCGGTGAGCAGATCGTAGCTGGCATGTTGCATCGCCAAGAATATGCCTGCCGCGCCCGTCGACTTAAGCGCCTCGATGAAGCGCACGATCGACTCGGTGATCGCAGCCAGCCCGGCCTTCACCGCGTCCGGGTGTTGGCGCAGATCCGCAATCAATCGGTCTCCGGCTAGGTTCTTGGCCTGAGATAACGGGTTAAAAATCGTCTGGATGAACGGAACCTCATCGCCGAATTCCTGGCCGATGAGCCGGTTTGCCTCGAGCACCTCACCTTGCAGCCCGGTCCTCGGCTCCAACGGCTTAAGTTTCGCCCAGTCCTCAGCCGTTTGAATCACGCGCGGTCCCCACTGATAGGTCCCCTCCTCGTTGCCGCGCCAGGAGGCCTCGGCCCCATACGCGGCTACGCAATAATTGCTGTTCGGCGTGACCTTGATGAAGTCGTAGTCATAGGTCTTCTGAAAAGTGATCGTTGCGCGCGCCAATTCATCGCCCCATAGGTCGTCAATCGGCCAATGCCGCCACAAAGCCACAGCGGGCCGGTCCGTCTCCGCGCCTGCAAATGTCGCTTCCAGCCTGGCGCGCTTACTCATCGATTTCGTCATCCGGTTCCTCCTGCCGAACTATCGCGGCTGGCTATTCTCCACACGCCGCACATCTCCTCGCCTACGTCTGCCCAGATGTGACAGCCGCGGCCGCCTCCCGGATCAGCCGCCACGCCTTTTCCACGTGACGGCGCTCCGTGTTCGTCTGAGCGATGCTCATGCGCAGCGTCAAGCGGTCGTCCAACTTGGTATGTGTCAAGTACATCTCACCGCCGGCATTGACGCGGTCCATGATCGCCTGATTGATCGCATCGCCCCCGCGGTGGCGGAAGCAGGCCACGTTGAGCGGCGCCGGCGCGGCCAGCTCGAAGTCTGCGTCTTCCTCCACCCAGCGCACGAATTCCTGCGCAATCTCCACATGCCGGCGCACATGATAGCGCAACCCCTCCAGCCCGTAGTGCCGGATCACGAACCACAGCTTCAGGCTGCGGAAACGCCGGCCAAGCGGCACGTGCCAGTCCCGATAGTCGATCACCGCGCCCGACTCCGTGGCCTTGTTGCGCAGGTATTCGGGCAGAATGCTCAACGTCTTGATCAGCGTCTTGCGGTCGGCCACAAAAAAGCAGTCGCAATCGAAGTTGGTGAACATCCACTTATGCGGATTAAAAGCATAGCTGTCCGCCAGTTCCAACCCGTCGTGGATGTAGCGAAACTCAGGGCAAAGCGCAGCCGTGCCCGACATAGCGCCATCCACGTGCAGCCAAAGGCCGTACCTCCGGGCGATCTCGCCGATGGCGCGCAGCGGGTCGAGCGCGTTCGAGGAGGTCGTGCCGACGGTGGCGGCGACGTAGAACGGGACCAACCCCTGCGCCAAATCCGCCTCAATCTGCTCCTGCAGCCGGTCGGGGCGCATCGCATATTTCTCGTCGACGTCGATGATGCGCAAGTTGCCGCGCCCGATACCCGCGATCATGGCGGCCTTCTCGATAGACGAATGGCCTTGCGACGAGGCATAGGCGATCAGCCGCCCGTCGCAGCCGCGTTCGTTCGAGGCGAACCCCGTGACGCGTTCGCGCGCGGCCAGCATCGCGCACAGCGTAGCGCCAGACGCCGAATCCTGGATCACGCCGCCGCCCTCCCCGCTGGAGAGGAACTTCTCCGGCAGATCCAGCATCTTGACAACCCAGTCGAGTACGTGCGTCTCCACCTCGGTGCAGGCCGGGCTGGTCGCCCAGATCATACCCTGCACGCCCAGCCCCGACGACAGCAGATCGCCCAGAATGGCCGGGCCCGATGCGTTCGCCGGAAAGTAGGCGAAGAAGTTGGGCGACTGCCAGTGCGTAATGCCGGGCATCACCACGCGGTCGACGTCGGCCAAAATAGCCTCGAACGTTTCGCCTTCCTGCGGCGGATCCGGCGGCAACATGCTGCGCACCTCGCCAGGCTTCACCTGGGATAGCACCGGATACGATTCGATCTGCTCATAGTAGTCTGCGATCCAATTCACCACGGCGCGGCCGGCCTGCCGGAACTCATCCGGCGTCATGTGGAAATTCGGGGAGTCGTTCATGGTTCTTCCTATGGGTTGGCGTGTCTTTGTATGGACCAATCTGCGGATCCATCTGTGGGTCAATGAGGCTGTCGACGTTGACGCCACAGGCATTCTAGCACCGCGCTAACTGCCCGCCAACATCCTCGATGTAGCCATGCGCATGCAGGTTCGGTCTCGCAGCATTTCGTAATATTACTGCTACGGCTCCCTCCATCAACAAGGGGGCCTACTACTTCGCAACGCGGCCCCACTCATCCCAATAGGTACGCTCTGCTGCCGGAATACGCTTCGCCGGGCGGAAGTCGTCTCCCGTATAGTAGGCCACAGGCAACAACGCCGCCTGCGTAATGCTATCGGGAACACCCAGCACAGCAGCCACCTCGCGCTCATACGCCAAATGCAGCGTTGTCCATGCAGCACCCAGCCCGCGTGAACGCAACGCCAGCATCAGCGACCACGCAGCCGGTAATATCGAACCGTAGAATCCTGCCTGCGCCGCCGGCGAAGGATCTTGCGGGCGGCCCTCAATGCAGGGTATGACAAAGACCGGCACACGATGCAGGATGCCCGCCAGATAGGTCGCGGAGTCGAGCACCCTGTCAGCGCGCTCGCCGCGCGGGTCGCCCGCCTTCCATACCTTGCGCCGGCTTTGCACCTCCTGATAATAGACCTGGTAGGACTGCGCATAATACGACGCCACCTGGTGACGCTTCTCCGCGTCCGTCACAACCATGAAGTGATAGCCCTGGCGGTTCGATCCCGACGGCGCCTGAATCGCAATCTCCAAACACTCCTGCACCACAGCGGGTTCGACGGGTCTTTCCAGGTCCAGCCGCTTACGCACCGACCGCGTCGTCGTCAGCAAATGATCCACCACACTCAAATCCATCTATGATCCCATGCCCTTCCTATCATCACCGCCCGCCCGCCAAATCGCCAATGCTCTCTGCGCACCTCAACAAGCCCTGACGCATGACTCGTGACGAGTGACGCCTGACGTGCTACATCGCCGCCTTTGCCGCCGCCAGATGCTCGTACTCCGGCAGATTCCGGTAGAATTCGTCCAGCGGGTAACAGCCGGAGATCAGCCCGTTGCGCGGCCCGGTCGTGCAATCGCTAAACGTGCGGCAAATGCGCTTGCGGTCGAGCGTTCGTCCGGCCAATACATCCGCTGCCAGTTCCGGATAGGCCAGCGTCATGCGCCCCAAGCCGACGAAATCCGCCTGGCCTGTGCGCACCACAGCCTGCGCCACGTGCGGCAACCACTCTTGCAGGTACGAATAGCCGCTGCCCACATAGACCAAATCGGGCCGCATCCGCTTCAATTCTGCCGTCGCCCAGATCTGGCGCGCCACTCCCGCCAGCGGATCCTCCGGCGGGCTGTAGCCGTCCGATGGCGGGAACAAGGCAGGCCGTTGGATGTGCGGGTTGTAATAGGGGCTGCCGGCTGTAACGCACACCAACCGGATGTCCAGAGTGCGCAGTACGTCCAAGAATGCAAGCGGCTCACTTAGGTCAATGCCCACCCCGGTGCCGTCGCCGCCGAACGCATAGCGATACGGTCCCTCGTCGGACTTCACAGGCGCGCCCTGCTTCTCCTCGGCGCTCGGCTCGAACGGGATGAAGTCGAATGCGCTTAACCGTACGCCGAAGTCTAGGCCAGGCGCCGCCTCGCGGATGCCCGCCACCAGTTCGCGCAGAAAGCGCGTGCGGTTCTCGAAGCTGCCGCCGTACCTGCCTTCGCGGTCCACCGCGGTCAGGAACTCGTGCCCCAAATAGCCGTGACAATGCTTCAGGTCCACGAAGTCGAAGCCCGCCTGCTGCGCCCGTTGGGCCGCTATCACAAAGTCTGCGATCAATTCCTCGATCTCGTCGTCGGTCATCACCGGCGCCTCCGGGTCGATGCCGAAGCGCGCATCCAGAATCGGGTGATGGTAGAGAATGCGCGGGGCCAACTTGCGCTTGTCATACGGCCGCGCAAAACGCCCGGAATGCGTCAGTTGCAGCCCAATGTACAGGTCATCGCTGCGCCCGTAGCGCTCCTCATGCGTGCGCACCAGCAGCGCCCGCAGTTCAGCCAGATCGGGCGTTGTCTCCTCGGAGATGACCAACTGGTTGGGGTTGGCGCGGCCGTCCATGCGCACCGCCGTCGCCTCCCCGCCCCAGATCAGCTTGGCCCCGCTGGTGCCGAAGCGCTGCCAACGACGGCGCACATAGTCAGTGGGTCTTCCATCCGGGGAGCCGTCCCAGCCCTCCATCGGCAGCACGGCGAAACGGTTGCCGATGCGTCGCCTCCCCAGGTCGAGTGGCTGCGCCAGCGGCCCCCCCTGCCCAGATTGCATCTCCTTGTCGAACGGCATGTCCACGCCGATCGCCTGTAAATGCTTGCGGAACGCCTCGGCGGTCTTCAGCGCCGCCACACGTCGAATCTTCATCGAATGCCCTTCCTGCTTACGATGGTTGCTCGCCTCGCCTACAGACGTCGAAGATGGAAGCCGCCGTCCACGTTAAACACCTCGCCGGTGCTAAAAGGAAAATCGCCCTCAGCGATCGCCAGTACCGCGCGCGCCACATCGTCGGGGACGCCCCAGCGACGGATCGGCGTCAGCCCTTCGTCGATCATGCGGTCGTACTTCTCCTGCACAACGCTCGTCATGTCCGTGGCGATGATGCCCGGGCGAATCTCATACACGTTGATGCCGTACTCCGCCAGCCTGTCCGCAAAGAGCGCGGTCATCATCGCCACGCCCGCCTTCGAGATGCAGTATTCGCCCCGGTTCGTGCTGCTGGCATAGGCGCTGACCGAGCCGATATTGATGATCTTCGGCGCGCCGCCTGCGCCGGCCTCCACTTGCTGGATCATGGCGTGAGCCACGCGCTGCGTCAAAAAGAACGGCCCGCGCAGGTTCACGTTCATCACCTCGTCGTAGCTTGACTCGCTCATCTGCAACAGATCGGCGCGCTGGCGCGGGGCCATGCCTGCGTTATTGACGAGCAACTCCAGCGATCCTAAGTCCAGCGCGGCTTGAACCAGCCGCTCGCGATCCGCAGCAGAGCCGACGTCCGCCTGGACGACCGCTGCCTTCGCTCCCAAGGCGGTCGCCTCAGCTGCGACCTCCTTCGCCGCTTGCGCCGCGCTGTGGTAGTTGACGACCGTGGTCCATCCGGCGCGTGCCAGCGCCAGCACAATGCCGCGCCCGATGCCGCGGCTCCCCCCCGTCACCAACGCAACCCGCTCACTCATGGCCCAGCGCCTTGTTCACAGCCTCCAGAAAGAAGTAATCGCCCCACATCACGCTTTCGTCCACGCCCAGCCCCTTGCGCTCATGGTACATGCCGTGTCTGAGCACGCCTTCCCAGCCCGGCGTCTCATTCGCCAGGAATTCGGGCCCAGTCAGCGTGTCGAGGATCTGCAATGCATAATCATGGTAAAGCCGCGCCCGCGCCGGGTCGCCCGTCAACTTCGCCAGGTTGAACAGGCCGCTCGCCGCAATCGCTGCCGCCGAGCTCTCATACGGGTGCGCCGGCAACGGCTCGTCCCAGTCGTTGGGGGGAACACCGTGGGGCGGCGTGTGTTCGATATAGAAATTGGCGCATAGCTCTGCCGTCTGTAGGAAGCGCACATCCCCGGAAAACTGATAAGCCGTGCCATAACCATACAGCGCCCAGGTCAGACCGCGCGCCCAGGCCGAATCGCTGCGCCAGCCCTGATGCGTGCTCTGGCGCAGGAACTCGCCAGTCGCCAGGTCGAAAATGCCTTCATGCGCCGTACTGCCGTCTCCGCGCACCAGCGTGCGCCGCGTCGTCAAGCAGTGCTCGTCTGCTATGCGCCGCAGGTCGAGGTCGCTCGTCTGTTGGGCCGCGTAGTAGATGATGCCGACGTTCATCATGATGTCGATGAAGAGGCTATCCTCCGCCACAAACGAACGCAGATAGCGTCCCTTCTCTTTGAAGCGCAGCGCCAGCGTCCGCCCCGCCTCGATCACCACCTCGTTGACAGCAGGGTCCTGCGTCAGGTCGTACCAGCGCTTCCACGTTGACCAGAACAGAAAGCCCAGGTCATGCACAGTGCGATCCGTCTTGCGGTGTTCCACCAAGCGCGCGTAATGCTCCGCCTGCCTGCGCCAATACGGCGACCCGGTATGGCCGTACAGGATCCACATCTGCCCGCCGAGGAAGCCTTCGCACCAATTGGTCCACGCCTCGCCCTCATGCCGCCACTTGCCGCCCTGCGTGTACATTGGAAAGAAGTCCGGATGCGTCTCGATCAGCGCACGCACCTGCCGGCTCGCAAAGTCCATAGCGGCGTGGCATTTCTCCATCAATCTGTCGTGGTCTACCATCGGGCTCTCCTGGTTCTGGCAATCACACTGCATAGGAAGGGATAAGAGTAGCGCATGCGTATCTGCCGCAGTCCCGCGCGCAACCGGCGGTGACGCATTCGCCTACGACCGCGATATGCC
>CAYXRG010000014.1:1535-24758 GCA_964467575.1 uncultured Caldilineaceae bacterium | reverse complement strand
TGATGAGGATTGGCGCTCGCATTGGGCTTAGCCCGGCGTCTGTGCTATAGTAGCGGCTAGTATAGACAACGCCAATGGGCTTGTCAAACAGTCCGGACGCGACCTTATAAGCATCCTAGGTTGTCGGCGCGTGGCCTGTCTATCGTGTCGCCGGCATCTCTGTGAGGAGCATAGCCCTCTCGTCTAGGGGGCTTGGCAAAGCAGCATTGAACCGCATCGTTCACATTTCCGACCTCCATCTCCGACATCACCTGCCCGGCACGGCATCGATCCCCACACGGCTCAGCAGAGAAATGCCCGAGCTTTTCGCTCAGGCCATAGAGCGCATCGCCGCACTCTCGCCCGATCTGCTTGTCCTGACCGGCGACCTGCTCGATTATCCTCTGGACGCGCTGGCGGATGCAGAAACCCAGACGCAAGCTCGCCTCGACCTGGCGCTGATTGCCGATCTACTCGACGGACTGACCTGTCCGCTCGCCGTCGTCTATGGCAACCACGATCACCCGGCGCTGTTTTGCGAGTTCTTCGGGCATCTGCCTGCCGACCGCACTGTAGCCGGCTATCGCATCGTGTCTTTCCTGGACAACGAAGGCGAGGGTAACGTCCCCTTGCGTACAGGCAACGAACGCCGCCGCTTCGCGGACGTCCTGGCGGACGAAGGTTCGCCGCCGCAGATTCATGTCCAGCATTACATCGTCTGGCCCGAGCGCAACGAAGGCTACCCGCACACCTATGGCGACGGGGCGCAAATGCGCGACGCCATCATCGCCGGCGGCGCCGTGCGCCTCGTGCTCAGCGGGCACTACCACCGCGGCGTGGCGCCCCTCTTCGACAAGGGCGTCACCTTTGCCACGGTCCCGGCGTTCTGCGAGTATCCTCACCCCTTCTGGGTCTACGATCTCTCCGCCGACGGCGTGCATCATAGCGAACACGTCCTTGCCAGGTAAACGAACCATGCACGAACTGCCCATCACCCAGAGCTTGCTCGACATCACGCTGCGCCATGCTAATGCTGCCGGCGCAGTTCGCGTCACCCAGATCCGCGTCAAGATCGGCCAGCTTTCCAGCGTAGTCGACGACTCGGTTCAGTTCTACTGGAACATCATCGCCAAAGACACCTGCGCCCAAGAAGCCGAGTTAGTCTTCGAGCGCATTCCAGCCGGATTCCATTGCGCTGCATGCGGCCATTCCGCCGTCCTGCAAAAGGCCGAAGATTACCACTGCCCCGAATGCGGCAGCCCCGACCTTGTGCTAGACGGGGGTGAGGAACTATATATTGATAGCATTGAAGTGGAATGAAAGAATCACGTGTCAGAAGTCATCCGTCATCGCTATAGAAGTTGTTTGACGCCTGACTCATGACGCAAGACTTGTGACTCGTTACTCACAACTCGTGACACGCGATACATGATGGCTCTCTATTCACGAAAGAATTTTCACCCATGAACATACCAGTCGTCGAACAAATCCTGTTTGCCAACAATACGCTTGCCGAGGACCTGCGCCGCAAGTTCGACGCGGCCGGCGTCTTCGGCATCAACGTCATGGCTTCGCCAGGCGCGGGCAAGACCACCGTGATCACCGGCACGGTCGAACGGCTTCTCAACCGTCTCAAGATCGGCTACGTCGACGGCGACATCGCCACCAGCATCGACGCAGAACGCATTGCCGCGCTCGACGTGCCGGTCGTCCAGATTAACACCGGCGGCAACTGCCACCTCGACGCCAACATGCTCGCCCCGGCTGTCGACAAACTGCCTCTGGACGACATCGACCTCATGATCGTGGAAAACGTCGGCAACCTCATCTGCCCGGCCAACTTCCAACTCGGCACGCACATTAACGTCCTCGTCGCCAGCGTCCCCGAAGGCGACGACAAGCCCTACAAATACCCCACCATGTACCGCGGGGTAGACGTGCTGATCCTCAACAAGGTCGACTTGCTGCCCTACATCCCCTTCGACGTAGAGCGCTTCAAGCACGGCGTGCGCGTGCTCAGCCCCAACCTGAAGACCTTCGAGGTTTCCGGCCTGCATGGCGACGGAATGGACGCCTGGGTTGACTGGCTGGCGGAACAAGTCGCGGGCGAACGCTAAGCCCCTGTGCGGTGTAGCGCGGGCGGCCAAATTCTATCATGATTGATGCGCATCGGGCCGGAAGGCGAATCCACATCCAGGGCATTGTCCAGGGCGTGGGCTTCCGGCCTTTCGTCTATGGGCTCGCCGTCCGTCACGGATTGGGCGGCTGGGTGCTCAACAATTCTTCCGGCGTCGATATCGAGATCTACGGCCCTCCCACCGTTCTCGACGCCTTCGTGGCCGCGCTGCCTGCCGAAAAGCCGCCCCTCGCCGTCATCGACAGCCTTGATGTTCACCCTATCCCTGCCCCGCCGCAGGACAGCGACATCGGCGCGCCCGCTTTCGTCATCCGCCATAGCATCGATCAGCCGGCGGCCTTCGTGCCCGTCTCGCCCGACGTCGCCGTCTGCGATGACTGCCTCGCCGAGTTGTTCGACCCGCACGACCGCCGTTACCGCTATCCTTTCATCAACTGCACCAACTGCGGCCCGCGCTTCACCATCATCCGTGACATCCCTTACGACCGGCCTCTGACGACGATGGCCCCCTTCGCCATGTGCCCCGACTGTCAAGCCGAGTACGAGGACCCCGCCGACCGTCGCTTCCACGCCCAGCCCAACGCCTGCCCGGCGTGCGGTCCCGTGTTAACGCTGCTGGCCTCGCCGCGCGCCGAAGTCGCCGCCCTCGACCTAGCCGCGCCGCTTTCAGGCGACGACGCCCTGCGCCAGGCGCAACGTTTGCTCGACAACGGGCGCATCGTCGCCGTCAAGGGCCTGGGCGGCTATCACCTCGCCTGCGACGCTGCTAACGACGCGGCCCTCCTGGCCCTTCGCCAACGCAAAGGCCGCGGCAACAAGCCCCTCGCCGTGATGGCGGCAGACCTTGATGCGGTGCGCCGCTTTGCCCACGTCACCCCGGCGGAAGAACGCCTACTCACCAGCCGCGAGCGGCCCATCGTCCTCCTGCGCAAGCGCGCCCCCGCCGATTGCGACCTGCGCCTCTCCGAGCACGTAGCGCCCGGCAACCTCACCGTCGGCGTCATGCTGCCCTACACGCCGCTGCATCACCTGCTCTTGCGCGACGAGGGCGATGCATCTCCGCGCGTCTACGTCATGACTTCCGGCAACCTCTCCGAGGAGCCGATCGTCAAGGACGACGACGAGGCGCTGGAGCGGCTAGCGTCGTTGGCGGACGCCTTCTTGCTGCACAACCGCGCCATCCACATCCACTGCGACGACTCGGTGGTGCGCGTCTTTCGCGAGACAGCCCTGCCCATCCGCCGCGCCCGCGGCTATGCGCCGTTCCCGGTCCGCCTGCCGCACAACCTACAGCCAATCCTTGCCGTGGGCGGCGAACTCAAAAACACCTTCTGCCTGACCAACGACCGCTATGCCTTCCTCAGCCAGCACATCGGCGACATGGAAAACCTGGAAACGCTGCACGCCTTCGAAGCAGCCGTCGAGCACTTTGCGCACATCTTCCGCGTGCAGCCTCAAACCGTCGCGCACGACATGCATCCCGCCTACCTTTCGACGCGCTGGGCCGAAAGCTATGCCTCGCAGCGCGACCTGCCGCGCGTCGCCGTGCAGCACCACCACGCCCACATTGCCGGCGTCATGGCCGAACACGGCCTCGGCGCGGACGAGCGCGTGATCGGCGTCGCGCTCGACGGGACCGGCTATGGCACGGACGGCACGATCTGGGGCGGGGAAATCCTCCTGGCTAGCTATGGCGCATTCCAGCGCATCGGCGCCCTGCACCCTGCCCCCTTGCCCGGCGGCGACGCGGCCATACGCCGCCCCTACCGTACTGCCCTGGCGCACCTGTGGGCCGCGGGCATCGAATGGAACGAGGCGCTGCCGCCCGTCGCCGCCTGCCCGCCCGAAGAACGGCGCATCCTCAAACGCCAGCTCGAAACCGGCCTCAACACCGTGCCAACCAGCAGTATGGGCCGTCTATTTGACGCAGCAGCTTCGCTGGCCGGCGTGCGTCAGATCGTCACTTACGAAGCGCAGGCCGCTATGGAGTTCGAGACGCTCGCCGCAGACGACGCTTTAGCGCCCTACGGCTTGACCGGCGCCGTCCGCCCGGTTTCGCCGCAAAGCTTGCAATCCGGCATTTCTGAAGTACAATTCGAGATCGATCCGCGTCCTTTGCTGCGCCAACTGGTGCAGGACGTGCTTGGCGGAACTGCGCCTGGCGCGATCTCGTTCCGCTTCCACCAGGCCATCGCCGACATCGTGCGCGACGCCTGCCTGGCGGCAAGAGACCGGTGCGGGCTCAATGTCGTCGCCCTGAGCGGCGGCGTATTCCAAAACGTGCTCCTGCTCGGAGCTGTTCTGGATCGACTGCAAGAGAGCGGCTTCACGACGCTGACGCACCTGCGCATTTCCGCCAACGACGGCGGGCTTGCCCTGGGCCAAGCGCTCGTAGCCCACTACATGACTCGTGACGCATGACTCGTGAACCATAACCGTCTCACATGACACCCGAAACATGATTCATGCCGTATAGATTCTGAAAGGACCACCCACCATGTGCCTTGGCGTACCCGGCAAAGTCATCGAAATCTACGAATCCGACGGCATCCGCATGGGCAAAGTCGACTTCGGCGGTCTCACCAAAGAAGCCTGCCTCGCCTACGTGCCCGAAGTTGAACTCGGCGACTATACGATCATCCACGTCGGCTTTGCCATCACCAAGCTAGACGAACAGTCCGCCCTAGAGACTCTGGAGTTGTTTAACCAAATCGGCTTTATCGAAGAAGAATTCGGAGCGGCGGACGCCGAAGCGAGTTCGGCATGAAGTACCTCGAAGAATTCCGCGACCCGGACCTGGCCCAACGGCTGCTGGACGACATCCGCCGCACCGTTACCAAGCCCTGGGCCATCATGGAGGTGTGCGGCGGCCAAACGCACTCCATCATCCGCAACGGCATCGACCAACTCCTGCCCGCAAAGGTTGAGTTGATCCACGGCCCCGGCTGCCCCGTCTGCGTCACGCCCCTAGAGATAATCGACAAGGCCCTGGCGATCGCTGCCCAGCCGGGCGTGATCTTCTGCTCGTTCGGCGACATGCTGCGCGTGCCCGGCAGCGACAAGGACCTGTTCCGCGTCAAGAGCGAAGGCGGTGACGTACGCATCGTCTACTCGCCGCTCGACGCGCTTCAGTTAGCCCGCAAGAACCCCGACCGGCAGGTCGTCTTCTTCGGCATCGGCTTTGAAACCACCGCGCCGGCTAACGCCATGGCCGTGGCGCAGGCCAAACGCCTGGGCTTGGACAACTTCTCCATGCTCGTTTCGCACGTGCTTGTGCCGCCCGCCATCGAGGCCATCCTCACCTCGCCCAGCAACCGCGTCCAGTCCTTCTTGGCCGCCGGCCATGTGTGCAGCGTCATGGGAACATGGCAATACGCTCCCCTGGTCGAGCGCTTCCACACGCCCATCGTCGTCACCGGCTTCGAGCCGCTCGATGTGCTGGAAGGCATCCGCCGCGCCGTCCATCAACTGGAAGCGGGCGATGCGCGCCTGGAAAACGCCTACGAGCGCGCCGTCACCTTCGAGGGCAATGTCCCCGCCCAGAAGCTTCTTAGCGAGGTCTTCGAAGTGACCGACCGCACCTGGCGCGGCATCGGTACAATCCCGCAGAGCGGCTGGAAATTGCGCCCCGAGTATGCGCAGTTCGACGCCGAAAACCGCTTCGACGTATCGGGCATCCATACCCAAGAATCGCCCCTCTGTCACAGCGGCGAGGTGTTGCAAGGGCTGCTCAAGCCCAACCAATGCCCGGCCTTCGGCAGGCAATGCACGCCGCAGACCCCGCTCGGCGCCACCATGGTATCGAGCGAAGGAGCCTGCGCCGCTTACTATCGTTACGGCCGCGCCGCCATCAACCTGACCGAATCCGCCCGCGCCTAACCGCCCGGCTTCTATTGGACAAGTACGCCATGCCATCAGACAACGCAACGCCGCTCGACATCACTGGTTGGACATGCCCCGTGCCGCTGCGCAACCACCCCAATATCATCATGGGTCACGGCGGCGGCGGCAAGCTCTCGGCCGAGTTGGTCGAGCATCTCTTCATGCCCGCCTTCTCCAACCCCGTGCTCACAAACCTGGGTGACGCGGCCGAGCTATCCCTCAACGGCGCGCGCCTCGCCTTCTCCACCGACACATTTACGGTGCGCCCGCTTGTCTTTCCCGGCGGCAACATCGGCGAACTAGCCGTCAACGGCACGGTGAACGACATCGCCATGTCCGGCGCCACGCCGCTATTCCTCAGCACCGGCTTCATCCTCGAAGAGGGGATGGATCTCTCGCTGCTAGGCGCCATCGCCCAGAGCATGGGTGAAGCCGCCGCCGCTGCCGGCGTCTCTATTGTGGCGGGCGATACCAAGGTCGTGGACAAAGGCCACGGCGACGGCGTCTACATCAACACCGCCGGCATCGGCCTGATCCCGGAAGGCGTTAACATCTCCCCCCAGCGCGCTCGCCCCGGCGACGTGGTGATCATCAGCGGCACGATTGGCGATCACGGCATCGCCATCATGAGCATGCGCGCCGGCCTCGAGTTCGATACGGTGATCCAGAGCGACAGCGCCGCGCTCAACGGCCTCGTCGCCGCCCTGCTAGAGGTGACCCGCGACATCCATGTGCTGCGCGACCCGACGCGTGGCGGTCTCGCCTCCACGCTCAACGAGATTGCGCAAGCCTCCGGCGTCGGCATCGCCTTCGACGAGCGCAAGCTGCCTGTGACAGAGCCGGTGCGGTCCGCCTGCGAGCTGCTCGGTCTCGACCCGCTCTATGTTGCCAACGAGGGCAAACTTGCCGCCATCGTGCCGCCCGAATCCGCCGAGGAGATCCTCGCCGCCATGCACGCGCATCCCCTGGGCCGCAACGCCGCCATCATCGGCAGCGTCACCGCCGAAAACCCAGGCGTCGTCACCGCGCGCACCGGCATCGGCGCCACGCGCCTCGTGGACATGCAGGTCGGCGAGCAACTGCCGCGCATCTGCTAAGACGCTTCTCACTTGACGCCTGACTCGTCACGGATGACAAAACAGGACGGCTGCGAACAGACTCGCAACCGTCCTGTTACTTTACGCGTCTTGGTCGCTTACCGCGGCTCAGTCCTCCAACCGCACCTCGCGCCCCTCGTCCTGGCTGCGATAGATGCCATCCAGGATCGACATCACCTGCAGCGACTGCTCCGCGGGCACGGGCGACGGCAGCCCTTCAGCCACGCAGCGCGCAAACTCGATGCACTCCAGCGCATGCGGTTCCATCGAGTCCGCGGTCAACTGCAAGGTCCGGTTATACATCTGCTTCGTATCGTAGTTCGTCTCCATAAACTTGCACGAAGGCCAGTGCGAACCGGCTTCCGTACCGTACAGCCACATCTGCATGTCCTCGCCCGTCGTCTCGTGGTGCATCAACCACGCAACTTCGAGGATCAGCGTCGCGCCGTTCTCGAAGCGCACAAACGCTGCGGCGAAATCCTCCACGTCCATATCTTCCGGCACGAGCGCGCCGCCCCACATGCTAAACGCGCCCGCGTGCTTCGCCAACGGCGCCTTCGCCACGCCGCTCACGGCAACTGGCTTCGGATTGCCCATAAACCACAACGTCAGGTCGAGAATATGCACGCCGATGTCAATGCATGGCCCGCCGCCGCTGTTCTTCTTGTACACGAAACCGGGCCGCACCGGAATCCACCCGCGCCGGATCATCCAACTGCGCGCATGGTAGATGTCGCCCAGAGCGCCCGTTTCCAACTCGCGCTTCATCGCCTGCGAGCTGCCCTTGAAGCGGAAGTGCTGCGCCGTCATCAGCAACTTGCCCGAACGGTCGCGCGCCTCGATCATGCGCCGGATGTCCTTTGGTGTGGGGGCCAGGGGCTTCTCGCAGATCACGTGCTTGCCCGCGTCCAGCGCCGCCACTGCCATGTCCGTGTGATACATGTTCGGCGTGCAGATGTCGATGATGTCGATGTCCGGGTCAGCGATCAGGTCTGCCGGATTCGTGTACAGCTTCTCTACACCATGAATTCTGCCCCATGTCTCCAGCACATCGCCTGCCACGTCGCTGCCCGCCACGACCTCGGCGTGTTCCGACGCGTGCCAACCCGGCATATGCACCTTCACGATTCCGCCCACGCCAATCACGCCCACCTTCAATAGTTCTGCCACGTTTCATGTCCTTCTTTCGGTTGTTTGCCAATTCAATTCTGCACGGAACTGTGCCGCCAATAGGCTACAGCCCGTAATGCTCGTCTATCTCCGCCTGGTACGCGCGCACGGAGCCGTCCAGCGTCTCGCGCAGCGTCACCCGCCTCCCAGCTGCCGACGACTCCAACAGCGCGTAGGCGCAGGCTAAGTCGTGCAGCCCCTCGCGGCCGCTTGTCTCCGGGTCCGTGCCCTGCTCGACGGCGCGCAGCCAGTCCAACTGCTGGATCGCAAACAGATCGTGGAGGCCGAGAGGGAAGTAAGCCTCGAGCGCTGCGGCGTCGAGCGACTGCTCAAACGTTTCCACAAGCGAGGCGCGCGCCCCCCTTTCGCCGATCAACTCGCCACCCTTAATGCAGCCCTCGCTGCCATAGAAGACGGGCGTCCCCGGAATCTCCAACGGCTCGCCGCGCGCCCCCCACGACCAGAGCAACTGCCCCAACGCGCCGTTCTCAAAGCCCGCTGTGGCGAGGTAGGTGTCGTCCACGTCGGCGTGTATCGTCTCGATCACGTTCCCCGCAGCGTCACGGCGATAGCGCACCGGCTCAAACGTGCGCGCCGCAGCGCTCACCCAGGCGACCTCGCCGAACACGTAACGCAGCAGGTGGAACTGGTGTACGCCGATGTCAATCGATCCCCCGCCGCCCGCTTGCAGCTTGCGGTGACGCCACGGCGTATCGGCCACCACCCTGTCCGGTGACCACAACCCGCCTAACGAGCCCGCGATCGCCATCTGCGGCTCGCCGATCAGCCCCTGGCGCATCGCCCAGCCTGCCGCCCGTGTATAGGGCGCCTGGCGCACGTTCTCAAACGTGCCCAGCGTTAACCCCTTCTCGCGTGCCAAGTCGACCATGCGCCTCGCCGCCGCCACGGAGATCGCCAATGGCTTCTGCGTCAGCAGGTGCTTGTCATGTAGCAGCGCCGCCTCTGCCACCTGGTGATGCAGCGCCAACGTCGTGAAATCGTTGACCGCATCCACAACGCCGCTTTCGAGCATCTCCACGTAGTCCGTGAAGATCGCGACGTCCGCGTCGTCCTGAAAGTCACTCACATAGGTATGCGGCGCGGCCAGCGGATCACCCGACTCCGGCGGCAGCGTCGATGGCCGCGGCTCCGGCCCTTCGCCCCGGCGGCGGAACATCAGCGCATCCTCCGGATTACGCGCCACGAGCGCGGTGATGCGGAAGTTGTCGACGCCCGCCGCCCGCAGCTTCAGATACCCCTGCAGGTGAGCGTTGAGGATGCGCCCACACCCCACGATGCCGATCCGAATCATACGCACATCTTCCCGCTAATACACCGGCAGCGGCAGCGAGATCGCCGCGCCGTCCAGCGCCGAGATCAACCCGGCCTCCAGTATCTCCTGCGCATCCCGGCCTACCTCCGCCGCGCAGAGCCCCTCGATAGGCAGATCGTTGGCGATGCAATGCAGGAAATAGGCCGACGGGCTGGTCATGTGCGGCGGCGACGCGGGCACATCCACCTCGACGCCGTCCTCGTGCTCTCGCGTCGCCAGCAGCACGCGGCCGTTCACGCCCGGCTCGATCACGATGGTTCCCTCGCTGCCGTAGATCACAGCTTGGTACGATGTGAGATGCCCGATTTGCGTCCAGGACGCCTCGGACACCGCCATCGCCCGCGGCCACTGCATCGTGATCACTGCGTTGTCGTCCACGGTCACATAGTCCTTGAGCAGATGGCCCGCCATGCCCATCACCCGGCTGGGCATGCCCAATAGATAGCGGGCCAGCGCCACGCCATAACAGCAGTAGTCCATCAGCGCGCCCGCCCCGTTCAGTTCCTCGTCATACAACCACTCATAGAAGTACGGCGTGCAGCCCAGCTCCTTGGGGCCGGCGTGCGCCGAGCGATACCGCGTGCTGAACACCTGCCCGATCTCACCGCCCTGCGCCATCGCCATCGCCTTCTGCAGGCCGGGCCACCATGCAAACGGCCAGTTTACCATGAGCAGCTTGCCAGCCGAACGCGCCGCCGCGAGCATCGCCACCGCGCCCTCCAGCGTGGACGCCATCGGCTTCTCCACCATCACATGCAGGCCCGCGTTCGCCGCCATCACCGCCAAGTCGGCGCCGGTGGCGTTGTCCGCATAGATATAGACGGCATCCAGTTCAACTTCGTCCAGCATGTCCGCATAGGACTCGAACGTCTGCGAGCAGCCGGTTTCCTGGCGCACCTTCTCCAGCAGCTCGGCGTTCGGGTCCGCAGCCGCGATCAGCCGGCCCAGCTTTGTTGCGCCCAACTCCGCCAGATTCTCCCATACATGGTCATGGGTCAGCCCCATGACGCCCACGCGGATTGTCTCTGCCATAGTCTCCTCCCTGCTATCTCCACGAAATCAAATCGATCCTGTCGCGCCGGTCAGGCTGCTGTGCGGCGATAGCGCTCGCGTACGTTTGGGATCAGGTACTCGTCAAAGGTGCGGTCGATATCGTACTGCGGCGCCCAGTCCCAGTCCATCCGCGCTGCGCTGTCGTCGAGGTTGCCGGGCCAACTGTCGATGATCGCCTCGCGCTTCAGGTCCGGCACAAAACAAATATCCGCATCAGGGAACGCGCTCATCACCCGGTCGCGTATCTGACCGGCGGACACGGTGAAGCTCGTGACGTTGTACACCTGGCGCGTCAGCCTCTCTAGCGGCGCATGGCCAAGCTGGAGCAAGGCATTCACGGCGTCCGGCATGGCCATGAAGGGAATGCGCGCGTCCTCGCGCACGAAACAGGAGTAGGGCTTGCCCTGCGCCGCCGCATGCACCATCTCCGGCCCGTAGTCGCTCGTGCCGCCGGACGGCAAGGTGAAGGCGCTGAGCAGGCCGGGAAAGCGTACGCAACGGAAATCGATCGTCACTGGCTTCTGCGCCGCGAGTTGCCGGTAGTGACGGCTAAAATACGAACCGAGCATCTCGCAATACAGCTTGTTGCAGCCGTACATGGTGCGCGGCTGATTCCACTCAAACTCACGCACCCGCGCGTATAGGTTTTTGCTCTCCCGGTCCGGCAATCCATAGACCGCAACCGAACTGGGGAAGATGAACTGGATCGACTGATTGCGCCACTGGCTCTGTTCCGCCGCCACCTTCAGCAGCGAAAGCGTCCCCTCCACATTCACCTGATGCGCCATCTCCGGCGTAATCTCGGCGCGCGTCGATAACAGCGCAGCCAGGTGGTAGATCACATCGATCTCGTACTCGCTCACCAGCCGGCCCAACAGGTGCGCATCCAGCAAATCGCCCTGAATGTGGTGCGCATACGCGGCGACGTCCGCGGGCAGCGCGTGCAGGTCGAGCGTCAACAAATGGCTGTTCCCCTGTTCCGCCAGTTCACGGATCAAGGCGTGCCCGACCTCCCCGCTCGCCCCCGTAATCAACACTACACGCTTGCGCATGAACCCTCTCCGATCCGGTTGATGCTTATGTTTGCTCGCCTGTACATCGCAGCCCGTCAGCCGGATAGAACGCCTAGCTCTCGTCCCACCGCAGCAAAGATGTCGAGCGCTTCTTCCAAATCCTCGCGGCTGTGCGCGGCCGAGTTCATCACGCGAATGCGCGCCTTGCCCATCGGCACGGTCGGATAGCCAATCGCCGTGGCGAACACGCCCGCCTCGAACAGCTTGCGGCTGAAAGCCTGGGCCAACGGCGCCTCGCCCAACATCACCGGGATGATCGGCGTCTGGCTGTGGCCGATGTCGAAGCCCAGACTGCGCATGCCCTCCTTCAGCGTGGCGGCGTTGTCCCACAGCCGGTCGACCAGTTCCGTCGACTCGCTCAGGACATTCACCGCCTCGATGCAAGCCGCTACGTCCGGCGCGGTCATGGCGCTGGAGAAGAGGAACGGGCGTCCACGCTGGCGCAGCCATTCGACGATCACCGCTGCGCCGGTGACGAGCCCGCCCACCACGCCGAACGCCTTGCTCAGCGTGCCCACCTCCACATGCACGCGGCCGTGCAGCCCAAAGTGATCCACGATACCGCGCCCGCCGCGGCCCAACACGCCTTCGCCGTGTGCGTCGTCCACCATCAGCAGCAGCCCCAGGTCTTCCGCCGCCTCGCATATCTCATCCAGCGGCGCGATGTCGCCGTCCATGCTGAACACGCCGTCGGTGATGATCAGCCCGCGGCGATAAGGCCCGGCCTCCGCCGCCTTGCGGCGCAGGTCCGCCACATCACAATGCGCATAGCGCACCACCTTAGCCCGGCTCAGGCGGCAGCCGTCGATGATGCTGGCATGGTTCAGTTCGTCCGAAAAGATCACGTCCTCCGGCCCGACCAGCGCCGGAATAGTCGCCAGATTGGCCGAAAACCCGCTCTGGAAGGTGATGCAAGCCTCAGCCCCTTTGAACTCGGCCAACTTGCGCTCCAGTTCAACGTGCAGCGACGTCGTACCGGCTATCGTGCGCACCGCGCCGGGGCCGATGCCGAAACGGTCGATGGCCTCCTTCGCCGCCGCCGCCAGGCGCGGATGGTTCGCCAGGCCGAGATAGTTGTTGGCGCAGAAGTTCAGCAGCCGCTTCCCGTCGATCGTCACCCGGCCGTCCATAGGCGACTCGATCGTCCGAATTGTCGTCAGCAGCCCGGCCTCACGCGCGCGTGCCATCTCCTCTTCGATCCAGGTTAAGCTGCTCTGATCCATGATTCTACATCTCCTGACTGGCTTCTGGGAGTATGGGGATGGGTGTGGGGCGATCTATAGCCAACATGGTACAATCTTGGCCTTGCCTGCGTCAAAAAAGCCTCGCCCGAAAGTGCCGGCGAGTTAAGCGCATCCTTCGTCGCCCACCCTCTCTTATGTCACGTTCAGCGTCCGACGTGTAGCCGACTGCGCAGCATCCGCCCCGTGATCGACTGCGAGCTGGCCGCGATCGTCTCAGGCGCGCCCTCGGCGACGATCTCGCCTCCAGCCTCGCCGCCTTCCAGGCCGAGGTCAATCACCCAGTCGGCGCACTTGATCACGTCCAAGTTGTGCTCGACCACGATAACCGTATTGCCCGCATCGACCAAACGCTGCAGCAACGAAACCAGATGAGCCGTGTCCGCCGGATGCAAGCCGGTGGTCGGCTCGTCCAGCAGGTAGAGCGTGCGGCCGGTCGAGCGCCGCGCCAACTCCCTCGCCAACTTCACGCGCTGCGCTTCCCCGCCGGAAAAGGTCGATGCAGGCTGGCCTAGTTGCAGATAACCCAGGCCCGTCTCGGTCATCAGAGACAAGCGCGCCTTGGCCGCGGGCACGTCGAGAAAGACCGCCAACGCCTCCTCGATGGTCAGGTCGAGCGCCTGGGCGATGTCGTAGCCCCTATACTTCACTGCCAGCACGTCGCGCTTGAAACGTCGCCCATGACAAACCGGGCAGCGCACCTGCACATCCGGCAGGAAGTGCATCTCCACGGCAAGCGTTCCGGCTCCCTCACATCGATCGCAGCGCCCGCCGGGCACATTGAACGAAAAGTGCTGCGCGGTTAAGCCCCGTTCACGCGCCGTCGGTTGCGCGGCGAATATCGCACGGATGGCCGTGAAGGCGTCGGTATAGGTGGCTGCGTTCGAGCGCGTCGAGCGGCCGAGAGGGCTCTGGTCGATGGTGATCACCTTATCGAAATGCGCCCAGCCGTCGATGCCGTCGTGTTCGCCGGGCTGGGCAGCCGCGCCGAAGAATCGCTGCCGCGCCGCCCGATCCAGTATGTCGAACATCAGCGAGGACTTGCCCGAACCGGAAACGCCGCTGACAGCCGTCAGCGTGCGCTGCGGGAAAAACACGGTGATGTTCTTCAGGTTGTGCTCGCGCGCCCCGTGGATGGTCAACCCCTTGCCGGTAACGCGACGGCGGGCGGAAGGGACTGGGATGCGCGCCGCGCCGGTCAAATACTGCCCGGTGACCGACGACGGCGTCTGGGCTACGGTCGCCGGCGGACCCTCAGCCACGATCTCTCCGCCGAAGCGTCCGCCGCCCGGCCCAAAGTCGACTACCCAGTCGGCCGCGGCGATCATGTCGAGGTCGTGCTCGATGACCAGCACGGTATTGCCCAGGTCGCGCAGCCCACGCAACATCGTGATCAGCCGCGGGTTATCGCGCGTGTGCAGCCCAATCGTCGGCTCATCCAGCACGTAGAGAACGCCGGTAAGCCCGGATCCAAGCAACGCCGCCAGTCGCAAGCGCTGCGCCTCGCCGGCCGACAGCGACGGCGCCGCACGGTCGAGCGTCAGGTAGCCCAAGCCGGTATCTACCAGCCGCCGGACGCGCTCCTGCAAGTCGGCCACAATCGGCTCTGCGATCCGCCGGTCCTCAGCGGGCAACGCAGTTTGTAGACCGGCGACCCACCCGGCTAGCTGCTCCAGCGACAGCCGCGACACATCGACGATCGTCAACCCCGCAACCGTCACCGCGCGCGCCTCAGCGCGCAGGCGCGTCCCCTCGCAATCAGGGCAGGTCTGCAATGCCAGCAGTTGTTCCAGTTTCTCCACATAGCCGGTATTCTCGCCAGTAGCGTGTTCGGCATGGCGGCGTATCACGTTGGCGACCACGCCCTCGAAGCGGCCCTTCGCCACCGTTTCTGGCGGTTCCGCCTGGGGATAATGGCGTCCAAATTCCGGACTATCGACCCCGTACAGCAGCAGATCGCGTTGGGCTTGGCCCAAGCTGCGAACCGGGACCGTCGGGTCCAAGTCGAAGCCGTAGTGACGCCCGGCTGCCTGCAAGGTTGCGATGTAGCGGTCGACAATGCGCGGATCCCACACAAGCGCCGCCCCTTCGACTAGGCTTTTGTCTTCGTCGAGGATGCGCGATAGGTTAGCGCTGTAGACCGTCCCCAACCCGGTACAGGTCGGGCAAGCCCCGTCGGGTTTATTGAACGAAAAGGACGCCATGCCCAGCGCAGGCAGCGCCGCGCCGCAGTGGGGGCAATGCACAATCTCTTCCGGCTCGCCTTCCTCGTCGTCCATCCAGATGCCGCCCGTCGCCTCATCTGCCCTATGTTCGGACAGCACATCGGCGCCGCACCGCGAGCACGGGCGATGCCCCGCGCGTGCGAACAGCACGCGCAGATAGGTATAGACCTCGGTTGCGGTCCCGACCGTTGAGCGCGGCGAGCGGTTGGTGTTGCGCTGGTCCACGCTGATCGACGGCGAAAGCCCGCGGATTTCGTCCACGGGCGGGCGGCTCTCGTAAGTCACCATCCCCAGCGATTCCATATACTGCCGCTGGCCTTCTTTGTGCAGCATATCGAAGGCCACGGTCGACTTCCCCGATCCCGACACGCCGGTCAAGACCACTAGACAGTTTTTTGGAATCGAGAAGGAGATGTTTTTGAGGTTGTGGAGCCGCGCCCCCCGCACCGTAATTTCAGACATAGACGCTTGGTCTCCGATGCCCAATCATTCCCCAGTTACCGGAACACGTCGTCGCTGCCAATCGTTTCTACACAGGCGCGCCCTCTGGGCATGTCACGGACTTGTGCGGCCGCCCGCCGAGTTTCACACGTCCCGCCGCGCAGGCTATTCTCATTATTGTACCGCATAAGCGCGATGCGGCAGCCGCTGTCAGGAATGGCCCACATTTCGCCTATACTTACGAGCAAAGATGTGCACGAAATCCGCAGGATCCATTTTCGCAATTCTGTAGTATTATCATGGTCGCAGTTAGCCAAACAGGGGCGTGCCGGCGCAAGGACCAATTTGCCGCCGTTTGCTGACTGAGAAAGATGTAGCAGATGAACCCGACGGTCTTTCTAACCGCCCATAAGCGCCCGCTCCTGTTGTTGCTGGCAGTTATCCTGCTGCTTGCGTCTACGCCTGACGCCTATGCGCAGCAGCCAGACAGCGCCGCCCAGGCCTCAGAAGAAGCAGCGGACGATCGCTTCCTTGTCGGCGTCACAGCCGGCGCGCCGCGAGAAGAGGTGGCGGCTGTCCTGGCAGCAGAGGGCCTCGTCCTCGGTCGCTACTGGCCGCGCTTCGGCGTGGCAGAGGCGCTCATGCCCGTCACCGCCGCCGGTGCATCGGCTTTCCTCGCTGCTAGAGGCGACGATCTCGCCGCCCGCTCCGAGTTAGTGCGCTATGTCGAGCCGGATGGCCGCGTCTATGCCGCAGATATTGCAGTTGAGCCGCCCCATGACGAACCCGTGCCTAACGATCCGCGTTTCAACGAACAATGGGCTTTGCATAAGATCGAAGCGGTCAAAGCCTGGAACATCACCCACGGCGACCCGGATATCGTCATCGCCGTCATCGACAGCGGCTACACTCCCTTCCACCCTGATTTCTCCCCGATCAACCTATGGGTCAACCAGGCGGAAGCCAACGGCCTGCCGGGCGTAGACGACGACGGCAATGGCTACGTGGACGACATCCACGGCTGGGACTGGGTCGGCCGCGGTTTTCTTGATGACCCTGGCGACAATACGCCCGAGGACCCGCACGGTCACGGCACGCACGTCCTCGGCACAATCGCCGCAACGACCGGCAACGGCGTCGGCGTCTCCGGCGCGGGCCGTGCCGTACGCGTGGCCCCTCTGCGCATTCTGGACGCGTTTGGCGGCGGATTTGAATCCGACCTCATTGATGCACTAGACTACGCCACAATGATGAGGATGTCTGTCATCAACCTGAGCCTGACGGGCGGACCCTCATTCGCCCTGCACAACGCGATCCAAGTGTCAAACGCCGCCGGCCTGATTATCGTCGCCGCTACCGGCAACTACTCGTCCAGTGTATTGTGGCCCGCCGCCTACCCCGAAACCGTCGCCGTCGCCGCCACCGACGCAATGGACCAACGCGCCTCTTTCAGCAATTTCGGCCCGCAGGTGACCGTGGCTGCGCCCGGCGTAGATGTGCTCAGCCTTTACCACGACCTTCCCTTTCGGCCCTTTCATAGCATGAGCGGCACGAGCATGGCCACACCCCACGTCAGCGCGCTGCTCGGCCTCCTGCGCAGCCTCCGCCCAGACCTGTCTACGAATGACCTGGTCGCGCTGATGACCGCGACGGCTGTGGACGCCAACGCCGCGTCGTTTCCCGGCAGTGACATCTATCTCGGCGCGGGGCGCATCGACATGTACGCCGCCCTGCTGGCTGCGTCCAGTGGGCTGACGCTAAGCGCCACGCCCGCCGGATTCGACCCGGTTGTCACAGGCGATCCGCTTGAACTGGGCATTCAGGTCGCGGCGTCGGGTTTGACCGTCCAAGGCGCCGTCGTCTATCTGCAAATTTTAGCCGCGCCCGGTTTAACAGCGGTCGCCGCCGCACAGCGCGCCCTGACAGACGCCTCAGGCAACGTCTCCTTTCCCTTTAGCGCGCCAAAACAACCCGGCGACTATATCCTGCGCGTCCAGGTCGGCGCCGCCCTGATCGATCTGCCTATCCAAGCGGTCGATCCGTTCGACATTCACGTCGACATCCACCAGCCGGAACTCATGGTAGGCGGCGAGAACACCCCATTCACCGTCACAGTGCGTTCGAAGGAAGGCGAGTTGTTGGCCGAGCCGCAGACCATGTACTTGGAGACCAGTCTCGGCCAGATTAATGGACAACGCACGTTAGAAACGGTCGTTGAGGGCGGAGTCTTCACTGGCACGCTGCGTTCAGGCAATATCGCCGGAACCGCCAC
The DNA here is from genome assembly GCA_964467575.1 of uncultured Caldilineaceae bacterium. Lineage (GTDB taxonomy): Bacteria > Chloroflexota > Anaerolineae > Caldilineales > Caldilineaceae > JASGTU01. Next base: position 6,855 of record CAYXRG010000014.1, on the reverse strand, counting down.
GGTCAGCGCTACAATTAGCGTCTCAACGGGTGTCGCCCAGGTTGTCTTCCTGCCCGGCCCGCCGTCAACCCTCGCCTTCAACGAAGCGCCCGATAGAATCGTAACCGACCGGAGTAACACGATCTTCACCCTCTCCGTGCGCGTTACCGACGCCTACGGCAATCCTGTAGACCCCGCGGAAGGCGTCGCCTTCTCGGCCAGCGCCGGCGCCATCTCGCCCCCGCAGGCCGCCACCAACAGCGGAGCCGTCACTGTCACCATCGGCATCCCGCGCGCGCATCTGCAACCGGTCGTCGTCAAGGCAGTAGTCCCCGGCAACGAAGATCTTCGCGACGAAATCGAACTCGTGGGCGTCCCCCCGCATATCTGGTTGCCGTTCGCATTTGTCGAGTGATGCAGCGGAGTAATACAAAAGGCCGCCCGGATTATGGGCGGCCTTTTCGCTCTGCCGGCATATCGGATCTAGACAACTGTGCGCAATAACTGCTCCAGAATCATGATCGCAAAAAACGCGATCAGGATCGAGATATCCATCACGCCCCCCAGCGGCGGCACGATCTTGCGGATCGGCTCTAGGACCGGTTCCGTCACCTGGTAAAGCATCTGCACCGCCGGGTGGTAGGGGTCCAGATTCGGAATCCAACTGACCAGGGCGCGCGCCAGCAATATCCAGCTATACAGCCGCAGCAGCAAAAGCACGATGTCGACGATGGGATTCATCTCTTGTCTCCGGTATTCGTATTATTCATCGCGGCGCCCAATTCCTGGCTGCGCCGATAGGCCGCTTCCACTGCGCGCGTCAGCGCTGCACGCACGCCGCTCGCCTCCAGTTCAAACAGCCCCGCGGCCGTGGTGCCGCCAGGACTCGTCACCCGATTGCGCAGTTCCGCCGGGTGAACCTTGGCGTCGCGCATCAACGCCACGCTGCCCTCGATTGTCTGTAGCGCCAGCCGCTCCGCATCAGCGCGGGCAAAGCCAATCTGAACGCCCGCGTCGATCAGCGCCTCGATGAGCAGGAACACAAAGCCCGGCCCCGAGCCGCTCAACCCGGTCGCCATATCCAGATAGCGCTCCTCAGTCACGGCCAGTTCATCGCCCAGCGCGCCGAGGATTTCGGCTGCCTGGCTGCGCTGCTCCGGCGTCACCTCCGGCGTGGCTGTCCACACGGTCATGCCCATGCCCACCTGAGCCGGCGTGTTGGGAATCGACCGCACAATGCGTGCATGGCCCAGGCCACGCGCCATCGCCTCAATTGACACGCCGGCCATGATGCTCAATACCAGCGCGCCGGGCTGTAACAGCCCATTCAGCGTGGCCATCACCTTGCCCGCCATCTGCGGTTTGACGCACAGCACCGCCACGTCCGCCGTCCGCACTGCGGCCGCGTTGTCGTCGGTCGTGCGCACGCCGAAGTCGGCATGAACCTGCTCGCGCCGCGCCGCAACCGGGTCGCTAGCCGTGATCTGCTCCGGCGTCACCCTGCCGCGCGCCAGCAGCCCCTTGATCATCGCCTCGCCCATCGCCCCGCTGCCCACAAACGCGATCCGAAGGCCCTCTAGCATGCTTGTCCCTCGCCCCCTGTCCGTCATACGGCCCGCGGGCCAAATATGGCCGAGCCGATGCGCACGATTGTGGCGCCTTCCTCGACCGCGACCTCGAAATCGTTGGTCATGCCCATCGACAGATGCCGCCAGTCCATCTCAGGATAGCGCTGCGCCAGCTCGTCGCGCAGTTCCCGCAGCCCGCGGAACACGGGCCGGGCCAGTTCCGCATCGTCGACCAGCGGCGCCATCGTCATCAGTCCGGCCATGTGCAGGCCGGGCAGCGCGCCCAGCGTCGCTGCGGCCGCGCGCAGTTCATCCGGTGCGAAGCCGTGCTTGCTCGCCTCGCCGCTGATGTTCACTTCTAGCAATACGTCTAGCACCTTGCCGGCTGCTACGGCGTCTCGGCTCAGCCGCCGGGCGATCTTCACGCGGTCGAGCGCATGGATCAACGTGAACGGACCCACGGCCTGCCTGGTCTTGCGGCTCTGAATGGGGCCGATCAAATGCCAGCGAATCTCGTCGAAGCCCCTGCCTTGCGCCGCCTCGACTTTGGACCACAACTCATCCAGCCGGTTCTCCCCGAAGTCGCGCTGGCCCGCAATATAAGCCGCCTCCATCAGCGCGAACGGCTGCGTCTTGCTCACAGCCACGAGCGTCACCGAACCGGACGCCCGGCCCGCCCGCGCGCAGGCCGCCTCGATGCGCGCCTGCACGTCCTGTAGCGCGCTGGCGACACGTTCTATCTTGTACGTTTCACTTACCGCCATGGAACTTAGTACCGTACTAGTCGGCTAGGGCGCACCGGCGTCGAGAGGCCGCACGCAATGCGCTGCATTGTACCAGCCGCCGCCGCTCTGCGCCAAGCCGGGCAGCGTCTTTGGGTACACGTCCTTGGACGGTTTCCCTGCTGGCGCATTGTCCCCATCCGGCTCAACACAGGCGACGGCTCAACACTCTACGTGCAGACAGACCTGCGGAATAAATAGCTGCTCATCGCCTGGCGACGGCGCAGGTTCTGGCGCATCCTGCATAAACTGCACGCGCACCGGCTCGCTCCACACGCCCGGATAACGTTGGTTCGGCCATACTCCGTCCGAATCCTCCGGCTGCTCGGCGCGCGCCCGGATGCGGAACTCGTAGGCCATGCCTGTACACGGCGCGAGGAACGAATAGCCGCTCTCGTCCTGCAGCCCGGTCGCCAACTCTCGCCATTCGCCGCCTTCCGGTCGCACCTCAATGTCGACCAGCAGTTCGAAGGTTCCGCCCTCAACCGCAGCCACGTCGGGCGACTGCCTTGCCTGCCATGCGAGGTCCAGTTGCCGCCCGTTGGAGTTTTGCGGCGGCAGCGGCTCAAACCAGGCGACGGGCGCGCGCACCAAACTCAGCGCGTCGACAAAGGCGTGATTGCCGTGCCAGCGAAACGGGCTGTCGACGCGCGCAAAGACCGTCATGCTTTCTCCCTGCGCCTGCGCCGCCAACCGCACATTCGACCAGCCCACCCGCTTCCGTTCCGGCGTCACAAAGTTGTCGCGGTTCTCCGCCCAGATGATCGCGTCGGATGCGGGGTCAATCCCGCCTGTCGGGTCTAGCCCTAGCGCCTTCGTCATGTAGACGCCCTCCGGGCAGTCGGAAGGAACAGCGCTGCCGCCGCACAGGCTCAGCAGCCACCCGCTCAGACTGTAGTCGACGCCAGGCGCGACCGGAACCTGCTGGTAGATCACCGCGTCGAACGGCTTGCCTGGCTCCGGCGGCGTCTCTAGGTCCTTGGCTTCGACGAAAAAACTGTCTCGCCCTTCGATCCGCTCCACATGCGCATAGTCGGTATCACACCCGCCGCTGGGATCCGCCCGCTGCTCGAAGTGGATGCGCGCGCTGTGCGCAAACGGCGCGCCATCGGCCCGCGCCAACTCCCACGAACTGGGAACGTACACCGTCTCGCCCGCCGAGTTAAGAGCGGGGACGTAGCCCTCACTGCACTCGAAGCCGGCGTTAGCCAGTACCGGCGCAACGTCGGCGGCAAGCGCCGGGTAGCCGTCCGCCGCCCCGCTCTGCCCTGCCGCCTCGAATGCGAACACCGCGGCCAGACATGCGCACGCCAAGAACAACAGACCGCGCAACTGCCGCACTCGCGCCCACGCCGTGCGACGTCCGCTTACGCCTGATGCAGCCATGCCGCCATCCCAAACAAACCGCAGCGGCCTTGCTCCGCACGGTGACTGAAGAAATCGTGTGTGTTCGTCGCCGTGTCGATGCCGCTGACCTCGATGTTGCGGGCAGGCACGCCGCTCTCGATCAACTGCCCCGCATTGGCCGCCCACAGGTTAAAATACGGCTTACGCCGTGCGCCGTTGCCGAAATCCAGATAACGCCATGCCTGGTAGGGACTCTGCCGCGCCACGGCGACTACCTCGTCGCCGACCTCGTAGCTCTCCGGCCCGATGCTTGGCCCGATCCCGGCGATGACATCTTCGGGTTTCGTGCCGTACGTCGCCGCCATCGTCGCCAGCGCAGATGCAGCAGCCCCCTTCACCGTCCCGCGCCAGCCGGCGTGAATAACCGCCAATGCGTGCTGCACGGGATCGTAAAGGACGACCGGCACGCAGTCGGCGAAGACCAGCGATAGCGGCAGATCGGCGGTATTCGTCACCAGCGCGTCGGCGTCATCTTGCATCTGTCCCGCGTCGGCCGCACCGACCGCCGCCGCCAGCGCGCCGTGTACCTGGCGGCAGGTCGCTGTGCGCGCGCCGTCGATCCCTAGCGCCTCGGCAAAGCGCGCCCGGTTAACGGCCACATGTTCCGGCTCGTCCCCGCGCCGTACGCTGAAGTTAAGCGTGTTCCAGGGGGCCGGGCTGACGCCCCCGTGCCGCGTGCTGACATGCACGCTCACCGGCAAGCCGCGAAACACGTCGAACGTGTAGGTGATGACACCGTTTGGGTGTGTGACTCGTTGCATAAGGGCAGTCTACTTCGTGCGCGCTTGCCCGGCAAATCCGCCCGACCAACTATCCGCTCTCCGCCGCGTGCATCTCACGCTTCAGCCGCGACCACGGCTGCCAGTCCTGGGCGCGCCACGGGCCGCCCTTCGCCGAGAGCACAGGCCGGTTCTCATTACCGCCATAGCGGAACGCCCACGCTGCATCGCACGCCCCGCAACTCAAACAGCCCGCGCTGTCCGGCGGGCAGCTTAAGCCGGTCTCGTTGCGCGCAGCCAGCCGCAACTCATACTCGAAATAGCGCTCACTCACCCCGCTCTGCACCACATCCCACGGCAGCGGGCTGCCTTTCTGCCAGGCGCCGCAGTAGTGCTCCTTGTCCAGCCCATGCGCCGCCATCGCCTCAAAGAAACTGCGCACCGTCACCTGTCCCGGCGGCAGCGCCAGCAGCACAGACGCCAACCGTTGATCCCCGCGGCTCAGCACTGCCTGCACTTCCGCCCAGTCCGGCGAATCGGCGCGCACGTCCACGCCATGCCGCGCCAAGGCGCGCTGGATTGTCCGTTGGCGAGCGCGCAGTTCAGCGGCGGGCGTCATGCCTTCCCACTGGAACGGCGTATGCGCCTTGGGCACAAACGGCGTGGCGTTGATGGCAATGCGGCGGCGGAAGCGGCCTCGCGCCTCCAGCGTGAAGTCGATCAGCGCCTGGATATCGTCGTCGGTCTCCGTGGGATGACCGACCATGAAGTAGAGCTTTAGCTGCGGGAAGTCGAGCTCTTGCGCCAGCGCGACGGCTTCCATCATCTGCTCTTCCGTCTGCGTCTTATTGATCACATTACGCAG
>CAYXRG010000014.1:0-1435 GCA_964467575.1 uncultured Caldilineaceae bacterium | reverse complement strand
CACCCGCGCGCGATCTCCATCAGGTGCATGTCTGCGAATTCCGTATCGGGCGTATACAGCGTGCTGGTCGCGTCATACTCCGCCAGTTCCCGCACCCACAGCCGCTCCACGCGCCGGAAGTGCGGGTGATCGCGATGCGATGGCCGCTTGGCCGGCACATACCACCCGGGCAGCTCGTCCAGTGCCGCCAGCAGATCGTCCCGGTCCTCGTACAGCCCCTCGCGGCACAGGTCTATGAATTGAGGAATCGCCTGCTCGCCTTCCCCGATCAGGATCGCGTCGAAAAACGGCGCCATTGGTTCCGGGTTCATGGTGACGCCCGGCCCGCCTGCGATCAGCAACGGCCAATAGCTGCCGTCCCAGCGCCGCGTTTCTCGCCGCTCCTCCGCCAGCGGCGGTATGCCCGCCTGGCGCAGCAGGTCGACAACGTTGAAGTAGTCCATCTCCCAAGAGATGGTATACGCCCACACGTCGAACTCATCCGCCCGCCGCCCGCTCTCCAGTGCGCGCAGCGGCAGACCGGCCGCCGCCGCGCCTTTCTCCCAGAAGATACGTTCGCAGACGACATCATCCTCGCAGTTGAACGCGGCATAGATCAGTTGCAGCGCCAGGCTGCTCATACCGACATAGTATGTGTTGGGCATGGTGAGCGCCACGGGGATGCGCCCTCCCCAATCCTTAACGACAGCGCCCTGCTCTCGCGGGGCGCTGTTCTTGTCGTATTGCGATTCGTATTGCGATTGTCGTTGGGGGCTTGCCCGGCGGCTACGTGTCACGCTGGCTTCCCCCTAGCCGCACAGTGCGGCATCTACCGGTCGCGATCACTCGCTCTCCTTGGTCTGTGTCAACAGCTTGGCGCGTATGGACTCATCCAGCGCATCGCTGATCTTCCGTTCCACCTCGGCCGTATCCTCGCCGGTCGCCAAGGCCATCTCCTGCACCAACATGCTGTTCGCCTGCGAAAACAGTTCCGAATCGGCCTTGTTCAGCGGCTTCAGCTCTCTGCGCCAACTCAACTCTCGTAATGCCTCCGCCACCTTAACAGGCCGGCCCGAATGGATCAGCTTCTCGATGATGCGACGACGCTCCTTGAAATTGTTAGGCAGGGTTTGGGGCAAACTACGCAACACCCGCATCACCTCTTCACACTTCGTGCTGCCCATCACGCTGCGCAGCCCAATTTCATCCACCTTGCGTGACGGCACACGAACGGTTAGCCGCTTGTCGGCAAAACGGATGACGTAGTAACGCTGAAAACCAGTGACCAATTCCTGGTTCTGCACCCCAACAACTGTGCCTGCGCCGTGAGCCGGATGGACTATATGCTCGCCGACTGAGAATTCCATATGCACCTCCTGAAAGCTCCTCTCATCGCGTACCTATACGAAATCATACCACATTTTCAGGAGGTTGTCACATCGCCCGAAAGCGGCGG
>CAYXRG010000013.1:0-80419 GCA_964467575.1 uncultured Caldilineaceae bacterium | reverse complement strand
GGTCGAGACCGGTGCCGGAGAGGATGACGTGCGCGGGGTCCGGGTGGTCGAGCGGCGGCAGAATGCGTTTTTCGGCGATGACTTCGTCGTAGGCTACAGTCTCGCCGGTCAGGCGCTCTTGGACATAATCGGCTAATGCTGCGCCCTGGCGATGCGCCTCCAGAGCGAGCGTGCGCAGATAGCCGTCACCGGCAACGATGCGCAGGGCCTGCCCGCCATCCGATACGACGGCGACGCGCCGTTCGTGGCTAGGCGTTTTAAATTGTACAAGACGCATAAGCGTGTCTCCCTGTAAGAAGTTGTGACAGCGGCAGAATCTGTCGTTATGCAGTAGGTGGGGTTGGCGAACAGGGCCAAGCGGAAAGAGCGCCTTTAGTCTGCGCCCGTCTCCACGTCGAGTTGCAATTCGAAGCGCTGCGACTGGCCTGGCTCAAGCGTGACGAGACTGCCGTCGGCGCGAGAGGCAGCGCGGCCGCGCACATTGCAATTGGCCGGCTCGATGCCTAGCACGTGTTCACCGGCTCCGGGCATGCGCCACTGCACGAAGCGAGGCAATGTGGCGGTCGACCAAGAGAGTGTGACAGTGAGCGGTTGGGCGCCCAAGCCCGCCGCAAGCGGGAAATGCGGGTTGTGCACGCTGGCGCTGGTCCACCCGCGTTCATCTACTTGGAGTTCTGAGTGCAGATAGACACGCTCCTGATGGCCCGGGTCGGGCAGTTGCCAGTGCGTGAAGCCCTCAAGCGGCGTCGATTCCTCGCGCGGCTCGACTTTGCGGGAGGGGAAGCGGAACGTTGAACCCTCCATCAGCAGCGGGAAGCCGAAGTTGATATGGTAGAGCAGCATGAGCGGCGCAGGGGCAAAGCCGGCATTTTCGAGCGTGTCGGTAATGGTTAGCCGGTTGACTCCGAGCGCGCTTTCGATTACGCGCGTCATGCGGATGTGATCGCCAAAGATGGCGCATTCTTCGACCACGCCGCTAACACGAATGCGATACTCGTCGCCGTCCCACGCGCCTTGCGCAGCGACCTGCGCTGCGGGGGTGTGGTGGGCGCGGCCATGCAATCCAAGTTCCTGGCCCATGTCGGTGTGGGCTGCGCCGGCCTGGGTAAAGCCGCAGGTCATGAGCAGCCCGCCCGCGGCGGTGCGCAGCCATTCCAGCCCGCGCGGGTCGTAGTAGGTCGGGTGGGCATCGCCGTTAGCCGACTGCCAACTGATGGGCGTGTCGCCGAACGCGGCGAGTGAGATGTCGAGGCCGCGCGCGGGGGAGACATAGTAAGACAAGCCGGCGCCGGTGCGCACTTGGATCAATTCTACGCCCGCCTCCGGCCCTTCGGTCAGTTGAAGACGGCGGACGCCGCCAACCTGTTCGATGCGGCCAACGCGGGCTTCGATCTCGCGCCGGGCCCATTCTCTGTCATAGAGACGCATTGCATACTCTCCTTCAGATCAGAAAAGGCGGTGAATGACAAACGTCAGCCTAAGCCCATACGTTCAAACTGCTCTGGCGGCGAGTCATTCCCCTTCATCAGCCGGGTCATCAATTCGATCATGCGTTGTTCGGTCTCAGGATCGTCGAGCGGCGATTGCTGTGCAGGGTCCGACTCAACGTCGAAGAGCATCGTGCCGAAGCGGTGGGGGTCCATCCACGGGCGGGCGGCGATCTTCATCGTGCGGCAACCCTTGGTGAAACTGAACGGTTCGGCCAAAGCGATGTCTTGCAATTCGGCTACGCTGAAGCGTTCACGCATGTGCGTGGGCATCAACGTGTAGTCGAAGAGCGGGGTGTTGCCGGGGTTGGTCGGCGCGCGCATGTAGACGTACTGGCCGTCGGTGACGTTGACATGGCCTCCGTGCACGCCGAAGAGAGCGCCTTGGCGCACGGGATCGTTTTCTTCGATGGCTTTGCGCAGGGGCACGCCCTGCATGTCAGGCGGAATGTCGACGCCGAAGAACTCGAGCAGGGTGGGCGGCAGATCGATCATCTGTACGAGGCCGCTGCGCCGTTCGCCCACGTGGCGCGAACGGGGATCCCAGATGAAGAGGGGGATATGCGCCACCTCGTTGTAGAAGGGCTGGGCAATCTTGGCCCACCAATCGTGTTCGCCCAAGAGGAAGCCGTGATCCGTGTTGACGATGAGCATGGTATCGTCCCACATGTCCAACTCATCCATCAGATCAAGAACCTTGCCGAGATGCTCGTCGCACATGCTGACCAACGCAGCGTATTCATAGCGAACGTGCTGGATTTCCTCGTCGCTCTCGTCTACAGGCCGGTAAGGGGGCCAATCGAAGTGATCGCCGTGGTACTCGTGCGGATAGAGGTCTTTGTACTTCTGTTGGGTGAAGAACGGCTCGTGCGGGTCGAAGGTCTCGATCTGGAGGAACCAGTTGTCCGCGTCGCGGTTCGTGCGCATGAACTCGAGGCCGTTGGCGAAGGTCTGGTGCTGAGGCTGCTGCTCCTCGGTCTGCATATATTTACGATTTATCCAGTCCTGGCGCCAACTGCGCTGGGCTGCGGATCTGGGGGGGCCAGTGCGCGCGGCGACGACGGGCGGGATCTCCGGATCCTCGACTTCGCCCTTCCAGAAGTCGCCTTCTTGGCCGCGCGAGAAGTGCCAGGTGTTGTAACGCTGATGGTACGTGGCGCCGCCATCTTCGAGGTAATGCTGGTGGTCGGTGGCGAGGTGGGTATAGACGCCGTGTTCCTTAAGGATCTCGGGCATCGAATCGTCGAATGGTTCGAGCGGGCCCCAACTTCTGTGCAGGAAGTTGTATCGGCCGGTGTGCAACTCGCGGCGCGCGGGCATGCACGGCATGCTGGCGACGTAGCATTTGTCGAAAGCGACAGTGCGTCGAGCGAGACGCTCAAAGTTCGGCGCGTGAACCCAGTCGCAGCCGTAGGGCGGCAGCATGTGACGGTTCAGCGTATCGAACATCACCATAATGGCTTTCATGAGATTATCCTTAGGGCGTGCTAGCGAATGACGGATTTGGGCGTGGGCGCGATGCGCGTAACAACCGTACGGCTGCGGTCGAGCATTGTGCCGACTTGCGGTGCGATCTCGTTCTTCCAGTAGTCGGACTCGTAGACCGCTGCGTAGAGTTCGGTGCGCTGTTCTTCGCTGTCGAAGCGGCGGATCCAGATATAGAGGTCGTCCTCTTCTTCGCCGACGAAGCTGCCGGCGACGACCATGCCTTTGGATATCTGGAACGGGATGATTGTCTTTTCCATGAAGCACACCCACCTCTCGCGCTGTCCGGGCAGGGTGCGGTATTGGCGAAGTTCAAAGAACATTGGACGTCCTCTTTATGTGGCTGATGCGATGGATGTTGTTGGCGGTTTGTTATTGCGAGCTTGTTCAGCGTTGGCGCGTTCCAGAAGCGCCTTCATGTAGCCGAGAGTGAAGGCAGTGCCGAGGCGCGAGTCATTGCTCATCTGCGGGATGTGATCGGCGATGACAACCCCGTCGAAACCAACATCGACCAGCGCAGACATCACCGTGTACATGTCCATGTAGCCGTCGTCGATGAACGTCTCGACGAAATGAGGAAGCGGCGCGCTGACGTTGCGCAGATGAACCTTGAAAAGCTTGTTCTGTCTGCCGAAGGCGCGGATTGAGTCGAGCACGCCCTTGCCCATCAGGGACCCGCCTTCCAGCCAACAGCCGACGCAGAAGCAGACGCCGATATTCGGACTGCCGGCGATTTCGAGCGCGCGGTTGTAGCCTTCATGGCTGCTGAAAATGGGGCGCGGAACGCCGGCAAGCATGGGTTGGGGCGGGTCGTCCGGGTGGATGCCGATGCGAACGCCTGCCTCTTCAGCCACAGGTGCGACTTCGCCAATGAAGGATGTGAAGTTGTCCCATAGTTCCTCAGCGGTGTAGATGCGCCCGTGAGAAAGTGGGGCGAAGTAGTCCACTCCATGCCAATGACCGTTGACGGCCTTTGAGAGTTCGAAGGCGCGGGCGGAGGCGCCGCCCCGCGTCGGCTCGCGCTCGGTGCTCCAGATACCGTTCGCCATATGAGCGTAAGTCGTGTAGGGAATGCCGGCGCGTCCTAGATCGCGTAGATGCTGCTTATATTGGGCGACTTTGGCGGCGCGTCCCGGCAGATTGAGCACAATCGTGTCTTGGTTGTGAACGTCCCAGTTGCCGAAGCCGTAGATCTTCAGGCCGGCATTCTCGAATAGCTGGCGGCGGCTGGCGTAGTAGTCATAGCCGGCTTTGGTTGTGTCGGTCCAGAGCACGACGTACTCAATGCCCATCTGGCGCACAAAACGAAGCTCTTCTTCGCTGGGTTCGGGAGACATCTGAGCGGCGATCTTGACGCCGGTTTCGATGGCTGGCATGAACTTGTCCTTTCATTGGGGCGTCATGCTACGGCGTCGAGTTCCTCCATCCAGGTGCGTAACGTTTGGGCGTGTTGGGGCATGGCGACCTCCGGCTCCTCAATTTCGGGGTGCCACTTCTTTTCCCACTCGGCGCAGATGTAGCCGTTATAGCCTTCTCGGGCGAGCAATGCAAGTACGTCTCGGCAGGGCACTTCGCCCTCGCCGAGGAGGACAAGCTGCCACGATCCATCGGGCCGGAGGCGCGCATCCTTGATGTGGACATGGCGCACCCGCCGCCCGATCAGCCGCCAAGTGTCTTCGATGGATTCGCCCATGCGGAAGGGGTGGTGGACATCCCAGACCGCGGCAATGTAGGGGCTGTCGACGGGCTGGAGCGCGCGTGCAACTTCGGCGCCGCGACAGAAAGCGTCGTGCGTTTCGAGGAGGACGGTCACTTTATGTTTTTCGGTGAAAGGCGCAACGGCGGCGAGGTTTTGCGCAACCCAGTCAATGGCCTGGTCTACTGAAGAGCCCTCCTCGACGTTGCCGCCGAAGGTGCGCACCATGGGCACGCCCATGTCCGCGGCAAGTTCGATATAGCGCTTAAGGTCGGCGAGGTTGGCGGCACGTTCGTTCGGGTCTGGCGATGAGAAACGTGTGGAGAGGCCGAGGGCAATGATCTCGACACCGGTACGCTCTAGGGTAGCCTTTATCTCTTTGCGTCGTTGCGGCGGCAGGTCCGCAGGTACGATCTGTCCGTCGAGGATGCGCACTTCCAACGCGGCATAACCGTTGGCGGCGGCTTGTTCTGCTGCGCGCTCGAAGGACCAATCCGGACAGCCGAGCGTGCTGAATGCCATGGGATAGGTCACAGCCATGAAGGGAATCTCCTTTGGGGTTGATGAGGCCGGACGTTTGTCGAGGGCGGGCGGTTGGCGATGCAAAGACTTTATCTCATTATACCGCCAAACCAGATGGGCACAAGGTTTCCGCCACCGGACGCGCAATGCCAACTCGACCATGCAATTGACAAAACCGGGCGCGGCGGGTAGAGTGCCAACCAAGATACCTCGTCCAAGCAGCGCCTGCGTGCGGAAATTGGATATGTCCTCTATCCCTCCTATCACGGACTGCCGGCGGAACGCTTGCGCAGTCGTCTATCTTCCGAGAGGATTATCATGCAGCCAGAATTGATTGCAGATTACGAATGCGTTGTGGGCGAAGGCCCATTGTGGCATCCTAGCGAGCAGCGGGTTTACTGGACCGATATTCCCACCGGGCGCATGTTTCGTTATGACCCGGCGAACGGCGCTCATGAGCAGTTCTATCAGGGGGAGGTCGTCGGCGGCTTCACGATCCAGGATGACGGCGCACTGCTGCTTTTTATGGCGCGCGGCGCTGTCAAGATCTGGCGCGATGGCGAATTGACGACGATTCTCGACGAGATACCCGACGAGCGAGAGTCTCGCTTTAATGATGTTTTCGCGGATCCCGAAGGCCGTGTTTTCTGCGGGACGATGCCGACGCCGACACGGGCGGGACGTCTCTACCGGCTGGACCCGGATCGTACGCTCACGCTGGTGTTAGAGGGGATCGGCGTGTCGAATGGCATGGGCCTGACGCCAGACCGCAAGCAACTCTATTACACCGATACGCGTGCCGGCAAGATATACCTGTTCGACTATGATCGGGCGACAGGCGAACTTAGCAACCAACACGTATTCGTGGATGCACCAGGGGAAGCGGGCGGGCCTGACGGTATGACTGTGGACGCCGAAGGCTTCGTATGGTCGGCTCGGTGGGGCGGTTCATGCCTAGTGCGCTATCGACCGGACGGGACCGAGGAGCGGCGCATCGAATTTCCGGCCAAGAAGGTCTCCAGCGTAACATTCGGCGGGCCGGATTACGCCGATATGTACGTGACGACTGCAGGCGGCGACAATAAGGCCGAGGACGGGCCAGGTGCAGGAGCGTTATTCCGGCTGCGGCTGGACATCCGAGGTGTGCGGGAGTATCCGTCGCACATCCGATGAGAAGGGTTGAGGCAGCACAGACGCAACGGGTTTCGAGTTGTGGCTGGACGCCGCTTAGGGGCTGAAGCAGCGCAGGATACGTCGACAGAAGAAGGGGATGGCGGCATGAAGGTGCGGCTCGCATATGGGAAGACGGGGCTGGAAATTGACCTGCCGGAAGATGTGACAGTGATACGCTCGCGGCACATGCCGGGGCTGGCGGATGAGACGGAGGCATTACGCCGGGCGCTGCGTCAGCCCATCGGCTCGCCGCCTTTGGCGCAATGCGTGAAGCCTGGCGACCGCGTGGTAATCGTTCACAGTGACATCACACGGGCGACGCCGAACGATCGGATTTTGCCGGTGATCATCGCCGAACTGGAGAATGCAGGCGTGCGCGGCGAGGATGTCGTGTTGATTAATGCCTTGGGCACGCATCGGCCACAAACCGAGGTCGAACTGCGCCAGATGCTAGGCGGCGCCATCGTGGATAAGTATCGCTGTCTCCAGCACGACGGACGGAATGACGACGAGTTGGTCTCGCTGGGAACGACGAAACTCGGTCATCCCGTGCGCATCAACCGCACCTACCTGGAGGCGGACGTCAAGATATTGACCGGGTTCATTGAGCCGCACTTATTCGCCGGCTTCAGCGGCGGTCCTAAGGCGGTGCTCCCGGCGTTGGCGGGCGCCGAGAGCGTGTTGTCCAACCACGGCTATCACATGGTCGGTCACCCGAAGGCCACCTGGGGCGTGACCGAAGGCAACCCAATCTGGGATGAGATGCTGGAGGTTGCGCTGCGAACCGAGCCGACTTTCCTGTTGAATGTGGCGCTCAATGCGGATCAACAGATAACGGGCATCTTTGCTGGCGAACTGAAAGCAGCGCACCGCGCCGGGATTGAATTCGTGGGGCGACAGAGTATGGTCGCCGCGGCAGAACCGTTCGACATCGCCATCACGACGAACAGCGGTTATCCCCTCGACCAGAACTTGTACCAGTGCACAAAGGGGATGCGTGCAGCACAGCAAGTGGTGCGCAAGGGAGGCGCTATCATCTTGGCAGGCGCCTGCCAGGATGGCGTGCCGGATCACGGCATGTATGCTCAGTTGCTTGCCAAGGGGAGATCGCCGCAAGGCATACTCGACATGATCAGCGCACCGGGCTTCGGCGCGCAGGATCAGTGGCAGGTGCAGATTCAGGCGCTGGTACAGCTTCATGCGCGTGTTTTTGTGTATAGCGATGGTCTGACCGACGAGCAGATTCGGACAGCGTTGTTTGAGCCTTGCCGAGATATTGTGCAGACCGTGGAGGAACTGCGCCGGACGTACGGACCAGGCGCGCGCGTCTGCGTCATCCCCGAAGGACCGCAGACGATTGCGTATGTGGAAGCGAATTGAGGCTGCGTGGACGGAACGCGTCTTCCGATCGTAAGCCTAGATTGTTGCTAGGCCTGGATACCAGCGTTCTGCGTTCGTTCGGTAGATTTTTTGCAGTACTGGCTCCGGCAGACTGAGACCTTGCGTTTCGATACCGCGCACCGAGAGCGTCTCGCCCGTTTCCAGGTAGGCGAAGTGAATCCTGTATGTCCCTGCCAGGTCGGCAATTGCGGCCTGGCATTTCTCATCAGGCATGGTCGAGGGACGCTCGCGCATGACCACGTCTGTGCCGAAGAGGATGCGGTCTTGGTAGGAGAGGAAGAAGTCGCGGACCTTGCCGGAGTCCTGGACTGCGAGGTCGCCTAGGCGGGCTGAGATGTCGACTGCGAGATTCGGATAACGATCGAGGCGCGCGGCAACTTCGTCCACGTCGTGTTCCAGACTTGCAAGGTGCGCGGCAACGACACGCAGATTAGGGTGGGCCGCGACCAAGCGGTCGCGGGCGGCGATTAACTCTACGTGCGATGGGAAGTCAGGCCGTTTGAACATGTGCCATTCGGGATGGGTGCTGTAGTAGCGGTAGTGCGGGCTCTTTTCGTCGAGCGGCAGCCAGCAGGCCAGCGGCTCAGCCATGTGCAGAAGGAGGGTGCT
This sequence comes from uncultured Caldilineaceae bacterium, assembly GCA_964467575.1. Lineage (GTDB taxonomy): Bacteria > Chloroflexota > Anaerolineae > Caldilineales > Caldilineaceae > JASGTU01. The sequence goes on along the minus strand of CAYXRG010000013.1, from coordinate 72,046 downwards.
ATCACGCTCAGCGATGCGGTCGAAGATGGGCGTAAAGATAGGGTCGTCGATCATGAGAAAAGACCCATCGGGTTTACGTACCTCCATGCCAACGTTCTTCCACACCTTACAGGCGACTGCGCCATTTGCGAAGTCGCGTTCTAGGCCTGCAATGACGCGGTCGGCGTATTTCGGGTCGTCAAAGTCGGGCAGGTCAAACGTCGTGCACCAGGCGAAGTGTTGCGGATACCGGAAGTGCAGGCCGGCGTAGAATTCGGCTTGGGCTCGCCAGTTCACCGCCGGATCCGCAACGAGGCTGATATTGAGTAGCATTACGTCGAGTTCGTCGAGCAGGGTGAGTAGTTGCGGCGCGTCGTCGCCATAGTGAATGTGGGCATCGATGATCTTTGCCATATGCGGCGCTCCTTATGCTGTTCGTTCGTAGAGCAGCCTGCTGAGTATGAATCGCAGCCTGCGTAATGGGGGCGAGATAGCCAGGAATTTTATCATGACGGCGAAAATGTACGAAGGTTGCCGTGGCGGGCGCGCTACGCCGCGCCAGGGAACGTTCAACGCTGGGAGACGTTAGGTACAGTGGGCGGATCACCTTGGCGGCAGATAAAGGAAGGCGAATTGACGGGAGTCCATTTGCTGCGCAATTGGACATGGGATACCATAGGCGCATGTTCGACAGCGGCGGATTTTCGAACGATGGGTGACTCGGTTGTTGGTCCTCTGCCAACCCGGCGGTTGCCAGTCTGGCCTGGCGTCTTGCGGACGTCGTACCGGTTGGCAATTACGGCTTGTTGTAGATGGCTTGCGCTTGGCTCCGTGGCAGTTCTTTTGACCGGTTGTAGCGTGTTTGGGCGTGGGGAGCCGACGCGAACTCCTGTTCCGACCTTCACGCCTACGCCGATTCTGGTCGTCGTACCGGCGGGAGCCGAGACGGATGCAGTCGAGACCGCTGTTGCTGCCAGCCCGACTCAGCCAGAGGCACAGCCACCCACGGACACGCCTCAACCGACGCCCACACCTCAACCGACACACACACCGGAGCCGCCTACCAGCACGCCGACGATCGCGCCTACACAGACACCAGAGCCGACCGTGACGCCAACTGTTGAGCCGACGCCAACGCCGCCGCCCAACTATCGTTTTGTCCTGGAGGCCGCTGAGAAGTTCCCGACAGAATCGCTAGCGCCGAACGTCGTACGTATCTATGCATATGTCTATTCGCCAGATGAATTCGGGCTTGGCGAGTATAGCCTAATCGTGCGGCACAATGGGGCAGCGTTGCCGGTCGATCAGATCTCTTCGTCCGGGTTGCCTCGCCTGACACGCGATGCACCCGGTCCCTACAGTCGCTTCACAAATCTCACGGCGATCTTCGTTGAGACGCAGGCCGGCGATTGGGTGATTCAGTTGGTAGATGATGACGGCACCCCCGCCGGACCGCCGGCGACGTTCCAGCTATCCAGTGACGAGAACACGCGAGAGTTGTACGTGCGCTATCGTTTTGAAGACGATTAGCCGGCACTCTGTCATACGATAGGACGCAGCACCGAAGCATCAAGAGGATACTACAGAGAGGGGCAGGCCGCCACGCCTGCCCCCGTTTACAGTATTATCGTTCTGGCGGGGATGTCGTCTCCGAGTGATCGCGGTTTGGTCGGTTATTGCCAGGCGAGATTCCACCGTCCGGAATCGCCTTGGTCTGGCTCGAAGCGCAGCCAAAGCGTGATGGATTGATCGCTTTCCACGCTGAGATCCGAATTGCCTGACAGTCCGTTCCACGGGCTGCTGGCAGTAAAGGCAATCAAACCCGGATAGACAAGAATCGAAACGGACTCGCCGGGCAGCAGATCGTACTCGCTGGGACCTTCGATCGGACGATACTGCTGGTCGATGGTGAAGCGCATGTCGAATTGGAAGCCGTTGTTGACAACCAGCATGGCCAAACCTTCTGGGATGCCCGGCGCAGGCTGTTCCTCGGAAGCGGATGGCGGTTCCGGTTCCTGTTCGGCTTCTGCGAGCGGCGCGTCAGTTTCGGGTTGTACCGCTTCGATGGGCGGCGATGTTACGGCGGCATCATCGTCGACGACCAGGGGCGCCTGTGCGACTGGTGCGGGCGTTGGCGTCGCGGCAAGGGTTCCGCCAGAGAACTCGACAATGGGCAATTGTTCGGCATCTCCGGTGCAGAGTATAAAGCTGGGGCTACTTGTCACCCAGCCGCCCGGCGCTACCGAGTCTGCCACGGCATACCATTGCCGGTCTACGCTACGCCCGACGACGACGACGCGTCCGGGCTCGTTCGCTTGTTCGCGAACCTTTCCGATGATCTCGTACTGAAGACCGGGACCGCTGCGGACGTTGATGGCCGGCACCTGAGCTTGGCAGACGACTTCCGGCGGAGCGGCGACGTATTCACCGCCAGCGTCGACGACGGGGCGTAAATCGATAGTAGTGATGCGACTGCCGGAAGCCGCGCCGGAGGCGGAGACTTCGACCATGGCGAAATAACCGCCGCTATCCAGCGTGAGCGGCGACCACTCGCACACGGTATCGGCATTTAGCGTCAGACAACTGCGCACGTAGACAATGGCCGGCGCATCGGCGGCGACCTCGAACTGCTCGACAGCTCCGGCGTCAACTTCGTAGGTCGCGTCCTTATAGACAAGCAATTCCTGTCTGCCTGTCCGGTTTTGGATCCAGACCTGGTTTTGCGGCGGCGCATCAGCTTCACGCAGCATGAGACGCGGCAAGCCATCAATCAGAGATGCGTCATAGACTTCGTAAAATCCGTCGCGCTGGAGCAGATACGGATCCCAGTAACAGCCGCCGTCCGATTCGGGCGCCGAGGCGTCACATGAATAGAGATTGAGGACTGCAGTGACGCGCGGCAGTTGAACGCCGATGGAGAGCATCGGTTCGAGCAGGGCCATTTTCCCTTCGACAAAGTAACGCGCAGTATAGTCCGTGCGATTGGCGATGATGGTGCCGCTCAACGGCTCGCTGTAGGCGCTCTCTACAGCAGTCAACGCGGTTGAAGCGGTCACCGTGATGGTGGGGCTGATGAGGCCAATCGGAGCGGAGATGACTGGCGCTGCCGTAGGTGTGGGTACGGAAGATGAGTTTTGGGGACTCGGGGTTTGCTGCGCGATCTCTGCGGCGAGAGAATAGGCAATTGGACCTAGCTTGTCCGGCGTTTCTGCTGAGACTGCCGAGAAGGTCGCCAACACTGCGCAGAAGACCGACGATGCGGCGACCACAGCAACCAATACAGACCTGTTCATAGCATACACATCCTTGGTTTGCGCCTGGACGCGGAAGCGAATTGCCACTCCGATTATGTGCCATTCCAAGCGTTTCACCGATGTCACCTTTTCATAGGCCAGTGCGAACGAGCCTGACGAGCGCTTGGGCTCACGGTTCTGCGAAAAACCGATCCGACGCCGCCCGCAGGTTGCCAGCAATCTGGCAGGCCAACTTTCATCATACACCGAAATCGACGGAGGCGGGAATCAATCCCCCTACCTTTTCCGGACGAATGTCGTACGAATGACATAGACGCCGCCGGAGTCTCGTTTGTTCCCTCTCCGGCGCACAAAGCAGGCGCAGGGCTGCCCCTGCGCCTATCGAAAAGACGGTGAGTTGTCCGCGGCAACGACGATAAAGAATAGCGTCTATTTCGTTTCGCGGTAAATGACGTGCCGGCGTACGACCGGATCGTATTTGCGCAGCTCAAGACGCGCCGAATCGTTGCGCCGGTTCTTTTCGGTCAGATACATGTGCGAGCTTTCGGTGCTGCGCATTTTGACGAGTACTCGCGGTCCTTTTTTCGCCATGTCCAGTGCTCCTTAACTTCCGTCCCGAATTGTCAACCGTACCAGTATACGCATTATGACGCAGATATGCAAAAACCGGCTTCAATTGAAGACCGACGTCAAGGAGTGCACGGCGTGATGGCCTCAGTCGGCGAGGCTGTGTCACAGGCCCTAGGCTCCGGCGCGGTCAAAGTACTTGCCCACGATATGGCGCAGGTTGTGAATCGTCGCCTCCGGCACGAACCTGCGGTCCGTGATAATGGCATCCTTCAACGCGTTCGCATGGGGGCTTGGGCCGGCGCCGGCTAACGCACGGACGGCGTTGAATACGGCTTGCTTGGCGACCTCCGTGTTGTGCATAAGCACGCGTATCACGGCCTCGACCGTCACAGCCTCTTCCGTTTCGTGCCACACGTCATAGTCGGTGACATGCGCCATGACGGAGTAGCTCATTTCCGCCTCTCTAGCTAACTGCGCTTCCGGCGTGGTAGTCATGCCGATGATGTCCATGCCCCAGCTACGGAAAACCTCGCTCTCGGCCTTGGTGCTGAAGCGCGGTCCTTCGATGGTGACAAAGCTCCCTCCTCTGTGGACGGGGTTGCCGGTTTGGCGGGCGGCTTCGCAGCAGATTTCGTTAAGGAAGGCGCAGAAGGGCTCAGCTAGGCTGACATGAACGACGAGGCCGTCGGTGCCGACCGCCGGATCGTCGAAGAACGACAACGCTCTGCCGGTGGTGCGGTCGAACAATTGATCCGGCACAACGATGTGGCCGGGCTCGTACTGCTCTTGGAGGCTGCCGCACGCACTGACGCTGATAAGGTATTCAACGCCGAGCATCTTGAAGCCGTAGATGTTGGCGCGATGGTTCAGCCGGGTAGGGCTGATGCGATGGCCGCGACCGTGGCGCGCCAGGAAAGCGACGCGTTGCCCATGAATCTTGCCGACGACATAGCTGTCGGAAGGCGCGCCAAACGGCGTGTCTAGTGTGATCTCTTGTACATCGTCAAGCGCTTCCATCCGGTAGACGCCGCTACCACCGATAACGCCGAAGCGAATATCCTCTGACACTGGTCACACTCCTTATCCATTGGCTGTTTCGTGGCGTATTGTGGATCCAATCAGCGAAATCGAGCTTCGTTGTGCTAGGCAGTCGAACCGCGCCCCATCAACCCGTCGCGTCAATCCGGGAGCGTTTCGGGGGGAATGTCGAGCAGGCGCGGGTTGGCAAGATCGCGCGGCGAGAGGACTGGCGTGGAGACCCCCCATGCAATCTGCAAGGTCGGATCGTCCCAAGCGACGCCCAGTTCGTCGTGACCATCGTAGTAGTTATCGACTATGTAGGTCAGCGTCGCGTCGGTGAGGGCGTAGAAGCCATGCGCAACGCCGGCAGGAATGAATAGGCCGCTGGGGTTGTCCTGGTCTAGATCGATGGTCTCTATCGCGCCGCGAGTGGGCGATGACAGGCGCAGATCGGCCAAGCCTACTCGAATGCGTCCGCGCGTTGCGTGCCAGTAGTCCACCTGATGGCGGTGATAATGAAGGCCGCGCAGGACACCAGCTTTGCTGTCGCTTCGGTTGCTCTGCACAATGTCCCACGTGCGCTCTGGAAACCAGTCTTTGCGGAACAACTCCATGAACTGGCCGCGGTCGTCGCTAAAGACGGCTAGCCGGACCTGCTTAACTCCTTGGATGGCGGCGGACTCGATCACGTCTGTCATGGCGATACAATCTCACTCTGGCGTTGGTCGATGGCGGCGCGCAGGGACCGGATCGCATGTTGAACGGCGGGCGACTTGAGCCGGTAGGATGCGCGATTGGCGATAAGAACGGCTTGGCTTTGCATGATGACGCGTAATTCGACAAGCCCGTTAGCCCGCAGCGTATTGCCTGTATCGACAAGGTCGACGATCAAGTCCGCCAGGCCGACGAGAGGGCCAAGCTCGACTGAACCTTTGAGGGCGATGATCTCGGCGTTGATGCCGCGCGTGCGAAAAAACTCGGCAGTGAGGCGCGGGAAGGCTGTGGCGACGCGCGGTTGGCTGTCATAGCGCAGCGGGACGTCCGGTCTATCGGCGGGGCCCGCCAAGCTCAGGCGGCAATGGCCGAAGGGCAGCAGAAGCGGTTCATAGACGCTGCGCCCGCCTTCGCGCAGGACGTCCAGGCCGCAGACGCCCAGGTCGGCGGCGCCGTATTCGACATAGATCGGCACGTCGGCCGGTTTCGCCATGACGTAGCGCAGCGCGCCATCGGCGCTTGCGAGCACGAGTTTGCGGCCTGCGTCATCCACGGGCATCGATAAGCCGGCTCGTTCCAGCCAGCTCAGCGTTTGTTCGGTCAGCCGTCCTTTGGCGAGGGCGATCGTCAAGATCTGCTCTTGGCCGCGGGTGGACGAACGCGGCTGCACGGTCGTATCAGCGGGCGGATGGGATTGCATTCAGGATTTCCGTGGCAAGTTGATGTATCCGGCTGGCCGGAACAAAGCGGGGTGCGCTGTCAGGCTGAGCCAAGTCCGTCACGTCAGCGCCTTCACCCGTCCAGCGGATGAAAAAGCGCGCGCCGATCTTGGCCGCTTGCTCGCAGAGTGCAGCGGGGGAGAGATCGTCGACATCGACGGCGACGGACAGGCCAAGGGCGCGCCACTGCTCCACGACCTGCATCGCCATGCGCGTTGTCTCCGCCGAAGGTGCGCTTGCGAAAAGGGCTGAAGGCGCAACCGGCCGCGCTGCGCCGTTGGCCTGACTAGAACGGCGACGGGCAAGCAGCAGCCTTTCGCTGGCGAGCGCGGCGCCGACTGCGGGCTGGTTCGCGCCAAAGGTGGCGACCAGGTTGTCGTAGCGTCCGCCGCTGGCGACAGCGAAGCCTATCTCCGGGGTGAGCGCCTCGAAGGTGACGCCGGTGTAGTAGCCTAGGTTGTGGATTTCGGTGAGGTCTACATACAAACGGCCGGCCTCTCCGTACGAGTCGAGGCGTTCGGCAACCTTGCGCAGGTTGGCAAGAGCGGCGCGCATAGCGGGGTTGAGACAAACGCGCTCGGCGCGACGTGCTACTGAATCCACATCCGGACCGCTAAGGAGCGGGAATTCCTCCACGGCGCGGCGATGCACATCGAGAAGAGGAGCGGAGCGCAGGAACTCAAGCAGATCGGCGTGACTGTTGCGGTCGATTGCATGTTGTAGGGCGCGGGCGCGATCCGGGGCGAGATCTAGCGCTTCGAGCAGGCCGTTGAAGAAGCGCATCTGGCCTAGAACCAACTGGAAGTGTCGGATTCCGGCGGTTTGCAGGGCGCGCGCGGTGAGCGCCATGACTTCGGCGTCGGCGTGAGGGCTGTGGCTGCCGATAAGTTCGACGCCTGCTTGAGCGAACTCGCGTTGTACTCCGGCCTGCGGTTCGGTGTAGCGGAAGACACTGCCTGCGTAACAAAAGCGCTGAGGCATCGGCCAGTCATGCAGTCGCGTCGCCACCAATCGGGCGACTGGAATCGTCATATCGGCGCGCAGGGCTAAGGTGCTGCCGTCACGATCGAGAAAGCGGTAGGTCTCGGACTCCAACTCGCTGCCGGCACGGGCGTGATAAGTCGCGGCGTACTCGAACATGGGCGGGATAACGTCTCCGTAACCCCAGGAACGAAAGAGGTCGAGCAGTTTGACCTCCAATAAGCGGCGCTCGCGCGCTTCAGCCCAGAAGTAGTCAGCTACCCCGTGGGGGAGGTGTGTGCGCTTTAGGTTGTCCTGGCTTTGCTCAAGAGCCATGCAATAGTCCGTTGACAGTGCTTGGGATATCCGCAGTGCGAAAGCTTCATTACTGCCTGCGATGATATGACTAGGCTCGGCGCCTGCGACCGGGCGGCGTCGACCGGCAGTTAGTATATCACATGACCTCGCGTGGTGGTGCAGGACTGCGCGCTGCGAACGCAGGGTTACTGCGCGCGTGCTGAAGATGGCCGTATGTGCGTCCTGCAGGCCGGTGCGCTCCTTGCGTAGGACTGGGTTTCGGGGCGGAAAATCGAGGTGGATGGCTATACTGAGTTGTGCTAGAATAGCGCCTATGTGTGGACGATATGTTCTATATACAGATCCCGGCCATCTGGCGGAGTTGTTTGGCCTGGATGAGACGCCATACCTTGCGCCGCGATATAACATCGCGCCGACTCAGCCGACACCCATTGTGCGGCTGGGCCTGCACAGCAAGGAACGCGAGTGGGCGCTCGTACATTGGGGGTTGATTCCTTCATGGTCGAAGGATCCCTCCATTGGTGCGCGCTTGATCAACGCGCGAGCGGAGACTGTGGTCGAAAAGCCGTCCTTTCGCGCGGCGTTTCGACGGCGGCGTTGTCTGGCGCCAGCAGACGGGTTCTATGAGTGGCAGAAGATCGGCGGACGAAAGCAGCCGATGTACATCACGCTGCGTGATGGCGGGCCGTTTGCCATCGCGGCGCTGTGGGAGAGTTGGGCCGGCGCGGATGGTTCTGAGATCGAATCGTGTACGCTGCTAACCACAGAGGCGAACGAACTGCTTAAGCCGATCCATGACCGTATGCCCGTCATCCTCGACCCGCGTGATTATGATCTCTGGCTAGGCGACGGAAGCGACGCTCTGCCGCACGAGCAAGAAGCCCTGATGCACCTGCTGCGTTCGTACCCTGGGGAGAAGATGAGCGCAGTTCCGGTTTCTACTTATGTGAACAACGCTCTGAACGAAGGAGCACGCTGCATTGAGCCGTTGCCGTCGAGAGAATAAGGGGCGACGTCGGAAATGAGCTGGTTCTCGCAAATCTTCGACGTCACGCTGCTCGCCACGATTGGCTTGATCGTCGGCGTATCGTTGGTCCTGGCCTTTGTACGCACCAATAGGCGAGACGTATGCCTGAAGTGTTTCGAGGGCTATCATGTTACCCTCGAACGAAATAGCGGCAAAGTCATCTGGGGCGTAATGGAGCTCGAGTCGACCGGCTTGGAACTCCGCTACCGCGACGCGGTGCAGGACGCAAACCATGTCGAGTCGAGCTATGTGCTTTATGCAGACGAGTTTGCGGATATTCAGGCGATATACCGCTATGCCGACGACCTGAATGAGAAGGATAAGTTGCGGCGTGAGAAGGACATCCGCTGGTCAGCACATCCGTCGCTGCCCCTGCGAATGTGGCGCGGGGCGCAACACTTCTTTTCGCTGGCTGGGGATTCGCTAAGCGAGGCGCTCGGTGCGATTGTGGGCAGTCTGCGCAAGCCGGCCGGACGTTACATAAACGATACGGGCGAGAGACAACTCCGGCAACTTGGCGCTACTATGATCGGTTCGGTAGGCAAGGCGTTCGATCCGTTGCTGGAGCGGCTGATCGGACAAAAGGTGGTGGTGGAGATTGCAGAGGACGGCGAGGTGCACGAGCACGTCGGCGTCCTGAAGGCCTATTCGCCGGATTTTGTGACCCTGCTCGATGTTCAGTATCCGCAGAAGCAGTCGCATGCCATTCGGTCGGGTGCGAACGGTCATGCTCGAGGACTGGAGACCAGCGCGGCGGACGGCATGTTGCGCGTGCAGAACAACGGGTCGCAGCCTGTGCTCGTCATTTCATTGCTGGCGGGAGATGAGGAGGAGTTGCTGAACGCCGTGATCGACCGGGGCGAGACGATCGAGATCCATATCGCGCAGCCGTTCGATCAGGCCGAATTGAATGTGAGGGTGGTGCGGGAGATGGATCTGATCGTACCGCGCACGCGTTGTGTCGTGCGCCATCGAGCCGAACGATATGCGCCGGAGATTCTGCCGGAGATCGTGTTTGACCTGGGATTCGTGTTACAGGGCAACTCGCTGACCGACGCACGCGAGAAACGGCTGCGCCAGCGATTGGTCCAAGAACCGCACTCTGCCAGCTTGATGGCGAACCTAGGCGCGCTGTTGCTTCAGAAACAGTCGTTTGCCGAAGCGGAACGATTATTGGAGGAGGCGTATCGTATGCGCCTTTCGCTGCCGGATAGCGGTCGCCGGACAGCGATGTTGCTGCACGAGTTAAGGCGTAGGGCCAACAAGGCGCCGGAAAGAGCCGGCATGCTGCGGGCTCTGCAATATGCGGGCGGCAATGGTTCGAGCGGCGCATCGGAGAGCGTCGTCGTGACTGCCGGCTCGCGGAATGGGGATCGTGCAGGCAAAAAGTGAGCTGGCATATCCGCCTTGGTCATTTAGCGCCGCCGGCTTTGGTCAGGCGGCCCCCTGAGCGTAGTCGTCCTTTGTCATGGAATAGCAAACATCATCATAGACGCTGCCATTGAAGATGAGACTTGACAGGCGAAGCGTCCCCTCGTATCTGAAGCCGCATTTTTCGATAACGCGCTTTGATCGCCGGTTGAACGGGTAATGATAGACCGAGACTAGATCTAGCTCCAGTTCCTCAAAGGCGTGTCGTAGCGCCCTTTTGACAGCCTCCGTCATTAAGCCCTGGCCCCAGAACTCCTCTGCCAAAACAAAACCGATCATCCTTGTTTTGTCGTTACCCCTCTTCTTATCGGGGTGCAGCCCCAATGAACCGATCACTTTTTGCGAGCCATTGTCGATAATCGCCCATACGTCATCTTGCTCGATAAATGACCGCAAGATATCCAGCGATGTTGTTTTATCGGTATGCGGCGGCCATCCTGCGTTCGGGCCGACATTGGGGTTCTTTGCATATTCGTAGAAGTCGTCCAGATCTGATTCTTTGAATTGCCTCAAGGTCAATCTGTCGGTTGTCAGGGTCTTCATCGGACTCGCTCGCCTCGCGTGGGGTGGTCAAAACAAAACACGGGGCTATGCCATCGGCGCCCCGTGATCAACAAACAAAAGTCGTCTACCGATTGATGCTAGAGCGGGTAGCGGGAATCGAACCCGCATCTGATGCTTGGGAAGCATCCGTTCTGCCATTGAACCATACCCGCATATCACATCTGCTCAATCAACTGTAGGTGATGATGGCATGAAGTATATGTAGCGGGCAGGAGGTTGTCAAGTTCGCTACGGGCGCCGGTGTCGGGTCTGAGCGGATGCGCTGCTGCGTTAAGGAGGCCGGAACAATGCCGGCTGGCCTTCCGTCCCAAGGACAGTGAATGGTTCGGCGCCCTGCCGGATCGAAACGATTTACTGTCTGAGGGAGGAAGCATGAGATCCAAAGAGCGTCTCATCAGCCTTGTCGCCGTTCTGGTTGTGGTTGGAGCGCTGTGGTTGCCGGCAGCGGTGAAGGCGCAGGAGATCATCATTGAGCCGCCGCCGCGCCTGCCGATTGCTTGGCTTGAGGGTATCACGGTTGACGAGCATCGCGTCGATATTGTAATTGAGGGACCCATCGCTCAAGTGAAGGTCTCTCAGGTTTTCCACAATCGCTCGCAACAGGTGGCTGAAGGAGTCTATCTCTTTCCGCTGCCGACGGACGCAGCGATAGGCGATTTCGTGATGAAGGTGGATGGGCACGTTCTGGAAGGCGTGTTGATGCCGCATGACCAGGCGCGGCGCATCTACGAAGAAATCGTGCGCCAGATGCGCGACCCGGCCTTGCTGGAGTATGTAGGGCGCGGTCTATTTCAGACGAGCGTCTTTCCCATTCCGCCCGGTGAGACACGCACGATTGAACTGACATACGGCCAGGCTGTAGAGAGTGCAGATGGTCTGTACCGCTTCACCTATCCCCTGAAGGCGCCCGGCTCGCGAGGGCCGGCTGAACGCACTGTTCTGCACGCAGAGCTAGTCTCGGACAAAGGTTTACGGGTGGTATACAGCCCTTCACACGAGGTAACAATCCAGCGCTCCGCCTCGAATCGTGTGACGGTTGACTATGCGACCGAACCCGGCCCACAGGATCGCGGCCCGGCGCCGACCTTTACGCTATTCTACGGAGAGAGCGACCAGTCGGTAGGGCTGAACCTGCTCAGTTATAAGCCCGCCGGTGAGGAAGGCTATTTCATGTTGCTGGTTGCGCCCACCGTCGATGCCGTCGAGACGAGCGTCGTGCGGCGCGACGTAGTCGTCGTGCTAGACGTATCCGGCTCGATGGAAGGGCCCAAACTCGGCCAGGCCAAAGACGCCATTACCTATGTGGTTGAGCGCCTCAACCCAGGCGACCGGTTCAACCTGATCGCCTTTAGCACGGGCGTACGGCTATGGAGTGAAGCATTACAGGACGCTACGCCAGAAGCTATCGCGGATGCGCGCGACTGGATCGATAGGCTAGCCGCCTCCGGTTCGACTGATATCAACCGGGCGTTGCTAGAGGCGCTCGCCCAGTTGCAGTATCAAGGGGAGAATGACGGCGGGCAAGGATACGTGTTGTTCATGACGGACGGGCTGCCTACCCAGGGTGAGACCAATGCGGATAAGATCGTACAGAACGCCATATCGAACTTGACGACCGAGAGGTCGTTGCGCCTGTTTACCTTTGGCGTTGGGTTCGACGTGAATACGGACCTGCTTGACAGTGTGAGCCGGCAACTCGGCGGACGCAGCAGCTACGTGCGTCCGGATGAGGCAATTGACGAGGCCGTGAGTTCGTTCTACAACACGATCCAAACGCCGGTTCTTACAGGCGTCTCCATCGAATTTGACGCAGGCGTCGTGGCGAGCGACATCTACCCGCAGCAGTTGCCCGACTTATTCGCCGGGGAGCAACTCGTGGTGACCGGACGCTACCGATCCGGTACAGAGACGGCTGTTATCGTGTTGGGCGAGGTCAACGGCCAAGAGGTGCGCACAGTGTATCCAGATCAGCGTCTGGCGCAAGCGGGCGGAGAACCTTTCATCGCCCGCCTGTGGGCAACGCGTAAAGTCGGTGTGTTGCTCGATGAAATCCGCCGCTCCGGCCCAAATCCCGAGCTGATCGACGCCATCGTGGATCTGAGCCTGCAATATGGGATCGTGACGCCCTATACGTCGTATTTGGTCGAGGAGTCGCAGACGGCAGCGCAAGACGGGGACGTTCGTGGCGCAGCGGAGATGCCTGCACCGCGTGCGATGGAGCCGCAGGCGCGCAACTTGATCATGATGGGCGCGGCTGAGGCGGCGGCTGCGCCGGCAAGCGGAGAAGAGGCTGTTGTCGCCAGCCAGGAACGCGCTAAGATGCAGACCGCCACCGTAGCGGTCGAGACTGCCGAAATGCGCTACGCAGGCGGGAGGGCGTTTGTCAACCAAGGCAGCATCACTTTGCCCGATGGCCGGATGGCGCAACTATGGGTGGATACGGCGTACACGGAAGAGATGCGTATCGAACAAGTTGTTTTCGCCAGTGAGCGCTATTTTGAACTAGCCGCGCAACCGGGTATATCAGAGATGCTGGCGCTATCGCCGGAGATGGTGATCGTGATAGGAGAGAATGACGCCATCCGCATCACATCCGCAGAGACCGCGACGGCATACCCTGCACCTATATCGGCGGGGGAGGCGGATGAGTCCGCTATCGACGTCCCTGAAGCGACATCCGGACGAAGTGCGTGGGAAGATTTCCTGCGCTGGCTGTTCGGCCGGTAGGGGTAACTATGGCCGTGGACCGCCAAAGACGCAATGTGTGAGGGAATGCTGCACAATGTCCCCAGCGGGACGAACACCACGGGCAGCAACTGGGGCGGAGGGGAGTGCGAGCATTCTCCTTCGCCCTTTTGTTGGACGAGGAAACAATGCGTGAACGCAGCGGCGCTATATCGATGCCGCTGCATTCACGCTGGAGACCGCCGTTCGGCTGGCCGAAGGATAGCAGAATTTGTTGCGGGTCCCAGCAAAGCTCCGGTTTAGTCTATCTGCGGAGCAGCATACGTTGGGTTTGTATGGCGCCCGTACATACCGGCGTTGTCTATCCGCTATCCCGTCAGACGCCAAGATGCTGTGCTAGACAGTCGTAACCGGCCTGGAAATTCGTTGTAATGCACAACAAACGGCCGCGGCGCGTCCGCGTCAGGGCGCAGCGTTGGCCGGCTGTCCGGTCTCGACCGTGGGCACGATGCCTGGGCCGGGCAGAACTAACGTCGGCACCATGCCTTCGGGAGTAAAGATGATCTTGTCGCTCGGCTTGAGGGCGTCTGCATTGGCTTGGACCATCTGGAGTTGGAGAAAGCCCGGATTCAGTGCGTACATTTCTGCGTAAGCCAACTCGATGGCGACCTCCGCCTTGGCCTTTTCGGCTGCGGCAACGGCGCGCGCCTGTTCGATTTGGAGATCGCGTTCCGCCGCCAGCAAGGAGTTGTTTTTCTCCGCCTCAATGATGGCGCGCTGCGCCTCGACACGCGCCAATTCGTTGGCGCGTTCAGCCTCGATTACGGCCTTCTGCGCTTCGATCTTCTGACGTTCCAACTCAGCCAAAATCCTCTGTTGGCGTGACTCCTCTTGCATTCTGCTTTGTGCAATTCGGATTTCGCCCTCTTGTCGAGCTTGCTCGGCTGCGGCTTCGGCGTCAGCCCTGAGTTTGTCTTGGGCGGCTTTTTCCGTTTCCAGGCGGCTGCGCACGATCGCATCCAGCCCGGTTTGGACATCAGGCGAAATGAAGACTTCGGGTACGGCGACATTGTCGACGCGTAGGCCAAAGTTGGCGGCGAGTTCGTTCACGCCGTCGTCAATGCAGTTGCGTAACTCATCGCGTGCCGTGCCGATCACTGCGTCGTCGAAGTTGCGATTGCCGACGCAGACCTTCATTGCCTGGCGGGCGCGGTCTTCGATTCGCCGCTGTGCAGCCTCATCATTGAGGTACAACTGGTTGTATTCGGCCCACAGAGAACGGATGACATCCGCATCTATAAGGCCGGGCCTGAAGATGTCGCCGGTGACGGTGAGCCCGATGCGCTGTTTGTCGCGCGTGATCAGTTCCTCGTCGGTGACTGAGAAGGCGACGGCTTGGCTGGAGACGCGTTTCATCTCGACGAAGAGGCCGGCATCGCTGTATACGCCAGGCCCGACGATGCCTTTGATGCGCCCGCTGACAAATTGCACGCCGACTTCAGTTTCTTCCACCCGTTCAAGGAAATAGAAGAACTGGCTGGAGAAACTGAATACGAAAACCGCGAGCAAGAAGATCAGCAGCCCGATAATGATGATGCGAATGGGCAGATTGGACCGTTTGACTGTTTGCATTGGCATCTCCTCTCTCTTGATCCGAGTTCGATGTGTTGCATAGCCAATGATTGTAACAGCGAACGACGGCTTGCGGGAATGAGAGCGGCTGCGTGCAACAGCGGCAGGCTATTTGGCTGGGATGGATAGGCGGCGTAGAATACTTCCGATGCATTTGGCGCGCAATAGCAATCTCTACGATCTCTAGCCAAAGGATGCCAACGTTCCATGTCCACCCTCAGACTTCCCGGATTGGCGGATGTCCATGTACACCTGCGCGAGCCGGGGTATGAACGCAAAGAAGACTTCAGGACGGGCACTGCCGCGGCGCTTGCAGGCGGCGTCACGACCGTGTTGGACATGCCGAATACTCAGCCGCCGACTGCAACCCCCGAGCATTTCCGCGATAAGGCTGCCCTTGCCGCAGAGAAGGTTGTTTGCGATCTGGGGCTGTATGTCGGCGCGACAACTACCTGGGCTGATGCATATTTGCCGGTGGCCGCGCAGGCTTGCGGGTTGAAAATATACGTCAGCGAGACGTTCGGCAACTTGCGCATCGAGGATCTCGCTCTGATGCACCGGCTGTTCAGTTCGTGGGCCGAGACGGCTGACCGCCTCGGCTACCGCAGCGCGGACAACCCGCGCGGGTTAGGTCCGGTTGCCGTGCACGCCGAGGAATTGATGCTGCCGGTATGCCTGGAACTATCGGATCTCTATGATGTTCCTTTGCATGTGGTACACGTCAGCCGGCGCAGCGAGGTCGAACTGCTGGTGCGAGCGAAGGAGCGCGGCCGGCGCGTCACTTTTGAGGCGACGCCGCACCACCTGTTTCTCAGTCAAGAAGACTTGCCCATGCTGGGTGCGCTGGGCGATATGCGGCCGCGGTTGGGAACGCCGGATGACGTAGCGGCGCTGTGGCAGCACTTGGATGCCATCGACGTGTTTGCGACCGATCATGCGCCGCACACCCTGGCCGACAAGGGGGTCACCGCTCCGGCGGATTCGCCGCCACCTGGTGTGCCCGGCGTGGAGACGATGTTGCCGCTGCTGTTGACCGCGGCGGATGAGGGACGCCTTGCCGTGGACGACATTATTGCACGCTGCGTTTTGGCGCCGCGCAGGATTTACGGCTTGCCGGAACAGCCGGAAACCTATGTCGAGGTGGATGTGGATACGCGTTTCGAACTGACGAACAGCGCGATCCACAGCAAATGCGGTTGGACCCCCTTTGCCGGGAAGACCATTATCGGACGCGTCGAACGCGTCGTGCTCAGGGGCAGGACGGCGTATGAAGGGGGGAGGGTCGTTGCATTGCCGGGGGAAGGCAAACTGCTTTTTCAGGAGCAACCGTCGGGGTGAAGGATAAGGCCGGCTTCGCATAGATAGCCGGCCTTTTTTCGGTCGTCGATGTTGTGGCGTCACATTGCGTGTGTTCTCTTTTTGGGTTCACCCGGCGCGCCGGGTATTTGCTAGGAGATCAAAATGCAGATTAAAGACATTGGCAAAATGCCGTCGGATAATGCGGACAACGGCTTCTACGGACAGGATATAATCAGCGTTCGCCAGTTCAACCGCGACAATCTCGACTATATTTTTGGCGTCGCCCACGAGATGCGGGTGCTTGTCGAGCGTTTCGGCAGCGCCGATTTACTGCAAGGCAAGATCCTGGCGAACCTTTTCTACGAGCCGAGCACTCGCACCAGTTCCAGCTTTATGGCGGCAATGTTGCGCCTAGGCGGGCAAGTGATCCCGATCAACAACGTCCAGTATAGCTCGGTCACGAAGGGCGAGAGTCTGCCTGATACGGTGCGGACCCTGGAGAGCTATGCCGACGTTATTGTGTTGCGCCATCCGGAGGTCGGCGCAGCGGCGACGGCGGCGCGTTACGCCAAGAAGCCCGTGATCAACGCCGGCGACGGCGTCGGAGAACATCCGACGCAAGCCCTTCTAGACCATTTTACGATCTTGGAGGAGCTTGGCCGGGTAGACGGCTTAAAGGTAGCGATGGTTGGTGACCTCAAGTATGGCCGCACAGTGCATAGCCTGACAAAACTGCTGGTCAACTACGACGTGGAGTTCGTCTTCGTCAGTCCGGACATTCTGCGCATGCCGGAGGACGTGTTGGACGCGGTACGCGCAGGCGGCCACCGTTTCAGCATTCTCGAAGATGCGCGCGCTGTGATTGAGGATGCAGACGTGCTCTATGTAACGCGCGTCCAAAAAGAGCGTTTCAGCGATATGGCTGAATACGACCGCATGAAAGATCAGTATGTGGTAGATGAGGAACTGATGGCGCTTGCCAAGGAGCGCATGATTGTGATGCACCCCTTGCCGCGCGTCAACGAGATCAGCTATGCAGTCGACGCGGACCCGCGGGCTGCGTATTTCCGGCAGATGCGCAACGGCATGTACATCCGAATGGCGTTGTTGGCTGCGGTATTGGGCAAAGCTTAATGCGGGTATGGGTGAGAAGGCGAACAGCGAATGGAGCATCCGGTGCGAGAGGATTCCTAGCACACGTCGTTCGCTGTCTGACGGCGTTGCTGGTAGTCGCGCTAATCAGCGGGCAAGGCGCGCCGGTTGCGTCTGCAGAAACGGGCGCAGCCAATATCGATGATGAGTTGGTATACCTTGATCCGGATGGCGTGATTCGCGTGTTAGATCCGCAGACCCCGACCGGCAACCCGAGCGTAGCGTGGTCGTCGCCGACGGGCGGTTGGCGGTACTTCGCACTAGGCGACTTCAATGCAGACGGAGACATTGAAATTGTGGCGGTCGGCGCAAACGACGGCGCTTACCGCCTGGCCGTCTTTGATCCGGTAGCAGAAGGCGTCCCTGCCGGACGGGCAGATGGGGTGATCAACGGGATTCCCTGGGTCGAGTTGTATTCTGTTGAACTGCCCGGTGAACCGCTAGTCGTCGGCGCGGGCAACTTCGCCCTGGATAGACCAGGCGACGAGATCGTATATGTGTACACGCGCCGGCCAGAGGAAGGCGTACAGCTGGATAGACCGTACCGGTACGAGATTCTCATGACAGAGGAGGACCAACCGGATGGGCGGGCATGGACGACGCTCCTCACCTTCGATTCTGGCAGCCAGGTTACTTGGCTGGAAGCCGGCAACATCAATGGGACAGGCGCGGACGAAATCGCGGTGATCAACCGATTTGGCGGGTCGTTGAGCGTTTTCATGATCGCCAACGGGACCCTAGAGCGGATTCTGCATCGCGCAACGCGCGGGTTGGACTGGGTCGACGGAGCGATCGGCCAGTTCTTGGAGGGCGGCGATTGGGAATTGGCGGCAGTACGGGAGACGAAACTCGGCCATCCATCACTTGTGGTGTTGTTATTTGCCAACGCAAACTGGCTCGATGCCTACGATGAGTACAACGACCCGCCGCCCGACGCCGTTTGGTTCGCGGACATTTCAGGGAACAACGACGATGAGATCGTTATGTTGCGCCGCGTACCCCCTGAGTACGGGACGCGGCCGCATCTGTTTGTGCGTGACAATGGCAACGACACCATACGTCTAGGCGAACTCCGTCTCGACGCCGACAATGGCTATCGCACCGGCACTGGCGGTGATTTCGACGGCGACGGACGGGACGAGATCGCGATCATGCGCAATGATCGAATACGTATCTATACCGAGCCGGAGAGATCGGCAGCGTCGGCCGATTATGACCTGGCAACCAATGCCGCGCTGATTGTGGCGGGCAATTTGGACGCGAACGGACTGGCGAACTCGTCGCGTTTCGTCGCCTCACCAGACGGCATCAGCGACTCTCTCCCTTCGGGCGGCTTGAGCGCGGAGCACATCGTGGCGTTGAGCGATGCGGTCAACGGCAGATCGTTTACGTATTCTGTCGAGGCGGGGGGCGGCTCGACGTGGGTGAAATGGTCCGCCTCTTCGGCGCGCACGCCGGCGATGCTGGGCGTTGTGCTAGATGCGAGCGGGCTGGATGCCGGCGAGTACTCGGACCGCCTCATTATTGATACTAGCAATGAATCTGTGGTCAACACGCCGATTGCCGTGGAGTTGTCGCTGACTGTACGCGATGGATTGGTCATTCGTCCGGCGCAAATCGTCATGCCGCTGCAGGATTGCAACTCCGGGGCAAGCGCCGTTCTGGCAGAGGTTGCCATCGCTGGGACGGCCGGCACAAGTTACACGTTGCATCTGACGGATGATCCAGCGTGGGCGACGGTCGATCCGCGTTCCGGCATCGTGCCAAACCAAGCGACACTCACGTTCCTGCCCGACGCTATCGGGGCGGATGTTGCGACGGCGACATTGGTTGCGCGCGGCATGATCGCGGAGTCGGAAGCGACGAGTAGAGCGTCGGTTGTGGTCTTCTGTGTGGAGTCGACGATCTACATGCCGTTTGTGAACCGCTGATCAGCGCACGAGCGACTCTACGTGTAGCGTTCCAAGCTCGACCGCCGGACGTGAGATGGGAAGGAAGAAGGCTGTCGCGGGGATGCGCAGCCCGTCCGCTGCGCGTTCTATCGATAGAGAAAGCGTGTAGTCACCCGGCGATAGGTCTGCGGCGAGTTGCAGCGTATGAAGGTCGCGCACAGGATAGCCGGTTGTCCAACCGCCGCTGGGATTACGCTCACCGCCGAGAGGCCGTCTCCAGTACTGTACGATTTCTCCGCCTCCATTGACGAGTTCGAAGCGCACGGTGTAGTCGTCGGCATAGGCGTTAGGGCGCGGATGCCATAGAAGGTCTGCCAAGACCGAATGTCCTGGAGCTAGTGCACCCGGGGTGACCTTTCCGCGAAGCAGTTCGATATAGTCGAAAACGGCCAAGGGTCGTTTGCTAACGCGCGGCATTGACTCCGGCAGATCAATTGTCGTGGAGCCCAAACTCAGGCTGGGAGCAGTTTCGCCGGTCTCCTGTAGAATTGCGGAGAGCGGGGCTAACGTATCCTGCCGGTATATGACCAACTGCAAAGCGTAGTCGTTCGGCGGCGTAGCAGCGAGAACTGGCAGAGCAAGGGTTTCGACGCGTACTGAATCGGGCGCCATGCCGGCAACGGCCGGCAGCGGCTGATCGTGTTGCGCCCACAGCATGCCGTCGGCGTCAACTAAGCGCAAGCTGGCGGCGAGCGCCGCGTCGATGTGTATGCCATCCGACCCGGCGCGTAAGGTCAACGGGACATAGAGGTATTCGCCGGCGGGCGAACGCTCCGGCACGGACACGTTGAGCAGGTTTATCGTTGACTCAAATGCAGCCAAGAAAGGTGCGTGTTGTCCGTCAACGACGAGCGGTTCATCCGGTTCGTAGAGCTCTAGGCGCAGATAGTCGCGCCCTTTGTACGGTTGAGATTCGGCGGTCTGCATGTGCGCGGCGAGCCAAGCGCGCAATTCACCCTCAGGATCGCTGACGGTATCGTAGAGCCGGTAATGCCAGATGCGTTGTCCGCGCTCGTGCAGGACGGCGAGCGCGGACAACGCATCTGCTTTGCTCATGGAGAAGAAGTCGGCGTCTGGTCTGCCCCAACCGAGCGATGCGGGTCCGTCGAGCGACCCTGTTACGAACAGCGAGACTTCGCCAGATGGGCTTTGCTCTTGTGACGCCTGAGGCAGACGAACGCGTGTAGCGAGAGATGCGGGCCGGACGTCGTCCGGCCCGTCAAGTTCTCGCGGCCAGTACGTTTCAACGGCGGTATATACCCAACCCGCATTAACTAGGACCGCATCGCCCGGACGCCAGGCAGCGGCGAGGTGTTGAACGGCGCCGCGGTGGTCATCGGCGGCATAGTCGGGGTGTGTCCAGAAGCGGACCAGGCTGTAAGCGCTTCCCGCTGCTAGTACGGATACGACAAGAATGCATAAGGCCGTACTGCGCCTACGAAAGTATAGCGTCGCGCCGGCTACAATGAGGGAGTAAGCCGGGGCGTAAACGGCCAGATAGCGGACATGATAGATGGGCGTCACGGCGGCGCTGATCAGGAAGATAAGGGCAAGCGGACCGATAAGATAGAGCGCCAGCCAGACGGCTGAATCGGCAGCGTTTGGCGCGACGGCTTTCGTGTAGCGAAAATAAGCCGGGCCAAGCAATAACACGGCAAGCATCCAACCCCAGATATGACCCGGTGGGACGCTTTGACCAACGAGTAAGGCGGCAAGGGATTGAGCAAGGTCTGCTGAGACAGCAGGGATGTCGGACCAGGGAAGACGCCATACTGGAACAGGCGGTTCAACGACCTGCCGGATCGCATAGGGCAACCAGGGAAGGAAGAGGACGACGACGCCGATTTGTGCGAGCAGCCAAGATCTCAGCCGGCTATGCGTCGCGCCGTTGTTGCGTGCGATCCAGAACGTCCAGAACACGGCCAGATTGATGGCTATGAGGGCGAATGCGGTGTAGTAGAGTGTATACAGGCCCGCAGTCGCGGCCAGCACGTACACGCCTAACCAACGTTGGGCCGGACGGATGCCGCCTGCCCATCGGTCCGGCTTGACGCTAGACGATGTAAAATGGATAGCCGCATAGAGACAGAGCAGCCCCAGCGTCGCGGCGACCGTATACATCCGGACTTCTTGGCTGTACCACACGAGAAAAGGGCTGAACGCGGCAAGCCAAACCGCCGGGGCTGCGGCCTGAGCGCTAAGCGTCTTTCGCGCGAGCGGTGTAAGCAGCCCAATTGATACAACGCCGAACCACAGGCTGGGAAAAGCCAGAAGGAACTCGAATCCGCGATCAAGTGACGGCGCCAGAAGCGCGCGCCAGGCATGGAGCAGGATGTAGTAGGCAGGCGGATGGATGTCTGCCGCCGTATGTGCGATCAGCGCAGGGAGGGCTTGGCCGGAGAGATAGGCGCTAACCGTCTCGTCGTACCAGAGGGATTCGGCGCCTAGGCGGTGCAGCCGGACGGCGAAGCCGGCTAATATGCCTCCCAGGATGAACAGCCGGGTTGCCGCAGCTAGATATGTGGTTGGGCTCGAGCGAGGCGCGTCCGGCATGTAGGCGTAGCGTTGTGGTAAGTCTCACCGTATCCTGATTAGGCGCCGGCATTGTTCAACGGCAATGATGCTCGTTTGGAAATCCGCCGCTTGTTGGAATGCGCAATGCCATTATTGCACTAAGGCTACCACAGGATTGCCGCGCGGCGAATCCTCGGCCGCCGGACGTCGAGATTGCGATATCCTTTGGAGAAGACGTCCAATCTGGTTACAATGGTTCAGGCGGCTGCGAAAGAAGTTCGCTGCCTGAAACCGACGTGACTGCACATTGCATGGACGAGATCCGTATTGGGTAGACAATGACGACGGAGTGGCGCCGACCGGCAACTGAAGGAACACATATCACTGCACCGCCGGCAGGTGTGCGCAGCGGCCTCTTTGGGGCGCTCTCATTCTCGCGAATCTTCGGGCGGCGATTGGCGTTGCATGCTGCACTCGTTGCGGCGGTCGCGGCGCTGGGTGTCGTATGGGCAACAACCGCCAAGCCAGTTGCGTTGGAGGTCGACGGGACCACGCGACTGGTACGCACGCATCGATCAGATGTCGAGACGTTGTTACTGGATATGGGCCTCGACGTGGATGACATCGACCGCGTCACGCCGGGCCTGTCGGAGCGCCTGCGACGCGCAGATAAGGTCGTAGTGAAGCGAGCGCCTCTTTTCCGCATCCTTAGCGACCGTCGCGTGATCAGTGCGAGGAGTTGGGGAGCGACCGTTGGAGAGGCGTTAGCGGATGCCGAACTGGTTGTGGATGCATACGACGAGGTGCTTGTGAATGGCGTGCGGCGGCGATTGGACGAGCCGCTGCCCGCACCGACGACACGTTCCGTCAAGACAACCTACCATCGAGCCGATATATGGGCGAATCGGCGTGTAGACCCCTATGAGATGCGCGTGATTCGAGCTGTGCCGATCGAGATCGACGACGGGACGTTGCCGTTCGAGGTGCGCACTACGGCTCAGACCGTCGGAGAAGCGCTGCGCCAAGCGGAAATCACCATCTACTTGGGAGACATCGTCCAGCCTAATTTGGGCAGCGAGGTTGTTACTGGCATGCGCGTGACGATTCAGCGCAGCTTTCCCGTCGTGTTTGAAGCGGATGGCCGCATCATCAAGACACGCACGCGCGGCGAAACAGTGTCAGATGCGTTGGCGGAGACCAGGATCGGGATAGCGGGGCTGGACGTAGTAGACCCCAGCCTTGAGGAGGAATTGTACGACGGCATTAAGATCGCCATCACACGGGTGCGGGAACAAGTAGACGTGGAAGAGGAGATCGCCCCATTCGACACGGTTTATGTGCCGGATGCGAACCTTCCGATCGATACGCAGCAGATGATGCAGCCGGGAGCGGAGGGCATTACCCGCAGCCGCTACCGCACCCGCTATGAGAATGGCCAGGAGACGGCGCAGGAACTGGAAGACACATGGGTGGCGCAGGAGCCTGCGGAGCGCGTCATCGCTTACGGCCAGCGGATCGAGCCGCAAACATTTACGGCGCCGGACGGGCGGCAGGTTACCTATTGGCGCAAGATACGCATGTTTGCGTCCAGCTATAGCGCGGGAACGGCCGGCGTGTCGCCGGATAAATCGTATTACGGCAGGACGTACACGGGCGACGCGATGCGCTTCGGGATCGTGGCCGTCGACCCTGCTATCATCCCGCTGCGCTCACAGGTCTATGTCCAGGACTACGGCATCGGAGATGCGCTGGACATCGGTAGCGCCATCCGTGCGAGGCGCATCGATCTGGGTTATGACGACAGCAATCTCGTTATGTGGAACCGATGGGTAGACGTATATCTGCTTTGGCCCCCTCCCGCGGCGCACCAGATCACCTGGGTGCTCCCCAACTGGCCTCGCCCGCCACAATAACTTCATAGTGAAGACGATCGCTCCCGCAGGGGTATTCGAGTCGAATGTCCGTCGGTACGCGCCCCTCGTGGCGGCGCTTGTGATTGTGGCCGGTTTCGCGTTGCGCGTATGGAACGTGAACTTTGACCGCGGGATCGGCAGCCATCCGGACGAGCGCAGCACCGCCTGTTTCTATGCGACGACGATCCGTCTGCCGACGACCTGGGAGCAATTCTGGGATCCGCAGCAGAGCCCGCTCAATCCGTTGTGGGACAGCGCTAACCAAACCAGACGCAGTTTCACTTACGGACATTTCCCACTCTACCTCGGCGTCGCCTTCGGTGAGACACTGCACCGAGCCGCTCCCCTGGCAGAGCGGATTGGCCTTTCCGGCGAGGCTCTGTCGCTCATGGACAGGGCTAATCGCGATTGCGACGCGATTGCTGTAGCCGGCCGCCTGACGATGGCGATTCTGGATACGTTAACCATCTGGCTCCTGTTTCTGCTGGGCAGGCGGATTTTCAGCGCAGGCGCGGGCGTATTGGCTGCAACGTTCTATGCGTTCAGTGCGCAGGCGATCCAACTCAGCCATTTCTTTGCGATGGATCCGGCATCGACCACTTTCACGGTGCTAGCCGTGTACGGCTCGGTAAGGATGCTTCAAGAGTCAAACACACGCAGCGCGATTTTGGCCGGCGTCGGCGCGGGGCTAGCGATCTCGTCCAAGTTCAGCGCGTTGCCGGTGCTCGCCGCTCCGGTGAGCGCGAGCGCGCTGGTCGTGATTCTGGAGCAGCAGCGCGCGTATCGGAAAGGACGCCCCGCCGACGGAGCGCTTCAGTTCCGTGCGATTGCCGGCGCTTGTCTGGCGCTGATCGTGGCCGGTCTGAGTTTCTTTCTGACCAGCCCTTATTCGCTGCTTGACTGGCAGAACTTTATCCAGGCGACGTTGATCGAGCAGGGCCGTATGGTGCGCGGCATCGCCGACATGCCGTTCACGCGACAGTACCGCAACACGACGCCGTATCTGTACTTCATCTACCAACAAGTGGCCTGGGGGCTGTGGTGGCCTCTAGGGGTGGTGACCCTTGGCGGCGTGTTGGCGATGCTGGCTGACCTGGCGATGACGTTGTGGCGGCTGGTTCGCAACTGGATGTACATGGCTCAGGAAGATGCTTCCGGCATTCGGCTGCCGGCGCGCTTCCAGGCTAGCAGCGTGATCGTGTGGAGTTGGGTGCTGCCCTATTTCGTCATTACCGGGGCGTTTCTGGCAAAGTTCAACCGCTATATGATACCGGTTCTGCCGTTCGCCGTGCTGTTGGCGGCGGGGGCGATCTGGCGTTTGTGGCGGCTCGCCCCAGGGGCGAGGTTTGGGCGGCGCGACTACCGCTTGCGCAGGATTAGCGCGGGGATTCTGGCAGCGATCGGCATTGTAGGCGGGGTGTTCTGGTCGTTGGCCTATGTGAACGGCGTCTATCGAGGCGAACATACATGGATCACGGCGAGCCGCTGGATATACGAGAATGTGCCGCAGGGATCGGTTATCTTGTGGGAGTTGTGGGATGACCCGCTGCCAAAGGCAATTCCTGGCGAGCCCGGGATGGACATGGGCAGCCGCAACCTGCGCAATATCGACTGGAGCCCGTACGAAGAGGATACCGCCGAGAAGTATAACATCCTCAAGGCGAAACTGCGTGAGGCCGATTACGTAGCCTATAGCTCCAAGCGCATCTACGACAGTGTGGATGAACTGCCCGAACGTTACCCGATGACGACATTGTATTACGAGGCGATGCGCGACGGGCGGCTGGGGTATGAAGTGGCGCTGGAGGCTAGTTCGCCGCCGCGGTTGTTTAGCTTCATATTCGACGATCGGACAGCGGACGAGAGTTGGAGTCTCTACGATCATCCGCAGGTGACCGTGCTGCGTAAGGTGCGCGATTTGAGCGACGCCGAGTTCGATGCCGTGTTGGGCGGCAGTTGGGAAGACGCCATCCCATACTACACGGGGCAAGACTCTCCGCTATCCCCGATATTGACCTGGCTCGGTTTGCGGGGAAAACCAGGCGCAGAGTATTCCGGTCTGATGGGGACGCTGATGCGTTTTGCTGAAGGCAGGCGGGCAGAACAGCCGCCCGAAGCGGATCAGGCGGCGCTGTTGGGAAGGCCGATTGTCGAATACTCCGTTACCGAAAACATCCGGTGGAACCGCTTCGCCAGTGAGCGTACCGCCGTGGCGGCGTTGGTTTGGTGGCTGGCGTTGAGCCTGTTGGGGTGGGCGGCTTGGCCGGTGTGTTTTACGATTTTCGCTTCGCTGCGTGATCGCGGCTACTTTGTGAGCAGAATGGCCGGCTGGCTGGCAGCAGGGTGGCTGCTGTGGTATCTGACAAGCTACGGGATCGCGGCTAACACAATTATCCATGCATGGCTTTGCGCAGGCGTAGTAGCGGTGGTGGGGATTGTGTTTGCAGTGCGAGAACATGCGGCGATGGGCAGGTTTTTGGTTGAGAAGTGGCCCATGCTCGTTGCAGGAGAGACGGGCGTGACTCTTGCGTATGTCGCTTTTCTCCTCATCCGCATGGCGAATCCTGATCTGTGGCAGCCGTGGTTCGGCGGTGAGAAGTTCATGGAGTTCGCGTTTCTGAACGGCATCCTGCGCAGCGCGTCATTTCCGCCGGCGGACCCGCATTTCGCCGGCGGCTATATCAACTACTATTACTTTGGCATCTACCTAGCGGCATACTTGATCAAACTGACGGGCATCTATGCAGAGACGGCCTTCAATTTGACGATCGCGGCGCTGTTCGCGTTGACCGTCTCAAATGCGTTTTGTGTGGCGTACTCGGCGTGGGCGTGGGGACGGCGGAGCGGAGGCGTCTTGTCCTGGCGTTCCGGCTTTTGGGCGGCTTGGATCGCGCCGCTTTTCGTTGTCGTGATCGGCAATCTGGATGGGTTTGCACAGGTAGTGCGTAGGCTGGCCGAAACGGGCGGGCGTCAGACGGCAAGCGCTCTAGCCTTCGTGCCGTCGTTGGCCGACGCTGCAGCGGGTCTTGGCGACGTATTGGCAGGACGACGGCCTTTGCCGGCCTACGATTTCTGGGCGCCCAGTCGAGTTATTCCGAACACAATCAATGAGTTTCCATATTGGAGTTTTCTGTTCGCGGATCTGCACCCGCACCTGATCGGCATTCCGGTTGCCATTCTGTTCTGCGCAGCGATCTTGGCTCTGTTGAGCCAGGCGAACCGAGACCGAGTTGGTTCGGCCGGTCTGTTGCTCGCCTTGGCATTTATGCTAGGCACGCTGAGCAGCGTGAACTTATGGGAATTGCCCACATATTTCGCCCTGGGCAGCCTTGCGTTCGTGGTTTCGCAGTTCCGTGCGAGCGGGCGGATCCATTGGCCGTCTATCTTGAGCGCACTGATCGTCTTCGCGGCAGGCGCATATCTCTTCTACCTGCCATTTTTCACCAGCTATGTGAATGTTGGCGCATCGGGCGTGGGCATAGTCCGCGCTCCTGACGATCCGGGCGATTGGCTGCTGATATGGGGCTTCTTCGGCTTTTTGGCCATTACCTGGGCGATTTACGCCACAGCGCAGCCTGCGCGGCGCTGTCGGTCGCATAGCCGGCAAGCAGCCCCGGCTCCCGCTTGCGCGCCTACCGGTCTTGGGCGCATTTTTAGCCTGGCGTTTCGTCAATTCGACCGGCTGCCACGGCTGATATATCTGCACCAGCTTCTGGTCGGCAGGCCGTCGTTGTCCTATCTGGGCGGGATCGCGTTCGCGCTTTTGGTCTCGGTCGGAGGGCTTGCAGCGATGGGGCTGGGCCATGTCGTGCTTGGCCTGTGCCTAATACCGTTGGCATTGGTCGCTTTGCTGCTCTGGCATCGCGACGCCGATTCCGATCCGGCGGCGCTGTTCATTGCTTTGCTGACCACTGTGGCGTTCGCCGTCCTCGCCGGTACGCAGGTCGTCTACCTGCGTGATTTCCTGCAGGGGGGCGAATGGTATCGAATGAACACGCTCTTCAAGTTCTTCAGCCAAGTTTGGGTATTGCTGGGGCTGGCGACGGCCATCGCTCTGCCGCGTATGTGGAGCGGCGTCACCGGGCGTGGGCAAACTGGGAGAGAGGAGAACCAGAAGCAGGGCAGAGCGCCGCAGAGCACGAGTGTAGGTCGGCTAATAGGCATTACTTGGGCGGCTGCTTTCTGGTTGCTGTTGGTTGCCAGTCTGGCGTTCACGTTCTTGGGCACGCCTGCGCGTCTCTCACAACGTATGATCGGGTGGCGGCCGGAGTTCGGCACGATTAACGGGATGGACTATATGCGCCAGGGCAGCTACACTTGGCCTGACGATTCGAATCGCATTGAACTGGAATATGATTGGCAGGCGATCCGCTGGCTGCTTGACAATGTACGCGGCAGTCTGGTCGTCGTCGAAACGTCCGAAGCGGATTACTACCGCGCAGGGGCCTCTCGGGTATCTAGCATGACGGGGTTCAGCGGCCTGCGCGGCATGCATGCGTCGGAACAGCGTTCCGGCGAGATCGTATCGGCTAGGGAGGCGCAGCACCGCGAGTTTTGGGAGACGCCTGACATAGGGCGCACTCTAGCGCTGATCGAGGAACTCGATGTGACGTTGATATACAGCGGGCAGTTGGAGCGCTATCTTCACCCCGGCGGCGTGCAGAAGCTAGAGGATATGGCCGCGCTGGAGCTGCTGGAGCCGATCTATATCAATGAACGAACGACGATCTTTGCCGTGCCCGGACGCCTTGTTGCCCATGAGGACGGCTATCTTGCGCCCGCGCTAGGGGAAGGCGATGGTCGCGCTGAGCGCACCTAGACCAATGCCCTATTCAATTACGGTTTGCTGAATGTCGTGAGCATATTCGTTGCATTTCTGACCTGGTACTTCATCGTCCAACTGGCGAGCGCTGCAGCGCTGCCGCTAACGCTGCGCTTTTTTAGAAACCTGCCTGACCGTGGCTATGTCTTTACGAAGATCCTCGGCCCGTTTCTGATCGGCGTGACGCTTTGGCTGGGGACAAGCTACGGGCTGTTGCGCAACGAGGCGGGCGGCGCCTGGATATCGTTGGGTATCGTGGCTGGCGTATCGTATGGTTTTGGCGGCTACCGGCTGGCCGTGAATTGGGTCCAGGAAATGTCGCTGTCGAGGCGGCGCGCGATGATCGGCGTCGAGGCGTTGTTCGTGGCGGCATTTGCCGTGTGGACGTGGGTGCGCGTCAATGACCCGGCGGCGAACCATACAGAACAGCCGATGGACCTGATGTTCATGAACAGCATCTGGGTCAGCCCTGTATTCCCGCCGCGTGACGCTTGGCTAGCCGGCTATCCCATCAGCTATTACTACCTAGGCTACTGGCTGCTGACCACGCTTGGCCGCCTCGCCAATATGCCGCCGGCCTTAGCGTATACGATTGGGCAGGCGTCGTGGTACGGTCTCCTATTGACCGGCAGTTTCGGTGTCGTCTATAACCTGGCGGCCTTGGACGGGACGGATCAAACGTCTGCGGCTGCGAGTGAACCGGGACAAAGGCGACGGGCCGGATGGGCGAACGGGCTGGCAGGCCTGTCCGCCGCAGCGTTCGTAGGCGTGATCGGCAACTTACAAGGCGTGCTAGAATGGCTCTATGCCCAGGGTGCGAACATCGGCTCGTTGGCCGCATGGCTCGATGTCAACGGTTTTCCGGAGAACGCCCAGCGTTCCGGCCTCTGGTACATCGGCTATGATTGGTGGTGGTGGCGAAGCAGCCGCGTGATCGCGGATCGCGACTTGACGGACAGGCACCTAGAGGTGATCGACGAGTTCCCGGCGTTCAGCTACATACTAGGCGACAATCACCCGCATGTGTTGGCGATGCCGGTGGCGTTGGTCGTGATCGCGATGGCGCTCAGTGTATACCTGTCAGCCCGGCACAGTGGGTTGGGCGAGGCAGCCGACAGGCCAGTCTGGTCGACGTGGCGACGCCTGCCGGCGCTTTTGCCGATGGGTTGGTTCGGACTGAGTTTGATCGCAGCGGTGAGCGGCGGACTGGTCTTTTTGAATACGTGGGATTATCCGCCGTATTGGTTGTTGCTCACAGCCGCACTCTTTGCCGGGCTTGTAACGTCAGAGAGAGAAGTGTTGAACCGGGTGCACGTCATACGCTCAGCGGCGGTGACGGCCGCATTCGGCGTCCTTCTAGTCGCTGGAGCGCTTGTCATGTGCCTGCCGTTCTTGCTGACGGCGCAGAGCCAGGCGCGCGGATTCTTGCCGAATCTATTCAACCCAACCAGGCTGCAACAGGCGCTGTTGATGTTCGGTGTGTTCATGCCGGTCTTGGCAGGCTGGCTGGCGTGGATGTGGCGCAGCGCTCGCCCGCCTGGCAGGGAGGCAGCCATCGCGGCTGGGCTGGTCTTCGGCCTTCCCATCGCATTTCTTGGGGTGAGCATTGTGCTGGCTGTCGGAACTCCGGCCGGTCAGACGCTGTTGCAGAGGATGACGCTGCCGGACGGGGCAACAAGCCACCTGCCGTTCATCGTTCAGCGTTGGACCCGGCAACCCTTCACGTTTCTTGTCTTCGGCGCGCTGCTCGCCGCCACGTTGGCGCTCATTTGGAGGGCGGCGACGAGCGCAGCATGGTATAGACCGTCCAGCCGTGTCGCTCTCTTTGTGCTGTTGTTGACCGCAGTAGGGCTGGCGCTCGTGTTTGCGCCGGAGTTTGTATACCTGCGCGACAATTTTGGCACGCGAATGAACACCGTGTTCAAGTTCTATTACCAGGCTTGGCTGCTATTGGCTCTGGTCTCCGGGTATGCAGTCGCCGCTGCCCTGGCGGAACGAGACCGTGCTGCGCCGCGGTATGTCCAGGCGCTGTGCCTTGTGACGATAGTTCTTGCAATGGCGACAATGATTTATCCTGTGGCGGGAACGTACAGCAAGACGTTGGGATTCAGCGCCCAACCGCGAACGGCGGACGCTACGCACTATCTCGCGCGCGAGGGCCCATCTGAAAAGGCTGCAACGGAGTGGGTGCAATACAATACCTCGCCGGATGCACTCGTGCTGGAAGGCAAGGGGGCCAGCTATTGGTCCAACTACAACCGTATCAGTACAATGACTGGCCGGTCGACGCTGCTGGGTTGGGATGGTCACGAGTCGCAGTGGCGAGGCGAGGCCTATGGCGAGATGGCGCGCGGCCGGGTTGAAGCGCTGGAATCCGTCTATCGCTCCGGCAGCCTAGCCGAAATTGAGCGGCTGCTGAGTGAATGGGACATCGATTTCGTCTACATCGGCCCGACGGAGCGGCAACAATATGCGATCACACCGCGTTCGGAGGAGCGGATCGCCGCCGTCATGGATTTAGTCTTCTCAGACGGCGATGTGCGCATCTTTCGCCGCCGGTGAAATACCATTTGGTCCATATGAAGAAGTAGGCGTCAGGAGCGTCGACTTTGGAAAATGCGAATCCTGGGGTGTCATCTTCCTCGATCCCGGTTTACATGAAAGAAATCGAAGCACGAGAGGTTCTATCCCGACTAACCCTCGAACAAGCGCTGTATGCAGCGTTCGTTGTTGTGGGGGGGGCGTTGCGTTTTGGCAACTTGGGGAATAGACCGCTGAATTCGCTTGAAGCCTGGAACACGTGGGCCGCCTGGCAAGCGGCGACAGGCCTGCCAGGTCCAGCCGAATTGACCCCCACCAGCCCGCTCTGGCATAGCCTGCAGACGTGGCTGTTTTGGACAGGTGCGGATGGCGACGGCTGGGCGCGCAGCCTGGCGGCAGCGGCGGGCGTCTTACTGATCGTCGCTCCGTGGGGATTGCGCGGGCTGATGGGCCGCCCGGCTGCGCTGACGCTTAGCGCGTTGATCGCGCTTGACCCGTGGCTGGTCACTTTCAGCCGGCTTGCCGACAGCGCTATACTCAGCGCGACGTTGGCCGTGGCGCTGCTTGCCGGGGCTGCGGCGCGGCTGTCGGGCCGGGGGAGTGCGCGCCTGGACCGGACGATGGCAGCAGGGGCAGGGCTATTTCTTGTCAGCGGCCACATGGCGTGGGGCTTTCTGCCAGTGCTTCTGGCCTTTGTGCTGTTGAATCGAAGCGTTCTCAGGCAGTCATTCATCGGCGGCAGAGA
The DNA here is from genome assembly GCA_964467575.1 of uncultured Caldilineaceae bacterium. Taxonomy (GTDB): domain Bacteria; phylum Chloroflexota; class Anaerolineae; order Caldilineales; family Caldilineaceae; genus JASGTU01. The sequence continues at coordinate 40,235 of CAYXRG010000013.1, read as the reverse complement.
CGCCTTGTTGTGGTTCGCGGTGAGCGCCGTAGCGGGCGCGACAGCGGGATTGACGCGCCTCGACGGCATTGGGCTGATCAGCGCCAGCCTGACCGTGTGGCTGGACAGCGCCTTTACCGCCGGTGCGCTTGTGCCTCCGGCGCAGGTTGCGGGGGGATATCCGCTAGGCTGGCCTATGACGCGGCTCCTGACCGACCAGCCGCTGGCGGTGTTCTTCGGTCTCGGCGGGTTGATCTATCTGCCCCTAAGCCGCCGTTTGAACCCATTGGCGCAGGGGGCGCGCTGGCCGCTTTTCTTGTGGATTTGGCTTGGGTGGGGGACGTTGCTGTGTCTGCTGCCGGGGCGCAGCCCATTCAGCCTTCTCGTACTGGCGTTGCCCTTGCTAGTTGGTGCAGCGCACGCGCTGAACGACTTGGCTGCACTGATGCCGCGCTACGCGCGGAGCCAAGAGACCTTGGCAATGTTCGTCACGCTGGGGGTGTTGGCGGTGTCCGGCAGCCTTTGGGGTATTGCGCTAGTGGCGAATATGGCGTTCGACGTCGTACTAGCGCAGGCTGTTGCTGTGATTGCTACGGTCGGAATTGCGCTGCTCGTTCTGTATGGCGCGTGGTCGAATCCGGGACAAGCCGCTTGGATCGGGACCGTGATGATGGTCGTGCTGCTGCTCAGCGGTTCCGTAAGCAGCCTATGGCAACTCAACTTCAGATATGCGCCCGACAGACGAGACAGCCTCTACGCGGAAGGCGGCGGCGAAGGACTGCGGCAACTGGCGCAGGATGTCAACACGATCAGTGCGCAGCGCGCGGGCGATCCGCACGAGTTATCTGTCTTCGTCTTGCCCGCCCCGCCGACAGGTTCCGGGGACGTCCTGTTGGGATGGAACTTGCGCCATATGCGGCGTCTGACCTGGGGAGCGCCGCGGCCGGACGAGTTGGCGGCGACGCCCGCTCCGGCGGTGATAATGGGCATTGCCGCGGCGCCCGTTTCTGCGCCTGCGTCGGATTATATCGGCAGCGACTATGTGCGGCGCGTCGTCTGGCAGCCTGCGGAGTTAGGTCGCGAGGATGTCGCATCAGGCGGCTCCATCACCGGGGCTGGCGCTAGGTTGAGCGCATTTTGGACGGCGACGTTGCAGCCGAGGCTGCGTTGGATGCTGCAGCGGCGGGCTGATACACAGCCACAGACGGAGCGCGTCATTCTCTGGGTGCAGCGCGACGGCGCCGATCCTAGTGAGCTGTGGCCTGTCGCCAACTAAACTAACCGCATTGCGCGCAATACCGTCCTGGCGGCAGACGTAAGAATTTTCGACTAACGACGAGAGAGGTCATGGATCTGACGACAGAACAGGGCGAGATCAGAACTGCCGAGGCGGCGAGTGTTTCCGCTGCTCAAATGGGCGCGTCTCATCGCTGGCTGGACAGGCCAATCGGCGCATTGTTTACGGTCAACTGGGAGTTCGCGGCGTGGGCGCTGTTGCTTGTGATTTCAGCGGCAGCTCGCTTCTACGAACTGGGCGTGCGGGCGATGAGTCATGATGAAAGTCTACACGCGCTCTACTCATACTATCTGTACGACGCGGGCAACTATGAGCACAACCCGATGATGCACGGGCCGCTGCTGTTTCACGTCAATGCGTTGCTCTATTTCTTGTTCGGAGACAATGATACGACGGCCCGAATCGCGCCGGCGTTGGCCGGCATCGGCGTCGTGTGGATGGCGTACCCCTACCGGCGCTATCTTGGACGCATCGGAGCGCTCGCCGCAGGCATCATGTTGTCGATTAGCCCTAGCCTGCTTTTTCACAGCCGCTACATCCGTAATGATATCTATATCGCCTTGTTCGTCATGGTGTGGACGTACGGGGCCTTTCGCTATATGGAGGCGCAACCCGACGAGCGCCGGCGTTGGCTGGCGGTTATGCTGCTGGGGATGACGCCCGCCTTCATCGCCAAAGAGAACGCTTTCATGGCAGGGGCGATCATCGGCGCATTCTTTGCCGGTCTTGCCGTTTGGCGCGTGATCGGCCCGCGCTTCTTCATCGCAGTTGCACCTGTACTCTTTGGCGGCGGCACGGCGTTTTGGCTGTTTGAGTCGGGACAGACCGCTTTCAGCCTGGTGGCTGCAGGCGTAGGCGCCATCGTGTCGCTGGCGCTGCTTATCGCGTGGCTGCGCGGGGAGGCATGGGGCCGGCTGCGCAACAGCAGCGCTGCGGACCTAGCTGTCGTAATGCTGACATTGATCATGCCCTTTACCGCACCGTTCGGCCATGCAGCCCTTGGCTGGGACCCGATGGCCTACGTCACCAATACGGACCTGTTGCGTTCCGCAGGCCTTGTTCTGCTGGTAACGTTGGGCGGCGTCGGGATAGCGTATTACTGGTTTGGGCTGCGCTCGCGTGAACGCTTTCCTGACGGAGTGAGTTGGCGCGAATGGTTGGGAGCGATGGGGGCCTTTTGGTTAACGGCCGTGCTCTTCTTCACCACATTTCTGACCAATACGCGAAATGGACTCGCCACCGGCGTGGTAGGCAGCCTCGGCTACTGGCTGGCGCAGCAAGAGGTGGCGCGCGGCGGTCAACCCTGGTACTACTACTTTATGTTGAGCGCCTTGTACGAGTTTCTGCCGCTCATTCTGGCGATAGGCGGAACGGTCTTGATCCTATGGCGTGCAGGCGGCGATGGGAGATGGGATCCCGTTGCGGCAGCCGAGTTGCCGCGCGGGGTCGCTACCGAGGCGGAACGGGAGCCGGCGCGCGCCGAACTTCTGCGGGTGAATCGCGTAACGTTTGCGGCCTTCGGCGTTTGGTGGATTGTCGGGAGTTGGGCTGCGTACACGATTGCCGGCGAGAAGATGCCGTGGCTTCTGACGCATCTGGCGCTTCCCATGTGCGTCGTCGGCGGCTGGTGGTTTGGCAGGCTGGTTAGCGGGGCGAACTGGTCGGCTGTGCGACGTGTGGGTGCGGCGTGGCTAATTGCCTTAACGCCAGCTTTGCTGTATCTGCTCTATAGGCTCTTCCGGGTTGTTCCTTTTCGAGATCGGAGTGTGGCGGGCGTCGCAGACACCATGCAGTGGATCGTCGCCGCGCTCGTGTTCACCGCTTTGGTTTATGTGACGGTGAGGTTGGCGCGGCTAGCCGGCAAGCGTAACACGGCAATCCTGATGGGCATGGGCGTGACGGTTCCGCTGTTCTTGCTAACCGTCCGGTTCACCTACATGTTGAACTACGTCAACTTCGACATGGCGACCGAGTATCTGGTGTATGCACATGGATCGCCCGACATCAAGCGCGCCCTGAACGAACTTGACCTGATCAGCGAGCGCACAGCCGGGGAGCGAAACGTTGTGGTCGCCTATGACGATGAGAGCTCTTGGCCTATGAGCTGGTATATGCGCCTGTACCCGAATAGCCGGTTCTACGGAAACAACCCCACGAGCGATGTGATGACGGCGCCGGTTGTCATCGTCGGTCCGGCGAACTATGAGAAGGTGCGTCCGTATGTGGCGCGCGATTACGTGAAGCGGACCTACCGGCGCATTTGGTGGCCCGACCAGGGTTACTTCAACCTGACTTGGGAGCGTTTCATCGGCGCGCTGCGCGACCCTGCCAGGATGAAACGAATTGCTGACATTGTGTTCTACCGCCGATATGCAGACGACACGGATCCAAGCAGACCGCGTGATCTGACCCAGTGGCCTACCCGTTCGGACTTTGAGATGTATGTTCGCCGTGATATCGCGGCAGAGATCTGGGACCTAGGCGCAGTTCCAACGGCAGCAAGCGGCAGCGGGCTGCAGGCGCTCCTGATCGAGAAGGAGGTTCCGCTCAATTCCCTCGCTCTGTTTGACGCGGCATACGACGGGCTGCCGCTGGTCAGGCCTCGGGCTGTCGCATCCGGGCCCGATGGGAGCACGGTAATTGCCGATTCAGGGAATCACCGGATTGTTGTGATAGGGGCCGATGGGCAATTTGTACGTGCATTCGGCGGGTTGTGCCGGCTTGGTGAAAGAGAGGCCGGCGGCTGCGTCGATCCCGACGGCGAAGGCCCGCTCGAACTGGGTGACGGGCAATTCAACGAGCCGTGGGGCGTGGCTGTGGATACGTCAGGCGACATCTATGTGGCCGATACTTGGAATGGGCGGATCCAGGTGTTTGATGCCGAAGGCCGCTTCCTGCGCAGATGGGGATATTTCAACACGACGGACGGCGAACTGGGCGATCCCTATGCCATGTTCGGCCCGCGCGGGTTGGACGTGGACTCCGCCGGCAACGTACTGGTCGCTGATACGGGCAACAAGCGCATTCTGCGCTTCACGCCCGAGGGCGAATCGGTGAGTCAAGTGGGTGGCGGCGGCGTTATTCTGGGGCGATTCGAAGAGCCGACATCGGTCTCGGTCGACCCGGCGAGCGGGGCCGTCTTTGTGGCGGACAACTGGAACCGGCGGATCCAGAAACTTGACGCCGATCTCACGCCTTTGGCGGAGTGGCCTGTACCCGGCTGGCAAAGCAGGGAGATCTATCACAAGCCGTTTGTTGCCGCGTCGGCAAACGGCGACGTCTATGTCACCGACCCGGAGTCCTATCGCGTGATCGTGTACGATGGCTCCGGCCAACTGAAGGCGACTTTCGGCGACTATGGAACCGAAGCCGACCGATTTGGCCTGCCGAACGGCATTGCCGTCGATGAGGTCGCCGGAACAATACTGATTGCTGACGCCGACAATAACCGCGTTATGGTTATGCCGCTCGTACCGTAAACGGCGCATTTGGCGCCGGACACTTCGTGTAGCGCCTAGGCGCAACGGTCAACCGGGCAGGGCTGACCGCTGCACCCGGATCGTCCAGATTCCATGAAATCCGTACCGACCATCAGAAGGTTCCTAGCTGGAGTCGCCTTGTTGGGGGCGGCGATATCCGGCCAGTTCGCGTTGCGTCACGGTGCAGATGTCACCGGCGCGGGCGTGTTGTTGCTTAGCGCAGCGGGTTTCGCTCTGGCGTTTCGCAAGCCAATGGGTTTTCCAGTATCGGATGGTGAGGCGCAGGGTATCTGGCGAAGCTGGAGCGCCCAAGCTCTGCTTGTTCTGGTGGCGATAGCGGCGGCATTAGGTCTGGCGGCGTTGGCCATACTCGATGTGTCGGCTCCCAGCATGCGCTTCTGGCAGCTTTATGGGGTGAGCGTCGCCATCGCGTGCGCCGCTCCGGTGATGCTGCTTGTTGCAGAGCGCCTTCGGGCGCCGAAAGTGCAATACGGCGGGCGGCGATCACTCGTGATCCTGGCCTGCATCATCGCAGCCGGCGCCGTGCTGCGGCTTTATCGCCTCTCCGATCTGCCGTTTGGCCTCTGGTATGATGAGGCTGCGAACGGATTGGAGGCGTTGCGGGTCGCTAACGAACCGCAATACAAGCCGGTCTACACCGATGGCGTCAATGCCACGGGACATTACCTCTTTCTGATCGCCGCCGCATTTGATCGGTTCGGAGTGGCTGTACATTCGATCCGGCTGGTGAGCGCGCTCATGGGGATTGCGACGGTTGCAGCGGCGTACTTGGCAGCGCGCGAATTGTATGGCAGGAAGATCGCCATCCTTGCGGCGGCGCTCTTTGCCGTGACGCGCTGGTCGATTACATTCAGCCGACTCGGCATGTACAACATCAGCACGCCCTTGTTTGAACTGCTTGCAGTCGCATTTCTGCTGCGTTCATTTCGCCGCAATCGGCCTGCCGATTTCGCCCTTGCCGGCCTGTTTATGGGATTTGGGCTGTGTTTTTATCCTGCTTATCACCTGTTTGCCGCTGCAGTTGGGCTAGCGCTGGCGGTTGTCTTGTTGTGGCAAGTATGGACTGCGTTGCGTCAGGCATCACCGAGCGGATTCGCCGGTTCTGCGCCTAGCCTCTCGTATCAGTTGCAGAACGCCATCTCGTTTTTCCGGCCGCGGTTGCACGCTGCGCTTGGGCCGGCGGTGATTGGGGCGTGCGCCTTGATCATCATTGCGCCTGTGGCACGGTATGCTCTCGAGCGCCCGGACAGCTATTTTGCGCGCGTGCAAGGGGCCTCGATCATGTCGGTTACGGAGGGCGGTGAGCGCATACCCGCGCTCGCCGAGAACTTGCGCAAGCACTTGCTGATGTTTAACCTGCGCGGCGATCCGAACGGGCGTCATAATCTGCCCGGCGAACCTATGCTAGACCCGGTGACGGGGGCGCTCTTCGTGACGGGCTTCGTCTTGGCCGCATTTCGCTGGCGCCATCCGGTCTACCTGATGTTGCCGGCCTGGCTGCTCATCTCGCTCATGGGTGGGGTGTTCTCCCTAGATTTTGAAGCCCCACAGTCATTGCGCTCCATCGGAGCAATGCCGGCGGCGCTTCTGTTGGCCGTCGCTCCGCTCGACGCACTGGAGAGGGAGTGGACGAGAAGCGGGGGAAGGCATTACCCGGACGCAGTCCTGTTTGGGCTGGCCATTCTACTGGTCCCCATCGCTTATGGTAATATCGACACCTATTTCCGTCGGCAAGCGAAGGATTTTGCCTCGTGGAACGCGCACTCGACGCCGGAGACGCTGGCCGCGCAAACGTTGAATGAGCTTAACTCAGAAACACAGACCTACGTCATCTCGCTATTCGATCAGCACCCGACTGTGCGTTTCTTGACGCGCAACCAGGCTCATTACAGACGCCTTGATACCACTGCCACGCTGCCGTTGGCGATGCCCGCAGATGCGGATCTGGCGCTGATTTTGGATGCGGAGCGCAGGCATTTGTACGAGGAGGCGCTCGCACTCTATCCGGACGCGCAGCGCCAGGAGTTGAAGCCGCCGTTCGGCGGGCCAACAGTTGTTTACCGCGTGCATGTGTCCGCCGAGCAGTTATCTGCGATCCAGGGGGTGGAAGCGCGTTATGTGACGGGCGATCTCGCAGCCAGCCAATCAGAGGGCCGGCAAGAATTGACTCGTCGGGACAAGACTATTGCCTTCGAATGGCCAGACGATGCGCCTTTTGCGCTACCCTTCAGTGCAGAGTGGAGAGGTGTGCTCCGGGCGGAGACCTTCGGCCCGTACCAGTTTGGACTTATTGCACCCGACCGCGCTGAACTGTACATCAACGAGAATCTTGCACTCGCATTGGGCGACGAAGGCCCCAGGGAAGGGGCGACGGCGCTGGTGCTGCCGCGCGGCAATCACAACTTGCGCGTAACAGCGCGCGGCGGCGATGGGCCAATCCGGCTGGTCTGGCGCACGCCCGATCGAGAGACTGAGATCCTGCCCGCCCACGTCATATATTCTCCGCCTGTCACGAATAACGGGCTGTTAGGCCGCTATTATCCCAATGGCGACTGGTCAGGCGCCGCTGCCTTAGCGCGGATCGACACTCGCTTTGATATGTATTTCCACATTCCGCCTCTTAACCGGCCTTACACGGTCGAGTGGGCCGGAAAGATCGCGATACCGGAAGCCGGTGTATATGGATTTGGGCTGGCTTCTGTCGACGAGTCGTTTCTCTACATCGACGAGATAGAGGCCGCACGCAGCGCCGGCAAGGAAGACTATGGGCAGGGAACGGTTGAGTTGGCGGAGGGATTGCACGACATTCGCATTCGCTTTGCAGATCGGACCGATCACACGCGGATAGCAGTCTACTGGACGCCTCCGACGGGAACCGGGCGTCAGATTATCCCGAGACAGGTTTTGTTCCCGCCCCAAGGCGATTACTCGAACGTCACGCTGCCTGCGCTGACCCATCTCTGGCCGAGTAACGAGCCTGAAGGAGAGACGATGTTTGGCCCGCCTCCCGAATTTGCCGGAGCTACTGTGGTTGCGTCAGGCTTGGCTCGGCCTGCAGGGCTGGCTGTCACGCCTGGCGGTGATGCGGCGGTTGCGTTGCCGGACGCCGGAGCAGTAACAATCATCAGCGCGGCAAATGGGGAGCAGACGGAGTTGAGTCGCAACGGAGAGTCGTTTGAGGAGCCATTTGACGTCGCAATAGACGGACGTGGTAATCTCTATGTGTTGGACGCCGGCGCAGGTCGTGTCAGCCTATTCGACAGCGACATGCGTTTCGTGCAAGACCTGGCGATAGCAGAGACATATGCCAGCCGGTCGCGCGGGATTCATGTGGACGGCGACGGCGTGATCTGGCTAGCCGATACGTCCGGCGGCGTTGTGGCCGGTTTTACGACGGACGGCAGCCTGGTTCGCTTGTTGCCGGTACGCCGGGACCTAGTCGCAGCAGGCGAGGCGCAGCCGGTAGACGTGGCGGGTTTGCCCGACGGTTCGATCTGGGCGACGGATGCTGGTGTGCATAAGCTGACAATTTATAGCGCGGAGGGCATGCGTCTGCGTTCGTGGGATATAGCAAAGGCGAACACGCGCGATGGATCGCATTTGGCGGCAGGCGCGAGCGGTGAGATCTATCTGACTGAACCGGAACGGGGGACTGTGGTGCGGCTTGCTGCGACTGGGGAGCGCTTAGCGACGCATTCGCCGGTTGTGGCGGATGGATCGCCGGTGAAGCCGGTCGGCATCGCGCTTGATGCGGCAGGCAACGTGTGGGTGACAGATGTCGAGGGCGGACGTGTTTTGCGTCTGGAGATGGGCGCGGTGGAAAACGACTAGGAGCAGGCCCCAAGTGCGCATTGGAGGATTACACAGCAGTGTGAGGCGATGGACGAGTACGCAGGGCCAAAGCCTAGCGGTTGCCGCCATTGCGGCGACGTTGTGGCTGCACGCCGCACTGCCGGCCTCAGCGCAGGCGCCTATCGTTGAGCCTGACGATGTTTCGACGCCCACAGCCGTGCCTAGCACAGGTTTGCCCTCTACACCAACGCCAGGCGGCGTGCAACCCCGGAGTGTTGATGGCGCTTCCGGCAACGCCTATATTGTGAAGGAAGGCGACACTCTATGGACTGCATCATTTGAGATCGGCGTCGACCTGGAGGAGATGCCGTGTGTGATCAGCCCCGACTTTCGCATGGACCAGCCATTAGTCGTCGGGGATGCGCTGACGTCGCCCCCTGCGGGCATGATTTGCCATCGGGTGGAACCCGGTGAGACATTGGAGTCGGTGGCCGCGCGGTATGGGGCGGATTTGGACCTCATTTACGAGGATGCATGGAACCAGCTAGCCGGGCTGCAGCGCAATGATCTGAGTTTGGAAGCCGGCCGGTACGTGCGTATCTTGCCTCAGAAGCACGCCGGGGACGACGGACAGGGCGGCTTTCTGACATACATGCTGGAGCAGCCTTTGGCGGTTACGCCTTTTATGGCATATGCGGTCGGCGGAGCGCAGCATACGCCGTCGCAGGTTCCTGTCCCTGTCGACTGGCCATACGGCAGCGGAAACTTCCTGTGGCCCGCCTACGGATGGGTAAGCCAGGGGTATCGCCTCGATCACCGGGCGGTCGACATTGCGGCGCCGCTGGGGTCGTTCGTCATGGCGGCGGATCGGGGCGTCGTCGTGCGATCGGGCTGGAATGAGCAAGGGTACGGGTTATTCGTGGTCATCGATCACAATATCGACTATGTGACGCTCTACTCGCATCTGCAGGACACCTACGTGAAAGAGGGAGACATTGTGGCGCAGGGCCAAGTGATCGGCGCTGTCGGTTCCACCGGCAATAGCACCGGCCCGCATCTGCATTTCGAGGTGCGCGACTTCGGTGCACGAATTAATCCGCTAGAAGTGCTGCTGCGTTAGGTCTGCCGGAACCGCAGCTGTCAGCGAACCAGGTCGCGGAGAGGGAACACGGGGCCATGTACACAGGCGCGAGTGAGAGAGCCGTCGTTGCGCTGGACGACGCAGGCCATGCAGGCGCCGACTCCGCAGAGTAAGTCGGCACGCGCCAGAATTTGCGCGTAGTCATATTCGGCAACCAACCGATGCCGATGCACTTCATCAATAAGCGAAAGAGGCGATATGGCGCTCTCGCAGGCGATAAGGGCATCGGACCAACGGATGGAATTGCCCAGAAGCGATTGAAATTGCTCTTCAGATTCCGCGATATTGAGTTCCACATCGATCGGCAAGAGGGATAGCAGGCTGCGATCGGCGGAAGGCCCTCGCACGATGAAGGCTACTTTACCCGCCTGGTCGAGCATCCATTCGGCGATGGGAATGAGCAGAGGCGCATCCGCTCCAGTCGAGAGGAGCAGCAAACGTTTGGCATGGGCGTTCAGAACCGTGTCGCGTCCAAACGGACCCAGTAGGTTGACGCTTTGGCCAGGGGTGAGAGCCATGAGCCATTCGCAGCCGGGATCGGCAACACTGGGGACGAATAAACGCAGTGCAGATACTTCTCCATCGCCCGGAATGGGCGCGGCGGCGATAATGAAGAGCGGGCGTCGCAAGTAGATGTCCCAGTTCGATCGATATGCGTCTCTCGCGTCGGCGGCGCAGCGGGCCAGGACATATTTCCCGAACAATTGCTGTGGAACCAAGCGGCTTGGAAAGCCGAGTTCGAGCGTACGATATCGGCCAATCTCTCGTACGCCTTTCAGGACAACAGCGTCGCCGTCATGGCGTCCGGCTGGATGCTTGGAAGGATCATTGCTGCAAGTCATGGCTGACCGGTCTAGAATTGACGAGAAAATGCGCACTCTACGCATGCGACGGCACTTGGATTGTACACGTTCGGCAATGGGGAGCAAACTGTGACATCGCAGGCAACGATAGAACCGAGCCAGGGCGTCCTTGCCTGGGCCGGCGGAGCATTTGTAGGCGGGCGGCGCGCCATCGTCGCACATGTCGCACAACGTTTGAATCGCGGCATGCCTCCGAACGTGACAATACGTTTTTTGGTATGGTGGCCGCTGCTGCTGCTTCCGGTAGTATTCGTCAACCAACTGCTGGCTCCCCATCCTGTGTGGGTTGCGTTGCTGGTCACGCTTGCGGGGTTGTACGGCATCGCCTATGTTTGGGTGCGCAGCCAGGCGCCGCACGTCACTGCGGTGCGCGAGCGGATCGGATCGATTCTGGTGGCGGGCGACACGCTGCGCGAGGACTTTGAACTGCGTAATTCTAGTCGATTGCCCGTACTATGGGCGGAGTTTGCCGATGAGTCCGACGTGCCGAACTACGAGCCTGGGCGCGTGGCGGCGTGCAGCGCGTACGGATTCTACCGCTGGCGCGCCGAAGCGGTGTGCGAGCGTCGTGGCGTATTCCGGCTCGGCCCGCATCATCTGCGCTTCGGCGATCCGTTCGGCATTTTCTCTGTGGATGTGGATTTCGGTTATGCCGAAGCGCTGCTGATATACCCGCGCGTGGCGAAGCTCCCGGCTTTGCACCTGCCCCACGGCAACGCGAGCGGCAGCGATCGCAGGCGCCGACCGATACGAGGCTCGCTGCCGTCTGCCACGGTCAGCGAGTATCGGCCGGGAGACAGCCTGCGCCATATCCACTGGCGGAGCAGCGCTCGGCAGAGTCGCCTGATGGTGAAAGACCTGGAGATCGAGCCGAGCGGCGACGTATGGATTGTCCTTGATCTAAACCGGAGCGCACACACGTTTGACGGGCCGCATAATACGCTGGAGTATGGCGTGATTGTGGCCGCAAGCCTAGCTGCGGAGCTGTTGTCCGGGGGCGAACGGCGCGCTGTAGGGCTGTTGGCTGCATCGGGTATGGCAAGTCGCTCGGATGAGCGAGCAGCTCTCTCGCTGGATGAGCACCGGAGCGACGGCGCCGGTTTCGCAGAGAATGCTCAAGCTTCTGACTCCTCCGACAATGGGCGAGAAGAACGGCGGACCGTGCATATCGAGCCACAGCCAGGACAGGCGCAGTTGTGGAGCATTCTGTCTGCATTGGCCCCGGTGCAGCCGAGCGATGTGACACTGGCCGAATTGCTTTTCAGCAGTCGCGAAACGCTGGGCCGTAGACGCACATTGATCGTCGTGACGCCGCAGGTTGTGTCGTTGCGGCAGCGAGTTAATCTGAGTCATCGAGCCGAGGAAGACGGCGCATCTGTCGAAGCTGTAATCTTGGATGAACGGCAGGAGGAGAGTGCGGCGGAACGGCCAACGTGGTTAGCCGAACTGGTGCATCTGCGTACGATCGGCCTGGACAGCAGCGTGCTGCTTATAACCCCTGGCGAGAAGGACGTGCGTGCCGGTGAGGCGTCCGGGGCCATCGACGCTCTGCGCGGGCTGCTGGCTAGCTATGATATTGGCTGTCAGATTCTCAGGGCGGACAGGCGACTCGAATCCGTATTGACCTTCCGTCGTACGCGCCAGGTGATTCGATCGACGCCGACAGGGGGCATCGTCTCCTATGAGATCGAGGAGGAGGTTGGGTAGACGGCGCGCATACGTTCCGCACCCACGGTTATGACGGCTGCATCGAACGAAGATTTTCGCCTATCAGAGATAGAAACCGGAGGACGTTACCGGCGATTGGCGCGACGGCTTGAGGAGCGTTGGCGTCCGTATTTGGGTTGGGGCGCACTGACCAGTTGTGCGGTCTTGGTGATGTTGCCGGCATGGGCGGTACGTGCCAATAATTGGGTTGACCTAGGGCGTTACCAGTCTGCGCTGGAGGGCATTGGGGCGCTGGGCGTGCTCGTCGTATGGTGGATCATGGGGTGGCGACGGCCGCGGCGGGCCTCCCGATATGGCATCGTACGCTCGCTGGCAGGAACGTTCATCGCTGCTGCGGCGGGGCTGTTCTTGTTGTCGCAAATGCTTCTTGGCTGGATTCCCGGTCCTATCGCCGTCCTCCGCGCCGTGATCTTTGATCGTACATGGCACGGGCTATGGCAACAAGCTGCTACGGCCTGGACGGGCGCGTTTGGCAGGTTGGCGTTGTGGTGGAGCGGCGTCCAGGCGGGGGGAGCCAGTCAGGACAATCTTGTGTTTGCTGCGATGGCGGGCATCGTGTTGTGGACACTGGGCGGTGTAACGGCGTTATTGGCGCGCCGCTCTCAGCAGGGGTATCTCACGGCGGCCCCTTCTTTGTGGCTCTTGGGCGCGATTTTGCTGTACAGCCGCAGCGGACAGATCTTGCTGCCTGTCGGCCTTGGGATTGCTCTACTTCTTCAACTGCTGCTCGATCACAATCAGCTGTTGCAACGATGGGCGAGTAGCGGGTTGGACTACAGCACGGGGCTGATCGTGGATCGGCTCATGCTCGTCATGGGGGTGGCGCTACTTCTGCTGACGGCGGCGGCAGTGACGCCTAACCTATACATTGAGCCGTTGGTCGACCGCTACTATGAGCGGGTGCGCCCTGTCTACGAATCCCTGGAGGAGACCGCTGAACGCCTGTTCCCCGGTGTCAGGGGCGTATCTCGACTTGGCAGCGGCGGATTGGCCGGCGGACTGCCGAACGAGTTTCTGTTGCGCGCCGGGCCAGACTTGGGAGATGCGCTTGTCATGCGTGTGCGAACCAGCGATTCGGCCGGGTATGGCTATCCGTATGATGCCGGGCTAGACAGGGGCAGCCCTCCTGGGCATTACATGCGCGGCGGTACGTTGGCGTATTACGACGGCCGCGGCTGGAGCAATCCGCAGTTGGACTATCGAGAGGATGCGCCTGCAGGCGAGGCGCTGCAGACAGCGTGGGAGGGCCGGAAAGAGGTCGTGCAGAGTGTGGCGTTGTCGTTCAACACGCAAGCGCTCTACGCTGCTCCAGAACCGATCGAGGCGTCCGTCGATGTAAGGCTGGGTCTGCGCGCGGCAGGCGATATTGTCGCTCTTTGGAGTCGCGAACGCAGTTACACGGTTGTGTCAGCGACGCCTGCGGCGACCGACGAGATGCTGGCGGTTGAACCGCCTTGGGACGACCTGTCTGCGCTTCCACCCGGCTACCAGATGCATCTGCAATTGCCTGATACGATTACGCAGCGCACGCGCGATCTGGCTGTAGAACTGACTGAGGGATTGTCCAGCCCTTATGCCAAGGCGCAGGCCATCGAGGCTTTCCTGCGCACCTACGAATACGATCTGGATGTGAGCGAGCCGCCAGAGGATGTGGAAGACGTGGCGGATTACTTCTTGTTCGACTTGCAGCGCGGTTATTGCGATTATTATGCGACGGCTTTTGTGACTCTGGCGCGGCTCAGCGGGCTGCCGGCGCGTTTCGCAACCGGTTTCGCTGCCGGCCGCTGGGACGCTGCCGATGCGGTTTGGATTGTTACGGAAGCGGAAGCTCATTCCTGGCCCGAAGTCTATTTCCCAACCTATGGATGGATCCCGTTCGAGCCGACGGCGGGACGCCCCAGTTTGGTACGTATGGGGTTGCCGCAAAATGTCGTCGCACCGTCCGGGGCCGCGAGCCCCGCAGCGCCTGTCGAAGAGCCGGCGGGAATCGAATGGAACTGGCAGATGCTGCTTTGGCTCATACCGGTTGGGCTCATGGCATGGGGCGCGGTGGCGATGTTGCGTTCAGCAGCGCGCAAGCGCGAGGACCCGTGGCAAGGGCTGTTGCGTTGGGGCGGCAAGGCGGGACGCCCTATGACCGCGGACCAAACGATACTTGAATATGGCGGCGGGCTTGCCGACTACGTAGCGACCAATGAAACCTATCTTGTAGACAGCGCTCGTATTGCTGCCCAGGAAATCCGCTCGCTGGCCGGAGCGGTGAACAGAACCAAGTACGCGCCGGAGGGACTACGCGAGAGAGCCGTAGCTGACGCCCGCCAACACTGGGAGCGACTTCGCGACTACTTACGGGTCTTGCGTCGCCGTAGGTAGGGCGGAAGGAGACGCATCTTCTCTGTCCACGCCGGCATCAGTGCCGTGCTGCGCCAGCCAGGCGTCGAACTCGGATAGGAGCCGGCTTGCCAGCGCACGCGGGGCGGCGGAGGCGACAAACGCGTTGCGGGCGATGCGCGCAATGTCCGCCGGCGCGTAGCCGTATTCGGAGGCCAGCAGTTGGAATTCATGCGTAAGGTCGGTGTTGAATAGCGGCGGGTCGTCGCTGCCGATGGTTAGCAACAATCCCATGCGATCCAGGTGGGGAAAGGGGTGCTCGGCTAGGCGGCGATAGACGTGCAGGCAGATGTTGCTGGTCAGGTTGACTTCGAGCGGGATTTGGCGCTCGCGCAGCACGGCAAGAAGGGCGGGGTCTTCGATGGCGCGCACGCCATGACCGATTCGGTCTGCAGCCAGAGCCTTGATCGCACCCCAGACGCTTTGTGGACCAACGGTTTCGCCCGCATGGGGCAGAGAGCGCAGGCCGGCCTCCTTGGCGGCCGTAAACGCGTGGGCAAAGGGTTCGGGCGGTGCGCCGACTTCATAACCGCCGAGGCCAAAGCCTACTACGCCGGATGTGCAGCCACGTAGAGCGTAGTCGAGCGTCTTCTCGGCCGGCTCCGGGTTGTAAGCGCCGTCGTTCGACGGGTTGAAGCTGGCGTTGCGTGGGATATCGAGCACCCATCGCATCTCGCGGCTAAGCTCCTCGCGCACTATGCGCCGCCCGTTCTCCAAGCCTGCGAGGAGGTCGTCGAAACTCAATCCTTTTTGTTGGAGATGCGTGTGCGTGTAGGGTGTGACGGTCAGTTCGCGATAGAGGATATTCTGCCTAACCATATCGCGCCCGCATTCCTCGACGATAAAACTGAAATCCTCCGGGGTTCGGATTAGATCTGAAATCAGCATGTACTTGGCAACAAAATCACGAAAGCTGGTGAAGGCCAGCCACCTCTGAAGGCCGGCAACATCTTGGCTTGGAAGTGCGTCCATGCGTTTGTGACGTTGGGCCAAGGCGAGTAATGTCTCAGGGCCAATCGTGCCTTCGAGGTGAACATGGATTTCCGCCTTGGGCATCTGGGCGATCCAGGCGGACAGATTAGGCATCATCGTGGCTTACGCTCTTTTCGGTGGGGCGGGCTGCGACAACGGTGAAATCCGATTCCGCGGCTTTCGTATGCTATACTGGGCGGAATTGGCCGGAAGCCGGCCGCGGGATGAATAGATGGAATGGCCTGGTATTGTAGCCTAGCCTATGAGCGTTGATCAAACTCAGCCAGGGTATTTGACGGAAGAACCGAAGAAGCGTGGGGCGGCGTTTCCGCTATCCCGAATTCGGCGTGCGTTCTGGATCGGCGTAGCGCTGGCGTTGGCGCTTGTGTTGGCAGGCGGCGGCGCAATACCCGCGTCCGAAACGCGCTCACGAACCTACGCAATGGCCGTGTCCGGCTGGGGATTTGACCTGGTAACTTGGGAAGCCAATGCGCTAGCCGAGAAACTATCCGCATTGATCACGAACCCGGCAGACGAATACCCGCCGCGTCTAGCCAGCCTGGCCGTGCTGGAGTATATGGATAGAGCAAAGGAGATCGGGCTGATTGAGGAGCAACTCAACCGGCTCTACAGCCAGAACGCCTGCGGATGCGCGTCATCGAATTGGTCGTTACAGGCGCGCTTGAGCGAATTGCGGACTGAGCAAGAGGAGATGCGCCCTGCCGTAGAGCAGGTGATCCAGCGACAAGTCGGCAGCGTGCTGGAGCTAGCTGGGCTGACCGTGTGGGAGCGACCGTTTCCGCCCGTGCAGTTCACTTTCACCGAGCCGCCGAAGAAGTTGGTGGTCAGCCCGCGCGAGCGGATAGCTACCGTCTACAGCCGCATGCTCTCCCCGGAGATCGGCTTGGCGCATATCAGGGCAGCCGAGCAACAGATTGATGCCGTGGCGAACTCGCGAGGCTATATAACGAATATCGGCGGACTTGGCGCATTTCCGACTATGGTTGTAGACCGCGCCAGCCTGTCGTGGGTGTTGAGCACAGTGGCGCATGAGTGGCTGCACAACTACTTGGCCTTCTATCCGCTCGGCTGGCGCTATTTCGCAAGCCAGGACATGACAACCATAAACGAGACGGTGGCCGAGATCGTGGGCAACGAGTTGGGGATGGAGACGCTGCGCCAATATTACCCGGAACTGGTGGAACCGGAGCCGCTGTCGGAGATGTTGCCGCTTGTCGAGCCGGAGGGCTTTGTTTTTCATGATGAGATGCGCCATACGCGACAAGAGGTGGATCGTTTGCTTGCGGAGGGCAAAGTGGAGGAAGCCGAAGCATACATGGAGAGCCGGCGTAAGGTGTTCGTGGAAAACGGGTATCCGTTGAGAGTGTTGAACCAAGCCTATTTCGCCTTTCATGGCAGTTACGGCACGAGCGGGGCCAGCACCAGTCCTATTGGCCCGAAATTGGAGCAATTGCGAGAGCTTTCACCCGATTTGCTAAGTTTTCTTGAGACTGTCCGGTGGTTTACAGAGCCGGAAGACCTGGACGCAGCGTTGGCGGAGATGGAGGACGCTGTAAGTCTGCCGGCTCGATAGGTGACCAGGCGTATCGATTTTCGCTGATTTTTCGTCACTGATGTCAGATGAGATTGCGCGTCTAGCCAGAGTACAATTGCATTAGCTGCACTGATTGCCGGTGTGGAACTGATTACTCACTCACGTTCGTTGACGCTTACACATAGACTATTGATCAGTAAAGCCCCAATGCGCCCGTGCGGCGCAAAGCCCAACAAGCAAAACAAGGAGTGCGCCATCACGATGACGTCATTCGGCAGCCATAACGGATCGCGTAAGAGGGCGGCATTAGTCGTCCGGACATTCGGTCTCTTGATCGCGATCTCTGTTCTGTGCGGAGTGACTGCGCTGCATACGCCTGTCGCACGCGCCCAACAAGAGATTGCCGAGACCAGTGTAGGGGCAACGCCGGCTTGGCTGGAGCCGCGCGCCATAAGCGTCGTCGATCTGGTTGGTCTTGTCCCGGACGAGCATTTACGCGACGCGATCGTCACCTTCACGGGCGGGGCCGGCATACTGCAATATATAGAGGGCAGTCGTAGCGGCAACACGGTAACTATCCGGGTGCGGGTGTCTCCGCGTTACCCACAGCCGGGGATGGGAACCACGACGATGAACTGCCTGGGCAAGCGCGCATTGCACGATGAGTGGCCAATCTTCGTTCCCGCTTCTACTGCTCGCATCTATTCCGGAGGGCGGGATATCACGCATCAAGCCTTTGCGGTGTGGCATTACGAGACTGGACTAATCCAGCCCAGCGGAAACGCGTTCAACCCGGAAGGGCGCTACAAGGAGTATGAAGATCGCCAAAGCTTGGCTACGTTTGCGGAGGATGGAACACTTCTATTGCCTGCAAACAGCGGCTGCACGATATTCCTGTTTGGCGAACATGCGGATATGACGGCGGAGTTCCGCTTCGAGGTCGAGAGTCGCATCAAGGTCGAGTATCTGGGCAGCCAGACCGAGACGTTCCGAAGCTATGTCGGCATTGGAGAGGCGGGCGTGCTTGAACCGCTGCAGCAGCAACTCATCAACCGGTTCACAGAGCGACATGACAAGTTCTTTCTGACCGTGCCGCCAGGGGCCGACTATGTATTCGTCAAGTATCCGCCGACTCCGGTCAGCCCCTACAGCGGATCGCACATCGAAAACATCGTGCTTCCGTCGAGCGGTACATACCGGTTGGCGAATGGCGATAAGGACCTCTCGGTAGATCACACGGCGTCGGCCGGCATTCCGTATCTGGGTCAGTGGCTTGATGCCGATATTGAGAAACACAAGGGCGTCACAGTCGGCGTCGACTACCTGATGCCGTTGCCCGCGATTGACACGATTGCTTCACCGGAATACTTCGTGCCGGAGGGGATTGCGTTTGATCCGTGCATGCTCAATGGGACCTGCTCCAATACACTGCTGAGGGAAATATTCAACAAGCAGATGCAGTTGGTCATCCACTACTATCGGATTGAGCGCATTAGCGGCGAGTTGGTACGCATCCCGCTGCGCCAAGTCGGGCGAGAATGGCAGCCGCGCCACGCTTCAGTTGGCGAGAGTGACGTTGCGGCAGATGAGGCGGAGGCCGTCGCACCGGCGACTTCGACATTTCCGCCGCTCCTGTACTTGCCGGTGCTGACGAATTGGCAGGCGTCGCCGCCAGACGACCCAACAGGCTGTCCCTGCGGCTGGTTTACGGCGGACGGGCGGATGCTGGATTACGTGCCGCCTCTATTGGAGCAGTAGCCGGACGAAACGGCAATATGATGCAAAAAAACGAAATAGACCGCCGGTTGCGACGAGACATGGCGACCGGCGGTCTATTTCGTTGCGGCTAGGCTGCACTCGAGGCGCGTCGGCCGTTGTACTGCGCGTCGACCGTGGCGAGGATGGCGACGTTGACGATGTCTCGCACGTCGGCGCCTGTGGCTAGGACTTGGACGGGTTTGCCCATGCCGACGAGAATCGGGCCGATGGCTTCTGCGCCGCCTAATCGGCTGAGCAACTTGTAGGCCGTGTTGGCTGCGGCCAAATGCGGGAAGACCAGCACATTGGCATCACGCACGCGACTGAAGGGATAGTGGCGCTGCATGAGTTCCGGCACGACTGCAATGTCGGCTTGCATCTCGCCGTCGATCTCCAGATCAGGACGCCGCTGCTTGACAAGTTCGGTCGCCAAGCGCACTTTTTCGGCTTGCTCATGCGCAGTGCTGCCGAAGTTGGAAAAGCTGAGCATAGCGATGCGCGGCTCGATGTCGAATTCCTGGGCGAGTTCGGCAGCGTTAACGGCGATGGCAGCAAGCTGCTCGACGGTCGGCTCTATGATGACGGTCGCATCCGTGAAGAAATAGATGCGCTCTTGGACCAGCATCATGTAGACGCCGCTGACCCAGCGCTCCTCTTGGCGGCCTACTGCCTGGAGTGCGGGGCGGAGCACTTCGGGGTAGTTGTAGGTGACGCCGGACACAAATGCGTCGGCTTCGCCCTGATCGACCATCATCGGGCCGAAATAGTTGGGTTGGCGCAGCAGGTCTCCGGCCAAGCTGAGGGTCACGCCCTTGCGTTGGCGGCGCAGATAAAAGATCTCGGCGTATTGTGAGCGCTTCGTCGACTGGTTTGGGTCTACAGCGACAGGCGCATAGTCGAGACCAAGCGCTTGCGTTTGCGCGGTGATTTCGTCGGGTCGACCCAGCAGGATGGGGCGAGCAATGCCCTCGGAAGCGAGCGCGTAGGCTGCACGGATGATCTTGGGATGCTCGCCTTCGGCAAACACCAGCCGCTTCGGCGCCTGCTTGGCTTTCTGTTCCATGGCGCGCATGACCTGCACACTTGGCCCCATCCTCGCAGCCAGTGCATCCATGTAGGCGTCGAGGTCGATATGAAGGCGGGCGACTCCGCTCTCCATAGCTGCCAGGGCGACGGCAGGGGCGAGACGCATCAATACACGCGGGTCGAGCGGTTTGGGGATGATATAGTCACGGCTGAAGCGTAGGGCGTCCAGGCCATAGGCGCGCAACACCGAATCGGGTACGTCTTCTTTCGCCAGGGCTGCCAGAGCGCGAGTTGCGGCCAGCTTCATCTCCATATTGATGGCGCGGGCGCGCACGTCAAGGGCGCCGCGGAAGATGAAGGGGAAGCCCAGCACATTGTTGACCTGGTTGGGGTAATCGCTGCGGCCTGTTCCAAAGATGGCGTCGCCGCGTGCGGCCTGCACGTCCTCGTAAGTGATCTCCGGGTCGGGATTCGCCATGGCAAAGATGATGGGGTCGCGAGCCATGCTGCGCACCATTTCTTTGTTGAGAATGTTGGGCGCGGAGAGGCCGATGAACACGTCGGCGTTGACCATGGCATCAGCCAGCGAGCGGGCGGCGGTGTCCACAGCGTACTGGGCCTTATACTCGTTCATTCCCTCCGTACGCCCGGCGTAGATAACCCCGCGCGTGTCGCACATGACGATGTTTCCCTGCTGTGCGCCCAGGGCGACGTAGAGATCGGCGACGGCAATGCCGGCGGCGCCTGCGCCGTTAATGACGATCTTGACCTGCGCGATGTCCTTTTCGACGAGTTCGAGCGCGTTAATGAGGCCCGCGCCGGAGATGATGGCCGTGCCGTGCTGGTCGTCGTGGAAGACAGGGATGTTGCAGCGACGCTGCGCCTCCCGTTCGATATAGAAGCATTCAGGCGCCTTGATGTCTTCAAGATTGATGCCGCCGAAGGTGGGCGAGATCATCTCGACAAAACGCACAATCTCTTCCGGATCTGTGCTGTTTACCTCGATATCGAAGACGTCGACGTCGGCAAAGCGCTTAAACAGCACAGCTTTGCCTTCCATGACCGGCTTGGCGGCTTGTGCGCCGCGGTTGCCCAAACCCAAGATCGCGGTGCCGTTGCTGATAACGGCGACCAGGTTGCCTTTGGCCGTATAGTCATAGGCTTCTTCCGGCTTGTCGGCGATTTCGAGCACCGGATAGGCGACGCCGGGCGAATAGGCGAGTGACAGATCCGCCTGAGTTTGCATGGATTTGGTGGCGACAATTTTGAGCTTGCCGGGGCGGCCCTGGGCGTGATACTCAAGGGCGGCGGCTTTTGTTACAGCCATAGCAACGACTCACTTTCTCTCACATCTTTGGGACATGACAACAGGGATATGAATGTCAGCTCGACTATGGTACACGAAAGGCGCTGGTGTTCAAATATCGAGCGCTGGTAAAGTCAGACAAGGGAGAGCGGCGGGGTTCGTGTAGCCAGTAATAGCGAAATCCAGTAAAATTTACGGACCCTACAGCCACTTCTACACTCTGCGCACGTCTAGATATCACATGCCGGGCGGCAAGTCCTCAAGGGTTGCCAGGAGGGCCGCCAACTCCGGCGGAAGCGGCGCGTGGAACTCGACGCTTTCACCGGAGGACGGCAGCATGAAACGCAAACGTTCCGCATGCAAGAAGGGGCGGGAGAGGTTAAGTCGCTGTTTTTTGTACCCATAGAGGCTATCGCCCACAATCGGGTGCTTGAGCCAGGCGAAATGGACGCGCAACTGGTGGGTCCGTCCAGTATGGGGCATGGCGCGCACGAGCGTGAAGTGGCCTGCGGCATTGGTGTGGGAGATACTGGCCGAATATACTGCTTCGGAGCGATAATCCGTCACGGCTTCGCGTACGCCGGCGGTTTCCGTATTAGGATATACGGCTTGCCGTTTGCGCGCGGTTGGGTGCCGTCCTATCGGCGCCGTAATCCGCCCGTGAGGCTGGTCAAGGCGGCCTTCAAGCAGCGCCAGATATTCCTTCTGCACCGTTCGATTCTTGAACTGACGTTGGAGGTCGCGCAGGGCGCGGTCATGTTTGGCGACGATGATGATGCCGGACGTGTCTTTATCGAGCCTGTGGACGATGCCGGGCCTCTTTTCTCCGCCCACGCCTTCGATGTCGGGGCAGCGATGCATAACCGCGTTGACGAGTGTACCGCCGGGGTGGCCCGGAGCTGGATGGACGACCAGGCCGGCGGGCTTGTTGATCACTAGCAGATCCGCGTTTTCGTAAAGCACGTCGAGCGGGATAGCCTCCGCCTGCAGTGAAGGTTCGAGGACGACCTCGGGCGGAGAGACGCTGACACACTGTGCCGCCTCTACGCGGTGACTTGGCTTGGCCGGCGTCCCGTCGACTAGCACTGCCGCCGCTTTGATCCAGCGTTGAACCTCGGTCCGACTGTGATTGGGAAATTGGCGCGCAAGCCAGAGGTCCAGACGTTCACCAGCCGTCTCGCTGCTAACGATAAAGACAGGCATGAGAGTATGCGTCTGCCGGACTATTCGCCCTCGGCGGTCGGTGAGTTCGACATGCGGCGTCCAGAGGCTGCCGGATCGGGCGTTTGTTTAGCTGCGCGCTCGCGCATTATGTCTTCGCGCAGAAGGAGCACGCCGAGGCTGATGACGCCGATGACGATAGCGCTGTCGGCAATGTTGTAGTTTGGCCAGTAGTACACGCCGGGTATGCCCATGCGGATAAAATCGGTCACATAGCCCTGGATCATTCTGTCGATGGCGTTGCCGAGAGCGCCGCCCATCTGCAAGCCCAAAACGACGCGTATCAACTTTTGATCGGCAGGCAGGCGCGGCGCGTAGATCAAGATGGCGACGGCGACGATGGCGGCGACGGCGATGAAAACGCCGCGATGCATCTTGAGGATGCCAAACGCGGCGCCGAAGTTGTCGACGTGCTCGAAGACGAAGGCTTGGTCGAGCGCCGGGATCGGAACGATGTGCGAGTATTTGGGGATATTGATGCGCACCCACTCTTTGGTCGCCTGGTCCAGCCCGATCACAATGGCGGCAACCAGCAGCACAATCCAGACGCCTCGCACCCACTTCCCGATGGCATTCATTGTTCACTCCCAGCTAGTTTCGACACGCACGACATCGTATTTGCGGCAACATTGTATCCCATAAACGAGGCAAATGGTGAATTGGTACGCATGTGCTATACTTGCTTAGCTGTTCGACTCTGACCGTAGAGCAGGACGATTATTGACGAATCAGTTGCGAATATGACCGCCGAGAAATAGTAGGAGCATTCGATGCCGCGGGAGATTACGGTTGCGCTCGTCCAAATGGACCCTGAGCTGGCAAACCCTGAAGAGAATCTGCGCAAGATGGGAGATTTCGTCGAGCGCATTTGTACGGAGCAGCCCACGGAGTTAATCGTTTTTCCGGAATTGAGCTATACGGGCAATGAACTGGGCTTGCGCGCCACTGACCTGGCGGAGCGCGTGCCGGGACATGCGACCAACTATCTGGCTAAGCGAGCTCACGACTTCAATACGCACATCGTCTTCGGGATGGTGATCAAGGAGAAGGTCGAGAGCATCCTATATAACGGTGCGGTGTGTCTTGGTCCGGATGGAGATGTCGTTTCCGAATATCGCAAGGTGCATCTGCTCGGCGAAGAGCGACAAGTCTATCGCAACGGTTTTCGCTTTTCCACGGTGGAAGCGGAGTGGGGACGCTTCGGTCTGATGGTCGGCATTGACTTGGCCTTTCCCGAAGCAGCGCGCAGCCTTACGCTGGACGGTTCTGAACTGATCGCGGTCTGCGCCAACTGGGATGAGCAACTGGCAGACTCCTGGCGCGCGCATATCGTCAGCCGAGCCTGTGAAAACGCGCTTTATGTTGCGGCTGCCAACCGCGTGGGCGAAGAACCGACGCGGCGCTTCATCGGAGACAGCATCCTGTCCGGGCCGATGGGAGAGATCTATACCGTGCTAGACGAAGCGATAGAGGGCTATGCAGTCGCCACAATCGACCTGGACCGTGTGCGCCAAGTCCGCGAAGATCGGCAGTTGATCCAGTTCCGTGAACCGATCGCGTATCGCGCGGTGGTTCGCAAGTATTAGTCCGCCGTCTAGTGGAGTTGCGAAGCACGGTGGAATCACAGGAACCTTCGGACCGGACGACAGCGATAGGGGCGCGTCTGATATTGCGCAGCGGCGCTTGGCGGGAATCCGAGCACATGGCGGACTACCGCGCCGAATGGTTGGGCCAGACTTTTGTCGAACGTGCGTCATGGTCCGGCAGTACGCCGCGGCAATTATGGGTGATGGCAACCGGCAATGTGCCGGCTGCCGGACCGCATTACGTGTGGCTGCGCTTCTGGCTGATGGACGACGGCCGCGTGGTCGATAAGTATTTCGATGCGACCGGTGAGGCTGTCGGCTGTTACGCGCCGGTCACGGCGCTCATCGAACAAGACGGCAAGAAGCTGACAACTGAGACGCTTTACCTGGGGCTGTGGATTGAGGCGGATAACCGCATCACCGTCATGGGCGAAGAGGCTTTCGACGAGGCGCAGGCCGCTGGAGATCTCACCCCGGTCGAGGTGGAACAGGCGGAGTCGGCGATCCGCGAGTTGACGACGGCTGCCGCCACGCGACAATTCCCGCCGGCATTCGTTCGCAACTTCGCTATTGTGTTGGACACAGAGCCATGATTGCCATTGTCGACTATGGGGTGGGGAATCTGCGCAGCGTGCATAAGGCAGTCGAGAGTGTAGCCGGGCCTTTGGGCATTCCGGTGGACATCGTGAACCGTCCGACTGACCTGACCCGTTGGCGCGCAGCTGTGTTGCCCGGGCAGGGCGCCTTCGGCGACAGTGTGCGCAATTTACGGCGCCAGGGGTTGGAGAAGCCGTTGCTCGACGCTCTACAGGCTGGGCTGCCGCTGCTCGGCATATGTGTCGGCATGCAACTGCTCTTCGACAGCAGCGAGGAAATGGGCCAACACGAAGGGCTGCACGTCATTCCCGGCATGGTGCGCCGCTTTCCCGATGCCATGCCCGATCCAATGAGTAAGGCGGGCCACTCGCTGCGCGTACCGCAAATCGGCTGGAACCAATTGCAGCGTAAACGAACAGATCCTTTGCTGGAAGGGATGCCTGACGGCGCCTATGCATATTTCGCCCACAGCTATTACTGCGATCCGGTGGATTCGACGGCGATTCTGGCATCCACGGACTACGGCATCGAATACGCCAGCGCGGTACGTTATCGAAATACGTGGGGCATCCAGCCGCACCCTGAGAAGAGCCATACGGTAGGCTTACGCATCCTAGCCAACTTCATGCGCATGGTGGTGAAGGAGGGTAGCGCGGCGCACGGCTAATTTCCCCTTAGCAAGGCTGCGGACGGCGAGTTCTTACACGCAGCGGGTTCCTCGTTACTTAGACCAGGTCCCCCGTATGGTAGTCTAGGGAAGATCGAACGGCGTTCAGGTTCTGGAGCCTAACAATCCCCACGTCATTTTTGAGCCTCGAACCCCGCGAACTTCGGAACATGATCAGGCAAGGACGGCACGGCATGGCTTATTCGGTCCCAGCGGTATTGAGATGAGAGCACGATGATAATCTACCCGGCGATTGACTTGCGCAATGGGCGCTGTGTACGGCTGCGCCAAGGCGATCCCGCGGCTGAGACGGTTTTTTCCGAGGATCCCGTGCGGATGGCGCAACATTGGGCCGCTCAGGGAGCGGAATGGCTGCACGTGGTGAATTTGGACGGGGCGCTGGGAGCGAACCGTGCGCACATCCACGCGCTGCATCGTCCCGCATCGATCAAGGTACAACATCCTGGCGGCGATGCGCCCAGGTCTGCTATAGACGAGCTGGCGCACGAATTGCCGGTAAACCTACGGCGTCTGCGCAGCATCCGCAAACATGTGGACATTCCCATCCAATTTGGGGGCGGACTGCGAACGCTCGAGGACATCAGACTGGCTCTTGAACTCGGCGCCGACCGCGTAGTTTTAGGCACAGTCGCAGTCGAGAAGCCAAAGCTCGTAGCAGAAGCCATCAATCGCTGGGGGGCGGATCGCATCGCCGTCGGCATCGATGCGCGCGACGGAAAAGTGGCGACGCACGGGTGGCAGCGGACGAGCGAGGCCGACGCGGTCGACATGGGGCACCAAGTGCATGCGCTCGGCGCTCGGCACGTCATCTTCACCGATATTGCCCGCGACGGCATGTTGACAGGCGTCAACATAGAGTCGACGGTTCGCCTGGGCGATCTGACAGGGCTGAAGGTGATAGCCAGCGGCGGCGTGGCGGGCATCGAGGACATCGAACGTCTGAAAGCGCATGAACATTACAACATGGAAGGCGTCATTGTCGGACAGGCTCTCTACACAGGCGGGCTGGATCTGGCGAAGGCAATAGAGGTGGGAAAACGCCCGCTGCGTTGGACGAGTGCGGGCATCGTGCCGTTCCGCTTCGTCGATGGTAAGCCGCAGTTTCTCCTGTTGTACAATGTCTACGATGAGCAATGGCAGTTTCCGCGCGGCAGCCTGCTGCCGGCGGAGACGGTGCGCCAATGCGCGCTGCGCGAGCTGCAGCAAGAGACCGGGCTGCCGATCGTCAAGTTGTACGAGGAGTTCCGCGTCAATCTTCAATATACGGCCATCGTGCGCGGTTATTCGATTGACCACTCGCTGACGTATTACCTGGCCGAGGTGGGGTTGCGCGAGGTGCGCTTCGGCAACGAGGACCACTGTGAAGCGCGCTGGGTGAGCCATGACGAAGCGTGGGAACTGCTGGCCGAGACCGCGCCGGAGCAGTTGCCCGCCCTCGATCAGGCATGCGCCCACCTGCGCGGCTTTGCCTCCTGAACTGCCGCTTCAATCGAACCAAGGGGCGAACGGACTATGCTGGCAAAAAGAATCATCCCGTGCCTGGATGTGATGAACGGCCGCGTGGTGAAGGGCGTAAACTTCGTCGACTTGATAGACGCAGGCGACCCGGTCGAGCAGGCGAAGATTTATGACGCAGAGGGCGCGGATGAACTCGTCTTCCTAGACATCACTGCGACGCACGAAGCGCGCGATATCGTGATCGAGATGGTGCGCAGCGTGGCTGACACGGTATTCATCCCCTTCACGGTGGGCGGCGGAATTCGCAGCGTAGAGGACATGCGCGCCATCTTGCTTGCCGGCGCTGACAAGGTGAGCGTCAACAGCGCTGCAGTCCAAAATCCCGAACTAATCGAGCAGGCGGCACGACGTTTCGGCAGCCAGTGTATCGTCGTGGCAATTGACGCACGCTCTCGCCGGGGTGCGGACCAGGCCGAACGCGGCTCCGGCTGGGACGTCTATGTCAGCGGGGGGCGCATCAACACCGGTCTGGATGCAGTCGAATGGGCGCGCGAGGTCGAACGGCGCGGGGCCGGCGAGATTTTACTGACATCGATGGATGGCGACGGCACACAGGCCGGATATGACATTGCGCTGACGCGTGCGATAAGCGATGCAGTGAGCATCCCCGTGATCGCAAGCGGCGGCGCGGGCCGGGCCGAGCATTTCGTCGAAGCACTGACCGACGGCGGTGCAGCCGCAGCATTAGCCGCCAGCCTGTTTCATTTCAGGCAACTGAGCATCATGGAGGTAAAGGCCCATTTGCGCGCCGCCGGTGTGCCGGTGCGCATACCACCCGCCGATCTGCTATAAGGCAGGATGCGTCTGCGCCGGCGAAACAACGCCGGTTACACAACGAAACGGAAGCGACATGAGTGACACGTTGGCGGCACTATACGGTTTGATCGAGAGTCGCAGGACGAGCGCGCCGCCCGGCTCCTACACAGCCCGGCTGTTCGCTGCCGGTGAAGATGAGATACTCAAGAAGGTCGGCGAGGAGGCGATAGAGGTCATTGTTGCGGCCAAAGGCCAGGGAGATGACCGGATCGTGTCTGAGATGGCCGATCTGATCTATCACAGCATGACGCTGTTGGCGTTGCGCGGCATCGACTGGCAAGAGGTGGAGGCGGAACTGGCGCGCCGCATGACATAGCCCGGCATTAACGAAACCCTGTGCGCTGGTGAAATCAGATTGGCGTTGGTACAATGGAGCCATGTGAATGCGGCGGTACAGGCTTAGAGCGCCTGGGTGAACCGGCGCTCTCTCGCAGGAGTGGTTCGATTCCAGCGGCCCAGAACAGCAGGGGGATGCATGACGATCAAAATGCACGAGGCGCCGTGGTCGGCGGAAGCGGAGACGCGTAATGGCGGTCGCCCTCAGAGTAGCGATCGCTTCGTCGTTGAAGCACTGACGTTTGATGATGTGTTGCTCGTGCCCGGCTACGCCGATGTTCTACCGGCAGAGGTGGACATCAGCGCGCGCTTGCACGAGCGCTTGGCTTTGAACATTCCCGTCCTCAGCGCCGCCATGGATACGGTCACCGAGAGCGAGTTGGCCGTGGCGTTGGCCCGGCAAGGCGGCCTGGGCGTGATTCATCGCAACCTGACGCCGCAGCAACAGGCCGACGAAGTGGACAAGGTGAAGCGCAGTGAGAGCGGCATGATCGTGGATCCAATCACCTTGCCGCCAGACGCCACGCTTGCCGACGCCGAGTCCGTAATGAGCCGGTATCGGATCAGCGGCGTGCCGATCACTGACCTCAATGGACGGCTGGTCGGCATCTTGACCAATCGCGACGTGCGTTTTGCGCACGACGACGGCCGCCCCATCTCCGACTATATGACCAGCAAGGGCTTAGTCACGGCGCGGCTTGGCACGACCCTGGCCGAGGCGCAGGAGATCCTGCACCAACACCGGATCGAGAAGTTGCCGCTTGTGGATGAGCAAGGCTATCTGAAGGGGCTTATCACCTACAAAGACATCCTCAAGCGACAAGACTTCCCGAACGCGGCTAAGGATGAGCGGGGCAGGCTCTTGGTCGCGGGCGCGGTGGGCGTGGGGCAGGCTGGTTTGGAGCGCGCGGCCCTTTTGGTCGAAGCGGGTGTAGACGCCTTGGCGATTGACACCGCCCACGGGCACAGCCGTAGCGTGCTTCAGACTATCCGCGATCTGCGTGTTCGCTATCCTGAGATGCCAATTCTGGCGGGCAACGTAGTGACCCGGCAGGGTGTGAAGGACCTGGCGGAGGCCGGGGCGAGCGTCGTCAAGGTTGGCGTAGGGGCCGGCTCGATCTGTACGACGCGCATCGTCAGCGGCGCGGGTATGCCGCAACTCACGGCGGTCGCAGAGTGCGCCGAAGCAGGCCGCGAGCTTGGTGTCGCAATCATTGCGGACGGCGGCATACGCTTCAGCGGCGACATTGCCAAGGCGTTGGCCGCGGGCGCCTCGGCGGTGATGCTCGGCAGCTTGTTGGCCGGCTTACACGAGTCGCCGGGCGACATCGTGATTCGCGAGGGGCGGTCCTTCAAGGAATATAGAGGCATGGGCAGCCTCGGAGCCATGAAGGGGCGCGCCGGCGATCGTTACCAAACTGCTCAGTCGACTAACGGCGACTCCGCTAGTCCGGACATAAGCGGCAAGACTGTGCCCGAGGGCATCGAGGGGCAAGTGCCGTACAAAGGCCATCTGCGCGACTTCGTCTTCCAGTTGATGGGAGGGCTGCGCAGCGGGATGGGATATGTGGGGGCCGCGTCGATCCCCGAACTGTGGGAAAAAGCGGAATTCATCCGCATCAGCGGCGCCAGCTATCAGGAAAGCCATCCTCACAGCGTGATCATTACCAAAGAGGCGCCAAACTACCAGATTCAGCCTAGCCGTTGATGCCGTCATCGCACCCAAACCGAGTGAGCATGGACCCGCAAAGCGAATTGAACGACGGGCGTTTCGCCGGCAAGGTCGCCCTGGTAACGGGCAGCGCCGCTGGCATTGGCGCCGCCATCAGCGAACGCCTTGCACGCGAAGGCGCGTCGGTTGTGCTGACGGGCCGTCGCGGGGAACTGCTGGAGGCGAGGGCTGCGGCGTTGCGCGCCGAGGGGCTGGAGGCGCTGGCCCTGGCAGGTGACATTACGTCCGATGCCGCCACAATCGTCGACCGCGCAGTCAACCACTACGGCCGGCTGGATGTGCTCGTGGCAAACGCCGGCGCCTCGGCCGGCATGCCAATTGACGAGATGACGTTCGCGCTTTGGCGGCAGGTAATGGCAGTCAACTTGGACGCGGTGTTCGAAATGGTGCGACATGCTCTACCGCTTCTGGCGGCCACGCATGGCAACGTGTTGCTCATCAGCAGCATCAGCACGGTCTCCGGGGAATTCGACGACGCTGCTTATGCTGCGAGCAAGGCGGGAGTCGAGGCGTTCGGCCGCAAGCTTGTACTCGAATGGGCCGCGGCCGGCGTGCGTTCCAATGTGATTCGCCCCGGTCTGATCTTAACCGAGGCGTTTGCCGGCATGCCGCCAGACTTTTTCGATTCGCAGATTCCGTTGATCCCGCTGGGGCGCACCGGCAAGCCGGAGGAGATTGCCGCTGCTGCTGCGTTTCTCTGCTCCGATGAAGCCGCGTTCATCACGGGGGCCGTGCTGACAATCGACGGCGGCGAGTCGGCGAAGTAGGATTAGGCTCAATTTTTTGCCGGGGGATAGCCGGCGGGTTTCCATCGATTCTCTTGTTCGTAGCCGGTGTCGAGGAGGTGGCAGTAATGTCCGTAACCGCGGTTGTAGGCGCACAGTGGGGCGATGAGGGCAAAGGCCGCATCATCGATTACCTTGCCCAACAGGCCGATGTCGTCATTCGCTTTCAGGGCGGGGACAATGCAGGCCACACAGTGGTCAACGAATATGGCAAGCACGCGCTGCATCTTGTGCCAAGCGGAATCTTCAACCCCAAGACGAAAAACATCATAGGCTCCGGCTGCGTCGTGAACCCG
Organism: uncultured Caldilineaceae bacterium; assembly: GCA_964467575.1. GTDB lineage: Bacteria > Chloroflexota > Anaerolineae > Caldilineales > Caldilineaceae > JASGTU01. The sequence goes on along the minus strand of CAYXRG010000013.1, from coordinate 9,352 downwards.
CAGGCGCTGCTCGAAGAGATGGAAGGTTTAAGCGCCGCCGGCGTGAGCCTTGACAACCTGTGGATTAGCACCCGCGCACAGATGTTGATGCCATATCACCGTGAATTGGATGCGCTTGAGGAAGTCGCTCGCGGCTCAGACACGATCGGCACAACAAAGCGCGGGATCGGCCCGGCGTATGCAGACAAGGCCGCGCGCTGCGGGCTGCGCATCGGCGATCTATTGCAACCGGACTGGCTGGAGGCGCGGCTGGACAATGCGCTTCTCACCGTCAACCGCAAGCTTCAGATCTTAGGAGGCAAGCCAGTTGACGGTCAGCAACTCTACGCAACGTGCATGACCTATCGAGAGCGTCTCGGCGCGCGCATCGTCGATACGCTGCCGATCATCCGGCAGGCAATCGACGCAGGCGATGAAGTCATGCTCGAAGGCCAGCTTGGCGTGATGCGCGATCTGGATTGGGGCATCTATCCTTATGTGACGAGCAGCAACCCTACAGCCTCCTATGCCAGTTCAGGGGCCGGCTTGCCGGCGCGCGCCATTAGCCGCGTGATCGGCGTGGTCAAGGCGTACAGCACAGCCGTGGGCGACGGTCCATTCCCGGTGGAGTTGCATGACGAGGCAGGGGAGCGGCTGCGCAGCGAAGGCGGTGAGTTCGGCGCAACAACCGGAAGGCCGCGGCGGTGCGGTTGGTTCGACGGCGTGGCGATTCGCTATGCTTCGTGGTTGAACGGAATGACCGGTCTGGCCATCACGAAACTCGACGTGCTGGATACGTTCGAGGTCATCCGCATCTGCGTCGGTTACGAACTGCCCGATGGCAACGTAATCACAGACAGCATGCCGGACACGCCCCTGCTTTTCCAGGCGAAGCCCGTCTATGAGGAGTGGCCGGGATGGTGCACGCGCACCTCCGACTGCCGCAGTTGGGCGGATCTGCCGGACAACGCCAAGGCCTACGTCGCGCGAATCAGCGAACTGGCGGGCGTCAAGATCGACTATGTATCTGTCGGGCCCGAGCGAGGTCAGATGTTCGAGATGTGATGAGCCAACGCCGATCCGAGCGCATGTGAAAGGCGGAGTATCAATCTCCTTCGCTCACGCTCGCTTGAACAATGAAGTCGACGAGGCGCTCCGCGAAGGTCAGGGGCGCTTCGATCATTGGGCTGTGTCCCACACCGCGCAACACCTCTAGGTTATTGGCGCCGGGGATGGCGAGCAGCGTGCGGGTCGTGTCGTCGCGATTCACGACGGTGTCCAATTCTCCCCAGATGAGAAGCGTCGGCAGCGTGAGCCGGTTGGCGTCGGCTATGCGATTCCAATCGCTTACGCCGCGAGCCATCTCTGTGAACGCCGCCGGCGCCATCTGCCCGGCATCCTCTACGAGTAAATCGAAGAATGAAGGTTCAGGGTCTGCGCCTTGCGCGGCCGGTTCTATCGTGGGCATGAGCAAAGCCAGCGCGCGGCGCAAGAGATCGCGGTTATGCCGCATCTCTGCCAGAAGGCGCAAGGTCTCGGGCGGTGAATAGACCCCCCGGATAGGCACGCTGTCTGCTAAAGTCAGCGTATGCAGTAAGTCCATGCGGCGCAGCGCAAATTCGATGGCCACAGCCCCGCCCGTGGAGTGGCCAACCAAGTCGATGTCGCGCCAACCCAGCGCGTCAACAAGTTGTTCGATATCCGCGGCCAGCTCTGCCACGGTATAACCGGCGTCGGGCTTATCTGATCGCCCGCAGCCGCGCAGATCGGGCGCAGCCACGCAGAGTGAATCAGGCAGCGTTTCCAGCATCGGCTCCCACCATCGGCCGGTGGCGAAGCTTCCATGTACCAGCAACATTGGGGGCCCGTTGGGGTCGCCTTGCATGCGGCAGTGGAACTTCAGCCGGTCAGTCTCGACGGAAACTGAACGCCAAACACCCATACGGATCTACGCCTTATCTGTCTTGTGGGCATACATCAGCCCAGGATTACCGGCTCTTCGGGGAAGCGAACCAGCGTGGGCTGAAGCCGCTGCGCCAGTGCCACCACGATGGTTAGCGGGCCAAGGCGACCCCAAAACATGGTGAACATTACGAGATAACGCGCCGAGGCGTCGAGGTCGGCGGTGGCTCCGATCGAATACCCGGCATTGGCGAAAGCGCTGACCGCCTCGAACGCGGCTGCGAAAATCGGTCCATGGCCGCGCAGGGAGAGGGCGAGCGTCACCGCTACGACGAGCAACGTGCTGACGGTCATGATAGCCACCGCTTTGGCAATCGTTTCGTCGGGCAGCGTGCGGCCGAAAGCCACTGCTGCAGCATGGCCGCGTGCCGTTGCCAGCACGGCGAGGGTAAGCACGCCGACCGTACTCGACGAGACGCCGCCGGCCATGCTCGCCGGAGAGCCGCCGATGAACATCCACAGCATGAGAACCAGTTGGGACGCTTCCGTAAGTTTCTCAATCGGCAGGATTGTCAGCCCCGCCGTGCGCGCTGAAACCACGGAGAATAGCCCCGCAGCAGCGCGCTCGTGCCACGGCACGCCCGGCATGCCGTGGCGGAAGAACGGATCGAACATCAAGAAGGCGAAACCGAGAACGGTTAGCGCTGCAGTAAGCGTCAATGTCATGCGGGTATGAAGGCTGAGCGACCGATCCCGCCAATAGCTCCAAAGATCATACATGATCGTGACGCCAAAACCGCCCAAAAGGATCAGCGTCCCCATGACGGCCAACGTATACCAGTCTGTGCCATAGCCGAACAGCACTCCCAGTTCTGTGCCCGAGAACAAATCGAAACCGGCGTTACAGTAGCTGCTGACGGCGTGAAAGACGGCATACCACAGCGCCTGTCCGTCGGGCATCGCGTGTTGCCAACGCATCCAAAGCAGTAATGCACCGGCGGCCTCTAGTGAGAGCGTGATGCCAAGCACGTACAACGCCAGGTTAAGGGCGCCGCTCAGCTGGCCCGCCCCAACGCTCTGCTGCACAATGAAGCGCGTCTGCAGCGTCACTCGGCGGCCGATCAGGCGGAAGAGCAGCACGCTAAAGGAGATGAAGCCGACGCCGCCGACTTGCAGCAGGATGAGGATGATAATTTGCCCGAAGAACGAAAAGTCCTGGGCCGTGTTGAGAACCACGAGCCCTGTGACCGTTGTCGCGCTGGTCGCCGTGAAGAATGCCTCGTCCCAGGTGATCGACTGGCCGGTGGCCGATGCCCAAGGCAGCTTGAGCAACAGGGCACCGATAAGGATGATGATGGCAAAGCCGAGTATCAACACCCAAGACCCGGATAGCGCAGCCCGGCGCTTCTTCTGCGCCTGTCGCCTGAGGGCCTCAGCGTCCGGCTCGCGCACGTCGAGCGCTTCATCATCGATGTGAATTTTGTCCAGATAGAACTGCGCCGCTTTGCGCTTCTGGGGAACATCTGTGCTGCGAGGCGTTTGCTCGGATGGCATACAGTCAATCGCTGTCCATAAAGGCGGGCGCGCTATGCACTGGCCTCAGATTACTTCTCTGCTAGTGAATTATCCTATGGCGGCAACCGGAGGTCAAACTTGCCGTAGAGGCCGGCAACCGGACCAGCGAATGTAGGCGGGGCGGATTTGACCGCAACTGCGCAGCGGGATAGAGTGGGAGAAAGGGCGCATATCGTCGCCTTTCACGCTATCTTATTACGTCATCCTGAAAGATCGCAGCGCATGATCGTTCTGCACAAGATGCTCACACGGTTGCTGTTGCTGGACAAGCCGGTTCCCTATCGCACCGATGAGGAGGCGCTAGCCGAGGCGCAGCGGAACTATCGTTGGAATTTTGTAATGAACCTGTTGGATGGAGGCACATTTTGGTTTGGCATCGCCTTCGCCTCGTCCGCTACAATCGTGCCGCTGTTCGTGAGCAAGATCACGCTCAACCCGCTGGTGATCGGCCTGGTCGCCATGATCGCCCAGTCTAGTTGGTTCCTGCCGCAATTGTTTGCGGCAGGGCTGACGGAGCGCGTTGACCGCAAGAAGCCGATAGTGGTGAATGCGGGCTTTTTCCTTGAGCGCGTTCCCGTCTGGCTGTGGCCAGCAGCTGCGCTCGTAGCCGCCCAGTGGCCCATTACGGGACTGATCCTGTTCTTGCTGACGTATGCATGGCACGGCTTCGGCGCCGGCTTGCTTGGGCCTGCCTGGCAGGATCTGATCGCGCGCTGTTTTCCGGTGAATCGCCGCGGCACCGTGTTCGGTCTGACCAGTTTTATTGGCACCGGCGTCGGCGCACTGGGAGCGCTGGTCAGCAGCCGCATCCTGGCGCAATATGCCTACCCGTGGAATTTTTTCCTCGTCTTTTTGACGGCGGCCATCGCCATCAATTTGAGTTGGGTTTTTATCGCGCTGATCCGTGAACCTGAGCAGCGCAGCGTAGACCATGAGGACAGCCGGAGCGGCACCTGGGGCCGCATGTGGCGCGTTGTCCGCCGCGATTCGGTATTTCGCAATTTCCTGGCGTACCGCGTGATGATGGTGTCCGGAGCGATGGGAACCGGATTCATCACTGTAACGGCCGTACAGCGGTGGGCGCTGCAAGACAGCATTGTGGGGTACTTCACCGCGGTTTTGCTGCTGGGACAGACGGTCGGCAGCCTGCTCGCCGGCATGCTGGCGGATAGATATGGGCACAAGACGCCGCTCGTATTTGGCGGACTGGCGCAAGTTAGTGGGTTTACTTTAGCTCTGACCAGCCCGGCGCCGGAAGCGTTCTTCACAGTGTTTGCTATGGTCGGCCTGTCTATGGGCATCCATATGGTGTCCGGCACGTTGGTGGCGCTCGAGTTCTCGGAGCCTTCACGCCGGCCTACCTATGTCGGCATCGCCAATACGACGGCGGGTGTGGCGGGCAGCGTGGCGCCGTTGCTCGGCGGGTGGCTGGCAAGCTTAGGCTATCAACTGCTCTTTGCCGCCTGCGTGGCGGTCGGGGTAGCCGCCCTCGCCTGGCTGCTAGTAGGCGTGCGCGATCCGCGCAGCCGGAAACCTCGCGCCGCCGCATTGGCGTAGGCGCAGAAGCTATAGCCCTACAGAGCAGCATGAGTGCGGCCTCTGAGAGAGGCCGCACTCCGTGAGGGGAAGAAACGGCGAGGTTAGTCTCTGTTGGTCAGTTCGTGCCAATAGGAGGGGGCTTGGCGGTGGTCGTCGATGACGACGCGCTCGCCCTTGTCGCAGTAGCCGTACACCGTGGCGGCGATGGGCAGGTCGAAGCCGCCCTCCTGCGCCGCGCTGAGGAAGTAGGGCAGCTCGCGGAACTTGACGCCGACGTTGGCTCCCTGGCCGGCGGCGATGCGCTGCGCCGTCTGGTGAAAGTCCACGCGCCAGCGGCCCTGGCAGCCGATGGCCTGACTGATGGTCTCGACGTCCACGCCGCTGTTGACGCCGAACGAGATCGCCTCCAGATAGGCCGCATCCACCAGCCCCATCATCAACTGGTTGACGCCCTTGACCACCTGGCCGTTGCCCGCCGGACCGCAGTAGGTGATGCGGTCCGGGCCGCCCACGGTTTGCAGGATGGGCAGGCAGCGCTCGAACGCGGCGCACTCACCGCCGACGAACATATAGAGCTGCGCTTGCTGCGCGCCGCGTCCGCCGCCGCTCACGGGCACGTCGAGCGCCGCCACGCCTTGCGCGGCAAAGAGCGCGGCCAGGCGGCGCGTCTCCGGCGGCGTCACCGTGCCGAAGTCGATGAGAAACTGGCCGGCGCGCACATTAGGCAGAATGTCCCGCTCGGCGACCTCGATCCACGCGCCGGAGCTGGGCAGGCTGGTGGCGATGACGTCGCAGCGCCGCACGACGCCGGCCTCGTCCGCGCCCGCTTCGCCGCCGGCGTCGACCACGGCGGCTAGCCGCTCGGCGTCTGGGTCATAGCCGATGAGGGGGTAGCCGGCGCGCAGCAGGTTGACGGCCATGGGGCCGCCCATTTCGCCCAGGCCGATGAAGCCGATGGTCGGGAGATCTGTCATATTCATTCCTCGCTTTATTTTTAGTATGGATGCGCGCACACGCCTAGCCCTTAAGCCCGCTGGTCGATATGCCCTCGACCAGTTGGCGCTGGGCTAGTATGAAGAAGATAAAGACCGGCACAAGCGACAGAATCGACATGGCGAAGAGCGGCCCGTACGACGTCCCGCCCATCGAGTCGACGAAGGCGCGCAGCCCAAGCGGCACGGTCCATAGGTTGATGCTGTTCAGATAGAGCAGGTTGCTGAAGAAGTTGTCCCAGTTCCAGATGAAGGTAAAGATGGCCGTGGTGACAAGCGCCGGCTGCGCGATCGGCAGGATGATCAGCCGGAAGATCTGCCACGGATTGGCCCCGTCGACCATGGCGGCCTGGTCCAAGTCCAGCGGGATGCCGCGGATGAACTGGACGATCAGGAAGACGAAAAAGGCGTTGGTCGCCAGGAAATGGGGCACGAAGAGCGGCAGGAAGGTGTTCACCCAGCCCAGCCGGTGAAAGAGCACATACTGGGGGATGAGGGTGACATGGTAGGGCAGCATGATCGTGCCCAGCATGAGGGCGAACCAGAAGCGCTTGAACGAGAAATCGAGCCGCGCAAAGGCGTAGGCCGTGAGCGCGCACGACAGCACGTTGCCGATCACCGTCAGCCCCACCACCAGAAACGAGTTGAGGTAGAAGCGGGTGAAGGGCACGCGCAGCGCCGTCCAACCGGAGCGATAGTGTTCCAGCGTAAACTGGGCGGGCCAGAGGCTGAGGTCGCGGAAGATCAGCGACTCGGGCTTGAACGAGCTGCTCAACATCCACAGCAGCGGATAGAGCATGGTCGCCCCGCCCATGAGCAGGAGAATGTGGGTGATGAGCGTGGCCGTGCGCAAGCGCCGCCGGGGCCGCGCCGCGCGTGTGTTGCGCATGGTTGGCTGGGCGATGTTCATCTTGCTTCATCCTCGTAGTAGACCCAGTAACGGGACGACAGAAAAGCGACGGCCGTAAAGACGCCGATGATGACGAGAAGAATCCAGGCCATAGCCGAGGCGTAGCCCATGCGGAAGTTGCTGAAGCCCTGTTGGTAGAGATAGAGCGTATAGAACAGCACCGAATCAGCCGGGCCGCCGCCGCCGCCGCTGATGATGAAGGCGGGCGTAAAGGCCTGGAAGGCGCTGATCATCTGCATGATCAGGTTGAAGAAGACAATCGGCGTGAGCAAAGGCAGCGTGATGCGGAAGAACTTGCTGATGCTGCGCGCGCCGTCGATCTCCGCCGCCTCGTACAGCTCCTGCGGGATCTGCTTGAGGCCGGCGAGGAAGATGAGCATGGGCGAGCCGAACTGCCAGACGCGCAGCGCCATCAGGGTGTAGAGCGCGGTGCTGGGCGTGCCGATCCAACTGATGCCTTGGATGCCGGCGAAGCCGAGAAATTGGTTGAAGAGCCCCTCTAGGCCGAAGACCTGCTTCCACAGAATGGCAATCGCCACGCTGCCGCCCAAGAGCGAGGGCAGATAGTAGATCGCCCGGTAGTAGCTCAGCCCCGCCAGCCCGCGGTTGAGGATGCCGGCCACGAACAGCGCAAAGACCAACTGTAGCGGCACCGAGATAAGGACATAGCGCGCCGTCACGCTGACCGCGGCGGCAAAGCGGTTGTCGCGCGTCAGCAGCCGCGTGTAGTTGAAGAGGCCGTTGAACTCCGGCGATGTCAGCAGATCGTAGTTGGTGAAGGACAGATAGGCCGACACCAGGATCGGGCCGACGGTGAAGACGAAGAGGCCGACCAGCCACGGCGTCAGAAACAGATAGGCAGTCAGGTTATCTTTGGCATGAATGCCCTGGCGAGAACGGCCGCCTATGCCGGCGCGGCCGGAAAAGGACATAGACCCGTCCATGGACGATACCCTCCGAGCGATGGAATGGCGGGCGAGCGAACCGGCGGCTCGCCTCGCCCGCCAAGGTAATGCGTTACCGATTACTGGTTGAGGATGAAGTCGGCTTCATCGAAGAAGGCCTGTACGGCTCCATCCAAGTCGTATTGGCCGAAGGCCAATTCCTCATAGATGCGCTCGAACGCGGCGATCGTCTCGCCGCCGCGCGGGGGCTGATAGCCCTGCGGGATGGCGTTGGGCGCGATGTAGGCCATCATGTCCGCCAGGCGCTGGTCGGCAGGCTCAGCCTGCTCGCGCACCAAGACGGCGTTGTCGGCGTTGCCCGGAGGGCCATGCTCGCCTTTGTAGATGAGGGCGACTTCCTCGTCGTTCACGAACCAGTTGAGGAAGGCGGCGGACTCGTCCACCTTATCGGTCGTCGCCGCCAGCGAGATGTAGGCGCCGTCGACGGTGTAGCCAAAGGGGTCGTCCGGATTGTTGCTGTGCGGGAAGGGATTCAGACCCAGCTCGGTGTCGGTGTGCACCTGGTAGAGCTTGTGCTGGTTGCCTGAATTTACCTGAATGGCGATCTGGCCTTTGACCAGCATCGAGTCGGCGTGACCGAGACCGGAGGCTTCCTGGGTGACGGCAGCAGGCGGCATGGCCCCGGCGGCGCGCAGTTCTTCCCACATCGCCCAGTAGTCGCGCAGGTCTTCCGGCGTGAAGCCCAACTGGTCGCCGTCGAAGAAGAGCTTGTCGCGCTGGCGCAGGAAGACGCGGAAGCCGCGCGTGTCATTACCGCTGTCCGACATGGCGTAGACGCCCTCGGGCAGACCGGCGACGAGTGCGTTGACCGTGTCCATCCACTGCGCCCACGTCCAGTCGAAAGTGGGCAGGTCCACGCCGGCTTGGGCGAAGAGTTCGGGGTTGTAGTTCATGCCCACCGAGGAGTTGCCCAGCGTGAGCATGTAGATCTTGTCCTCGATCATGCCCGTCTCGATGATGCCCTGGGGCCACTTGCTGAGGTCGATCTGTCCGGACTCGACCAGGGGCGTCAGATCCATGAGGGCGCCGCGGTTGCCGTAGTCATAGAGGTAATTGGGGTGTGAGTGGATGATGTCGGGCGCATTGCCGCCGGCCACCTGCGTCGCCAGCTTCTCCCAATAGGGATCCCAGCCCGCGAATTCGCGCTCGATGACGATATCGGGGTTCAACTCCTCGTACAAGTCTGCCAGGTCGTTATACATGTTGTGGCGCGGTTCGTTGCCCCACCAGGCCAAACGGATGGTGGTCTTGCCTGCCGGCGAGGCGGCAGGGACGGCGGCCTCGCCGGCGGGCGCAGCCGCTTCGCCCGCGGGGGCGGGGGCCGCGGCCGGCGCTGCACAGCCTGCAGCCACCAGAGCCAGCAACAGCATGGCCGTCAACAGGGATGCCAGCGGGCGCATCCTACGGTCGTTCAGTCGATTTCTCATCGTCTACTCCTTTGACTCCTTCGTGAAAGGCGGAACGGTGAACGGAAAAACGGAAAACGGTGG
>CAYXRG010000012.1:51589-81831 GCA_964467575.1 uncultured Caldilineaceae bacterium | reverse complement strand
GAGCGGCTCCACTTCCAAGGTGTAGCCGCGGCGCGCCGTCACGCGCACCATGTCGTTCGCCTCTACCGCCCCGCTTGTGAGCGCCGCGCTCCACCATTCGCCTTGGAGGAAGACGGCTCCTTCTTCTCCCGCGGCGAATGCGCTCTTGGCGCGGGCAGTCTGGCCGACTAGGGCGTCACCGCCCGTAAGCGGCGGCCTGCGTTGGGCGGCGAGCGCTTTGGACCCGGCAAAGATGGTCAAACCGCCGAGCAACGCCGCCAGCGAGAGGATCGCGGCCCAGGGGACTCTGAGGCCGGGGGTGTTGAAGAGCAGGACCGCGCCGAAAACGAAGGCGATCATGCCGCCGAGCGCCAGGATGCCGAACGCGGGCGTGAAGGCTTCGGCTATAAAGAGAGCGAGCGCTGCAGCCATGAGCGCCAGGCCGGCTAGGTTGGCGTCGAGCTGCCCCAGCCCATAGAAGGCCAGCAACAGCGATACGATGCCGACGATGCCCGCAAAGCCGAAGCCGGGCGTGCGAATCTCCACCACCAAGCCGAGGATGCCAAGCGTAAGCAGGATCGAGGCGATCGTCGGGCTGCTAATCAGATTGAGAAAGCGCTGTAGCGGCGTCATTTCGAGGGGCGACTGAACCGCGCCGGCGGTGCGCAGCGTACGCGCTTCATTGCGCACGAGCACTTCTCGGCCATCCAACTGGGCGAGGAGGTCGTCCACGTCCGTGGCGATGATGTCGATGACGCCGAGGTCGAGCGCTTGGGCGGCTGTGGCCGCGGCTGCGTCTTGAACGGCGGCGATAGCCCACTGCGTCGCTTCTTCGCCGCGGCGTTCCGCCAAGTTCTCGATGTCTGCGCTGAGGATGTTGGTAATTTTGGCCTGCATGGTGGCGTCGATCTCACCTCCGTCCATGCTGACGGGGCTGGCTGCGCCGATGCTGGCGCCCGGCGCCATTGCGGCTGCATGGCCCGCGAGCGTGACGAATGTGCCCGCACTGGCCGCCTGTGCGCCGGCGGGGGCTACATAGACGACGATGGGCACGGGCGAAGCCAGCATGTCCTGCGTGATGGCCTTGGTGACCTCAACGCTGCCTCCGGGCGTGTCGAGTTGCAGGATGATAGCCTCGCTGCCGGCGGCGAGCGCGGCGTCGATCGCTGTATCCAGGTATTGATTTAGGACCGGCGTAACTGCGCCCTTGAAAGTAAGAACGATGACCGTGGGTTGGTCATCTTGGGCCGCGACGCGATTGCCTGCGCCTGAAAGGAGAAGAACAAGCAGCGTCGCCGCGACTGTGAGCAAGACATATCTGGACAAGTATACTCTGGAGTTGTGGCGTAACATAGGGGAGTGGCTCCGTTCCGGGGCAACCGGAAACAGGCCGGCTAGACCTTGAGGGCTGCGGCCTTGACTTCGTTCACGCCGGCGATCATTTCTTCGACTGACTTGCGCCCGGAGGCTGTCGTAGCGCCAAGCATTTGCGCCAGCTCGTCCAGGCGCGCGCCGCCCTCGAGCATGCGAACGACAGTGACGGTGCGCTCCTCGCCGTTATTTGCTTCCACCCGTTTGTTGACTGCGAAGTGGGTGTCTCCATAGGCTGCCAACTGCGGCAGGTGCGTGATGCACAGCACTTGGTGCATGACGTTCTCTGGGCCCGTTGCGGCCTGTCCGGTGAGGTTCCATAGCTTGCGCCCGACAATGCCGCCGACGCGTCCGCCGATGCCCTGGTCGATTTCGTCAAAGACGAGCGTCGGGGTAGCGTCGGCATGGGCTAGAACGCCTTTGAGCGCGAGCATGAGGCGGGCCGTCTCGCCGCCGGATGCGATTTTCGCCATTGGCTTCAGCGGCTCACCCGGGTTCGTGCTGATTAGGAACTCAATGCGGTCGATGCCGGTGGCATCGAAGGCAACGCGCGAGCCGTCGGGCAGGTAGGCGCCCTCTTGGTGCGGGCTGTGCGATATGGATACGCCGAAGCGAGCCCGCTCCATGCGCAGGTCGGCCAATTCGACCTCCGCGGCCTGGGCCAGCCGGTCGCCGGCGGCGCGGCGCAGGTCGCTCAATTCGGCGGCGGACCCGCCGATGGCGTGCAGCAGTTCGTCCTCTTGGCGTTCAAGCTCGCCGGTGCGCACTTCCCAGTTCGACAAGCGTTCCAGCTCCGCTTGGGCTTCCGCCGCGAAGGCCAACACCTGTTCGATGGTGTCGCCGTACTTGCGTTTGAGGTTATGGATCAGATCCAGCCGTTCCTCGACTTCTTGCAGCCGGGCGGGATTGAATTCGAGCGCGTCGGCGTAATCCTGCAGCCTGCTCGCCAGGTCGGCCAGTTGCTCCGCCATAGCCTGGGCTTCGTCTGCGCCGGATTGCATGTCCGGGTCGATGCGCGCCAGCCGCGCCAGCCGTCCGGCGGCTTCGCTGACCAAATCGATAGCGCCGGGAAGCTCGCCTTCGCCCTGGCTCAGAATCGTTTGGGCTGTTTGGGCCAGTTGCAGGAGCGCTTCGGCATTGCCCAGCCGCCGCCGCTCCGCCTCTAATTCAGGCTCCTCGCCGGGACGCAACTTGGCCTGGGCGATCTCCTCAGTCTGAAAGGCCAGCATGTCGAGACGTTGGGCTATTGTGCGCGCATCCTGGCGCAGCCGGCGCAACTCGGCGCGTACGGCATGCAGGTCCGCGACTTGGGCGGCGACTTGTCGCCGGCGTTCCAGCAGTCCGGCGTACCGGTCGAGCAGATGAATATGGGTGTGCGGGCGGAGCAGGTTGAGGTGTTCGCCCTGGCCGTGCACGTCGATCAACTGCGCGGCGGCTTCGCTCAAGATTTGCAGGCTGACGGTACGGCCGTTGATGCGGCAGATGTTGCGCCCATTCAGGCGGACTTCGCGGCTCAGCGTAAGCCAGCCGGGGGAGTCAGGGTCGTCGAGCCCGTTGTCGACGAGAAGCTGATGCAGCGGCAAGGTCTCTGCGTCCGCCTCCGGCAACACAAAGACCGCCTCGATCTCGGCGGTATCGGCGCCAGAGCGGATCCACTCGCTGCTGCCGCGATCGCCGAGGAGCAGCCCCAGGGCGTCGATGATGATAGACTTGCCGGCGCCGGTCTCGCCGGTGAGGATGTTGAGACCGGAACCAAAGGCAATGTGTAAATCGTCTATAATCGCGAAGTTGCGAATGCTAAGTTCCTGCAGCATATGCCGGATTGTAACACACGCTGGCAGGCAACGTCGAAGATAGTCCAGGTATTTGCGCATTCGACCGGGCGTGCTATAATACCCGCGATTAGGCTCGCCCATGCATGGGACATTCGTTCTATGCAGAGTAGAACCCTCGTTCAAGGAGATTTCCCAGATGTTACCGCATTTCGGTCCAGTGGAGTTGATCCTGATTCTCGTTATCGTGACGATGCTCTTCGGCGTCGGCAAACTGCCAGAGGTGTTCGGGGCGGTGGGCAAGGGCGTACGCGAGTTCCGCAAGAACTCCGCCAACGACGTCGAGAACGCGGCCAACGCCGCCGAAGCCGCCACCAAGAAGGTTGAGGCGGACGCGTCCGAAGAAACGACTGGCGAGAATTCGCAGGCCGGTTGATCAACGCATAGTACGCACATGATTGGACGCGCTTCCCAGTGCGGGCGCGCGGCGTATTCTGTGTGCGCTGTGGGAACCGGCTTCGGGGATGGCGTGTTGTCGTGGCGTTTTTGTTCGCGCCGAGCGCGGCGATGCTTGGCGATTAGTATAGCCAGACAAAGAGATAGGTGTAGCCCGGTTGTCATTGCCACGCGCCAACCGGGTTCTTTTTGTTAGGCGACGGATCACCGGATATGCCCCGTCGTCGTTCCCGCCATTTTCTGCTCGCATTCATGCATTCATGAGGTGCAAGAGAGACAGGTCGTGAGGATTCTACGCAGCCTTGCACTGGCGGCAGCCCTAGCCGCAGCGTACTTCGCCCAGGCGATATTGGACAAGGGCGGTCTGTCCGGCGTCATCCCCGACTCGCTGCTCCTCAGTTCATCTTTCTTGCTTAAGATGTCCCACTGGCTGCCGCAAGACTTGAGGGCGTTTGCGTTGTGGTTGGCAGTTGTGGCTGCGCTTGGCTTTGGGCTGATTAGCCCGCTGTGGCGCGGGGAGAAGAGGCCGGCGCGCCGCAACCGCGAGGCGGCAATGGCGACGTCTGCGATTAGCGCCTGGATGTCGCCGGTTTTGGCGGTGGCGTCATGGGCAATGATCGGCGCGGCGACGGCCGGCATCCACTGGCTGCCAATGTCTCCGGCTGCGTCGCATCTGCTGTGGCTGGGCGGCATCGTTCTCTATCTGACCGCCGGTATTGTGGGCAGTCGTCGCAGAGACCTGGGTCAGAACTTGCCCTCGAACGGTCAACGGCCTTCGCCGTTGGCGGGTTGGCCCTGGGCGGTGATTCTGCTGGTTGCAACCGCCGCTCTTTCCACTGCACGTTGGGCGAATCTGCCGGCGCGAATCGATCTGGTAACAGCCGGGGCGGGTCTTCAGGCTGCGGCGTTGCTGCGCGATGGGGCGAACTGGTTCGAGCCGGGCGTGCTGTCGATCCCGGCGCTGGCCTCGGCGGCAGGGGCTGTGGGGCAACTACTGACTGGAGACGCACTGCTGGGCGTGCGGCTCGCCGGGCTGTATGCAGGTCTGCTGCTGGTTGCTGCAGTATGGCTTTTGGGCTGTGAATTGTTCCGGCGGCGGCGGTTGGCGGGAAGTTACGGAGAGGTGATTGAAGACGACGGCGCGTTTCCGGCGCTCGTGGCTGCGGCCATCACTGCCGGCGGGGCGCCTTTTCTGTTCTTTGCTCGAGCGCCTATCTTTTTGGAGGGGGTCGCTTGGGGAACGCTCGGCGTGTGGGCGCTGTTGTTTGGGCTGCGGCGGGAATCGACGGCGCTGCTGGGCGTGAGCGGCATCTTGTTGGGGTGGGGAACGATCTACGGCCCTAACGGCCTGAGCTTGATCGGTGTGGCGATTTTGATCTGGGCCGGCGTTCTGGCGTTGTGGCCCGACTGGCTGCGATCTACCCGGTGGTCGAGCGACAGGCGGCTGGCCGCCGGCGTCGCCTATTGGGCAGGGGGCGTGTTGGTCGTGGCGTTGCCGGTGTTTGCCGGCGTGAGCGGTTCGCCCGGAGGCATGTCCGCCTATCTGTCGATGAACTTGTTCGCGGAGAGCCATGATCTCGCCTGGCAGGCTGCGGCTTCGAGCGGCTTGGCGTTGTCCGCCGAAGGCTTCGGAGCGAGTTTGCAGGCCGCGCTTCTAGCCCCCAATGCCGGCGTAGATGCCAGCGCGGTCGCCGGCCTCGGCGGGCGCATGCTCTCCGGCATCCTCGCGCCGGTCTATTTCCTGGCGATTGGCGCGCTATTGATGAGCGTGGACACGCTGTTGGGTTGGACGTTGTTGAGCTGGCTGGCTGCCGGCGCTGCGTTCAGCGTGTTGTGGGCGCACCCCGTTGCGCCGCACTGGCCGTCGCTGCTGGCGATCTGGCCTGCGGTCGCTCTGACGGCCGCGTTTGGTCTGGACCGGCTGCGTGTGACGGCCATGTTGAGTTTCGGGACCTGGCTGATGCAGGCGTCCGTCTACTTAATCGTCGGGATGGTGGCGGGCGCGGCCATGCTCAACTGGATCAGCTTCTTCGAGCAAGGCCAGGTCTATACCGACAGCGCCAGCGCCATCGGGCGAGAGCTACGCCGCTCGGTTCAGGAGGGACAGCCTATCGCGGTTGTCAGTTCGACCCCCGTCCTGGTTGGTGAGAACACGGTGACGGAGTTCCTCAGCAGCCGGAATGGCGTGGTCGCCCCGGTAGAGGCATACGCGCCTGAGGCTTTGCCCGCGTCGCTGCCCGGCGGCGCCCGGCTCCTGCTTCCTGTAGGCGACCAGTTTGCCTTGGAGCGCGCGCGCAGCGTCTATCCGTCGGGCAGGCTGATTGTCGAACGGGACTTGGCGGGTAATCCGCGGGTCTATGTGCTGGAGATTGGCCAGTAGGGGCGCGGGCGATCTGCTTGAGGACGCCTTGCGTGCGGTGCAGATTTGTGCAGAAGCGGCGAGGCTTGTTATACTGAGCCGGTTATCGACAGGCACACAGAGCGCAGGCCGCGTAGCGCTTGAGCTACTATGCGCAGCATAGAATCGCCGCCGCCGGTTGGCGCGCAGAGGGGGTCTGAATGAGCGTATTTTTGATGATTGCCGCCAATATTGTTGCATTGGCGCTGATTACCGTGGTGATGATCCAGGGACAGACCAGCGCCGGGTTGGGCAGCGTTTTCGGCGGGTCTGACATCTATCGCACCCGCAGGGGGATGGAGAAGACGCTTTTCAACGTCACGTTCATCCTGGCCGGGGTGTTCGCCCTGCTCTCGGTCATCGCCGTCGCGTTTGAGTAGAAAGCTAGCCTGGGACCGGCATGGCGCACATGCTGGCCCCGGCACGCTGAACGTCATTGGACATGCGAGGACTGCACGTTCTTCCGCAGCCTAGTTCCCCATCTCCCGCCTCGCCGGCAGCTTCAATCGGATACCACTTGCGGTGGCAAGTCTTGCTGGCGTTGGGCGGCATCTTTCTGCTTGCGCTTGTTCTCGGCTATTCCACCTATAGCGTGACGACGGTGTTGGCGCCGGACCGGGGCGGCGTATTCCGCGAGGGGGTTGCGGGCAACCCTAAGTACCTCAACCCGCTGCTGTGTGACGCCACCGATGTCGACCTGGACTTGTGCGCCCTGCTCTATCGCGGACTGACGCGCATCGACAAGAATGGGCGCGTCGTGCCGGACCTTGCCGAGGGCTGGATGATCTCGGAGGGCGTCGACTATCTGTTTCGCCTCAAGCCTGACCAATATTGGCACGACGGACAGCCGGTCACGGTTGACGACGTGATCTTTACTGTGGGCGTGTTGCAGGACCCGGAGGTCTATAGCCTGCCGGATCTGACGAGTTTGTGGCGGTCGGTGCAAGTGGAGAGGATCGACGATTTGCAGGTGCGCTTCCGTCTGGCCGAGCCGTTTACGCCCTTTCTGGACTATACGTCTATCGGCCTGTTGCCTGAGCATATTTGGCGCGACACACCCGCCACGGAGTTGGCGACGCAGCCGCTGAACGCTACGCCGATCGGCAACGGACCGCTCAGGGTCGTGCAGACCGCGGCCGACCATATTCGGCTGGAGCCGAGCCAGTTCTATCGAGGACCGCGGCCGTATCTTTCTGCGCTCGAGTTGCGCTTCTATCCGGACCACGTCAGCGCGTTCACCGGTTTTATCAACGGCGAATTGGAGGGCGTCAGCCAGATCGCCCCGCAAGACTTGCCGGCCGCGGCGGAACGCGAGGACTTGCAGCTTTTCTCCTCCGCGACATCCGAGTATCTGAGCATCGTCTTCAATCTGAGCAACCCAGATGTCCCCTTCTTGCAGGATATGCAGGTGCGGCAGGCCCTATACTATGGACTCGACCGCAAACGGCTCATTGAAGAGGTCGCGGGCGGGCAGGGCATCAGCGCGCACAGCACGTTCCTGCCGGAGAACTGGGCATACAATCCGGAGGTTCGCCAGTACGCCTATGACCCTGCGCTCGCCAGCGCCATGCTCGATCAGGCGGGGTGGATCGACACGGACGGCGACGGCATCCGCGATAAGGACCAGCAGCCTTTGCGCTTCCTGATTTACGCCAACGATGACCCGTTGCGCCAGGCGTTGATTGAGCGGGTCGCCGCCGACTGGCGCGCCATTGGCGTAGACGCACAGCCGGTGTCGGTGACGTTTGCAGGTCTCGTCAGCGACTTTCTTAACCCGCGCCGTTTTGACGCTGCGCTGATTGGGTGGGAACTGACCGGCGACCCGGACCCCTATCCGCTCTGGCATAGCACGCAGGCGACGGGAGGGGGCCAGAACTATAGCGGCTGGGCCAACGATGAGGCCGACGAACTGATCGAGCAGGCGCGCGCCATGATCAACGAAGCGGACCGCAAAGCGAACTACTATCGCTTCCAGGAACTTTTCGCGGAGGAATTGCCTGCCTTGCCGTTGTTCTATCCCGTCTACACGTATGCGGTGAGCAGCAAGGTTCACAACGTGCAGATCGGCTCCCTAAATCAGCCGGCGGAGCGCTTCGAGACATTTCACGATTGGTATATGTTGACGCGACGCGTGCCGGTAAGCCAAGTGCCGCCGCAAGCCCCGCCCACGCCGCCGGGCGCCGTGGCGGAATAGGTGATCGAGCCGGATCACGGATGCAGATGCAAGGGGCGGAAAGAGTCGCTTTGAGTATCCTGTCTGCTCTGCTACAATGTGTTCTGTTGTACGGCAGGCATGGAAGCGCCTCAGGTTGCACTTCCTTGCAAAGGACATTACTTGCTGGACAGCCGGAGATTCGCTCCGGGCGATGCGGATCATCGATACCGGCTAGGGATTCTCCGGGTAAGGCCTCAGGATGATAATGCATGCAACGGAGTAACCGCTAGATTTTCTGTTTCCTCTCCCCGGATATGGCTATGTGTTGTTCTTCAGGCCTAGACGATCGGGGGAGTCGCCATCGCCGGACAGTATTCCTCCTACAACCGATTCCGCCCCAAAACAACCTCTAAAGGAGCCGCCGGAATGTACACCGAACATCGCCAGTCTCGTCCCCGGGCGCTATTTCTCGGGCTTGTGCTTGCACTGCTTGTGGCTGCCTGCGCCCCGGCCGCCACATCGCCGGCAGCCGCGCCACAGGCTTCGGAATCATCGATCGCGACCATCAGCCTTACCCAGGAGCCGGACAGTCTCAATCCGCTGTATACCACCATGTGGTTCAGCGGCATCTTGACGGACATCTGGCTTGTGGGCTTGTGGAACTTCAACGATGCGCTGGAACCTACCTTGCAATTGGCGCGTGAGATCCCGTCGCTGGAAAATGGCGGCATCTCGGAGGACGGCCGCGTCATCACCGTCCACTTGCGCGAAGATGCCACTTGGTCCGACGGCGAGCCGGTTACTGCCGCTGACTTCATCTTCACCTATGAGATGATCATGGACGACCGCAACATGGTCCTGACGCGCTCTCCCTATGACACATACGTGGAGAGCATCGTCGCAGACGGGGACTATACCTTGGTCATCACATTCAAGGAGCCGTATGCGCCGTGGCTTTCCGGCATCTTCGGCTATGTCATCCCGAAGCACATCCTCGCCCCGGTGATGGAGGCCGAAGGCACGATCGATAACGCCGATTGGAACCGCAATCCTACCGTCGGCGTCGGTCCATATGTCTTCACCGAATGGGAGTCGGGGAGCCATATCCTCTTTACCCGCAATGAGAACCATTGGCAGCGGGCGAAGATTGACCGGATATTCGTGCGTATGACGCCGGATGATGCGGCCCAAGTTGCGGCTATCAAGGCGGGCGATTCCGATATCGGCGTCTATCTCAGCTTCGCTGACGTGCCAAGCCTGCAGGAACTGGGCACAGTGACCATTGTTCCTACGCCTTCGGGCTTTATGGAGGGCTTCTTCTTTAATGTCGGCGAAAACGGGCATCCCGCCCTCAAGGACGTCAATGTGCGCCGCGCCCTGGCCTATGCCTTCAACCGCGACCAGATTAACCAGGACCTGCTGCTGGGCCTGACGGGCACGCCTGCATCGCCCTGGGACTTAAGCCCCTTTGCCAGCCCTGATGTGCAGCCTTGGCCGTATGACCCGGAGATGGCTGTTCAACTGCTGGATGAGGCGGGCTGGGTCGTCGGCGCCGACGGCATCCGTGAGAAGGACGGCGTGAAGCTGAACCTGCGCTATGTGACCAACATGCGCGACATCCGCCTCGATACCCAGGTGGTGGCCCAGGACATGTTCCGCGAAGTGGGCATCGGCGTCGAGCTGATCAACCATCCCAGCGACGTGTTCTTCGCCGCATACTCTGCCGGCGGCCCCATCGCCTCCGGCGAATACGATATCGCCAGTTGGTCGAGCCAGCCGACGGCCTATCCCGACCCGGACACGGCACGCTGGACATGCCGCGAGATTCCCAGCGCAGACTATCCGGTGGGGAATAACTGGTCCTACTACTGCAACCCGCAACTGGACGAACTCTTCGATCTTCAGGCACGGACTGTAGATTTGGACGAGCGGATCGCCATCTATGGCCAGATTGAGCAGATGATGCTCGATGAGATGATCTGGCTTGGCGTCTGGCAGGACAACGACATGTACTCCGTGTCCAACCGGCTGGACAGCGTCCGCATCTCCGGCGTAGACCCATTCTGGAACATCGCCGATTGGACGATTAAGTAGGCATACTGAGGCAAGGGCGCAGACGTCTCGTCCGCGCCCTTGTTGTGTGGCGGGCTGTCTTGGGCAGCCCGCCACGGTCTGATCAAGATGCGGAGTAAGCGTGACTCAGTACATTATTCGTCGCAGCCTACAAGCTATCCCGCTGCTGTTCATCATTAGCGTCATCCTCTTTCTGCTCATGTCCAATATGGGCGATCCGCTGGCGACCTTAGGTGGACGTCAGCCGCCCCGTGGCGAGGATCGCCAGCGCCTAGAGCGGCAGATGGGCCTCGACCAGCCGATTACCTTGCAGTATGTCTTTTGGCTGGCGGGCAACGACTGGCGCATGGTTGATACCACCGGGGACGGCAAGCCCGACGCTTATGGCACGCGGCGTGGCATCCTGCGCGGCGACTGGGGAACGTCACTGGTCACCCGTCGCCCGGTGCTGGAGATGATCTGGGAGCGTCTGCCCAATACGCTGCTGCTCATGGGCACAGTCGAGGTCTTGGTGATTCTGATCGCGCTGGGCATCGGCATCTACTCGGCGCTGCGCCAATACTCCGCGGCGGATAACGTCATGACCGCGTTCGCGTTTATCGGCTATTCCATGCCCATATTCTGGGCCGCGCTCATGCTGATGTACATTTTCGCCGTCAACTTCAAGCGTTGGGGGCTGCCCTACTTCCCCACTGTGGGCATGTATGACCCAGCCGTGGGCAAGACAGCGTCCCAGGTCATCTGGCACATGGTCCTGCCGGTGACTTCTCTCTCGATCACCTATGTCGCCGTCTACAGCCGCCACATCCGGGCGAGCATGTTGGAGGTCATCAACCAGGACTATATCCGCACTGCCCGCAGCAAGGGCCTGAGCAATCGGACTATACTCTGGGGGCACGCGCTCAAGAATGCGTCTCTATCCCTGGTTACGCTGATTGGGCTAGACCTGCCGTTGCTCTTGGCCGGGGCAGTGGTCACCGAGCGTATCTTCGCGTGGCCGGGGATGGGCCGCCTCTTTCTAGATCACGTGGAGCGCGTGGATGTCCCTGTCCTCATGGGCATCCTGATGCTGGTCTCGGTGGCGGTGGTGGTGTTTCAATTGCTGACCGACATCGTATACACGTGGCTCGACCCGCGCATTCGCTATCACTAGCATATTATGGGGCGGGCGAGCTTGTTTGCTCTTTTCACCCCATCGAACAGCTGTGAGCATTGAATCAAGACAATGACCGGTTTTATTGCCGACTCAAAAACGCAAAGCGCCCTACAGTTTCCGGCTGAAGATGCCCAGGGCGGCGCTGTATTGACGCCGGGGCGGCTGGCGTGGCGTCGCTTCCGCCGCCACCGCATGGCTGTGGCGGGAACGTTGATCATGGCTGCGCTTCTGCTGTACGTAATCGGCGGCGCGTTTGTCTGGAGTGAGAGCTACGCCAATCGGACGGAAACGGGAAACCGGCTGGCTCCGCCGACGCTTGAACACCCTTTCGGCACAGACGCCGTAGGCCGCGACGTTCTGGCGCGCACCGTCTACGGCGGGCAGATCTCGTTGCTGATCGGCGTCTCGGCGGTGTTGGTGTCCCTCACTTTCGGCGTGCTGGTGGGCGCACTCTCCGGCTATTACGGCGGCGTCATCGACAGTGTGTTGATGCGTTTCACCGAAGCGATGTTTTCCATTCCCTCGCTCTTTCTGCTGATCGTGATGTCCAAGTTCTTTGGCGGGCGCGTGCCCAGTTTCGACGTGTTCGGGCGCACACTCAGCGGCAGCGTGATCGTGATTGTTGGGGTGATCGGGCTCACTAGCTGGATGTACCTAGCCCGCCTGGTGCGTGCCAACTTCCTCTCGCTCAAGCAGCGCGATTTTGTGTTGGCGGCAGAGTGTCTGGGCGTACGCAATCGCGACATCATTGTCCGCCACATTTTGCCCAATACCCTGGCGCCGATCATCGTCGCGGCCACCTTGGGCGTCGCTGGGGCGATCCTCTCCGAAGCCTACGTCAGCTTTCTGGGGCTGGGCGTGCAGCCGCCGACCGCGAGTTGGGGCAACATGCTGGAGAATGCCTATAACTACCTGGAGTCGGCGCCCTGGCTGTGGTTCTTCCCCGGCCTCTTCACCGTCCTCACCGTGCTCAGCATCAACTTTATCGGCGATGGTCTGCGCGACGCTCTCGACCCGCGCACGCTCAAGTAGGCGTGAGTGGAAGATTTCGATTCGGGCGGTTTTCGTGTGATTTGACAGTTGGCCGGAAATTGTGCTATATTTTTGCATAGTAAGCGGTAAGGTTGTGCCGCAGTGGCGGAATTGGCAGACGCGCTACGTTCAGGACGTAGTGGGCATAGGCTCATGGGGGTTCAAGTCCCTCCTGCGGCACCTAAAAGGACTCCGAAAAGAAGCGTTCACTTACGCACTAAGAAGACAACTACGTGAACCGCTTCTAGTGGCGGTAAATAGGGACCAGCCGTGTACAAGCTTAGTTGCTTGGTTTGGCTGGTCTTTCTTATTGGCATACCATATTGAGCCCAGATAGCTAGCAAGTTCGAGCATCATCTCGTTCCACCTAATCCCAAACACCGCTCCTGAACAGACACAATTGAATTGATAGTAACGCAAGCTATTGACCGGTTTGTCTAGTAGTTACAATACGTAGCCGCTCAGTCAGCCGTGTGCGGATATGCAGCCGGCTTAGAAAGCAAGCATTGACCGTATGAAAATCGGTAAATGGGCCCAAATTGTCGCCATCATCGTGGTTTGCGTTGTAATAGATGTCGCTCTTCATCTTGTTACAAGCGAATACAGCACTATGCCTGAGAATCCAAGCTACAGCATAGTGGCGAAGTCGCTTGGGGTGGAGGTTGCCGCCTCTCTTTGGGCGCTACTCGCGTTCTCCGGCGCTGCTTATGTCTATTTCCAGATCAGGCATGCGATTCCAGGCAAAGGTATCGAAAATGGGCTGCGATACGGGCTTGCAATAGCGCTGCTCTGGCTGTTTGCCATGCTGGAGGGGGTAGCGCTTTTTGGCAATCCACTGATTTCTGAATTCGTGGTCGGCCTCAGTGATGCAATACCTGTTTTTACATTGGGTGTTCTATTAGGTCTGCTAATATCCGAGAGCGGAGAGACTGTTGCGGTACAGCCATTGGCTCTTCGGGAGAAACTGAAGGCCGTAGCTGTGTTCACAGGGATATTCCTAATCGGACGGTATGTTGCATATTTCGCAGGGGTGATCCGATCAGGACTCCATACTAGCCCGTTCTATACGTTTCTCTGGACGATGCTGATGGGCGCCTGTATTGGGGTGGTATGTATTTTGGTGGGAAACTTGGGGAATACGCGGTTCTTGGAACGTAGAGCAGCGAGATTTGGATTTCTGGTTTTCGGAGTAAACTGGGCTACGTTCCTTGTTTTCATGCCCCTGTTGTTTTCCGGTTATTTAGTGGACGTGTTGTCTAGAATCGCTATAGACGTTCTGCTTGTTACCGTTGGATACTATACGACTGGCAGATCGCTTTCGCCGGCTTGACCAGTCTGCGGCAGGCGTTAGCGGCCTGTCGCGGCAGTATGCTATACTTGCCCTATGAACGTCAGCCCTACCCCCCCACGACCATCCATACGCAACCGCTCCCCTTTGTTCCGGTTCGTGTTGCTGACGCTGATCGGTCTGTGCATCCTATTTGTCGCAAGCTACAGCAGCCGTTTACAGCGTCTGGGCGCGGTCATGGACGACATCGCCCATTGGGAGCAGGAGATCGCCCAGGCGGAGCGGCGCAACGCGGAGTTGGAAGCTGAGCTTGCGGCGGCTGACAGCCCCGACAGCCTTGCCGCCATCGCCCGTGGCGATTTGGGGCTTGCCGTGCCGGGCGATACCGTGATCATCGTCGTCGAGACGACGCCTGCGCCGGCGACTGTGGCGCCGGCGGCTGTGGAGGAAACCCGCGAAGCGGAGGCGACGCCGTCGTCGGTACAGACGAGCGAGCCGGTTTGGAAGCTATGGCTAGCCATCTTCGCCGAAGGGGAGTAGCCGCGCTGGCGGGCTGAGTGGGCGGACTGAGTGGGCGGAGAGGCGCGCACGGCGCGTCAACGCAAGAATAAATCGAACGGCGCCTCTAGAGGCGCCGTTCTGCGTTGACGCGGATGCTTGAAGGCAGTCTTGCCGCCACTTTCTAGACCAGCTTGGCGTTCAACACAATCTCGTCCACCGCGGCCAGGGCCTTCGAGACGGGGCAGCCGGCCTTGGCCTGCGCCGCCAGTTCTTGGAATTTGGCGTCGTCGATGCCGGGAATGCTGGCTTCGCAGTTTAGTTCGATCTTGTTGATGGTCGGACCGGCGCCTAAATGAACGGCGGCTACGGTGTGGATGCGCTCGGCCTTGATGCCCTGGTTGGACAACAGCGCCGAGAGGAACATGGAGAAGCAGCCGGCATGCGCCGCGCCGATCAACTCCTCCGGATTCGTGCCGGGACCCTCTTCAAAGCGGGACGCATAGGTGTACGGGCCTTCATAGGTGCCGCTCGCCAGCTTCATTGTGCCGGAACCCTCTTTAAGCGTGCCCTCCCAAACGGCTTCAGATTTTCGGACTGCCATGTTGGTCTCCTCTTCCTCTGTCCCGTAGCGGTTAGTTTTGTGATATTGCGGGCGACAGGGCGAACCGCGCCCGTTGCCCCTGGCTGGCAGTATATGGCGTCGCTCCACAATACTCCGTGGGCAGCCATCCAAAGCGTTGCAGCCAGACCGACGTGACTTGCGCGGCCCATCAGCCGAAGCGAATGCCTTGCGCCAACGGCAGTTCGTTCGACCAGTTGATGGTGTTCGTCTGCCTGCGCATATAGGCTTTCCATGCGTCGGAGCCTGACTCGCGGCCGCCGCCGGTTTCCTTTTCGCCGCCAAATGCGCCGCCGATCTCCGCGCCGCTGGTGCCGATGTTGACGTTGGCGATGCCGCAGTCCGAGCCGGCGTGGGAGAGGAAGCGCTCCGATGCCAGCAGATTCGTCGTGAAGATGGCGCTGGATAAGCCCTGAGGGACATCGTTATGAAGCTGAATTGCCTCGTCGAGTGACGCGTACTCCATGATATAGAGGATGGGCGCAAATGTCTCCTCGCGGACGATGGGCGTCTGCGCCGGCATGCGCACGATGGCCGGCTGCACGAAGTTGGGGCCAAGTTCCGGCAAGGGGGCGCCCCCGGCGATGACCTTTCCGCCCTGCGCGACGGCCGCCTCAAGCGCCGTCATCATCTCGGCGACGGCGGCGCTGTTGATCAGCGGCCCCATCAGCGTGTCGGGCGCAAGCGGGTCGCCGATGGGCACGGAAGCGTAGGCGCGCGCAAGCCGTTCACATAGGTCGTCGACAATGGACTGGTGGGCGATGATGCGCCGCGTGCTGGTGCAGCGTTGGCCGGCCGTACCGACCGCGCCGAAGACGATGGCGCGCACCGCCAGTTCCAGGTCGGCATCCGGCTCGACGATGATGCCGTTGTTTCCGCCCAGTTCCAGGATGGCGCGGCCGAGGCGCGCGGCGATGACCGCGGCCACGCGTTTGCCCACGCGCACCGAACCGGTGAAGCTGATCAGCGGCAGGCGTTCGTCGGCAAGCATGTGTTCGCCTACCGTCTTGCTCTCGCCGATGACTAGGTTGAACACGCCGTGCAGGCTGTGATCGGCCATGACGCGGTTGCAGATGTGCTGGACCGCAACCGCGGTCAGCGGCGTCGACGAGGACGGCTTCCAGACCATCGTATCGCCGCAGACGGCGGCGACAGCCGCGTTCCACGACCAGACCGCCACGGGGAAGTTGAATGAGGTGATGATGCCGATGGGGCCAAGCGGGTGCCACTGCTCGTACATGCGGTGACCGGGCCGCTCCGAATGCATGGTCAGGCCGTACAACTGCCGCGAGAGGCCGACGGCGAAATCGCAAATGTCGATCATTTCCTGCACTTCGCCGATGCCTTCTGCGCGGATCTTGCCCATTTCTAGGGACACTAATTCGCCCAGAGGCTCTGCATTTTCGCGCAAGGCGTTGCCCAGGTCGCGCACGACGAGGCCGCGCTTGGGCGCAGGCAACATACGCCAGTGCAGGAACGCCTCTTGCGCCGTCTGCGCTGCTCGGTCATAGGTGGCGGCTGTGACCTGCGCCACGCTGGCGATAGCTTCGCCGGTGGCCGGGTTATAGGAGGTCAACAGCGGACCGCTCTCGTCGTGGATCCAGCCGTCAATTCCGGAACACGCGCCTGGGTTCATCTGATCGATCATCAGTTTTTCGAGCAGCGCTTTCATGCAGATAGCCTCCTATTGTGTAGAGCAGGTCGCCGGCCTAGCGCCGGGCAAGCCGGGCATGCGGGTTCGTCTGATGCGGTCAATACAACATTGATTGGTTGATGCCGCCCCCTAGTTTAGCATGGCAGCGGCGGTCTGGGGTACACTAATTGAATGCGTACACGGAGCGTGCAGACGGCTCAACACAGCGGAACAAGCGGGATGGTCTTGGCGTGGGACTATTGGCTGCGCCCGCCGGATTCTTCTCAACTCTCAATAGGAATGTGATGCATGTTCGGCGATGTCAGAACAGCCTGGCGAAAAGTTGACCGCACCTTGTTGCCGCCTAAGGCCCTCTACTTCTGCTACTTCGCGGCGATGGCCGCGTTGATGCCATTTCTGGCGCTGTACTTCCGGCAGGTTGGTCTGTCAGGCGGCCATATCGGGCTGTTGCTGGGCATCGGCCCGATGATCACGCTGGCGGCGGCGCCGGCGTGGGGCGGGTTGGCGGACCGCACACAGCGTCATCGGCTGCTCCTGACTATCGCCATTGTCGGGGCGATGATCGCCATGTTCCTCGTATCACAAGTAGGGACCCTCGGTCTTTTGCTCGTGTTGATCGCCGCCTATGCCTGGTTCTCGGCCCCGATCATGCCGCTTGTCGACAACAGCGTGCTGGCGATTTTGGGAGAGAGGAAGGGCGAATACGGTAAACAGCGCCTGTGGGGCGCGGTGGGGTGGGGCGTCGCTGCCGCCATCGCCGGCGTCATGATAGACCGATATGGCCTTGGCGCCGGGTTTGCCGGATTCCTGCTTTTTATGGGCATTGGGCTGGTGACCTCGCGCTACATGCACATTGCCGAGGCGGGCATCGGCCAGCGCTTCTGGAGCGGGATAGGCCTCATTGCGGCCAACGGCACATGGGTAGCCTTTCTCCTGACTGTGTTCGTTGCCGGCATAGGGTCCGGCGTCACCAACAACTTCTTGTTTCTCTACCTAAGCGACCTCGGCGCCTCCGAGACGCTGATGGGGTGGTCGCTCGTCGTCGCCACGGTGAGTGAACTCCCGATTTTCTTCTACTCAAGCAAGCTCCTCAAGCGCTGGGGCGCGCCGGGCGTGTTGATGATCGCGTTGGGGGCGAATGTGGTACGCCTCATCGCCTATGCTGTCATGCCCGATGCGTGGATGGTGCTGCCGATTCATCTGCTGCACGGCTTGGCCTTTTCGGCGATGTGGGTGGCCGGCGTGACCTACGCCGGAGAACTGGCGCCGCCAGGCATGGGCGCGACCGCTCAAGGTCTATTCGGCGGCGTGAACATGGGGCTGGGCGCGGCTGCCGGCGCTCTGATGGGCGGCCTGCTCTACGACTTGACCGGCCCCCGCGCTATGTACGGCTGGATCGCCGTCACGGTCGCCGTGGGGATGGCAGGTTTCTGGTTGGGTGAACGACTGCGCGCCCGGCGCGCCGGCGCCCGCCCTGTGCCAGACAGAGGCGGCTAGAACGAGACTTCACTTCGCTTCTCGATTTTGGCTTCGTCCAGTTCCATGCTTAAGCCCGGCCGTGTTGGCAGTACGACCATGCCATGCACCGGCTTGAGCGGATGCTTGAGGAAAAATTGGTGGATTTCGTTCCACTTGACGAGGTATTCCAGAAGCGGGCAGGTCGTTTCCGGCCAGGCGGCAATAAGATGGGCGGTGGCGGGTACAGAGTGACCATGAGGAATGACGGGCAGATCGTAGGCCGAGGCCAGCGCGCAGATCTTCATCATCTCCGAGATGCCGCCCGCCCAATAGATGTCGGGCTGTAGCACATCACAGGCGCCCGCGTCCATCAACTGCTTCAAGCCCCAGCGCGTATATTCATGTTCGCCGCCGGAGATGGGAATGCGTACGGTGCGGCGAATCTCCGCGTACTGCGCGATCTTGTCGGGCAGTACGGGTTCTTCGAGCCAGCGCGGCTGGTACTCCTCCATACGCGCCGCCATCTGAATTGTGTAGGGCACGTCCCAACTCATCCAGGCGTCGAGCATGATGTCGACGTCCGGCCCGACAGACTCGCGCAGGGTGCGCACCAGGCGCATATTGCGCGCTGCACCGGCGATGCCGTCGACGGGGCCGTCGCGGAAGAACCATTTCATGGCGCCGTACCCCTCGCTCACGGCAGCCTGGGCGCGCTCTTGCACCAACTCCGGGTCGAGCGAGTAGCCCAACATGCTGGCATAGGCCGGAATGCTGGTGCGCGTCGGGCCGCCCAAGAGGGTGTAGACCGGTGCGTCGGCCCACCTGCCCTTCAAGTCCCACAGCGCGCAGTCTACGACGCTCATTGCCATCATGGCGACGCCCTTGCGGCCGTGGACCATGTAGCGGTACATCCGGTCCCAGATGCGTTCGGTGGCGAGCGGGTCGTGGCCGATTAGGAGCGGTTTCAATTGGGAGGCGACGATGTAGGCCTGCTCGTGCGGCATGGGGCCGCCGATGCCGATGTGGCCGGAGTCGGCGACGATCTCGACGAAGTGGGCGATGTTGCGATATTTGCCGGGCGCGATCTGCTCGATCCAGCCTGCGCCTTCCGCCTTGTGTTCGGGGTAGATGTCGATGGGACGCACGAGACGTTCTTCCCAGAACTCGCCGTCATGCTCCATGACGCCTTCGACACGGAAGACGCGTACATCGGCGATCAGCATGGCTTGCTCCTTCTGTGGGAGCCGGCGGACCGAGGTGTCCAGGGCCTCCGGCTGTTACAGGGCTGTCAACTCCATGTTGCGGTAGGGACCGCGATTTTCGGGCGGGAATAGGACGGCGATCTGCTGCATCATCAGGTCGGACAGTTCGTCGAGCCGCTGCCGCCGCGCACGCCCGCGCAAGTTGGGATCGATCTGCAGCGGGCCGAAAGGACGCCCGACGCGGATGGTCACGGGCGTGCGTCGCAGTCTCAACATATTGGCATAGACGCGTTCCGTGCCGATCAAGCCTACCGGCAGGATGTTCGAGCCGGTCTGGATGGCTAAAAGCGCTGTGCCGGATTTGGGCCGCGCCAGTACGGGGATGCGGCGACCGGGGATGTAGCGGTTAACGGTCTCGCCGCGCGCCACTTGCTCGGCGAAATCCGGGTCCATCCCGCCTTCGGGAAAGATGCCCAAGACGTAGCCCTCTTTCAGCGCCGTCATGGAGCGACGGAACGCCTCGCGATCCACCTGCCCGCGCCAGATGGGGATGGCGTTGAACACCTTGACGAACGAGCGAAACCACCAATAGCGCTGCGACTCGGTGGCGACGATGAAGGCAGGGGCGAATGGCAGGTGTACGGCCAAGATTGGGGCGTCGAACCAGCTAAAGTGGTTGGCGATCACGATCAGGGGATGTGGATTGCGCGGCACGTTTTCGGCGCCGACCACCTTTACGTCGAGCAATACTTTGCTGATCACCCAGCCCACAGCGATTGCGATTTGGCGCGTAAACAACATGAAGCGCTTGCGCATAAGACCGACTTCGCTCCCTTTGGTCCACATAGCGGCTCGAAACAAGCCGGCGCCGGATAGCCGTGAATGAACATCTATGTGCGCGTAAGTGTACATCAACCTTTCGCGCAGTGTAAATCGGCAACGGGTCCACGAAGCGCTGAGATGCGCCAGGCCGGCAGAAGGTGCGAGCGGTCCCACACCAGACGGACCGTGCAACCCGGGGTGACACAGTGCGGTTGGCGACTGTGATAGAATGCGGTCTCGGGCGGCGCATGTCAGGTAATGCCAAGCAAAATCCACTTGAACAGGGAGAATCGACCATGTCCGAAGAAGTCTCACGACAGTCGTCAACCGGCCATCCGCCAGAATCCGACGCATCACAGGATCGGCTCAATGAGCGGATCGGCGTGCTGACCCGGCGCGAGGCGGAGGCGCGCATACTGGCGCCGTTGCTCGAAGCGTTGGGGCGCGAGTTCGGACGCGAGCGCGTGATCGAGATCGTGCGCGCCGAGATCGTGGAGATCGCCCGGCGGCAGGGAAGAGCGTTGGCCGAGACGATGGGCGGCGATTCCTTGGAACTCCTGGCCGAATCCATGCATGCCTGGACGAAGGGCGATGCGCTGGAGATCGAAGTCCTTGAACGGAATGAAGACGTGTTCGACTACAACGTCACACGTTGTCGATATGCCGAGCTATATCAGGCATTGGGTTTGGCGGAGTTGGGCTTTGTCTTTTCGTGCAACCGTGACTTTGCCTTGATCGAGGGCTTCAACAGCGACATTGAATTGACGCGCAGCCAGACGATCATGCAGGGCGCGCCGTACTGCGATTTCCGCTATCGGAAACGCGCCGCAACACCCGAGACGAACGATGGCGTCTGAGTCTGAGCATCAGCCGGCGTACAGCGTGCTGATCATGCTGCCCGATGCGCTGCAGAAGCAGTTTGAGCGCTGGACAGATGAGACAGAGGGCGCAAGCTGGCCTGCGTATGGCGGGCATGTGACGCTCCTGCCGAGTTTTCGCTCCGAGTTGATGCCGGAAACTGTGGCGGAGCGGGTTGCCGCTGTGTGCCGGGCGCACGATCCGTTTTCGCTGCAATTGACCAAGCCCCTAGCCGTGGCGGACCGCACGCGTCAAGACTATTACGCCGTATTCCTGGCTGCGGAAGAGGATGTTGCGACCGGCTATGCAACGGCCGCGGCGTTGCGCGAGGATTTGGATCAGGCGCTGGCGCCGGTCAAGCGCGATTTGCTGCCGGAGGTGTCCTCACGTCCGTTCCTGCCCCACATCACGCTGGCGCTGGGACTTTCGGAGCGAGAGGCCGGGCGAGTTGTGCGCGCCTGTGTCGAGTCGGGGCTGACCGCCGAGTTTGCCGTCGAAGAGGTGACGGTGTTCGCCGTGGCGGAGGCGGATGACGCCGGCGTGCCTCAACAGATAGTTGTGCCGCTAGGCGCTGCCGCTGAGGAATAGACCGGCGCGGTTTTCAGTTCCAGACAAGGCGCAAGCGGCTGCGCACTTCGCCATCTAGGGACGTGTACAGCCAGGTAACGCCCTCGTGCAGGAGTACGTCGGCATGGCCCACACCGACATTGCCGGGCAGGTCGACCAGAATGGGGTTGCCGGGATAAGTTTCCCAGGGGCCGTCGATGGCGGCGGTGACGGAGCGGGCGAGGCCGAGGGCGAACTGGGTGTCGCCGGCTGCGCCTGCTTCCGGCCCGCGTACGCCCTCAAAAAACATGTAGGCGCGGCTGCCGACACGGATCACATCCGCCGAACTGATGGTGCGAAAGTCGAAGTGTGGATTGGCGGCCGGGCTGGTTTCGTCGCTTGGACCGTATGCCGGGTTGCCCACGAACAGCGGATTATGGTCGCACTTGCGCAGTAGCGCGGGCGGGCTGCCGAGCGGGCCGCGGTAACAGCCCATTGCGCTGGGATTCTGTCCCAGCCCGACGAAGACGTACACCACCGCCTCACCGTCAGTATGGTCGACGTAGAGTCCGGGCGGGCTGCCCACCAGGCAATCATACTCGTCCGGCGCATAGGGGTGATCGCCAATCGATTCCTCGCTGCGACAGGGCATCAGCCAGGTCTTCCAGATGCCCGTCTGCGGCAGTTCGGCCGGGCGCGTCCAGGCCAACCCGCCGGGCGACTGCGCCATGAAGACGCTGCCGCGGTACTCGTAGACCATTAGCCACGGCGCGGCGATGTCGCCATCTGATAAGGAGGGAGACGTCACCCGTGGGTACTGCTGCTGATCGATGTGATCGCGCCTCGACTCGCAAGGGCATGACATACACGGCAGCAAACACGACACCGTGCCGTCGCTGCCGGTCGCGGGGGTGAAAGTGCGCCCGTTGTCAGCGCTGGTAAACGTGACGACGCAGCCGGGAAAGGGAACGAGGTCGCCGCATTGGTCTACGACGCCGAGCGACGGATGGCTGGCATGCACATAGGAGCGAAACGTTCCATCCGGCAGTATGACCGTGTCAGACTCGCCCATCGGCAGGCCTGTGTCTTCTTGGTCGAGTTGGAAGGACGCGCGGCCTTCCCAGAAGTCCTCCAGCGAAGGGCGGGCGGGGTGCGCTTGCACCTCGGCAGTGAGCGTGGCGGGCGGCGCACATGCGGTCAAGACGCAGCAGATCAGGGCGGCGATCGCGGCTTGCAGTAAGGAGGTTTCGCGCCCTGAACGCCGGAAGGCGCGCCGATGCAGGAGATGGGCTGACATGCCTCTAGCATACTCGCGGCGCCGCAGATCGACAACGCCTCGTCGTGACGGGAGCGTATTCCCGATCGGATCGATGGGCGAACCTGCCGAACTTGTCGCAACTTTTGCTGCGCATACGTGTTATTACTACCGAGCCGGCAAAACGCCGCAACTCGCCGGCAGCGTTTACGACATTGTGTTGTCCTCTGTGGCTCTTTGTTTGACAGGTTGTCAGGGGCTGACTACAATGGCGCAGATGTACCATGTGCGGATGCGCACGAAAACCATTGGCGACGAAGGACGGCCCGGAAAGCTGCGGCGCGATTTGCGGCTGCACTTCGATCTGCCAGTTGACTTAGAAAGCAAATAAACGAATTAGTCCTAGAGGAGATGGCAACTCATGGCCGAAAAAGAGACGTTCGAGCGAGTGCGTGCAATCATTGTTGAACAGCTTGGCGTCGAACCGAGTGAGGTGACCATGGAGGCGAACTTCCGCGATGACCTGGAAGCGGATAGCCTAGACCTGGTTGAGCTGATTATGGCGTTCGAGGAGGAATTCGGCGGCGAGATCAGCGACGAGGAAGCCCAGCGCATTGTCTCGGTGGGCGACGCGGTGCGTTTCCTGGATTCGGAGTAGCCGCAGCGAACGCGAGACGTCTCTCCGGTCGTTGAGCCGGATGCAGATGGTTTGTGGCATGCAAAGGCGAGTCTTCCCGACAGGGGACGAGGCTCGCCTTTCCTTTTTCTGGCTTGGCGTTGAGTGTGCGGGTACAAGAGTTGCCGTGACGGATAAAATGCAAGCCGAGCCGGTCGCATTAGTGATCAACGCCGGGGGAGCTAGCCTGCGCATGGGCAGACGCAAAGCGCTCCTGCCGGTGCCGCCGGCAGGGACGCCCCTCATCGTGCATGTGATCCGGGCGCTGAAATCGCTAGACATAAGCGACGTAGTGGTCGTCGCCAATGACCCAGTGATCACTGACGCTGTGGTTGGGCTAGAAGGCGGAGATGTGCGCTGTGTAGCGGACGCCCGGCTAGGCTTGGGGCCGTTAGGCGGGATCGCTGCCGGGCTGGCAACCTGTCAAGGATGGGCGGCTGTAATCGGCTGTGATATGCCGCTGGTCAATGCAGCGGTGATCGAGCGTTTGATGCAGATGGCGCAGGAGACTGATGCGGTAGGCGTGCGCCGGTGGGATGCAATTGTGCCGCTGATACGAAAGCGCACCCAGACCATGCACGCCCTCTATCATCGCGATACGTTGCCGGTCATCGAGGAGATGATCAGTTCCGGCGAGCTGAGCGTGCGAACGCTTTTGGCGCAGGTACGCGTGCGCTACATGACCGAAGCGGAGATTGCGGGCATTGATCCGGCGATGCGCTCGTTCATCAATGTCAATACGCCGGAAGAATGGGCGGCGGTGCAGCCGTTGCTTCATTGTACGAGGCGTTGAATTCAGGCGCAGCTTACCAGATGCCTGGGATAAGGCGATAGCGCACTTGCTGTGCATACTCGTCGTAGCCCGGCAATTCGGCTTGAAGCGTGCGATCCTCTAAGAATGCCCTGGTTATCATCAGGGCCGCCGCAATGATGCCTGGGATGAGCGCCCACAGTGAGCCCAACAGCAAAGGAATGCTGAGGGATTGAAGATTTGCACCCACGTATCCGGGATGCCGGACGAATTGATACGGCCCGGACCGACATACTGTCTGGCCGCGATCGCTCTGGATGCGTACAACTGCGGAGAAGTAGGCGTTGGTGATCATCGCCCACCCGAACAGGCCTGACCCAATTGCAAACAGAATGGCGCCTGCAACATGCAACGCGGCGCCGATCTCGCCAGTCCAACCGAAGCGTTCGTCGAGGCCGGAAACCACAAGAAGCGCAACGAAATGGGTTAAGCTCCAGAGCCCGCCGATGACCTTGTCCCAGTCTTTCATGTCCTTGGTCCGGCCGCGTTCAGCGATTGTCTCAGGGCTGGTGCGGAGCATGAAGAAGGCGTTAATCAGTACGCCCGCAATGTAAATCCCAAGAAAGACCCAAGCCCAAGTCCAGTTGAGCCGCCCGGAGGATGCGAATAGGATTATTGCCTGAAAGGCCAGGAGAAACACGACTTGCCGAAACCGCGCAGCGATGCCCGCCGCCACGTCGGGCCGGTTCTCGGCAGGCGGAATATCGGCTTTGGTCTCCATCCGACCTCCAAGTTTGGGGCGAGCTACTGCCGGTTTGTTTCGCGTTACTGCTCTAACAGCCGGATGATGGAAACGACCTTGCCGTTGATGCGCACCTTTTCTGCGGGGCGAACGATTGGCTGGTAAGCGGGGTTGGGGTTAGCCGGCTGTAAGCGGATGTTGCGGCCTTCGCGATAGAAGTATTTGAGCGTGGTTTCCTCGTCGCCCTCTATCCAGGCGGCGACCATGTCGCCGTCGCTCGCCGTCTGCTGATGGCGCAATATGACCACGTCTCCATTGAGCACGCTGGCGTCGATCATCGAGTCTCCTTTGACGCGCAGCGCGAAGAGCGGACCGTCGCTGCGGAAGAGACCTTCGGGGACTTCTACCCAATCGTCCGTGTTGACAGCCTCGAACGGCTCGACCTGGATCGGTTCACCCGCGGCGATGGGACCAAGCACCGGCACGCGCAGGAGCGACTCGGCGAAGCGAACGGCGCCTGCGGAGACGTTTGCCTGGGCTTGGCTAACGGCAGCAGGCAGGACCAGCTTGAGGTCGCGGATGCGGTCCCAGTTCAGGCTCAAGCCGCGGCTTACCTCTTTGCGCCGCGCGATGAGGTCGAGTTCCTCCAGCTTAGCCAAGTTGTAGTTGACGACCGAGGTGCTGGAAATGCCCACTTGTTCTCCGATCTCGCGGATCGTGGGCGGGAACTCGTTTTGGTTGACGAAGTTGACAATGAACTCTAGGATTCTGCGCTGGCGGTCTGAAAGATTACTCATGGCGTGGCTTTTCCCTCTCCCGGCTGGGCGATGCGGCGGCGTTTTCGGTCTCTTGTTTGGATTTCCCAGGTAAATCCCAAGTATCCCAAACCTAGAACGTTTGTTTCCCAAGTTATCCCAAGTATACACGAACATTTGTGCGGTGTCAATACCCAAAAGCACGTTTGTTCTGGGGAGTTTGGGCCGGGAGTCCCGCGTGGATCAGTCGAGGGCGTGTTCTTCGAGGTAGCGGCGGAAGCGGCGCCAATAACCTTCGACGTCGGCTGGGCCGGCTGCCGGGTCGGGGAAGCGCGCGTCGGCTTTGGCCTGGCCGCGGATCATGGCATCTTCCATGTCGATGCCGCAGAGGTAGGCGATCTTGAAGAGCATGACTTGTAGGTCGCTCAGTTCGAGGGCCAGCTCGGCGCGGGCTGTTTCGACCTGCTCTGGATCGAGTTCGCGGTAGCCTTCGAAGGCCTGGATATGGCGACTGATCTCGCCCATCTCTTCGACAGCGTGCAGCAGCGTATGGCTGAGGAGCGCTCTGTCCCAGCCACGTTCTTTGTCCCACTGCTCCAGCCACTGTTGGTATTCGCGAATGTGCATGAGTCCGGCTCCGTGCGCGGCGGTTGGGTTAGGTGAGGGGGCCGCCGGCGGAGCCGAGACTTTGCAGGCGGCGCAGAAAATCGACGGATTTGAGGCGGCGTTCCAAGATGCTGAGCAGATAGCGGTAGAGCACCGCGTCGACCTGGTGCATGAGCGAAGGGCGAACGTTTAGCCCGCGCAGATCGTCCCACATATTGCGCTGCAGGTGACGAAGCACCTTAAGAACGTCGGCCTCGATTGGCTCGGCATCCGGCGCGGCGCCGGCGCACTCCGGGCAGAGGACGCCGCCGGCCTGCATGCTCATGTAGTTGGTGACCGGCTCCAGTGGCTTGTCGCAGTTGAGGCAGTGGAAGAACTGCGGCTGGAAGCCCGTCACGGACAGGAGGTGCAACTCGAACCAGCGCAGGAGCAGGCGGGCGTCGAAATGGGGCTGGAGGGCGTGGGCGTCTAGCTCGCGCAGCGCGATCAGCAGCAGATCCCACAGCGGTTCGTTCTCGTTGTCGACCTCGGTGAAGCGGTCTACGAGTTCCGCTAGATAGCTGGCCTGGCCGATCTCGTCGAGGCCGGCGCGCAGATGGCGAAAGCTCTCGACCGTAGAGGCCTCGGTCACGACGTCCCAGGTGCGGCCGTGGGCGACCATCAGGCTGCTGTGCGTGAACAGCTCCAGGTGACCGGCTTTGCGACTGGCGGTCTTGCGAATGCCGCGGGCGATGAATTCCTTCTTGCCCATGCCGGGTGTGAGGACGGTAAGGATGCGGTCGGCATCTGAGAAATCGCGGCGGCGCAGGATGACGACGTGTGTGCGGTAGACTCGTTGGCGGTTGCTCATGGGACGTGCAGGTTGTGGCCGATCCCAGTAAAATGAAGCAGGAAGGTCCGGCGACCTTCCTGATCATTGTGCCCGAGCGATTGGTGTGCCCCCAAGGGGATTCGAACCCCTGTCACAGGCTTGAAAGGCCTGTGTCCTAGTCCTCTAGACGATGGGGGCTTGAAGGCCCGTCAACTCACTGCCGGAGGAGTATATCAGGCGCGCCCGCAACGGTCAAATTCTCCGCCTTGTGCAATGCTGTCGCGGCCGGCTGCCCGTGGCAGACGGAGCGCCGAGACCCTATCGAGGTCGACGTAGAGTCTGTTTTTGGCCTGGCTGACGTGTATGGCCGGAGGAGAAACGACGTCTCGTATACGGTGCGCCTGGTGCGCGACCTGCGTCGTCTGCCGGCGGAGACGAAGCAAGTCTCGGGCAGGCGCGGCCCAGCCAAGCCGGCGATTGTAGCGCCTGCGGCGGTGTGTGGTAGACTGGCTTTGCCGGTCGCAGGCGCCTGTCTTTCTCGTTTTTCCTCCGAAGTGCGCTCGTAGGAGAGCCGATTGGATTCTCTGACCGTGGCCTGCATCCAACAGCGGATGCATCTGCCGATTTCGCAAGACGAATACCGCGAGAGTCTGCGGCGTTTTCTGCGCATTGCCGCCAACAAAGGGGCGCGCCTCGCCGTATTCCCTGAACTAGGCGGGCTGATGGTGACGCCGCCGTTCTTGGGCGATTACCGTTCGGGCCTGCTCAAGCGCGCGGACATCGCTCGGCGTCGCGAGGCGTCGCTCTGGCAGCGGGTGGTCGGGCGAGCCGCCGGCGGGCTTGCCGCCTATCTCAAGGCTGATTTGCGGCGCAGCCTGGCCGCGCTGCTGGATGTGGCCGCGGCGGATGTGTGGGAGGCGTACGTAGACGTATATGGCGGGCTGGCGAAAGAGTTCGGCGTCACGCTGGTTGCGCCTAGCGGCTACCTGCCCGATCCGCTGGATGGCGTGGTGCGCAATTTGGCCGCGGTTTTTGGCCCGGACGGTGCGCTGCTCGGCGTGCAGGCCAAGGTCGTCCTGCATCCAGCCGACGCCGGCATCGCCCAGCCGGGCAGCGCCTGGGACGTCATCCCCACGGATGCAGGTCGCATCGGCGTGATCCTCGGCGGGGATGTGCTCTACCCGGAAGTCGGCCGGTTGCTGGCGTACCAGGGAGCGGATGCGCTGGTGACCCTTGCCGCCTGCACGGACCTGGCGATGTACAACAAAGTGCGCGCCGGCATGCTGGCGCGCATGCAGGACAACCAGCTATTCGCGGCGTGCAGTTTCATGGTCGGGCGCAACGTCTTTGCGCGCGGCGAACAGCCTGGGTACGCAGGCAAATCGGCGGTCTTCGCGCCGCAGGAACTGACGCCGCGCCGCAACGGCGTTCTGGTCGAGATGGGGGGGCCGCACAGCGAGGGCGTCGTAGTGGCGGAGTGGGACTTCGCGGCGCTCAAGCAGTTGTGGGAGTCGTCCGACACGCCCGTGCGGCGTACGCTTTCGACCACACAGATAGGCAATGTACTTGGCCAGATATACGCTCGCCTGCAGAGTCTGCCCTTGGTGGCGGAGCCGCGGCTGCTGGAGGCGAGCGATGTCGATGCGGCGGACGCGGCGAGCGAAACCGTCTTGGCGCTGGACGATCTGACGGTGTTGGCGTCGATCACCAGCCGCTGGCCCCCGGCTGTCGCGTCGACGCCCGGCGCAGGTAATGCCGTATCCGCCGGCCCGGTTGAACTCGGCGCAGACGAGGTTGATCTGCAGCCGCTTGACCGCGATGTCGTGAACAGCCTGGCGGGATCGCTCACCGCGCCGGATCATGGGGCTGCACGGACAGTCGACGAGGAAGGCGAGACCGACGAAATGGACTCGGTTTAACGCA
Source organism: uncultured Caldilineaceae bacterium (assembly GCA_964467575.1). Taxonomy (GTDB): domain Bacteria; phylum Chloroflexota; class Anaerolineae; order Caldilineales; family Caldilineaceae; genus JASGTU01. The sequence continues at coordinate 52,972 of CAYXRG010000012.1, read as the reverse complement.
ATTTGACAAGCGTAAAAGTGGCTGATAAGATTGCGTTCGTATTTTCGGGGCAATTGGTTTTTTTCGAGGAACTACCGTTGAGCGACCCGATGGCAATAGAGACGATCAGCCTGGTCGTCATCAAGAAGAGCAAGAAGGCCTGCCTGGACTAACGTCTGGAGAGCGGCGCTTGCTCTTGAGCCAAGCGGTTAGCAGCCGGCCATCCAGACGGAGGCCGGTTTTTTTGTTGGTTTAATCAGGAGCGCATGCCATGAGTCTGGATAACTTTGCGATCATTGAGTCGACGTTGCGAGAGGGCGAGCAGTTTGCCAACGCGTTCTTCACCAGCGATCAGAAGGTGGAGATTGCCAAACTGCTCGATGCGTTTGGCGTGGAGTACTTGGAACTGACGTCGCCAGTAGCCAGCCCCCAGAGCCGGCTCGACATTGAGTGCATCGCTAAGTTGGGCCTGAAGGCCAAGATTCTGACGCATGTGCGCTGCCATATGGACGATGCGCGCGTCGCCGTCGAGACCGGCGCAGACGGCATCGACGTGCTGTTCGGCACCAGCAGCTATTTGCGTCAGTTCTCGCACGGCAAGGACATCGCCTATATCATCGACTCGGCGCAAGAAGTGATCGAATATGTGAAGGGCCACGGCCTGGAGGTGCGCTTCAGCAGCGAGGACAGCTTCCGCAGCGACCTGGTCGACCTGCTGACCATCTACCGCACGGTGGACAAGATTGGCGTCAACCGCGTGGGCATCGCCGATACCGTGGGCGTCGCCAACCCGATGCAAGTTTACGAACTGGTGCGCACGCTGCGCGGGGTGGTGCATTGCGATATCGAGTTCCACGGACACAACGACACCGGCTGCGCGGTGGCGAATTCCTACTGCGCGCTGCAGGCCGGGGCGACGCATGTCGACACCTCGGTGTTGGGCATCGGCGAGCGTAACGGCATCACGCCGTTGGGCGGGTTGGTGGCGCGCATGTACGCCTACAATCCCGATCTGGTGCGTCAGCGCTATAACCTGCCGCTGCTGCGCGAGGTGGAGAACTACGTCGCCAACCTCGTCGAGGTTGATGTGCCCTTCAACAACTACATCACAGGCTACACCGCGTTTACGCACAAGGCCGGCATCCACGCTAAGGGCATTCTGAACAATCCATCCACCTACGAGATTCTGGACCCGGCGGACTTTGGCCTGACGCGCTACATCCACGTTGCGCATCGCCTGACCGGCTGGAACGCCATCAAACAGCGCGCCGAGCAGCTACAGCTTAACCTGCCCGACGACATCATCAAGGAGATCACGGCGCAGATCAAGGCGCTGGCGGATAAGAAGCGGCTTAGCCTGGATGATGTGGACGTGCTGCTGCGGTCGTATCACAGCCAGAGCGT
>CAYXRG010000012.1:48635-51489 GCA_964467575.1 uncultured Caldilineaceae bacterium | reverse complement strand
CATCCTGACCCCCAAGCCTGGACCACGCGCGCCACGCGCACCGTCTTTCGTAACCGCTGGACCGCAGTCGAGTTGGACCGCGTGGCGCTGCCCGACGGACGCGAGTATGAGTACACGCGGCTTCAGCCCGCGGGGATCGGCGTAGGCGTGATAGGCTTCAACCGGGCCGGCGCGGTATTGCTCGAACGCGAATACCGGCATGGCGTAGGCGAGGTGATCTGGCAGCTTCCCGGCGGGCTAACGGACGACGGAGAAGACTTGCAGGCCGCCGGGCTGCGCGAGTTGGCGGAGGAGACAGGCTACCGCCCGCGCATTGTCTCGCCGGAAACTGTGCGTTATCTGGGTGCAGTGTGGGATAATCCGGCATTAGGACCGGGACACAGCCACCTGTTCGCGGCCTGGGGATTGGAGCGGGTAACGCAAGAGTCGCCCGATGAGACTGAGTTGCTCGCGATCCGCTGGCGCAGCATCGAGTGGCTGCGCGAGGCTGTTCGCAGCGGCGAAATCCGCGACCGCACGGTCATCGCCGCGGTCGCCTATCTGCTGCTCAACGGCTGGCTGTGAAGCCAACAGGAACCGGACGATGAACACGACCGAAGCACACGTTAGCAGTTCAGGGGGGCAACCGGCCTCACCGCAGACCTTTGCCCAGAAAGCGCTAGCGCGCGCTGCCGGCCTGGCGCGCGTCCAGATTGGGCAGGTGGTGGACGCGCAGCCTGATGTCATACTCAGCCACGACAATACCGCGGCCATCCGCCGCATCTGGCAGGAGTTTGGGCAAGCGCGCGTGCTGCACCCGGAGCGGCTGGCGATTACGCTCGACCACGCCGTGCCTGCGCCCTCGACCAAGCACGCCCAGAACCATGCCGAGATCCGCGAATTCGTGCGTGAGCAGGGCATCGCCAACTTCTTCGAGGTCGGCCGCGGCATCTGTCACCAGGTGTTGAGCGAGGAGGCCATCGTACCGCCCGGGCAGCTTATCCTGGGCGCGGATTCGCACACGACGCACTACGGCTGGATGGGCGCGTTCGGTGCGGGCATCGGGCGCAGCGAGGTCGCGGCGCTGTGGGCGACGGGCCAACTGTGGCTGCGCGTGCCGGAGACGATGCGCATCGAACTGGACGGCGAGCTGCCGCCTTGGGTGACGGCCAAGGACTTTGCCCTGCGCGTGATCGGCGACCTGGGGGCGGACGGCGGCCTATACGCCATGATAGAGTTCGGCGGATCGGGCATCGAGGCGCTGCCGCTGGAGGCGCGCATGATCCTGCCCAATATGATGGCGGAGTTCGGCGCCAAGAGCGCGTTCATCGCGCCCGACGCCGCGGTCGTGGAGTACGTGGCGGCGCGGCTGGCGCGCCGTCGCAGCCGCGCCGAGGCCGCGCAACGAGGCGAGCGACACCCTAAGGACACCCCGGTGGAGAGGATCGATGAGGCGCGCGCGCAAATCGAAGTGTTGCTGCTGGATTCGGATCCGGGCGCGCCCTATGCCGCGGTGCATCGCTACGCCGCGCGCGACATCGAGCCGACAGTCGCCTGCCCGCACACGGTGGACAACGTGCGGCTACTTTCCGAGGTGTCGGATGTGCGTGTGCAGCAGGCTTTCCTGGGCACTTGCACAAACGGTCGGCTGAGCGATCTGGCCGTAGCCGCGCAGATTGTGCAGGGGCGGCGGACGGCGAGCGGCACGCGCTTCCTCGTCATTCCTGCCTCTGCCGAGGTCTTGCAGGATGCGCTGCGTCTCGGGTATATTCAGACGTTGGTCGAAGCGGGCGCGGTGATCGGCGTGCCCGGATGCGGGCCATGCATGGGCAACCACATGGGCATCCCTGCGCCGGGAGAGACGACGATCTCCAGCGCCAATCGCAACTTCCGCGGGCGCATGGGCACGCCAGATTCGGATGTTTACTTGGCGAGCCCCGCGGTCGTGGCGGCTTCGGCTATCCTAGGCCGCATCGCCGACCCGCGTGAGATAGAATAGCAGTCGCAGCGTGCAGCAGCGCTCAAAACCTTGAGAGATAACAGATGGACGTGATACGAGGGCGGGCGTGGAAGTACGGGGATAACGTCAATACGGACGTGATCTATCCCGGCAAATATACCTACACTGTGTCGGGCCGCGAAGAGATCGCCCGCCACGCGCTCGAGGACCTGGACCCGGCGTTCGTGACGGGGATGCAGCCGGGCGACGTGATCGTGGCAGGCCGCAACTGGGGCTGTGGTTCCAGCCGCGAACAGGCGGCGACGTGCCTGGTCTACAACGGCGTGGGCGCGATCGTGGCGGAGAGCTTCGGACGCATCTTCTACCGCAACGCTTTGAACAACGGGCTGCCGGCGATTGTCTGTCCGGAGGCGGCGCGCGTGATCCAGCCGGGCGACGCCGTGGAGGTCGACATAACGAACTGCGTGGTGCGCTGTCCCGCCGGTGAGTTCTCTTTCCCGCCGTTCAGCCCGAGCATCATGCACATCATCGAGGCGGGCGGGCTGATCGCCTATGTCAAGCGGAGATTCCAGGCATGACGACGGACCGCGTTCAGGCGCAAGGCAACAGCAGCGCGCATAGGAGCCGGCGACGCATTGCCCTGATCCCCGGCGACGGGGTGGGGCTGGAGGTCGTCCCCGCGGCGGAGCGCGTGCTGGCCGCGCTGGAGCTTGACTTGGAGTTCGTGCGGCTCGACGCGGGCTGGGAGACGTTTCGCCGCGAGGGCAATGCCTTACCGGAGGCGACGCTTGCCGCGTTGCGCGATTGTGACGGCGCTTTGTTCGGCGCAGTCAGTTCGCCCAGCCAACGCACGCCGGGCTATTCCAGCCCGATTCTGGGGATGCGCAAAGCGCTGGACCTCTACGGCAACCTGCG
>CAYXRG010000012.1:44706-48535 GCA_964467575.1 uncultured Caldilineaceae bacterium | reverse complement strand
TGGTTACGGTGGTTCACAAGGCCAACGTCCTCGCCGTGAGCGACGGCTTGTTCCGCGAGGCGTGTTTGGCTGTGGCGCAGGCATATCCCGACGTCGAGGTAGAGGAACAACTCGTCGATTCGATGGCCTACCGGCTGGTGCGCGAACCGCAGCGCTACAACGTCGTCGTGGCGCCGAATCTGTACGGCGACATCCTGAGCGACGTGGCGGCGGCGCTGACGGGCGGCCTGGGCATCGCGCCCAGCGCCAACGTCGGCGACGGCTTTGTGTTGGCGGAGCCGGTGCACGGCAGCGCGCCGGACATCGCCGGCAAGGGCATTGCCAACCCGGTCGCCGCCATCCGTTCGGCGGCGCTGTTACTGGGCTATCTAGGCGAGCATGAGGCGGCCGGCGCGGTGGAGGGAGCGGTGCGGCGTGCGCTGCAAAAGGGCGCGGCGACGCGTGACATGGGCGGCGCCTTGGGCACGGATGAGATGACGGACGCGGTTTTAGCCGAGTTGGGCTAGTGGTGAGTTCGCCAAGCGTATGTCATTCTGAAACGAGCGATAGCGATCTGTAGAATCTCGTTGTACCAGAGGTAGAGATGTTTTGCTCGGCTCAACATGGCAGTGTGCGCTATGGGCGATCAGAGCAGTTGGCTAAAAACTACTTATAACGAGCATACGATGGAGGGCAGAGATATGGCGATTAAGACGGCGTCAGGCGTGGCAGAGTGTCCGGAGTGCTTTGCCGAGATCGAACTGACCGATGTAATGCAGAACGAGATCACGCAGTGTCCCGAATGCGGGGCCGACCTGGAGGTTGTCAGCCTCGACCCGCTTACGCTGGAAGTTGCGCCTGAAGAAGAAGAGGACTGGGGGGAATAGCACGTATGCGGGTAGGCATCCTTTACAGCCGCGTGCGAGTCGAGGAGAAACTGCTCTTCGAGGCGCTTGCGGCGCGCGGCGTCGAATTCGATCTGCTGGACGACCGCGATCTTATCTTCGAGATCACGCCGGGCCATGAATACGCGGACCAATACGCGGGCTATGACGTCATCGCCGAGCGCTGTATCAACCACAGCCGAGCGCTCTACAGCCTGCGCATTCTAAACGACCGCGGCATTGCTACGGTCAACACGGCGCAGGTGGCGGATGTGTGCGGCAACAAGTTGCAGACGACGAGCGCGCTGACCGCGGCGGGCATCCCGTCCCCGCGTACGCTGATAGCGTATTCGTCCGACAGCGCGCTGCAGGCCATCGAGTCTATGGGGTACCCGGTGGTGTTGAAGCCGGCGGTCGGTTCCTGGGGCCGGCTGTTGAGCAAGGTCAACGACCGCGAGGCCGCCGAGTCGATCCTGGAGCACAAAGAGGTGCTGGGCACCTATCACCACAGCATTTTCTACATCCAGGAATACATCCCGAAGCCGGAGCGAGACATCCGCGCCTTTGTGGTGGGCGACGAGACGATCTGCGCCATCTACCGCACCTCGGAGCATTGGATCACGAATACGGCGCGCGGGGGCAAGTCGAGCAACTGCCCGGTGACGCCGGAACTGAACGATCTGTGCGTGCGCGCGGCGCGAGCGGTCGGCGGCGGCATCGTCGCCATCGACTTGGTGGAAGACCCGGATCGCGGACTGCTGGTCATCGAGGTCAATTACACGATGGAGTATCGCAACAGCATCGCGCCCACAGGCGTCGACATACCGGGGCGTATGGCGGACTTCATTGTGCGCGTCGGAAAAGAGGGCTGGGCCGCGGCTAACGGCTGGACCAACGGCGCCCAAGACATAGCAACGGTGTCACTAACCGGCGAGTAGTCTGCCGGCAAGCACAAGGACGGTATCGTGTCCGAGAAGATCAAGGCGGCGATTGTCGGCGGGTCCGGCTATGCGGGGGGCGAACTGCTGCGCCTGTTGCTGGATCACCCGCATGTCGAGGTGGCGCAGGTGACCAGCGAACGCAACGCGGGGACGTTCGTGCATTTCACGCACCCCAATCTGCGCGGGCGCACCAGCCTCCAGTTCGTCAGCGCCGCGGACCTGGAGCCGGCGGATTTCCTGTTTGTGGGGCTGCCGCATGGCGGCGCCATGGAGCGTATCGACAACTACGCGGGTATGGCGGAGCGCATCATCGACCTGAGCGCGGATTTTCGCCTGCGCAACCCGGATGACTACGTGCGCTGGTACGGCAAGCCGCACGCCTATCCGGAGTGGCTCGGCAAGTTTGTCTACGGCCTGCCCGAACTGCACCGCGAGGAGATACGGCGGGCGCAGTATGTCAGCGGGGTGGGCTGCAACGCTACCGCTACGACGCTGGCGATCTGGCCGCTCTTTGCCGAAGGGCTGGCTGATGCGGCGCGCGGCGTCGTTTGCGAGGTCAAGGTTGGCAGCAGCGAGGGCGGCAACAAGTCCAGCGACGCCACGCATCACCCGGAGCGGGCGCGCGTCATGCGCAGCTTTGCGCCGACCGGTCACCGGCACACGGCCGAGATCGAGCAGGCCATCCGGCTGTCGGGCGCACAGGCGACGGTGCACCTCAGCGCCACGGCCATCGACAACGTGCGCGGCGTGCTGGCGACGGCGCACCTCTTCTTGCGTGATGGAGTGGAGGAACGCGACGTCTACCGCGCCTACCGCAAGACCTACAGAGGCGAGCCGTTCGTGCGCATCGTCAAGGAGCGCACCGGCGTGTATCGCTACCCGGAACCGAAGATCCTGTCTGGCAGCAACTACGCCGACGTGGGCTTCGAGGTGGACGGCGAGAGCCGGCGCATCGTCGCTTTGGGCGCTATCGACAACTTGATGAAGGGTGCAGCGGGGACGGCTGTACAGTGCATGAACCTGATGATGGGCTGGGACGAGACGACCGGGCTGGGTTTTCCCGGCTTACATCCGACCTAGACCGATGCGCCATCGGGGACGGGCGCCAAAGAGAAGGCGAACAAACAAGACGCTATCGTTTGGTCAAGCCTAACGCTTAAAGAGCAGGAGAAGCGAGCATGATTGTGGTCAAGGTGGGCGGCGGCAAGGACCTGCATGTCGCCGCCATCGCAGATGACATCGCCGCGCTGACCGCGGCGGGTGCGCCGCTGATCCTAGTGCATGGCGGCGCGGAGACGACCAACGAGGTGGCCGAGGCGCTGGGCCATCCGCCGGAGTTCGTAACGAGCGAGAGCGGCTTCGTCAGCCGCCGCACCGACCGGCGCACGTTGGAGATCTTCGAGATGGTCTATTGCGGTCAACTCAACAAGATGTGGGTCGAGGCGTTGCAGCGCCGCGGTGTCAACGCCGTCGGCCTGAGCGGGCTGGACGGGCGCATCTTCGAGGGCAAGCGCAAGGATACGCTGCGCGTGCGCGTCAACGGCAAGCGCATGGTGCTGCGCGATGACTGGACGGGCACGGTGGAGCGCGTCAACATTGGCCTGTTGCGGCTGCTGCTGGACAGCGGCTATTTCCCCGTGCTGACGCCGCCGGGCGCATCGGATGCCGGCGAGGCGATCAACGTGGACGGCGACCGCGCCGCGGCGATGGCAGCGGCCGCTCTGGAGGCCGAAGCGCTGGTCATCCTCAGCAATGTGCCGGGCTTGTTGCGCCAGTTCCCGGATGAAAGCACGCTGATCCGGCAGATCCCGCGTGCGCAGGCCGATGGCTTTATGCAGTACGCCGAGGGGCGCATGAAGAAGAAGGTGATGGGCGCGCTGGAGGCCATCGGCGAGGGCGTGCAGCGCGTCGTCTTTGCGGATGGCCGCATCGAGCGGCCCATCAGCGCTGCGCTGGAAGGCGGCGGCACGCAGATCGTCTGATGCAAGGCGGCGGACAAATTGCCGAGGCGAAAAGAAATTCGCC
>CAYXRG010000012.1:29631-44606 GCA_964467575.1 uncultured Caldilineaceae bacterium | reverse complement strand
CGGTGACCGCAGCCCAATCGATGGCCGAACTGGCCGTAATGGAGGAGCAGTATGCAGGCGGAGTCACGGCGCGCCGCGGCGAGGTCGTCATGGCGCGTGGCGAGGGCTGTTGGATGTGGGATGTAGATGGCAGACGCTACCTAGACTTGACTGCGGGCCAGGGGGTCGCCATGTTGGGCCACAGCCATCCCGCCCTGAGCGCCGCCATCGCAGAGCAGGCCGGTCGCCTGATTGCCTGTCCCAACTTTTTCTATAACGACGTGCGCGCCCGCTTCGTCGGGAAATTAGTCGAGGTTTTACCCGACCGCCTCTCTCATGTCTTTCTGGCCAACAGCGGCGCAGAGGCCATCGACGGCGCGATCAAGTATGCGCGGCTGGCAACGGGCCGTACGGGCATCGTCGCCACGATGCGCAGCTTTCACGGCCGCACCATCGGCGCGCTCTCGCTCACATGGGAACCGAAATACCGCAAGCCGTTCGCCCCGCTGCTCGACGTCACGCATGTGCCCTATAACAACGTGGAGCGACTCGACGCTGCGGTGGACGAGAACACGGCTATGGTGATCGTAGAGCCGGTGCAGGGAGAGGGCGGCGTCAACCTGGGCGGGGCGGCCTTCATGCAGGCCGCGCAGCACATCTGTCGGGAGCGCGGCGCACTGCTGGTTGTCGACGAGATCCAGACCGGCTTTGGACGGACGGGCCGCTGGTTCGGCCATGAGCATTTCGGCCTGCAACCGGACATCATTTGTCTGGCCAAGGGCATTGGCGGCGGCTTTCCGATGGGCGCACTGGCCTATACGGACCGGGTGCAGGCTGCGCTCTACCCGGGCGCGCACGGCACTACCTTCGGCGGCAACCCGCTGGCCTGCGCCGCGGGCTTGGCCGCGCTGGAGGTCTACCAGCGCGAGGAGTTGATCGACCGGGCGGCTGAGATGGGGCAGATGCTCTTTGATCGCCTCAACGCTGCGTTGGCGAACCTCACCGTCGTACGTGAGATCCGCGGGCTGGGTCTCATGGCCGGCATCGAACTGCGCGAGCGCGCCGGGCCTTATCTAAAGGCGCTGATGGAGGAGCACGCGGTGCTGGCGCTGCCCGCCGGGAGCAATGTGCTGCGCTTGCTGCCGCCGCTGGTGATCAGCGCTGAGGAGATTGAGATCGGCGTGGAAGCCATCGCCCGCGTGCTGTCCGACGAGGGCGGGTGATGGGCGCGACGGCAGTTGACCGGCAAAGCGCTGTCGACCTGCTGGCCGGGCTGGTGGGGATTCCCTCGCTGTCCGGGCAGGAAGAAGCGGCGAGCGCTTGGCTGGTCGAGCAGATGCAGCGGCTGGGCTATGATCGCGCCTATGTCGACGCGGCGGGCAACGCCGTGGGAGAACTGGGCGAGGCCGGCGCGGCCTATGTGGTGGTTTTGCTCGGCCACATCGACACCGTGCCGGGCGCAATCCCCGTGCGCATCGAAGAGGGCGACGACGGGCCGGTCCTCCACGGCCGCGGTTCGGTCGACGCCAAAGGCCCGTTGGCGACCTTCACGGCGGCTGCGGCTCGGCTCGACGCCGCGTGGCTGCGACGGTGCGATCTGCGTGTGGTCGTCGTCGGCGCGGTGGAGGAAGAGGCGGCTACCAGCAAGGGCGCTCGCCACATCCGCGACCGCTTTGACGGCGCTGCGGAGCCAATCCCCGCAGCTTGCGTAATTGGCGAGCCGAGCGGCTGGCGGCGCGTGACCCTCGGCTATAAGGGGCGGCTGCTGTGCGAGTTGTCCGCCCGCCGGCCGATGGCGCACACCGCTGGTCCGGACGCGGGCATTGCCGTGTGGTCGGCGGCGCTGTGGAACTGGCTCGACGCTTATGCGCGGGCGTTCAACGCAGAACGCGGCCAGGCCTTCGACCAGTTTCAGCCAAGCCTGCGCCAGGTGCAGACCTCTACCGACGCCGAGATGAACGACACGGTCTGGGTACAGGCCGGCATCCGCCTGCCCCTCGATTTCGACGCCGCTGTGTTCGCCCAAGACCTGGTGAATTGGGCGGCGGACGCAGCCGGGGCGGAATGGCCGCGCACACCAAGCGGCGAGGGCTTGTTGGCCGGCGAGGTGCGGCTGCATGGTCCCGACGTTTCTATGAACCTAAGCTTCCGCGGCTATGAGCGCGCCTGGCGCAGCCCGCGCGATACGGGGCTGGTACGCGCTTTCCTCGCCGCCATCCGCGCACAGGGCGACGGTGCGCGGCCCGGCTTCGTGGTCAAGACCGGCACCAGCGATATGAACGTGGTCGCGCCTGCGTGGCAATGCCCGATCCTCGCCTACGGACCGGGCGACAGTGCGCTGGATCACACCCCGGGCGAACATGTCGCCCTGGACGAATACTGGCGCGCCGTTCTCGTACTAGAAGAAGCGGTGACCAACCTGGGCGAGATGCTTCCGCGAACCTAGACCGGTTGGCGACAAGCGAATCAGCGAACGCGGCCGGCGGCCATCCACCAGTATTGGGATGGCCGCCGATTTGCGGTTGGCGCGCCAGCCACTTATTCACAGGTTATCCACATTCACGCGTCACTTTTGCGCGCTTTCTACGTCATGAATTTTGTAGCGCCGGGAAATGTTCGAGCAAGCCCTGAACGCTGATGCCGGCCTACCGATCCTCAAGATGCGACGTGGCAGGGTGGTGGCGTCGTGACAAACGGATGTTCCGACATTCATAGGCGAACCGGCCGCGCGATTGGCCGGCGCCTAAACGGCAAATACCCGAGCATACCGCATCAACCGGGGTCTCCACGGCGGCGCGGCTTTTTATTGTTCACTTTGACGTAAGCTGAGGAAATCATTGGCGCCCGCTGGGGTGGTGTGCGCCGACTGGAATGACCAAGCAAGGAGGTTTGCCCTTATGCAGGAGCAACTGCGCAACGTTCTATCCGTTCTACGCGCAGGCAGGCTGCCATTTCGCCGGCAGCCGATCACGCCTGAGCAACGTAAACTCGTCAGCATCATATTGACGATCGCTATCACGGTATCGGCGGCGCTGGTCGCGGCCGTGCCGATGACCACCAGCGCAGCAGAAACCAATGTGCTGGCAAACGGCAGCTTTGAGCAGGGCTTCGTCAACGTGCCGGGCTGCGGCATTGTCGGCGCAGGGTGGAACTGCTTCACCAATGGCGGCGGGGCCAATTACGGCTTCTACGATGATCAGTGGGAGCCGGTCGTCGCCGACGGCAAGCACAGCCAACTGATCGAGATCAATGGCAAAGGCCTGATGGCGCCTGACCATGACCGCTACGCCGGCCTATCACAGACCGTGCGCGTGTCTCCGTGGGGCAAGTACACCTTTACGATGCGCGCCATGGTGCGTACGACCAATCACGAAGGCGACCCGTGGCGCTACCGCGTGGAAGTCGGATGGGTGAAGGGGCCAAACGCGGACTGGCGGCATGTGGACAACTGGACCGACGCCGGTATCAACACCTACTTCGACCGTCTGGAGCCTGGTTATTTCACCGAGTTCCGCACAACGCTGGCGCCGGAAGCGGAGGTCATCACGCTTTTTGTGCGCGTCTGGCGAAAATGGGGCGTGCCCAACGAGGAGTTGGACGTGAACCTGGACGGCATAGCGCTGATCGGTCCGCCGGCTGGCGGGATAGGCGGCAAGGAAAGCCCGCGCGCGCTCTTCGACTGGACGCAGCCGCAGCCGGAACCACAGCCTGCCGTGGTGGCGCCTAAACTGCCGCTGGAAGAACCGCAGTGGTCACCCAGCGCCGGCAAGCCGGAGGTCTGCGGCGGGCCGAACATGGTATATAACGGCGACTTTGAGGACGGCTTCAATCGCACGGCGTTGGGAGACATCGGGCGCGGCTGGGGCGGCTTTATCAACGGCGGCGCGGCTAACTACGGCTTCTATGATGAGCAGTGGGAGGCTGTGGTGTCGATGGCGAGTCGCCAAACTGTGAGCAAGCCCTGCTGCGGCGATGTCGCGGGCAATGGCCAGTTGATCGAGATCAACTCGAAGGGCGTCTATCCGACCGACGCCGACCGCTATGCCGGCATCTTCCAGCGCATCGGCGGTCTGACGCCGGGCGGCGTCTACCAGTTGACCGTGCGCGGTTTGCTGCGCGGAGAAGGCAACGAGGAAGACCCCTACCGCTTTGAAGCGCAGTGGGGCATCAACCCCGGCGCCGACACCGAGTGGCGCAATGTGAGCCACTGGGAAGGTATGGACCTCGGCCCAATCTACGACCGCACCGAACCGGGGCCGCTGGGAACCTATACGGTCAAATTCAAGGCGCCGGCGAGTTCGGTCGTGCTTTTCATCCGCGGTTGGAAGAAGTGGGCTGTCACGAATGTGGAGATGGACTTCAACCTCGATGACATCAGCCTTGTCTCCTGCAGCGGTTCGGGCGGCGGATGGGGCGGCAACGAGCCGCAGCCCTGGCCACAACCCCAGCCTCTGCCGCAACCGCAACCGCAACCCCAGCCTCAGCCGCAACCGGTCGACGAGTGTACACATGTCGTTAGGCCCGGTGACACCTTGGGCGGCATCGCCCGTCAGTATGGCATCTCCATTGACGCGCTGGTGAACGCCAATCGCATATCCAACCAAAACGTCATCTACGTCGGCCAGACGCTGGTCATCCCGGGGTGTTCGGGCGGCGGCGCGGGGGCGTATGTACAGCCGGCGCCGATAGGGCCCCAATCCATGGGGCCCCAATCCATGGGGCCTCAGTCGATGGCGGCAGAAGCCCCCATCTCTCCACTGGGGATGGCGAACTCGCCCGAGCCGATGCGGGAAGGCGGGCCGTTGCCGATGATGGCAGAACAGGCGCTCACGCACGTCGTCCGTCCGGGCGACTCGTTGGGCATGATTGCGCAGCAGTATGGGGTCGATCCGTATGCGCTCGTCATGGCAAACGGCATCGACAACGCCAACGTGATCTACGTGGGGCAATCGCTGCGCATTCCGTAAGCTGGTACGCTAACGCAGGCGGCGTTTTATGAAGGCGGGGCGGCGCTGAGAAAACCCTCTCAGCGCCGCCCCGCGGGTTCTTGGGCCGGATTGTATCTTCGCTTCTTCTCCAACGAAAGAATACGGCGTGTCAACCCGTTCGCCTGCCGAACGAAATGGGTCGGCGGGACGGCCTGACTGCCGCCGGATGCGCGATGGGCAGCAAGGATGCTCTTCTACATTGGGGTTTGTGGCTTTGTGGCTATCTCCGCTACTCCAGCGGGCTGAGCCAGCGATCCGTGCCGTCTCCGTCCGCGGCCCAGCCTTCCACCGAGCCGTCGTCGGAGCGGATCTGGTACCAGGTATAGCCGCTGGCCGACTGAGGGCCGGCGATGACGGTGAACTGTGTGCCGGTGTTGACGCGGGCGACGAGCGCCGCGTCGGTGCCGGGCATGACGCGCACGCTCAACTGGCCGCCCGCGCCCATTGTGACCGTCACGCGGTCCTGTATGCGAGGCGAGCGATTGACCGGCTGTGGTTCGCCCAAGCGCGGGCTAAGCCATTCCGTCTCGCCGTCGCCGTCAGCTGCCCAACCCACGTTCCCCTGACCGTCGTCCAGCCGCCACCAGGTGAAATTGTCTGCGGAGACGGGGCCTTCGAGGACGGTAACGATCTGACCTGTGCCTAGTTGGCCAAGCAGTTGGCCTGATGCCGTCGGCCCGTCGCGAAAGTTGAGGCCCGCCGGCGCGGTGACGCGCGCCTGCTGTCCGGATGCCAGCGCCGTGCCTGGGATCGGCGTTGGCGTGAAGGTAGCGGTCGGCGCCGGGGTAGGCGTGTCCGGCAGGGGGATTGGCGTATCCTCCACCGATTGCACCTGAGGTTCGCCGGCTGCGATCTCTGGTTGCGTCGGGGCGGGCGGCGGCGTTGGCGTCGGCGTGGGGCGCGGCGCAAAGCTGCCGCAGGCCAACGAAGGAACCAGCCATAGCAGTGACAACACGAGCAATATGCGCAGCCGCCACAGCGAGGCCAATGGTTGGCTTTTAGGTGGGGATGATGGAGTCATTGTCATGCCGGCCTTCGTGGTCATGTTCGGATTGCTCATCAGCGAGTCCACCCTGAGCATATCACAAGTTGATCGCTTTGAGCCATATGATGTGGTCGAAAGCGGTCAATTGGTCGACAACCTGAGGCGGCGTCGGCTCGTCTGTGCCCAACACCATGATAGCCTGGGTGCGCGGGCCATGCCGGCCCACATGCATGAAACTGATGTTGATGTCGCGCGCGCCAAGATGGGTGCCCACGCGGCCGATGATGCCGGGCCGGTCGTTGTGGCGCGATACCAGCAAATGCCCCGACGCGGGGATATCGACCCAAAGGTCGTTGATGCCCACGATGAACGGTTCGCCCTGCAGGACCGAGCCGCGGATGATCCACTCCTCGCCGCCGGCGAGCACGCGCATGGTCAACACGTTTTCGTAGCGCGCTTCTTGCTGGTGCAGCTTGCGCTCGCTCAGGTTGATGCCGCGCCGTTCGGCCAGCAGGGATGCGTTGACCAGGTTGACGCGGATGGTTGTGACGTCACTGAGCAGCCCCTTGATGGCCGCGGCGGTAATGTGCCCCAGCTCGAACGCCGCAATGTCGCCCTGGGCGATGATCTCCATGTCGGTGATGCCGCCCACGCCGATGAGTTGCAACAGGAAGCGGCCCATGCGCTCGGCCAGGTCGATGAAGGGGACAAGGAACTCCAGGTCCTTCGGCGGGATGATGGGTGCGTTGACCGCGTAGCGCGCCGGCCGGTCGTTGAGAACGTCGATGACCTGCAGCGCCACGTCGACGGCGACTTGCTCTTGGGCTTCGATCGTACTGCCGCCTAGATGCGGTGTAAGGATGATCTTGTCGGAGCGGCGCAGCGGGCTGTCCGGCGGCAGCGGCTCGGCGGAGAACACGTCCAGCGCCGCGCCTGCGATTCGCCCGGATTCGACGGCTTCGGCCAGCGCGTCCTCGTCGACCACGCCGCCGCGCGCCACGTTTAGGAGGCGAGCATTGGGCTTCATGCATTCGAATTGGGCGCGACCGATGAGGTTGAGCGTCTGCGCCGTGCGCGGCACGTGAATCGTGATGAAGTCGGATCGTGCGAGCAGGGCGTCCAGGCCTACAAGTTCGACGCCGCGCTGGGCGGCATAGTCCGGGCTGACATAGGGGTCGTGGGCGATGACGCTCATGCCCAGGCCCTGGGCGCGGCGCGCTACTTCTTGGGCGACGCGGCCGAGGCCAATTGTGCCCAGCGTCTTGTTGCGCACCTCGACGCCCATATACTGGCTGCGCTTCCACAAGCCCTGGCGTATATGGGCGTCTGCTTGGACGACGTTGCGTGCCAGCGACATGAGCATAGCGACCGTGTGCTCGGCCGCGGCCACGACGTTGCCGGTAGGCGCATTGACGACGATCACGCCGGCCTGGGTCGCTGCAGCTACGTCGATGTTGTCGACGCCGACGCCCGCCCGTGCGATCACGCGCAGCCGCTCTCCGGCTTGGATCAGATCCGCGGTGACGTCGGTGCTGCTGCGCACCAGGAGGGCGTCATAGCCGGGGATGATCTCGATGAGTTGCTCCGGCGAGAGGTCGGTGCGCACATCGACTTCAATGCCCGCCGCCGCGCGCAGGGGTGTGAGCCCCGCTTCGGAGAGCTGATCGCTCACCAGTACCTTGTAGGGATCGGTCATAGGGTTGTTCTCCGCGGTCAGGCGCCATCGCCGTGCCTTACATGCTCTCCGGGGCGCTGACGCCCATCAAGTGCAAGACGCGCGCCAGGACGATGCGCGCCGCCTGTGACAGCATGAGCCGCGCACGCGAGAGCTCGGGCGCGTCCTTGTCCACGACACGGCAATCCCGGTAGAAGGCGTTGAAGGTTTTGGCCAGATCGATGGCGTAGTGGGGCAAGTTGTGCGGCGATAACCTCTCGACCGCCACTAGCACTTGCTCTTCGAGCTCTAGCATCTTGCGAAGGAGGGCCAGCTCGGACGGGTGTTCGAGCAGCGCGAGGAGCGTTGCGTCATGTTTATCGTCGTGCTCTGCGTCGAAGCCGGCCTCTGCGGCGCGCGCCAGAATGGAGCAGATGCGAGCGTGGCTGTATTGCACGTAGTAGACGGGGTTCTCGTTGGTCTGCGCCACGGCAAGATCGAGGTCGAATTCGATGACGCTCTCCGGGCTGCGCGTGAGCAAGTTGAAGCGCAGCGCGTCGGCGCCGACCTCATCCACCACATCGCTGATGGTCAAGAGATTGCCGGCGCGCTTGCTGAGTTTGACTTCCACGCCGTCGCGCACCAGCTTCACCAGGTCATACATGAGGATGACCAGGCGGTCGGGGTCCAGGCCAAAGGCTTGCATCATGGCTGCCATGCGCGGCACATGACCTTGGTGGTCGACACCCCACACGTTGACCACGCGGTCGAACTTGCGCACGAGGAACTTGTCGTAGTGGTAGGCGATGTCGCTGGCGAAATAGGTGGGGATGCCATTGGAGCGCACCACCACTTCGTCCTTGTCGTTCTTGGGGTATTTGCTGGCCTGGAACCAGACCGCGCCGTCACGGCGCACAAGCTCGCCGCGCGCGTCGAGGTGAGCCAGCGCTTGTTCGACCAGGCCGTTGTCGTAGAGGGTCTGTTCGCTGTACCAGTTGTCGAACTGCACGTCGATGCGATCCAACTCGGCTCTCAGCATGACCACGACCAGCTTGCGCGCGATCTCGCGCAGTTCGGCGAGAGCGGCCGCTTTATCCATATGAAGGAACTTGTCGCCGTGTTCGTCTACGACCCTGCGCGCGTAGTCGATCAGGTATGCGCCAGGGTAGCCGTTCTCCGGGAAGGGCACGGGCTGGCCCAGTAGCTCGGCGTAGCGGGCGTAGAGGCTCTCGATGAAGTAGCCGAACTGGTTGCCGGCGTCGTTGACATAAAACTCGCGTTGCACATCATAACCGGCGGCTTCGAGCACGTTGGCGAGACCGTCGCCCAAAGCGGCGTTGCGTGCGCCGCCGTAGTGGATCGGGCCGGTCGGGTTGGCGCTGACGTACTCCACCTGCCAGCGTTGGCCCTGGCCGATGGCGATGTTGCCGAAACGGTCGCCCGCCTGCAGGATGGTCACTATCTGGTTTTGAAGCCAACGATCGCTGAGGCGAATGTTGATGAACCCTGGACCCGCTAACTCGGCCGCGCCGATCAGGTCTGCGGCAGGGAGGCGGTCGAGGATGGCTTGGGCAAGCTGGCGCGGGTTGACCTTATCGCCGGTCGCTTGGCGGATGGCAGACGCCGCTATCAGCGCCACATTGGTGCTGTAGTCGCCGTGGCCTTCCTGTTTTGGGTGGGCGACCTCGACGGGCGGCAAGTCAAACGCGGGCAGATCGCCCGACGTTTGGGCCGCGGCGATGGCCTGGGTAAACAGTTCTTGCAGGGTATCGATCAGCATGTGCGTCTCTCTGTCAGCTAAACCTTTTGGGTTGCCTTCGCGGAAATGGGGGGATTTCCCGAAGGTTCTATGAGTCGGGAACCGGATCCATGTCGTACCAGTTTGGCCCGGCTTCGACATCGACCTTGAGCGGCACGACAAGCTCGTAGGCGGACTCCATCACCTCGCGCACGAGGCCGGCAACCGTCTCCAGTTCCTTCATGGGCAGTTCGAGTACGAGTTCGTCATGCACTTGCAGCAGCACGCGCGCCTGATGACCGTCGTTTTGAAGCCGTTCATGCAGTTGGATCATGGCGAGCTTCATGATATCCGCGGCCGTGCCCTGGATCGGCGCATTGATAGCGGCGCGTTCGACGGCTTGCCGCTGGTTATAGGGCAGACGCCGGTTGGCCAGTTCGGGGAAGTAGCGCTTGCGTCCGAGCAGCGTCTCGACATAACCTTCGTCCGTGGCCTTGCGGATGGTCGACGAAATATACTCGCGGATGCGCGGGTAGGTCTCGAAGTATTGGTCGAGGAACTGGCGGGCCTCGGCGCGGCTCATTTCGGTGCGGCTGCTGAGGCCGAACTCGCTGACGCCGTAAATGGTGGCGAAATTGATGGTCTTCGCCAGGCCGCGTTGGCTGCGGTCTACCTGGTCGATGGGCGTGTTGAATAGCCGCGAGGCGGTAGCGGCGTGAATGTCTTGGTCGGCGCGGAAGGACTCGATCAGCGCCTCTTCGCCGGCCACATGCGCCAGTACGCGCAGCTCCACCTGGCTGTAGTCGGCGGAGATCAGCACCCAATCCGGCGGCGCTACAAAGGCGCGGCGGATTTGCCTGCCGATCTCGGTGCGGATAGGGATGTTCTGCAGGTTGGGATCGCTGCTGCTGATGCGTCCGGTGGATGTGCCGGTCTGGTTGAAGCTGGTATGCACGCGGCCTGTCTCGGCGTTGACCAACGCTGGCAGCGCGTCGACGTAGGTGCCGCGCAGCTTCTCCAGTTGGCGCTGCTCGAAGATGATCTCCAGCACGCGCACCTGCCGGTCGTCCAGTTCATCGGGCGACGCAGCGAGTTGTTCGAGCGTGGAGACCGCTGTGCTGTAGTGACCGGAAGCGGTGCGCTTCAGCCCTTTGGCGGGAAAGCCCATCTCGTCGAAGAGGACCTGGCTGAGTTGTTGCGTGCTGCGCAGATTGAATTCGTGGCCGGCAAGCTGAAAAAGCGCCTGCTCCAATTCCGCCAACCGTTGACCCAGTTGCTCCGACATCTTATCCAGGAAAGGGATGTCGAGCAGCACTCCGTTCATCTCCATCTGCGTCAACACGGGGACGAGCGGCAGTTCCAGGTCTTGATAGAGCTTCCACAGTCCCTGCTCGTGGAGCTGCTTTTCGAGGAGCGGGTAGAGCTGAAGCGTGGCATCTACGTCGGCCCCGCAATAGGCCGCGGCTTGGTCGATGGGGACCGCATCCATCGTGATCTGTTTGCGACCGGAGCCGATTAGGTCCGCGATCTCGGTCATCTGCCAGCCCAGCTCGGATGCGGCTTGCGCCTTTAGTCCCAGGTCGCGCCTGCCCGGGTCGAGGACCCAGGCCATGTTCATCGTGTCGTGGATGGGCGCGGCGATCTCCAGACCGTAGCGCCGGCAGACGGTGAGGTCGTATTTAGCGTTGTGCGCCAGCTTCTTGCGTTCCGGGTCGGCGAAAAAGGGCTGAAGCTTGGCGCGCAGCCGTTCCCAGTCGAGCTGCTCGCCCTGTGCATGGGCGACGGGAAAGTAGGCGGCTTCGCCGGGGGCCCACGCCACGCCGAGTCCGACGAGTGTGGCGCTCATGGCGTCGGTGCTGGTGGTCTCGACGTCGAAGCTGAGCCATTCGGACGCGGCGAGCTTGTGCAGGACGGCTTCGAGCGCCTTTTCATCTTGGACGCATAGGTAGGGGCTGTCGACAGGCGCCTGAACGGCGGCGGTCTCTGCGCCGGGGAAGAGCGATATTTGGCCGGTCTCGCTGACGCCTGCGGCTACGTCGTCTGCAGCCGCGTCGGCTAGGGATTGCGGCAATTCGCGGGCCAGGCTGCGGAATTCCAACTCTTGGAAGAATTCGAGCACCGCGTCGCGGTCATAGTCGCTTAGGCTGAAGCGATCGGCGTCGTATTTCAGGTCCAGGTCCGTGACGATGGTCATGAGACGGCGGTTACGCGCCACATCGTCTTGAGCGTCGACGAGGTTCTGGCGCGTCTTGGGACCCGACACCTCTTCGATGTGGCGGTAGAGGCTGTCGATGTCCTCGTACTGGGCGAGGAACTTGGCTGCGGTTTTTTCACCCACGCCCTGCACGCCGGGGATGTTGTCGGACGAATCGCCGGTCAGAGCCTTGAGGTCGACGAATTGCTCCGGCGATAGGCCGTAGCGCTCGTTCACCTCGTCCCGGCCGTAGATCACGGTTTCAGGGTTTGGCCCGCCGCGGGTGTAGAGGACGCGGATGCGGTCGTCGACAAGCTGGAACATGTCGCGGTCGCCGGTCAGGATGAGGACGTCGACGCCTTGCTCCGCGGCGCGACGGGCGAGCGTGCCCAGCACGTCGTCCGCCTCGTAGTTGGGATAAGTGACGACCGGGACGCGGAACGCTTCCAGGAACTGCTGGATGCGCGCCATCTGCGTGCGCATCTCGTCGGGCATGGCGTCGCGGGTCGCTTTGTATGGTTTATATTCGACGTGCCGCCAGGTGTCCCCGGCGTCGAAGGCGACGGCAACTTGGTCGGGCTTATATTCGCGCAGCACACTGAGGAACTTGCGCACGAAGCCGAAGACGGCGGTCGTCGGCTCGCCGCTGCGCGTCGAAAGCGGCGTCTTGACGCCGAAAAACGCTCTATACGCCTGGGAATGCCCGTCGATGAGCAGAAGCGTTGGCATAGTATGTCGACCGTTCTCTAGCAGGGCGGGCGGTCGCCTCGACCGGCGACCCACGGCCTATGCTTCGACGACGAGATCGCCCTGATCTACCAATTGCTTGACCTGTGCGATGTTCATGATGGATTTGAGCGTGCGCATCTTACGGCCTGCGTCGAGCCGGTAACGTCCTGTGGGCAGTTCCAAGATGTAGTTGTTGGCGGACCGATTGGCGAGCACGATGATGTCCGCCGGGTTTTCCTGCCACGTATTATCGGCCATTCTCTCAGACATGAACTCCGCTCCTCCACATGAACAGCTATGCGTCATCGAAATAATGCGCTTGCACAGGTTGACGTTATTGTACAGGCGAGGAAAGCGTTGACAAAATCACCTTCTCCGCTCTATTGGCGTGCGACTTCCGAGAGATGCCAGGCTATGCGCTTGGGGCGATCTCTCGCATGCAACGTCTACGCCAGCGATCCTTGTTCCGACATCCGGCTGCCTTTACGGCGTCGGTTGGCGAGCCAAGCTTGGGAGGCTTGCCACAGGCCCATCGCTGCTGTCAGACCGAAGCCAAGTGCGTAGAGCAAGATGAACGCTGCACTGAGCCATTTGCCGGATGCGGCCAGGAGCGCGGCGGTGAGCAGGGCGTAGAGTGCGAGCGCGATTTCTGCAAGGACGAGCGGCTGAAGCCGTAGGCGGTAGGCGCTGCGCTGCCATGCGCCCCCGTTGCGGGTGGCGTGGAACTTAGGCGTGCGCATGAATTCGCTCTCTTGGCCGGTCAGCCCCTGAAAGACGGCTAGGGTGTTGTTCAGGCTCAATCCGGCGCCTAAGAGCATCAACAACGGCAGGCAGGCCCAATTTCTGAGCCAGCGTCCAGGGTGAAGTCGTCGCTGCCCTACTGCATAGAGGAACGGCGGGCCGAACGAGGCGACGCTGAGAAAGGCAAGCGGCGTCGCAGGGTCCACGCCGAAGATCGTTAGGGGCAGCGTAACCAAGAGCAGGCCGAGCAGAAGCGGGTGGACCAGGTAGCTGCCCAGATGCAGTAGCCCCGCGATTCGTTTGGCCACGGGCCAATGCCCAGTCCAGACACGCCTGCCCAGCTTGCGAAGCGTCTGGATGCTGCCTTTGGCCCAGCGGAACTGCTGGCGTTTGAAGGCGAGCAGTTGCGGCGGTATCTCGGCGGGGGCATCCACGTCGTCGAGATAGGCGCCGCTCCAGCCTGCAAGCTGGGCGCGGTAGCTGAGGTCTAGGTCTTCGCACAGTGTATCGGTATGCCAGCCGCCAACGGACGGATCTTGGATACAGGCGCGACGCCAGACGCCGGCGGAACCGTTGAAGCCGAAGGCATAGCCCGCTGCTTGTCGGCCCCCCTGCTCAACCACGAAATGACCGTCCAGCGCCAGCGCCTGGCTGCGCGTGAGGAAGGAGAAGTCTTGGTTGAGGTGCGCCCAACGGGCCTGCACGAAACCGATCTCAGCGTTGCCAGAACCGAGCAAGTGTGGCACAGTACGCAGCAGAAAATCCGACGGCGGCTCGAAATCCGCGTCGAAGACGGCGATAAACTCGGCTTCTATTGTCTTCGCCAAAGCGTACGCCAGGGCGCCGGCCTTGTAACCTTCACGCGTTGGGCGGCGCACGACTTCGATGCGGATGTCCTGTTCCTGCGCCTGTTGCACAGCTCGGTTTATCAGGGCGCATGTCGCGTCGTCCGAATCGTCGAGCACCTGGATAAGCAGGCGATCACGCGGGTAATCCAGGGAACAGCAAGCGCGTATGATGCGTTCGGCAACGTGGCGCTCATTGTAGATGGGCAACTGGACGGCTACGGTTGGCCAACTATCCGGCTGGGCGAAACGGCGAGACGCAAGCGGTCTGCGGAGGTAATGCCGGGTCAGCCAGAACGCCTGGAAACCATACAGGGCGAGGCCGAATATACAGGCAATATAGAAGCTGTGCAGCAGTATATTCAGGAAGGGCATGCGGAATTGCCTGGGTCCTTTGTCCAACGGCAATAAAATTAGCCGACGACGGGCCGCCGGCTCAACACGTTGCCATTATACGCGGATCGGATAGGGGATCAAAATCCGGCGTGCGAAGAAGCGTCGCGGATGAGCGGCAATGAGAAAACAGACTTGGCATGCGGGGTTATGTGTCGCGCTGCCCTGTGTAGGGCTCGCACACTGAGCGGATTGATGAAGTGGAGAAACACGCGAACGTGCATACTAGGAGGAGGAACCGGCGGTGAGTGAGGAACGTGGCGAGACAGGACGACCGGCGATTGACCCGGCCGGGTTTTCTGCGCTCGTAGAGATGATCGGGCCGGACATGCCCGAGGTCATAGTCGATATCGTCGACACCTACCAGCAAGAAGCGCTTGCGCTGTTGGAGGAGATCGAGCCTGCTGTGGCGGACAACGACGCCGAACGGATGGTGCGTCCGGTGCACAGCCTCAAGTCGAGCAGCGGCAGCGTCGGCGCGCAGACGCTTTCGCAACTCTGCGCTGAGTTGGAAAGCTACTTGCGCGGCTTTGGCCCGCCGCTGGACATCGCCGCGCAGGTCGCCGCGATCCGAGAGGAGTTTCAGCGCGCCAGCGCGGAACTGGCAGTCTTGCGCCGCGATTTGATGGAGGACTGAGCGGCGGCCATACTAGGAGAGAATAAAACAAGCCGGCGCCATGGCGCCGGCTTGTTTGCTTCATGTCGAGCGAGTTATGCTTCGGATTCTTC
>CAYXRG010000012.1:26823-29531 GCA_964467575.1 uncultured Caldilineaceae bacterium | reverse complement strand
GCCATGGCGCCGGCTTGTTTGCTTCATGTCGAGCGAGTTATGCTTCGGATTCTTCATGTCGAGCGAGTTATGCTTCGGATTCTTCCAACTTGCTCTGGGCTACGATCTCGTCTGCCAGATGCTTCGGCACCGGTTCGTAGTGATCGAAGTCCATGCTGTAAATGCCGCGCCCCTGGGTCATGGAGCGGAGGTCCGTGCCGTAGCGTAGGATTTCCGACTGCGGTACGAGAGCGCGTACCACAGTTCGGTTGCCTTTCTGCTCCATGCCCAAGACGCGACCGCGACGGGTGTTGAAGTCGCTCATGATGTCGCCCATATACTCGTCCGGGACGGTGACTTCGAGGCGGTAGATGGGTTCGAGCAGAGCCGGGCCGGCCTGCTGCATGGCGAGTTTAAACACCTCCCGGCCCGCGGTCTGGAAAGCGATGTCCTTCGAGTCGACCGGGTGTTCTTTTCCGTCGAAGACGATTGCCTTGACGTCGACGACAGGATAGCCGGCGATCACGCCCTGCTCCATCACCTGTCGCACGCCTTTTTCGATCGAGGGCAGGAAGACCGAGCTAATGGCTCCGCCGAAGACTTCGCTGACGTACTGGAAGCCCTCGCCGCTCTCCAGCGGCTCTACGCGCATATGAACCTCGGCAAACTGCCCTGCGCCGCCGGTCTGTTTCTTGTGGCGATATTGGGCCGAGGCAGTGCGGCTGACCGTCTCTTGGTAGGCGACCTTGGGCACGGCCGTTTCCACCTTGACGCCGAATTTCTGATCCAGGCGTCGCACCGCGACGTCGATATGGCTTTCACCCATGCCCTGCAGCACGTTTTGCTTGGTGGCCGGCACATACTCGACGCGCAAAGTGGGGTCTTCTTCAGTCAACGATGCCAGCGACTGGCCCATTTTGGCGCTGTCGGCCTTGGTCGACGGGGAGACTGCGACGCCGTACAGCGGCTGCGGGTATTCGGGCGCAGGCAGCGTCAGACCGGCGCTGGGTGCAGTCAACGTGTCTCCGGTCAGAACATTTTCGAGTTTGGTGACGACGCCGATATCGCCGGCAGCGAGCTCGTCGGCGGCGATCAGCTCCTTGCCGCGCACGTAGAACAGGTTGGCGATACGATCCTCGGTTCCGGTCCGCGGGTTGACTAGGCGGTCGTCCTTCTTGAGCGTGCCGGAGAAGCTGCGGATGTAGTTCATGCGCCCGACGTAACGGTCGATGATCGTCTTGAAGACCTGGGTTACAACGGGGCCTGCCGGGTCATTGGCAAGCTCGACGGATTCATCGCCCTTGTTGGCGACGACTGTGCGCTCGCCCGGGGCAGGCACGTAGCGCAAGAGGGCTTGGAGCAGGCGATCGAGACCGATATTGGCGACGGCTGAACCGCAGTAGACCGGGGTGATGGTGCAGTTCTTCACGCCCTGGTGCAGACCGTGGCGGACTTCCTCTTCGGAAAGCTCTTCACCTTCCAGGTACTTCATAACCAACTCGTCGTCCGTCTCGGCTGCGGCTTCGATCATGGCCATGCGCGCCGCTTCAACTTCTTCGAGCATGTCGTCGGGGATCGGGGCTTCTTTGCCTTCGACGCCCATGTAGGCTTTCATGGAGACGAGGCTGACGACGCCTTTGAGGTTTTCGGCTTCACCAATCGGCAACTGGAGCGGCAGAATGGTCGAGCCGGGCAGGGTTTCGCGCAGCGAATCGACAGCTTTCTGGAAGCTCGCGTTCTCGCGATCCATTTTGTTGACGAAGATCAGTCGCGGCTTGTTGAGCGTTGAGAGTCGGTCCCAAGCGAGTTCGGCGCCGACTTCAGCCCCGGCGACGGCGTCTATCAGCAGGAGACCGGCCTCGGCGGCGTGCAGACCGCTGACCACCTCGCTGACGAAGTCCAGGTAGCCGGGGGTGTCGAGGAAGTTGATCTTGTGGTTCTGATATTCGATGGGGACAACCGAAACATTGATCGAAATGCCGCGCCGATGCTCCTCCGGATCCCAGTCAGAGACAGTCGACCCGTCCTCGATGCGCCCCAAACGCGTGATCGCCTTCGTCCGGAAGAGCAAAGTCTCGGTGAGCGAGGTTTTCCCGGATCCGCCGTGACCGAGCAGGGCGACATTTCGGATCTGGTCTGTGCGGAACGTTGTCATTAGTCCTCCTACAACAGCGTCAATGGTCTAGTTGTTGGCCGGAAGAACACAGGCAGTGCTGGCGTCTGACCAAACTCACATGGTTAGTGACGTGGGGGTTCTGCACTGGCATTGCGTTGGGGCGGAGGCCTGATGCCAACCTGCTTCCGGCAAACGGATGGCAGAGCCAACCTCTCCGAAAATCAAGGTCGTCTCTGCCGGATTTCAGCTCTCGGACTCGCCAGTTCTTCGCAGCCCCTGCAGTTTCCAGAGTCAATTCCCGATTGTACAGAAAAACCAGAGGTCTGTCAACGAAACGAGGTTATGAAAATAACGGGCGGCAGAGCAGCCGACCTACAAGCAGTGACTTCTGCATACCGGCATCATTGTGCAGCGTGTCTCTGCCAGTGCAAGGCAAACCATCATGCGCTGCGCCTCCGTTGGGGCCTTCGGGGATATCATTGACTCAGAATTATCACATTCCGAAAAGCCTTTCTGTTATGTCATGTAAGGCGCGAATCTGCCAAACGCACAGCGAGCGTATCACGTTATGCTACAGAATGAATGAGGCGTTCTCCGACCATATTCGGTTGTG
>CAYXRG010000012.1:15587-26723 GCA_964467575.1 uncultured Caldilineaceae bacterium | reverse complement strand
GTATCACGTTATGCTACAGAATGAATGAGGCGTTCTCCGACCATATTCGGTTGTGGCTCCTCATTCCACTGAGCGGATTTGCCCCTCTTACGACGATTCGGACCAACACGTAATGCACCAGCGCACGGGTTCGTTCCTTCTAGTCATGCGAATTCGAAATGCATGACTGCCGCTTTAGGATTGAGGCGGATCCTTTTCATCAGATTCCGTGGGACAACAAGGCAAACAATAAGGCCGACGGCACATGCATGGGTTGAACACGTATTAGGCGCCTACTCTACGCCAGTCCTTGCTCGGGGACGGGCGTGCTACACTATGCCTACCATTATCGCTAACGCGAATGGCATGGCTTCCTCATCCCAGTATGATGTCGGCGTACTCCGCCGGTTTGTAGTCTTTGTGGCGCAGCCGCTTCACATCCGGCGGGGTGATGCCGTTCTTAAGCCGGTAGATAAGGCGCCCAAGTTGGCCGGCACCGGTCCCCGCTTCGCCGCGGCGCAGGCCCTCTTCCCAGGCGTCGAGGATGGCCGCAACCTCATGAACTGATAGCCCAGCATCAATCGCCACCGTTTCGGGCTTGAGGCTCAGTGAGCGCATGCGCGTCCGGATGCCGGACGGGTGGTTGCGTCGAAGTTGATCTGCAACGGCGCCGGAAAACCATTGACGCGATAATAGCCCACAGCCCGGTTCAGGCTCTTGTGGAACACGACGCCTTCCGGATTGCCCTCGAACGGCGCCTCGTAGCCATGTTTCCGGTCACCGCCCCAATCCATGGCATATTGGGGCGCCTGTTCATCATACTCTCGGTCGTAGCTCATGTCTGGGTGTCCGGACATGATGGAGGTCACCCTTATTGCTTGAACAGGTCCCACTCAACCGTGACGGTGGTGGGAAGGTTCCATAGCCCGACGACTGACGTAGTGTAGGAACCGACGAATCTGTCCGGACGCGACGGGTTCACTTGGCCGATTACGCGCACGGGAGAGGGGCTCAAAAAGAGTGGATCCGGATAGACTGTGGTCCTGTCATAGTTGTAGGCGGGTTGGCAGACATCCCAAAACACGTTATGGGCTGTCCTGCTGCCGGGAGCTTCTAGGCGAAGATAGCCCATGAACAGCTCATATGTACCGTCACTGTCGACGCTGACCTGGATGCGCGCCTCTCCGTGTGCGGTCCCGCTGTAGCTGCCGTCCACGGAGTCCTCGAACAGCGCCTTTAGGAACGGCTCCTCGCCAGATGTACACGTGCCATAGATCTCCTTGCGCAGGGTTCCTTGGATCGTCGCTTGGCCCGATTGGGTGAGATCGGCGAGGAACATACCGCCCCATGGCCCATGGTTCTCGACTCCGGTTACCTTGAAGGTCGCCTCGTAGGAGGCGCGTTTGGTGATGCCGCCCGTGTAGCCGGGCTGAACCGGTGTGGCGGTCTCCTGGCCGGACTGGCGAATGGTGACATGTCCCTGCCACGTGTCCTGCTGGTGGTATTCGACAAACCAGCGGATGGAGTAGGTTTTGGGGATGAGGATCTGTGCGATGGCGCCGAGGGCGTTCTTGTGTGCAGACTGGTAGAGCACCAGGCTGTCGACAAGCCCTGCCTCCTCCACAACCATTCCTACACCGGGCTGCGTCTCTGGCTTGGGCTTGAAGACTACCGATGCAATGCCCTGGGCGTCGGTTTTCGTCGTGCAGGGACTGCCACACGCGAACTCACCGTGCTGGTTGAGGTTGCCTTCGGCTTGAGTCCAGACAACCGTGACGCCGGGAATGGGACCTTGGTGCGGGAAGACGACGCCGAGCAACCAGCCGCATTCGACAACTATGTCGGGGAGCTTGTCACGCATGCGCACAGAAATCCGGAAGTGGATCTCCTGGCCGGGCGTCTCATGGCCGTAGTGGGTCTTGAGTCTGTGTTCGAGGGCGCGCACCTCGACGCTGTAGGCGAGCAGCATGCCGTGAAGACCGTCGATGCCGACGACTGCCGGGCCTGTGACTAGCTTGGCCTTTGAGTACAGGCCCAATAGCCACTTGCCTGCGCTCCACCCTTCTTGGGCTACGCTGCCGATGTCGGCGCAACGGGAAGCGGCGGTGAGATGCATGCCGGCGGCGGAGACGTCAGCGACGGGACCCTTGTCCCAAATGACGGGGAGTAGGATGTCGGCTACGATCAGCCAGCGCTGCAGCGCGTCAAAGCGCAGGCTCTCCACCGGCACGTCTGCCGCAAGGTCATAGGGGGACGGCTGCAGCAAGCCGAGTTCACGCACCAGCAGGGGAATGAAGGAGAGCGGGTCGCTGGGGTACTTGTGCGCCGAGCGCACTCCCTCGCGCAGCACTTCGTGCAATTCGGACGGGGATAGGTCTACCCCCTCGGCGAAGATTCCCATTTGTTCGAGCAACTGAGTAATCTCGGCTAGGGACCACGTTTCGCCCTGTGCTAGGCTGGCGGCGAGTACGTCTAGCTCGAAGTCGTAGAGGTAGAAGTCGCCGGGCGCACGTTCTGCCCCGCGCCCCAGCTCCATCCCGTCTGCCGTGTAGATGCCGATGCGCAGTGTCTGCATCACGTCAGCCAGGGCATCGAGGCGTGCGGCATCGGTGGGCGCTTGTGCGACGGCGCGGGCAAGCTGCGCAGGGAGTGAAGGTGCAGAGCCCTCCATATCTAGCACGGCGGGCAGGAAGACGCATGTCTGGCCGCCACATTCTTGTGCGAGCGCAGTCGTGGCGTTAGCCAGTGATAGGAGCAAACCCAGACCCAGCGCCCAGAGTATATTTGTACGTTTCATGGTTTTCTCTCCGTGGCTCAAACTCAGGACTCCTTAGGGCAGGGGAGCTTGTAGGTAGCGCGCTAGGATGATGTCCGCGTAGGTGGGGCAGGTTTTCCAGGGCTCATTGAGGTCTTTGCCGCCGTAGCCGTGCTCCGCTGTGTAGCCGACGCGCGCGTGGCCCGCCTGGTCGAGGGCCAGCATGGGCTGCTGTCCGGTGACCCATGTGGAGATAGAACAGCTTCGGATTGGGGCGACTGGATAGTCTGTCTCAAGGGCAGCGCTCTTTTCGAGCGCGTGGCTCTGCCAGACGGCTCCGGTTGATTCGCAGCTCTCATTGCACCAGGCGAGACTGAGGCCGCCGCCAAAGGCGTCGTAGGCGATGCGCGGACGGCCTTGGGCGTCCAGCACGAGGTCGGCATCCTGGCCGTGATATTTGGGCAGCTCCAGGTCGCGCACCTGCCAGTCGTTTTGCCCGGATAGACGACAGCCGGTGTTGCACCATAGATAGTAGAGCCGGTTGGCTTGGAAGGCCGGGTCCGGATAGTCGCCGGAGTAGAAGATCATGCGCGGGCGACCCTGACCGTCGACCGTCAGGGTGAAGCGCGAACTGCCGTGGATGTCGGCCATGAAGATGCCTTCCCAATTGGCCGGGTCGAGACAGCCGGCGTTACAGTCCAGGTAGAGCAGGCGCATGATGATGTCGTTGGTGTCGTCAAAGAAGAAGAAGGCGGCGCGCGGCTGGCCGCTTGGGCTGAAGGCAAGCGACGGCTTGTCCAGCATGTAGGGCGAGATCTTGGCCTCGCTCCAGTTGGCGGCATCGCTACACAGATCTGCCGGGTCCTTGAGGCAGGCGGCATAGAAAGTGCCGTTGTGGTTGACGCCCTGGCTGCCGTCGGTGTAGAAGAAGGCCGGGTGGCCGCTGGGGTCGAGAGCGAAGTAACGGAAGGCGTAGTCCCAGCGGTCGAGGTCGATCAGGTTGGCGGTTACGAGCGGGGTTAGCGTCCAGCCGGCGGCAGCGGTGCAGTTGTTGTTGCAGGCGGCATAGGTGTAGTGGTTGACGGCGCTGTCCGAAGCGGGAGCGCTGAAGATCATGAGGCGCGGGCGGCCAGACGGGTCGAGGGCGATGCGCACGTCGGCTGCGTTGCCCTCGACAACTAAGCCGACGCGCGCCCACTGCTCATCCGCTGTACAGTTGGACGCGCAGTAGGCGTAGTAGGCCGGGTGGGGACCGCTGTTGAGGCTGGCGCGGATGGCGTAGGCGACGTGGACGCCGCCGTGCTTGTCGACAGCCAGGTTAGTCCCGCGCGTGTGTACCACGCTGCCGTCCGGGTTGGCGCTGTACGGCAGCCATGCGGCGCCGGCCTGGAGTTCAGGCGGCGATTGCTTCACGGTCACGACCACCTTGGCCGTAGTCGTGCCGGAAGAATTGGCCGCGGCCAGGGTGTACTCTGTGGTGTCGGCGGGCTTGACGGGGACAGAGGATTCCGTCACCGCGCCCACGCCGGGGCTGATGGAGAGACTGGTCGCACCCGTCACTGACCAGGACAAGGAGCTTGTCTCCCCGGGTTGGATGGCGGGCGGATCGGCGGTGAAGCTGCGAATTTCGGGCGGCGCGCCGGGCTGCGCGACGCCGGGCTTGATCACCACGGGCAGATAGGTTGGCGGATTGGTTTCCGCCAGGACGCGGCCTTCGGCGAGCAGCAGGGCTGCCAAGGCGACGAGCCAGGCCAATATCGTTGTGATGCGCGTCATTCTTTCATCCTCCCCGCTGGTCTCGTGTGCTTGGAGAGCAGCGGCACGTTCCCATCGCTACTGCGCAGATTCTCAAGTTGCGTCCAGGTAGGACAGCAGAAAGCGGCCAGAGTCCACCCCGAAAAGGGCGCGAAACTGGTCTACCGTGGCCTCGGCGACCAGGGGCCTCACCATGAACGCGTTATAGTCTTGCATGGCCGCCTGGAAGCCGGCCCGCACAAAAGCCGCCACATCGCCAGGGCGATCCAGCCTCACTCGAACATAGGGGGCATCCAGGTCACGCGCCACGGCCGCCACGGCCGCGACGGGATCTTCGCCATTTATCAGGAGCAGGTTGTCGATCAGCAGCACCGACTTGGGCTGGGAGCCGATGGCGTAGCCGGCTAGCTCGTCTTGCCGCCAGAGGAGCCAGAGCGTCCGCGCGGTGAAGATCCCTTGCTCGCCCAAGGAGGGAAAGAAGGGGAGATGGCGGCGGGCGAATCCGAGTGAGCGCGCTGCTGCCTGCTCGAACAGGCGGTCCGCCAGGGGCAACTGGGCGGCGCCGGCTTGCTCCGCTCTCAGGCCGGCATGGGGAGGCAGTGCGGAGCGGGCGACAATGACGCTGGAGGCATAGGCGACATCTTCGTAGCCCAAGCGCCGGTAGAGCGAATAGGCCACGCGGTCTCGCTGCGTGCCCAGGGTGGAGTAACTGAGGCCGGCGATGCGCATACGAGCGTGGGCTTCGTCCAGCAGGCGGGTTGCGATGCCGCGGCGGGCGTAGGCCGGATGGGTGGAGACGGCCCAGACGCCCCCAACCTCCTGCGCCCCGTCCAGCGAGACGACCGGGAGGCGGAACACGCCGACCTGTCCGGCGACCCGGCCTTCCGCTTTTGCGTAGACGGCCAGGAAGGAGAAGGGGCGCGGGTCCAGGCGGCGCAGACGTGCGGCCCGCTCGGGCGTCAGGGCGAAGTCCAGACAAAGGAGGTTCAGGTGTAGCACCTCGAGGGGATCGACCTCGTCGTATTCATAGACTGTCATCGGTCTGTCCTCTTGCGAGAGAGATGCGCTTTGGCTGAGGCCGGCGCTCATCAGCGAACCACGAACTTCCCGGCCATACCGGCCTGGCGATGGCCCGAGACGGTGCAGAAGTAGTCGTAGGTCCCGGGCTGGGCTTGCGTCGCAGAGAAGACTATGTCTGTTGTCGCACCTTTGGCGCTGAGCAGCGGCGTCTGGACGCCGAGGCCCTCGATGTAGAAGTCGTGCAGCATGCCGTCGCCATTGATCAGGGTGACGCGCACGGATTCGCCGGACTGGGCGGTAAGTTCAGGGTTGACCACGCCGTCAATTGCGCCGCCGGCGCCGACATAGACCATGCGCCCGTCGCGCATGGCAGTTTCGAGCGTGTACTCCTGGCCTGGTGAGGCCGGCTCGGAGGCGGGTTCGGGCTGGGCTGGCGGGTTTGCCGTTACAAACTGGGCGTTGAGGCCGGACGCGACGAGGACAATCAGGGCCAAAACGGACACAGTGAGCAATACTCGTTTCATTGCAGATCTCCTATTGGCTGGACCCAGTGACTGGGCGAGTTCGGCGCTAAAACGTCCAATAGCGGGCGGTGGCCATGGCAATGAGTGACACGGTAAGCAGGATGGCGTCCCAGCGGCCGATGGCGGTCATTTCCTCGCCCAGTGTGTGCAACTCTGCGGCTTGCTCCGGGGTGGGCGGCCCGCCGGTCCGGCCGATATCCTGGCCCAGCTTACCCATACGTTCGGCACGCGGCTTAAGCATGAAGAAGCCGATGGCGTAGACGACGAGCGCGACCAAAGAACCGAAGGTGAACCCTATGCCGGGGCCTGTCAGCACCCAAGCCATCTGGAGGCCGCCCGATGCCATCCAGTAGAGGAACAGTCCCGCCAATATGGTGAGCGCGCTGACCGTGTTCATGAACAACGGATAGCGGCGGCGATCGATGAGGTCCTGCATGAACTTGGGGCCGGCTGGACCAAGGCCCTTGACGATTGGTTCGACGAATAAGAGGTAAAAGATGGCGCTTCCAACCCAGAGGACGCCGGCCACAATGTGGATGGTGCGCAGCACGATGAGGATTCCGTTCACAGTAGTTCTCCTATGTGTAGTGAATCAAGAACGTCAACGGGCGCTATTGAAGCGCAAAATCGTCTGGCTGTGGGGTGAATTGGTGACCCAAGAAGTGGGACAAATTGTGCTACAATAGGTGCGCTACGGTCGGCGACGGCTTTTCTCTTGTTTACTCCCCTGGGAACACTGCCCGTGCCGAGGATCATCATGGATGAACGAACTCCACCCGTTTCATACGGCGACTGGCTGAAGCAGCGGCGCAAAGCGCTCGATTTGACGCAGGTTGAACTGGCGCAGCGGGCGGGCTGCTCTGTGTTCGCGCTGCGCAAGATTGAGGCGGGTGAGCGACGCCCGTCCAAGCAACTTGCCGGGCTGCTGGCGAGGGCGCTAGAGGTGCCGGCAGAGGCGCGAGACGCGTTTACGCGCATGGCGCGCGGGGAGCTATCGCCGGAGCGGCTGGGCTTTGTACCCGCGGCTCCAGGGAGAGGGGAGGCGCCGGCTCGGCCTGCTGCGATTGCGGCTGCGGACAATCTGCCGGCCAATCTGCCGCCGCTGCTGGGGCGAGAGCCGGAACTGGCTGCGTTGGACCGGTTGCTGAACGACCCGCTGTGCCGGTTGCTCACGCTGATCGGCGCGGGGGGCATCGGCAAGACGCGCCTGGCGATCGAGGCGGCGGCGGTGAAGCGGAGCAGCTTTGCGGACGGCGTGTGCTTTGTGCCGCTGGCGCCGCTTACGTCGGCGACCTATCTCGTTCCGGCCATTGCCGGCAGCCTGGGGCTGGCCTTTCAGGGCCAGGCCGACCCGCACGATCAACTGATCGAGCATCTGCGCGGCAGGCAGATGCTGCTCGTGCTGGACAACATTGAGCACCTGCTGCAGGCGGACGGCGTTAGTTTCCTAGCCGAGATCTTGGCACGCGCGCCCAATCTAAAGCTGCTCGTCACCTCGCGCGAGCGGCTGAATCTACAGAGCGAATGGGTGTTCGTCGTGCAAGGGCTGGCCGTGCCGCCAGAGGGCGAGTGTGCGCAGGCTGAGGAATATCCTTCGGTGCAGCTTTTCGTGCAGCGCGCTCGCCAGGCGCAAAGCGGCTTTGAACTGCAGGAGGAGGACAAGGCTGCGGTGGTCTCTATCTGCCGGATGGTGGAGGGGATGCCTTTGGGGATCGAGCTGGCGGCGGCCTGGGTCTCGGTTCTGACCTGCGACGAGATCGCGGCGGAGATCGCGCCCAGAGGGCGCCCGGGGCTGGATTTCCTGGCGACGTCGGTGCGTGATGTGCCGGAGCGGCAGCGCAGCTTGCGCGCGGTTTTCGATCACTCGTGGAAGCTGCTTACGGGAGAAGAGCAGGCGTCGCTGCGCCGTCTGACGGTGTTTCAGGGCGGGTTTACGCGACAGGCCGCCGAACAGATCGTGGGGGCGAGTCTGCCACGGCTGTATATGCTGGTGTCCAAATCGCTGGTTCGTTACGAGGATAGCGGGCGCTACGACCTGCACGAGGTGATCCGGCAGTATGCGCTGTCGCATTTCGCCGCCGATTCCGAGAACGAAGCCACGCATGACAAGCACGGGCGGTATTATCTTGCTCTCCTGCGCGACCGGGAAGGGGACTTGAAGGGCACGGCCCAGCGCGAGGCGATCCGGGAGCTGAAAAACGAGATTGACAACATTCGTGCGGCGTGGGCCTGGGCGATCGGGCACGAGGAGTTCGCGCTCATCGGGCAAGCGCTGCGCAGTTTCGGGTGGCTGTGCAACGTGGGCGTGCTATACCGGGAGGGGGTGAGCCAGATTGAGTCGCTGGTGCAGGCCCTGCGGCGACGGGAGGACCAGGCGCAATGGCGCGGGGTGCTGGGGATGGCTTTGGCGCAGCAAGGACTGCTCAACTTTCGCCAGGGGCGATTTGACCGGGCGCGACATCTGTATGAGGAGAGCCTCGACATCCTGCGGCCATTGGGTGATCCGGCGCTGCTGACCGATTCGCTGGTCGTGAGCGGCGTCATCCTGCATCTGGACGGTGACTTTAAGCGTTCGCGACGGGTGATGGAGGAGGGGTTGGCGTGTGCTGAGCAGGCCGGCGATTGCTCCTTTGCCGCGTATGCGCTGTTCAATTTGGGCTATGTGGCCAGTCTCGAAGGTCGCTATGACGAGGGGTTTGAGCAGATGGCGGCGGGGCTTGCGCAGTGGCGAGAGCTGGGCGACCCCAGCTCGATCGCTCTGGGACTGAATCACATCAGCCCGACCGCCATCCGGTTGGGCCGGCTGGCGGAAGCGCAGGCTTATCTGGAAGAAAGTCTGGACCTGCTGACGCAGGTGGGCGATCGCTGGGGGATGGGCACGGCCTACCGTCTTTTGGGCCTTGCGGCATTGGCGCGAGGCGATACCGACCTGGCGCTGGCGCACATTCGGCAGTCACTGGAGCTATTTCGCGGGTACATCGTGGGCTGGGATATCGCGCAGTCGCTCAATTATTTGGGCAAGGCTACGCTTATTGCGGGCGATGCCGGCGAGGCGCAGCGCCTTCTTCTCGAGGCCTTTGAGGCGGCTAGGGAAACGCAGGCGCGGCCGATCATGCTGGATGTCCTGGGCTCGCTGGCCCGATTGCGAATGCAGCAAGGAGATGCGGAACAGGCGTTGGGACTGGCGCTGCTGCTGTTGGCGCATCCGGCGGCGCCCTATGAGGCGAAGGAACGCGCCGAGCGGTTGTGTGCGGAAGCGAGGGCGCACCTCACGGCCTGCCAGGAGGCTGCCGCCGGAGAGTGGGCGAGAGGGCACACCCTGGGATCGGCAGCGGGGCTGTTTGGCGAGGCGCAGTAACCTCCCCTTGTAAGCCAAGTATGCTAGACTGTGGATATCGTCCTCAGGCGCGACAGCGAGAGCGACCGGCTGCGGCGCTGATGCCTTCGCGTCCGCCAAGAATCAGCATAGAAGGAGAAACCATGAACAAGCGCGATGCCCTTTTGAACTTGATACACGGTGATGCGTCATCGGACTACACGCCGGCGGCCTTCTTTATGCACTTCGACCCTTCTTGCCATGCAGGCCAGGCGGCGGTGGATAAGCATCTGGAGTATTTCCGTGCGACGGGCATGGACTTCGTGAAGGTTCAATTCGAGCAGAGGATGCCGCCGGGATCGGCTATTAGGAAGGCTGAGGATTGGGCGCAGATTCCACTGTACCCCGAATCGTTCTTTGAGCCGGCGGTGCGGGTGGTCGAGGGACTAGTGAAGGCGGCGCACGATGAGGCTTTGGTCGTGATGACGCTGTATTCGCCGTTTATGCTGGCGATGCAGCTTGCGGGTGACGCGGACATGGCGCAACACCTGCGCGAGAACCCAGATGCGGTAGTGAAGGGGCTGGCGACCATGACAGAGAACGAGTTGACGCTGGTGCGCGGCTGCATGCAGGCAGGGGTGGACGGATTCTATGCTTCGACGCAGGGCGGCGAGACGTTCCGCTTCCGCGATCGGGAGGTGTTCGAGCGCTTTATCAAGCCCACCGACCTGGCTGTATGGGATGAGATAAAGGGCTGCACGTTCAACATTCTGCATGTGTGCGACTATCATGGCGGGTATGACGACCTGACGCCTTTCCTGGATTACCCCGGGCATGTGGTGAATTGCAGTCTGAAGGTAGGCGACCGGATGCTGTCACCCAGTGATGCGGCAGAGATGTTCGGACGGCCGTTCATGGGCGGGCTGGAGCGCAAGGGCGTGATCGCCACGGGGAGCGCAGAAGAGATCCGCGCCGCGGTGAGCGACGTGCTCGCGCAGAGGCCGGACCGCTTCATCCTGGGCGCGGATTGCACGATCCCGAGCGATACGCCGTGGGAAAATCTGAAGGTTGCGATTGAGGCGGCGCATCAACACCGGCGGTAAGTGGGAAGACATTGCGGCGCTGGGCAGTGCGCCGACTGATGGGTTTTGGTGAATTTTCGCCGTGACCGTAGCTCAACCCAGGCCTGGTTTAAGAGCCCTTCGAGACAATCAGCCTCTGTGGTATGTGCTCCACAGCGTATTAGGCGTCCGGCGAAGAACTGGATGGCATCTATGTCAGCGACATGACATACGTAAGTACAGCGAAGCTGGTACATTGCGGCTCCGCCATTTCAATGTTGTCGACAACGTGGGTAATCACCGTTACATCTCGCGTGTGGAGATGGGCGATCTTGGTTACTCGACCGATTTCCTGGTTATCTCCGGAGACGTGTATACAGTGTTCCTGCCACATATCACCGAGTCAACTCGCTAAGAGACTCTACGCCGCGCCTTGTAGTGTGAAAGTCAGTCGACCAGCTAGACCTCATCCCAGGATGATGTCGGCGGGGTGATGCCGTTCTTGAGCCGGTAGATGAGGCGTCCAAGTCGGCCGGCGCCGGTCCTCTTCTCAGGCGTCGAGGATGGCCGCAACATCGTGAACTGATAGCCCCGCATCAGTCGCCACCACCATCGGCGTGCGTATGGGGGCGCTTGGCGCGGCGGCGCGGGCGCAACTTGGGGCCGATTTTGAGAGGCAAGCGCCATCTGGTATTATCCGACAAGACCAGACCGCCGGATGCGCGC
>CAYXRG010000012.1:10042-15487 GCA_964467575.1 uncultured Caldilineaceae bacterium | reverse complement strand
GAGAGGCAAGCGCCATCTGGTATTATCCGACAAGACCAGACCGCCGGATGCGCGCTTGCCCAACGGCCGCAAACGTGCGTTTTGCACGCCCGGATTGGCTGGCCGAAGCCGAAACTGCTGCGCCATTTACGGGCGGCGACTGCGGTTCTTCGAGCGGCGCCGGCCCTGTGCAGCGAAGGTTAATCACGATGTCGCCTGAAGCGGTGACGAACTCCCAGTCCCCAAACTCCTCCCAGAGACAGGATCAGCGCTCTGCTCAGGCAGTCGGCGTGCGTCTTCTGCTATTGTGCCATGCCGAAGGCATGCAGGACCGCTACGCCAATTTGCCCGCCATGAACACCGGGCTGACGGCTGCAGGCTGGGAGCAGGCGGAGAAGCTCGCCTTCTGGCTGCGCACCCACGAGACTGTGGATGCGCTCTACTGCGGGCCGCTGTTGCAAAGCCGGCTAACGGCGCAACGCGTCGGTCAGGCGTTGGGGCAATCGGCAACCGTTCATCGCGACCTGCCCGCCTTAACGAAGCAGCCGGGTACGCCATGCGGACAGGACGAAGAGGCGGCGCGACGTCTGTCGCAGGTCGAACCGAGAAGCCCTCAGTCTCCTGAGGACGATGCGCAGTGCGAGGCGTTGCTCCGCGCGATTGATGAACTGCTGGCGCAGAACTGGGGCCGGTCGATTGCCCTGGTGACGAGCGCCGCGAATATCGCGGCGATCTTGAATCATGCGCTCGGTGCAACTTGCGCCGAGTTGCGCATCGCGCATACGAGCATATCCGAGTTGACCCAGGCGGACGGCGTCTGGAGAGTCGAGTACGTTAACCGGCGCGAACATCTGCCTCTGCCGGCGCTCAAGCCGGTTGAGGCAAAACCTCTGCCCGCGGCCAATGCCGAGCAGCACGAGGACCTGTTGCCCGTCATCCAGGTGTATAATCACGTCTCTAGGGCGGATATCGAGCAAAAGATCGAAGACGACCGCAAGCGTATGCGCCACTTGCTCGATTTTGCCGAACTGCCGGCGGGGTTGCGTGCGCTCGACATCGGCACGGGGCTTGGCGTGCTGGCGATGCTTCTCGCCGAGTCCGGCGCTGCGGCGGTGATCGGCATCGACATCAGCCCGGGCATGTTGGAGCAGGCTGAATTGCTGCGCCTCAGCAGCCATGCGCCGGGCGCAGAACACGTCAGCTTCCGCCTATCACCCGCGCAGGAGTTGCCCTTCGTCGGCGAGAGCTTCGACTTGGTGACTTGCCGGCTGGTATTGAACCACGCACGCTTGCCTGAACGGATCGTGAAGGAGGCGGTGCGCGTCTTGAAGCCCGGCGGCATCTTCATATTGGCCGAGTTGTTGAGCGTGGATAACCCGGTCAAGCGCGCAACGCAGAACGCCATCGAGGAGCGGCGCAATCCCTCGCATGTGGCTGCGCGCAGCGCCGAGCAGTACGCCAAACTTGTCACGGATGCCGGACTGGAGATCACGGCCAAGCAAGCCGTAACGCTCGAACGCGAGCTGGAGGAGTGGCTGGCCGCGTATCGCATCGACAAAGCCGACGGCGCGGTCGTGCGCGAGATGATGGAGGCTAGCCTAGAAACGGATGCCGCGGGCATTAACGCCCGCCGGCACGGCGGCACGATTGAGTTCGTGCAGCGGATGTACTACATCAAGGCTGTAAAGCCTGCGGAGTGACGCAGGCGCAGAACCATGCGGCAGGAGCGAAGGCGATGCCCGATCAGATGCCCAATCAGTCGTATCTTTACCGGGAGATTCACGAGCAGCCGGCTGTCCTCGAGAAACTGCTGGCCGGCGAACGCAAATCGACAGCCGCACTGGCGGCTGCCATGCGCCAACGCGACGTACACTATGTGCTGATCGCTGCGCGCGGCACCAGCGACAACGCCGGACGCTATGCCAACTACCTAATGGGTGCGCTAAACGGGCTGCCGGTGGCGCTGGCGACGCCCAGCCTCTACACAATCTACAACCAGGCCCCGCGCGTGCGCAATGCGCTCGTCATCGGCATTAGCCAGAGCGGCAAGAGTCCCGATATCGTCAGTGTCTTGGAGGATGCGCGACGACAGGGCGCCCTCACCGCGGCCATTACCAATTTCCCCGATTCGGACTTGGGGGCTGCCGCGGAGCATGTGATCGCGCTGCACGCCGGTGAGGAGCGGTCAATCGCCGCTACCAAGACCTACACCAGCGAACTGGCCGCAGTCGCCCTGTTGGCCGCCACGTTGGCAGAGGAGCGCTCTCACCTCGAGGCAATAGCCCGCGTACCGGAGAGCGTGGCGGCGGCTTTGGAGATCGATGCACGGGTGGCCGAGATTGCGCCGCGCTATCGCTACATGCGCGATTGCGTCGTGATTGGTCGCGGGTACAACTACGCGACCGCATTTGAACTAGCTCTGAAACTGAAAGAACTGACCTACACGATTGCCGAGCCGTATAGCAGCGCCGACTTTATGCACGGACCGCTGGCGGTGATCGAGTATGGCTTCCCCGCTATTGTAATTGCGCCTTCGGGGGCCGTTTTACCCGAGATGCAAACGTTTATTCGCCTGCTCCGGCAGAGGGAGGCGGAGGCGGTTGTCATCAGCGATGATCAGGCGACGCTCGATCTGGGCCGCACGCGTTTGCCGCTGCCGCACGACGTGCCGGAGTGGCTGTCCCCGCTAACCGCCATTGTGCCGGGCCAACTGCTGGCGCTCTACCTTGCCGACGCGCGCGATTACGATCCCGACCACCCTCGCGGGCTGCGCAAGGTGACGGAAACCACCTGAGTCACTGTCGCGGCCATTGTGTGCGCCATTGCGTAAGCCGCTGCCGGCGCGGTTAGCCGGTCAGTTCAACCGTGCGCGCCCGCGTCAGCCGGATGAAGTCGGATGGGGCTAGTTCGATCTGTGCGCCGCGTACTCCGGCGCTGACGACAATCGTGTCGTGGCGCAGCGCGCCCGCGTCGAGTAGGACGTCGAATCCTTTGTTCGTCAGGGCGAGTGCGCTGATCCCGCCCGTCAGGAGACCCGTCATTTTCTCGGCGTCTTCGTGCGAGGCCATCTTCGCCTTTTTCACGCCGGCGGCTTTGGCAAGGCGTTTCAGATCCAGCGTTGTTGGGCCGGGAATCACGGCTAGGAGCGGCTTGCGACCCGGCGTCTCGGGCAGTGCGACCAGCGTCTTGAAGACGCGTTCCGGGGGCGCGCCGATGGCGTCCGCGACTTCGGTCGCAGAATGAAGCCCCTCGCCGTATGTGTAGAGGCGGACACGATATGGGATGCGTCGGCTGTCGAGCAAACGTGTGACGTTATTGGCGTAATCCATGATCCGGTTTCCGATTCGCTACATTAGGACGGCCTAAGGCATGGGCCAGATGCCGTTATGGGATGTGCAGACAGATGTGTTGGCAGCGGCGGTATTGGCAGCGCTTCTGTTGGTCGCCTGGACGGTTGCTCGCGCCCTGCGCAGGCGGCGGCTGGCGGCTGTCTATGCGGCGCTGGCGGACAGTGTAGCTTCGCGTCTCGTGCTGCGTGGCAAGCTAAGCGCACGCGGCTTTACGGCGGATTACGAGCCTGCGCCTGCGCCGTTTCGTAGCCTCAGTGTAGAGGCGGGGCCGGCTGGACGACGCGGCGTGCTGGCCTTTTACGGAACCCTGTCGCGGGCGCCTGCGTCGGAACTCATCTGGGTGCGCAACACGCCTCCTCTGAATGCGTTGGGGCATAACCCCGGCGCGGGCTTGTGGACGTCACGCCGTCTGGACATAGCGGCCGCGGAGTACGCCACACGCGGCGACAATCCGAACGCTATCCGTCACGAGTTCCAGGAATTGCTGACGCGCTTTGGGCCGGCCTTGTTGCGCGTGTCGGTTCAGCAGGATCGCACGCCGCATCTGGAGGTCAAGGCGCTCCATGCATCGCTTGCCGCGGGCGAGATTGGGCCGCTGGTCGAAGCGGTGCGGGCGCTGGGTCGCGCTGCGCTGATTGGCTGATGCGGCGGAAAACCAACCTGACGCGAGAATGGGCTCGCGTCAGGTGATTTCGTGTATTGATCTGGCCCGCGGCATGCGATGCGCAGCTATGGCGCCGCAGCCAGCGCCTCTGGGAAGTGGGCGGTGATCGTCACTTCAGATGTCTGGACGATGGGCAGCAGTTGCTCGATCATCGCTACAATTTCGCCGGTGTTCATGTTGCGGTCGGCCAATGTATTCCACAAGCCCATTTGCTCGGCAAGGTCGAGGACGTTGTTGAGTTCGCCGTCCGCCCAGCCGATGTAGGGCAGGCTGTGCCGGTTGATGCTGACGTGGATGCCGTTGGCGTCGGTGGAGATGCTCAACTGGCTTATGCCTTGTTGCATCAACTGGTTGACAGCCGTAGGTTGCATGCGGAAGCTATCGAAGACCGCCAGGCCCGTCAGGTTGATCCATTCTGCGTCGGTCAAGTCGCCGACCCGCCAACTGCCCTGCGCAT
Source organism: uncultured Caldilineaceae bacterium (assembly GCA_964467575.1). Lineage (GTDB taxonomy): Bacteria > Chloroflexota > Anaerolineae > Caldilineales > Caldilineaceae > JASGTU01. The sequence continues at coordinate 11,037 of CAYXRG010000012.1, read as the reverse complement.
CGTAGAAGACTGGCACGGTGATCGTCGGCGGCGAATCGACTGTAGCCAGAAATTGATCCTGGGCTTGCTTGGTCGCCAATGCGGTCTCCGGACCCTCGGTCGAATAGAGCGGAATCTGGGCGACGCCTTCAGCGGCGGGGAAGCGAACAATGACGCCGACGCCGACGTGCGCAATCAGCGGCAGCAATTTCTCGACCAACGCAGCGCCTGCGCCTAATTCGGCGCCGAGCAGTTCAATCACTCCGGCGGTATCCTCAAGGATTTCGCCGTTCCATTTGAGAGAAGGAAGAGAACGGCTGTTGATCTGGAGGATGAGACCTTCCGGGCTGTTCGATATCTGCAGGTGCTGGATGTTGCTGTCGACCATGTACTGCACGAGCTCTGGCGGCAGCACGAGGCTGTCGAGTAAGCCGGGGGCAAACTGAGAGGCCAACTGCGCCACCGGCACATTCCCCACACTCGGCTGCCCGGCATGGTCGAAATCGATCAAGAGGGCGGGCAGATCGATAGCGAGGTTCTCTGCGCCGGGTACGGTCATGGTTGCGCCGCCGCCGGCTCGCGGCGCGCAGCCGGCCAGGATCAAAACGGCAACCATGAGGATGGCCGCCCATGTGGTGAGTCGGGATTGCTGCATTCGATAAACCCTCCTGCGGATAAAGCCGTTCGATGAACGAATCAATGCTTGGAATTCCAGGGAAATCGTCGTGGCAAGGGGATCGCGCTATACGAATCGCGGCAGCGTGCCGGCGGGCGCGATTCGCCCGATTGCGCTGCATGTGGCCATTGTACACAGGCCGGGGGCAAGTGTCAATTTGACCTGCGATTATGTAATTCGCCCGCAAGGAGAGGCTAGCGCGCGTTGTGAGGCGCGGCGCTGACGGTTCGCGAACCGTCTACGTTATAATGCAGCCCTAATTGGATAGATTCAACGGCGCGAATTCGTATAGCCGCAGACGCCGGAGAGCAGTAGGGGAGAGACGCCATTGCCAACGCCA
>CAYXRG010000012.1:0-9942 GCA_964467575.1 uncultured Caldilineaceae bacterium | reverse complement strand
CGTATAGCCGCAGACGCCGGAGAGCAGTAGGGGAGAGACGCCATTGCCAACGCCACCATCGCCAACGCCACCATCGCCAACGCCAACATCGCCCTGGTATCGGGCGGGCAGAGTCAAAACAGACGCGTCGGACGTCGTGCTGCTATTGTCCGCCGATCAGAAGCGCTATCTGGTCACGTTAAGGCGCGGACGGACGCTGCATACGCATCTCGGCGTCTTTGCCCACGATGACATGATCGGGCGGGAGTTGGGCGATGTGGTGTACAGCCAGCTCAACAACCCGGCGCTTTTGCTTGAGCCGTCGCTGTATGACCTGATGACGCATCTCAAGCGCGTGACCCAGATCGTCTATCCGAAGGATGCCGCCTGGCTGGTTCACCGCCTTAATCTGCACGCGGGCAGCCGCGTCATCGAGGCGGGCACTGGAAGCGGCGGGCTGACCACCGCATTGGCCTGGGCTGTGGCGCCTACGGGCAAAGTCTATAGCTACGAGGCGCGCCCCGACATTCATGCACTGGCAAGGCGCAGCCTAGAGCGCGTGGGCCTATTGCCCTTCGTGCATCTGCACTTGGCCGCTATTGACCGCGGCTTTGAGGAGAGCGGCGTCGATGCCGTGTTCCTGGATGTGCGCGACCCGTGGCGGCACTTGCCCGCGGCGGGCCGGGCGTTGCGGCGCAGCGGCTTTTTCGCCAGCCTGCTGCCGACGACCAACCAGGTCACAGAGTTGCTCTACGGGTTGGAGGAAAACAGCTTCGTCGATGTGACGGTGGAAGAAGTGCTGCTGCGCGGCTACAAGCCGATTCCGGAGCGTCTGCGACCGGAGGATTCGATGATCGCGCATACGGGCTATCTGATCGCGGCGCGCTATGTCGGCGCGCTCGACGATCCCGCACGTTGGCAGGTCAAGGAGCGGCAACGCTATCGAGCGCGCATGCGTCTGCAGGAACAAATCGAACAGGAGACGCAAGCCCGCGCCCGCGACGAGGGCGAACCGGGCCGCAAGTATCCGCGAATGCCGCTGCCGGGTTAGGGCTTGCCTGCCCGCGAATTCCGGCGTCGCCGGATGAAGGCCAGCGCCGCCAGGGCGAAGGTCGCTCCGGCAATGTCGACGGCGACATCGCGCCAGTCGGCATGCCGACCGGGGACAAAGCTCTGATGCCATTCATCAGCCACTGCATAGAGCGCGGTGAGCAGCCAGGCGAGAAGCGATTTGTGTCGTCGTTGTATCTGCACCCCGTGCAATGCCCAACGCCAAGCGAGCGCTAACAGGGCGAACTCGGCGAAGTGCGCAAGCCAAGAACTCGCCGCGTCGAGCCGCTGTACGATGGGCAGGACGCGGGAAAACCAAGCGCGATCGCCGAAGAGATCGGCCAGAAATGTAACGACTAGATTGGGTCTGCCCAGCTTAGGACTGCTGCTTAACCAGTAGATGGCGGCGGAGAGGCCGAGCGCAGGCCCCCATTGGAGCGCCCAAGCTGCGAGCCGGTTAAGCGACCGGCGTCGCGCAGGTGCGGCGGGCTGCCGCTTCCCCTCAGTCCGCATGGCCTAGAACGTCCAGATAGAACTGGCCAAGTTGTGCGGCTAGACGCGGCCAGCCATATTGACTCGCCATGCGGCTTTGTGCGGCTGCGCTAAGAGCAGTTTGCTCATCCGGCGACTGGAGCAGCGCCGCCACGCGTCGTGCAAACGCATCCGGCGGAGCGTCGGGCGGGATGAGCAGCGCGGCTCCGTCTGCGCCATAGGCGGCTAGCTCGCCTACGGCGCTGGCTGCCACGGGGACGCCATGTTGCAATGCGGTTGCCATGCGCACGCTGCACTTAGCCTGGAGCAGCGGCGTCTCTTGTGAGGGGAAAATGGCGCAGGTCGCGGAGGCAAAGAGGGCGGGCAGCCGCGCCCTTTCTACATAGCCGAGCCACTCTGTCTGCGGGTCCGCCAGCGCTGTGCGAAAAGCGGCCTCTCTCCCGGCTTGCAAAGCTTGCCCGGCGACGATCAATGTCGCCGAGGGCAGCACATTCCGCAGAGCACGCCAGAAAGCGGCCATCCATTCCGGCGTCGTTTCGACGAAACGCGTGAACCAGAGCACGCGCGGCTGAGTCAGCGCCGGGCGACGGCGCGACGGCGTGTCGCCGGCGTCGACGCCGTTAGGCAAGTACTCGACCGGAATGGACGGCGAGGCATTGGCAGCGCGCTCGGTCAGCCAGCGGCTGGCCGCGGTGATGGCGCTGGCGTGGCGAATGCCCCATTCCTCCTGCCAGGCTAGGAAGCGCGCTATGTGCCACGGATAGCCGTTGATCGCGGCCCACGGCTGTTCCCAATCGTCGATGTCTAGAAAGACGGCGGGCGAAGACCCGAAGCGGCGCGCCTGCCAGAGCGCCCACTGCACGATGCCGGCATAGGCGCGCGGCTTGACCGCATGTACCACGTCCGGCTTGGCCTGGTCGATGCGCTGCAGCAGGCGCGCCGTGATCGCCGGCAGGCCGCCGCCGACGGACAGGTTATGCACGGCTACGCCGTCGACCGTCATGTCGACGCCCGCATCTTCCGGACAGTCCCACGGCGGAACCAGGATGTCGACTTGATGGCCCTGTGCACACAGTTCGCGCGCCAGCGGCAAGGTGCGCGCCCATACCGTGGTCTTGTGGGCAAGGCCGAACGGGGCTACGAACTGGATGCGAAGCGGGGCGGGCATATTCTGCCTTAGTCTGTCGTGATCGCGGCGGGCCAGTCGGGCAGGAGCCGGCTGATACGCTGCCAGACTTCTTGCTCGGTTTCCGCGGGGTATGCAAGTCCAAATTTGTCGACTAACTGCGGCGCATACCAGCGATAGATCACGACGAGGGCGACTGCCTGGCCTACGTAGGCGTCGTGGTCGGGTCGAGGCGTGATCAGCGTCTTTTCCAGCGCTTCCCGCTGGCGCCGGCTTAGGTAGCGGTTCAACGTTCGCGCGCCGGCCGGTCGTTGAATGCCGTTCAACGCCAGCATCAGTTCTAGGACAAGGCTGCGCAGCGCGGCGACGCGCTCAACGCCGAGCAGGAGTTCCTGTGCGGCGAGCAATTCGGCCAGGTCGGCCAAGAGCGGCCAGAACTGCTCCAATGCCGTCTGGATGCGCGCCGCTTCCGGCGCGGCCAGGGGGTCGGGCCAATCGGATGACATGGCCGGAATTATAGCACAGGTATAAACGGGCAGGCCTTACAGCCGGTTTTCCCATTTCTCTGTTACAATGAAACGTCAAAGACTATAGAGAGGATTTGCCATGCGAAATACTGATCCATTTTCTGACCTGATCCGCTCGCTTGAAGAGAATCTTCAGAGCGGCGGAGAGGGACCGCCGGTTGACCGGGAGAGGGCGCGTCCCCCTCAGCGCGGGAATCCACGGCGCGCTCTGTGGTATCTGATTCCGTTTCTGATCTTCATCTTCTTCAACCAGATCATCGGGCTGTTGGCCGATTGGAGTTGGTTCGACAGCTTGGGGCTGACGTCCGTGTTTACCACGCGCATCGCCGCGCGGCTTAGTCTATTTGCCGTGGGCGGAGGGCTGTTCTGGTTGTTCGTGGCGTTGAACATCTTCCTCGCGCGGCGGCTGGACCCGCGCGGGTTGTCCGGTACGCCATTAGAACAGATCGCGGCGGCGTTTGGGCTGCGGGTCGTCCCCACGCTGCTGGCGGCGGCGGGCGCGCTGGCCTTTTTAGTTGGGCTATCGGTTTCGGCCATCTGGGAAGATGTGCTTCTTTACTTCAACCAGTCTCAGTTCGGCTTGTCGGATCCGGTGTTTGGACGCGACGTTGGGTTCTTCGTCTTTACGCTGCCGATCTGGAAAGCGGTGCGGACGTGGCTCATGGCGGCGCTGGTCTTCTCACTCGCCGGCGCGATCCTTGCCAGCGGCATAGGCTGGCGAGGCTGGGAGGTGCGAACGCGGGTGCTGGTGCATCTCGGCGTGTTGGTTTCGCTCATCCTGGCGCTGATGGCGTGGCAGTACCGCATCAACGCTTATGAGTTGGTGTATAGCCAGCGAGGCCCGGTGTATGGGGCCGGTTATACAGATGTTAAGGCGCAATTGCCCGCCTACAACATTCTAGCTATCGTCACGCTCGTAGCCGCCGTGGCCTTGTTGGCGACGGTATTTCAGCGCCGCGCTTGGCGGGCGATGGTCGCGCTGTTCGTGGTGTGGATATCGGTGGCCGTACTTGCGGGCAACGTCTTCCCCGGCTTCGTGCAACGTTTCCAGGTCAGCCCCAACGAATTGAACTTGGAGCGGCCGTACATTGAGCACAATATTCGCCTGACGCGCGAAGCGTATGACCTGACGGACATCCGCGTCGAGGATTACGAGGTGCAGGGCCGCGTTACGGCGGATGCGCTGCTGGAGGAAGCCAGCACCTTAACCAACGTGCGGCTGTGGGACTATCGCCCGCTGCTGCAGACATATAATCAGGTGCAGGCGCTGCGCCAGTACTATCAGTTCAACGACATCGACATTGACCGCTATGTCATCAACGGCGAACGCAGGCAAGTCATGTTGGCCGCGCGCGAATTGGTCCCCGGCAACTTGTCGCAGGACGCCCAGACTTGGGTAAACCAGCGGCTGGTCTACACGCACGGCTTCGGCGTAGCGGCCTCGCCCGTCGCGCAGGTGACGCGTGACGGTTTGCCCGATTTCTATGTGAAGGACCTGCCGCCGCAAGGCGCGATACCGATCACGCGGCCGCACATCTACTTCGGTGAACTCACAGACAGCTATGTCATCGGGCGAACGAAGGAGATGGAGTTCAGCTATCCGCGGGGCGAAGGCAATGTGATGACCCGCTTCGAGGCTGACACGGGCATTGCCATGAGCCTGTGGTCGCGTCTGCTGTTCGCCGTGCGCTTTGCCGACATCAACATGCTGTTGAACTCTGACATCGAGCCGCAAAGCCAACTGCTCTGGCGTCGCAACATTCGCGAGCGGGTGCAGATGGTCGCGCCGTTCTTGCGCTATGACCGCGATCCGTACATCGTGATTGACTCGTCCGGGCATCTGCACTGGATCCACGATGCGTACACGGTCAGCAATCGCTTCCCGTACAGCCAGCCGACTCAGAACATCAACTATATCCGCAATTCGGTGAAGATCGTGACGAACGCCTATGACGGGTCGATGCGTTTCTATGTCGTGGACGACGACGACCCGATCATCGCGGCGTACAGCCGCATTTTCCCCGATTTGTTTGCGCCGATGAGCGATATGCCCGACGATCTGTTGGCGCATTTACGCTACCCGGCGGATATGTTCACGATCCAGGCGACAATGTATCTGACCTATCACATGACCGATCCCAACGAGTTCTACAATCGGGAAGACATGTGGGCGTGGCCGGAGGAGATCTTCGGCAGCCAGCCGCTGCTCATGGAGCCGTATTACGTGCTCATGGAGTTGCCGGGGGAGGACAAGCTTGAATATCTCCAGATTCTGCCTTTTACGCCGGCCAACCGCGAGAACATGATCGCGTGGCTGTCGGCCAAGAGCGATCCGGAGAACTATGGCGACATGCTCGTCTTCGAGTTCGGCAAGGACTCGCTGCATTTCGGTCCAAAACAGATCGAGGCGCGCATCGACCAGGACCCCACGATCAGCGCGCAACTCAGCCTGTGGAGCCAGCAGGGCAGCGATGTCATTCGCGGCAATCTGCTCGTGATTCCGGTCGCCAACAGCTTGGTGTATGTAGAACCGCTTTATCTGCAAGCGGCCAACGGCAGAATCCCGGAGTTGAAGCGCGTGATTGTGTCTGACGGCGAGGTCGTTAGGATGGCCGAGAACATGGGGCTTGCCTTTGTCGCGCTGTATGGCAGCGAGTTGTTAGCCGATGCAAGTCTGCAGGAACTGGCTACCTATGGCGGCGCATTAGCGGTTGAGCAGTTGGTAACCTCTGACGGGGAGATCGCTATGCCCGCCCTCGAGATGGGCCTGTCCCAGTCGCTTGAGGAGTTGGTCGACACGGCGAACCAGCACTTCGCCCGCGCGCAGGAGTTGGCAGGCCAGGGAGATTGGACCGGCTACGGCCGCGAGATCGACGCACTGCGCATGACGCTGGAGCAGTTGGCGCTGGCAGCCGGCGGCCAAGCCCAACTTCCGGAGACGGCAGCGCCGGAGCAAGTTGTGCCTGATACGGCATCGGAAGAAACGCCATAGGGCGGAGACGCTCTTAGGCAGTCTTCAAGGCCGCTTAATCGAGATTTAAGCTGTGCCTGTTATGTTTAATTTGATGCCGTTTCCCAGAGACTGTGAGTATCTGGTCGGTTGCGGCAGTCCATGAAGCACAAGCAACCATTTGTAGTGTTGTATGAAGGGGAGACTCCTATGGGAGATGATCGGTACGACTTGATTGAAGCGAAACACAACAACTCGCTTCCCAAACGCGGCAGACTGGCCTGGAGAACGATCCTGATCTTGGCGTGTGCGGCGGCAGTGGTTTTGGCGGCCCTGTATATTCCTGTTTTGTGGGAATCGGCGCAGTCCATGCAGTCCATCACGGCGGAGCCGGCCTACATTGCAGCCCCGGCGTCCGTCGACGATAGTTCGTTGGTTACGGATCAGGAGGCGCTGGCGGATCTATATGAGAGCGTGGCGCCTTCGGTGGTGAACATCCAGGTGACGACGCGCGCCGAGTCCGCCATGTTCCCAGGGTTCAACATGCCGGAGGGGGAAGGCCCTCTCTTGGAGAGTCAAGGGTCGGGCTTTATCTATGACGGACAGGGCCACATCGTCACCAACAACCATGTCGTGGAAGATGCGGTCAGCGTGCTCGTTATTTTCAATGACGGACGTTGGGCTGATGCGGAAGTGGTGGCCGCGGACCCGCAAGCCGATCTGGCGGTGATCAAGGTGACGCCGCCGGAAGGCATGGAATGGCGGCCGTTGCAGGTCGAGGTGAACGACAGCCTGCGCGTGGGTCATACAGTCGTGGCTATCGGCAACCCCTACGGCCTGGCCGGCACCATGACGACAGGCATTGTCAGCGCACTTGGGCGCGGTCTGCCTGTCGGAGACGCTATGGAGACGCGATACACGCTGCCGGACGTGATTCAGACGGACGCGGCGATCAACCCCGGTAATTCGGGCGGCCCGCTGCTCGACTTGTACGGCCAAGTTGTAGGCGTCAACTTCGCCATTCGTTCCGAAGTGCGCAGCAATTCCGGCGTGGGCTTTGCCATTCCGGCGGCTGTGGTGCGCCGTGTCGTGCCCGCCCTGATCGAGAACGGCGCATACGACTACGCCTACCTAGGACTGAGCGGTTCGACCATTTCCGCCGAGCTGGCCAAGACGCTTGAATTGCCGAACGACCTGTTGGGCGTGTATGTGGCGGAGGTGATTCCGGGCGGCCCGTCAGATGCAGCGGGGCTGCGCGGCGGTGACGAAACGGTTCAGGGGCGGAACGGCGTCCAGTATCGCCGTGGCGGCGACATTGTGACGGCCATCGACGGTCAAGCGGTGCAACGTTTCGAGGATTTGGTAAGCTATCTGGTGACCAAGGCTTCGCCCGGTCAGGAGGTGACGCTGACGGTAATCCGCAACGGTGAAACCGTCGCGATCGATGTCGTGCTTGGCGCACGCCCTGTCCAGGCTGCGACTGCTCAGACGAGAGAACCGGACGGCGGCATCAGCGCAAGGGAAGCGATAGACATTGCGGTTGAGGCCGTCGAAAATGCCGGCCTGCTCCGCGGCGCGATCATCGAAAAAGTCGCTTCTCCTGATCAGCGTGACGGCGCCGATGTGTGGGTCGTGGAGCTGAGCACGAGCCGCCAAACGGCCACGGTGATTGTCGACTCCGTGACGGGTGACGTGCTGGCTATGGATGTTCGGTAACGCCGGTAACGCCGGCGGCAGATCGGACCGGGGCAGCCGTACGGCTGCCCCGGTTTGTTTTCGCAATTGTATCTATTTTTCTGCCGAAGTTCGTCGCAGCGCATCGAGCGCGCCATTCGGTGCAGGCTTGCCCGGCACCTGATGACAGCGGCGGCACCTGGCTTCGTAACTTTCACTGCCGCCGACAAGAATTATGGGGTCGTCATAACGGGCAGGTCGCCCGTCGATCAAGCGTTGTGTACGGCTGGCCGGCGAACCGCACACGACGCAGATGGCTTGAAGCTTGTCTACCTGTTCAGCCAACGCCATCAACAACGGCATCGGCCCAAAAGGCTCTCCGCGAAAGTCCTGGTCCAGCCCGGCAGCGATCACGCGCAACCCCGCGTTGGCGAGCACGCTGCAAACATCCGCAATCGTCCAGTCGAAAAACTGCACTTCGTCAACGGCGACCACCTGCGTATCAGGCTGAACCAGGTCCAGAATCTCTTGGGCGCTGGCGACAGCGATCGCTTCGGCGCGCATCTTGCCAACGTGGGACGCGACCTGTTCGCGTCCGTAGCGATGGTCGATTTGCGGCTTGAAGACGAGGACCTTTTTGCGTGCGATCTCGGCGCGACGGATGCGCCGCAGCAGCTCTTCGGTCTTGCCGCTGAACATCGACCCGCAGATGATCTCGAGCCATCCTTCGTTCGATTGGTAGTGCATGGCGTGCTGTCCTCGGGCGAGGTGTGACGGCGAGCCCCTCGGCATTGGCCAAGCCGCGAGCTACTGATAGGATACCGCAACAGGGGCAAAAATCAAAAGGGCAGAGGCGCAAAGCCCCTGCCCATTATGAACATCTCAACGGCTGCTATGCCGCCGGCGCTATTCCTGTTCGTATTTGGCAAGCACCTGGGCGGCGGCCGCTTCGGGGTCGTCGCCGCGAGCGCGGGCGCGGCGGGCGGCTTCATCCGCCTCTTTGCGCACCTGTTGCTGCAACTGGCGGCGGGCCGCGTCGGTCTGGCGGCGTTCGAGACGCTTCATGAAGCGCTCGACTTGGCCGGCCGTGTCGACGATGCGCTGTTCGCCTGTGTAGAACGGGTGGCATGTGCTGCATACGTCCGTGCGGATTTCCGGCACGGTGCTGCCCGTCGTCCATGTCGCACCGCAAGAGCACGTCACCCTCGCGGTTGGATAATAGGTCGGGTGGATATTTGCTTTCATTTACGCGCTCGCCTTTTCGTCGTATACGCTCACCTGCTTTTTGCCGCCGCGCGCCCACTCGAAGGTGACGTAGCCGTCGGATGTGGCAAACAGGGTGTCGTCCCTACCGATGCCGACATTGATTCCCGGATGGAATTTCGTGCCGCGCTGGCGAACAATGATGCTGCCGGCGGAGACGAATTCGCCGCCAAAGCGCTTCACGCCCAGGCGTTGCGCATTGCTGTCCCGGTTATTGCGACTGGAACCGCCGCCTTTTTTGTGTGCCATCGCTTATTTCTCCGTTCTTACTCGCTGTCCGTACCGCTCACCGGAACCTACAGGTTTACAGACTCAATCTGCAGGCGGGTCAAATACTGGCGATGCCCGCTGCGCACGCGAATGCGCTTCTTCGGCCTATAGCGAAACACGCGCACCTTGTTGCCTCGATGCTGTCCCGTGATGCGGGCGGATACCGAGGCGCCTGCAACGGTTGGCTGGCCGATCTGGACGGTATCGCCGTCGGCAACGAGCAACACATCGTCCAGCGTAATCGTCTCGCCGATCTCGCCGTCGAGTTTCTCGACTTCGACGGAATCGCCAGCGGCCACGCGATACTGCTTGCCGCCGGTTCGTATCACTGCGTACATAGCTGCTTCCTTTCCTAGAGCCGCGGCCAGGGCTTAACGCTCACTGCCTGGCGCTTGCGGAGCGGCTTTGCGACTTCCGTGCCGTCGCAATTTCAAAGGGTTGGCGTCATTCGCTGAGAGCAGTGAATCGCCGCCCACAACGTCTGTTTTCGGCTACGCGCCGACTCCGCCCACAAAGGTATAGTATACCGAAACCGTGGCCGCCGGTCAAACGGCGGAGGACTTCGATCTTGCCGATAGCGAAAAAACGACGTTTGCACCCGTGCGCGCGTT
>CAYXRG010000011.1:88226-92393 GCA_964467575.1 uncultured Caldilineaceae bacterium | reverse complement strand
TCGGCCAGTAGTAGGTGACTTCCAGGCTGGCGATGAGGCCGGCCAGGGCCGCGGCAATGCCCACCCAGGCGAAGACCAGCATCTTGCGCTGCGCCACGTTGACGCCCATCAGCCGCGCGCTTTCCATGTTGTCGCCGATCAAATAGACGTGCGCGCCGAAACGGTGCCGGTTGAGAAAGACCCAGGTCAACACCGCGATCACCACCGTCCACACCATCTGCATGGGAATCAGCCCGAACAGCCGGCCAACGAGGAGGTTGTAGAAGAAGGTGTCGCGCGTGGCGAGGAGCGACGCGCCGTTGCCGCCCGTCAACACTTGCACCGCGCCGCGCCAGAAGAACTGCGTGCCGATGGTCACGACCAGCGAGGGCACGCCGAAGGCGACGATCAGGTAGCCGTTGAGCAGCCCGGCGAGAAAGCCGGCCACTAGACAGGCGAGCATCGCCAGCCAAAGGTTGCCGGTGAACGTCATCACCGTGGCGAAGACCAACACCCCAAACGACATGATGGAGGTGAAGGACAGATCGATCTCGCCCGTGACTACCACCAGCGTCATCGGCAAGGCCACGATAGCGAAAAAGGGCGTCGTGGACATAAACGCCCGGTAGATGTTATAGGAAAAGAAGGTTTGGGGCGAGCCGATGGCAAAGAAGGTCCAGATCAATAAGGCCACAAAGACGATGCCGATCTGCAGCGTATAACCGCGCAGGAAGCGGCTGATAGCCGAGCGTTCGTCCGATTTGCGGCGCGTGTCGAGTTGTGTGTCCATCCGCGTGCGTCCTCAGGGTGCGTGGGGTTGGGATCGTCTGCCGGGGCGTCCGGGGCGGATAGTCAACGGAGGACGCCGGTCTTGGCGACATGGTAGAGCCGGTCGATGAGTTCGTCCAGGGTGACTTCCGCCTTGGTGAACTCGCCGGCGATACGCCCGCGGTCAAGTACGACGATGCGGTCCACCACCGGGTAGACGTGAAAGATGTTATGGTCGATGAAAATGGCCGATTTACCGGCTTTGGGGATGCTGGTAACGAAATCCAGCACCTTGCGCGTTTCCGATAGGGAGAGCGCCATCGTCGGCTCGTCGAGAATGATGAGCTGCGCCTGGAAGTAGAGGGCGCGCGTAATGGCGACGCCCTGGCGTTCGCCGCCGGAGAGCGTGCGCACGGGCGTGTCCGTCGTGACCGCCTTAGACGTGAAGCCCATCTTCGAGGTCATCAGCTCTTCGGTCTCGCGCCGCATGCGTTTAACGTCTAAGAAGCCGAACTTGCCCGCCAGCTCGCGCCCCATAAAGATGTTGCGCCACAAGCTCTGCTTGTCGGCCAGCGCTTTTTCTTGGTACACGGTCTCTACGCCCAGCTTGCGCGCCTCGGGCACGGATAGCTGCTCGACGCGGCGGCCGTGGAAGTAGATCTCGCCGCCCGGATCGGGCTGATGGTAGCCGGTGATGATCTTGACGAGCGTAGACTTGCCCGCGCCGTTGTCGCCGAGCAGGCCGACGACCTCGCCGGGCCACACCTCGAAGTTGACGTTCTGCAGCGATTTGACTTCGCCGAAGGATTTGGAAACATTGACCAGCCGGAGCATCGGCTCCTGACCGGCATGCGTTGTATCAGGCACGGGCAATCTCCCAGCAATGAGCGACTGAAGACGGACGGCAGGGCAGGACAGAATCTCGTTGCCCTGCCGTCGCGAATGCGGCATGGACGCCGCGCCCGCAGCCCCCTACACAGGGGGTGGCGCAGGCGAGGCTACCGGATCTCCCTCTCGACCAGCGGGGCGAGGAACTCGACGTTGTCCTTGTCGGCAAAGCCGGCGCCGGTATCGATCATCAGGCCGGCAAAGCCGTACACCTTGGTCAGGCAGATCTGCAGGATGGGCAGGTAGCCCTGGAGCCACGGCTGCTGGTCGATCACCAGGTCGGTCCAGCCGCCGCGGATGGCCGCCAGGGTCGCGGGCGACAAGTCGAAGCCTGCGCCGTAGACGTCATCCGGCCCCTTGCCCGCAGCCTTGAGGTAGGTCTCCAGCGTGGCGGTGAGGCCGCCGTGGTCGGTGACTACCAGCTTGACGTCGGGATTGGAGGAGACATAGCCGGTGAAGGTCGGCGTACCTGCGGCCGGGTCGGCATTGGTCGCTGCGTCGATCTCCAGGTAATCGACCGTCACGCCCGCTTCTTCCAGCGCGTCGATCACGCCCTGGGTGCGCTCGCCGCGCGAGGGCTGCGAGAGCAGACCCCAGACCATGGCGCGGTCGCCGGCCTGGAGGTCGAAGCGAGCCACAGCCTCTTTGCCCAGGTTGTAGCCCGCGGTGTAGTTGACCGCGCCGACATAGCCGAAGCCGTTGCTCTGGTACTTGGAGAAGCTGGCGGGCAGTTCCGTGTTCTGGCTGGTGACGATGATGCCCTGAGCCTCCGCCTCGTCAATCAGCGGTGAGAAGGCGTCATCGCCCGGATGGCCCATGACCGCGATGCCGTCCGGGCTGGTGGCGACGGCCTCTTGGAACTGCTGGATCATCTTCTGCGGGTCCCAGTCAGAGAAGACATAATTGACGTTGGGGCCAAGGTCCGCCTCGGCTTGTTTGGCGCCGTTGTAGACGTTATTGGCGAAGACGCCGCCTGCGGGGCCGCCGGGGAAGAAGGTGATGTCGACGCCGCTGCACCACTTGGCGCCTTCCTCCGCAGCGGGCGCTACCGGCTGCACGACGCAGCCTTGCACGAGTAGGGCCAAGACCAGCAACAGGCCCAAAAGCGAATACCGTTGGGATCTCTTGAGCATCACGCGCCTCCTATTGGGTTGTGGAAAGAGTGGACGATAGCACGCTGTAACGCCGGAGCGGGTTGTTTCGGCTGCGCAGGAGAGGAGGCGGCCCGCCTTCCGGCAATACCCAAACGACCAGGCTTAGGGAGTGATCAGGAGCTTGCGCGCAATCTGTCATGCGCAAAGCGCACAGACGATGCACGAAGCCAAAACCACGCGACAAAACCGGTCGGAAAGCACGACTGTAGGAGCGTCTCCAGTATATGCCGCCTATTGGGGGCTTGTCAAAGCGCAGAGCTAGCTGCACAGCCGCCAAGAGTGCAGGCGTCATGCGTGACTCCCGACGCCTGACGCGTGAGGCGCGCGCTCCGCAATCTCCCTTCTCGTGTTAGCACGCGCGCCCCTTTTGGTGGTATAACATGCAAAACCGCCCAAGCACGAAAGGGAGCGTAATGACCAACTGGAATGACCTCTGGCGCATAGCCCCCGCCGGCCTGCTGCTGGATGAGAACGGCGACGGGCTAGCCGACGGCGCCGCCGCCTGTATCGTGCCGCTTACGCCCGACCTGTTTACGCCCGCCGTGTGGGCCGCCTGCGCCAACTTCGCCGCGCGCATTGGCCTGGAGACGCCCGCCCTGCGCCTGCCCGTAGCGCAAACCCTGTCCGGCGTCGACGACCGTCACATCCCCGTTTTCGTCAGCAGCTTGAAGTTTCCCCGTCCCATCCATGAGACGCCCTGGGCCGGCGCAACCCTCGACACCCTGCACCGGGTCGACGGCGGCTATGTCGCCTGGCTGGACCTGAACGGACGCCGCGCCCTGTGGGTGGAAGCCGGGCGACCGGAGCTGTTGGCCGCGCTGCTCGACGAGATGGCAGGCGCTCCGCCATCTGCTGCACCCGCCGCCGAGAACGCCGGCGCATCCGCCCCACAGCATGAGCTTGCGCCTGATCTGGCGCGCCTCTACACCACGGAAGAAGGCGGCCTGTTCGCGCCCGGCACAGACGGCTTCACCCCCGCGGACACGCGTGTGCGCATCGCGCTCGGCGCGCAGATCGACTTGGCGACCGGCTGTGCGGCCATCGACCTGGCCGCGCGCATCGGGCTGGAGACGGCCGGCGCTACGTTGCCTCTGGCCTTTGCCGGCGACCCCGGCCAAGCGTCCGGCTCAGAATTAGTCCTGGCGTTGGACGGCGGTGCAGGCAGTTCCGCCCTGGCCGCCGAAGGCCGCGTGATCACGTTGAGCGCGCCGGCTGCGGCCTACCTGGCGAACGTCTACCCGTACCTGAACGGGACGGCGCTGGCGCGAGGCGCAGAGATGGAGACGCTGGCTGCTCTGGCCGCTGGCGTGCGTCGCATCAGCCTGGGGCATCCGCCTGCGGTCAAACTGGCGCTGGCCCAAGTGCAGTCGGGCGGCAG
>CAYXRG010000011.1:84733-88126 GCA_964467575.1 uncultured Caldilineaceae bacterium | reverse complement strand
TGGGGCATCCGCCTGCGGTCAAACTGGCGCTGGCCCAAGTGCAGTCGGGCGGCAGCCTGCCCATCGACCGGCGCCGCGCCGCCTCGCCCGAGGTCTTGGCGCGTCAGGTGTTCCGCTACGAGTGGGGCACGCCCGACGGCGAGGACAACGTCTCGCGCGTGCGGCGGCTGGCTGAGGAGATCGTGCTGCCGTATTTGGCGCGCAACACCGACCGCTATGTCGTAGACGCCGATGAGTCGCGCGACACGTTGACCTTCTTCTGCAGCGCGCCGCTGCCCGCGCGGCGCAAGCTGGCGACGGAGATCGACGCGGCGCTGTCGCGCGGCAATCACCGCGTGCGGCTGCGTGTGCTGCCCGTACACAAGGCCGGCGTGGCCTGGCTGCAGGAAGAGCAACTCCCGCTGCTGGAGGCGCGCGGCGCGGCTGCGGTCGACCTCTACTTTGCCGAGTTTCGCCCTCCTTCCGAGGCGGCGAAGTGGGTGGACTTGCCCACGCGCTGGCTGCAAGAATGGTTCCCGGCCAAAGAACTCGTGCAGACCGCGCTGAATTTGGACGCGGAGAGCGTGCGACTGCACTGCAAGCCCGCCGCCGATGTGCCGCGCTGCGCCAACGGCCTGCTGCCCGCCTACCGTCTCGTCGCCTACAACGCCCACGGCGAGACGATCCACGAAGACGACCTTTTCGTGCTCTTCGACGAGCGTCCCTACCTGGCGGGCATGCCGGAGTACGGCTTGGTGCACCCTTCGAGCGCCGGTGTGGCGCTGCGTGACGCCGGCGGCGCACCGCGCGCCTGGCACGTCCCCACCGACGAACAGCATTTCTGGGACTTTTACCAGCAGGCGATTTTGCCCGCGCTGCGCAGCCATGTGCTGGAGGTGTCGCGCGGCCGGCCCACACCCGACAACGAACCCTACTTCGACCGGCTGGAGGTGGAGGGCTATTTCGGTTGGCCGGACGAACCGCTGGGCATCTACGAGGAGTTCGTGTCGACGAGCGAGGCGCTGCACGAGGACATCTACTTCAACACGCTGGACTACCTGGCCGCGCTGGGGGAGAGTTTCTGCGGCAGGCCCATCTCCGCGGCAGGCCAGGTGTTGCCGCTGATCCACGACTACGCAGGCGCCCAGGGCGAGCCGCTGCCCACGGAGGCCCCGCGCGCCACGGTGACGCTGCAAGCGTGGCAAGTCCCCGCGCTCGTGCCCGGCAAGGGCATCGTAGCCGGGGATCGCCGCGACCTGCCCGAACCGCTGCGCGTGGAGGTGAGCGGCATCGAACTGGACGCAACGGGCGCGGCGGTCAAACACGCAATTGCCTCGCTGCACTATGCAAACCCGATCGCCGCCGAGTTCGCCGGTCGCATCCTGGCGCAGTGGCGCGACATCGCGGGAACGCATACGGGACTGCCGCCCGGCATCGAAGTGGAACTGCGTTGTTGCGCAGCCGGGCGCGTCGCCGGCGCGGTGACGTTGCCGCCCTGCGAGCCGGGCGACGATGCGCCGCCCGAAAGCGCGCCGCGCGCCGATAGCCTGGTCATCGGCCCGCGCCAGTTGGAAACGGAATTGGCCGAGTTGGAAGACCTGCCCGGCGTCACCGTCTGGCCGGTAGGCCGCTCGTACCAGGGGCGCACCGGCTACGCCGTGGACGTGCACCTGCCCCTCGCCCGCGGGCAGACGCACGCCTCGCGCCTCAAGCTATCCCTACAGAAGCCTACCTGCCTGATCGTAGCGCGCCACCACGCCAACGAGGTCTCCAGCACCACCGCTGCGGTGGACCTGATCCGCGACCTGGCGACCGACCCTGCGCTGCGCGGCTGGCTGGCTGGCGTCAACCTCGTCTTTCTGCCCTTCGCCAACCCGGACGGGGCCGCCGCCCACTACCGCTTGATGGCGGAGCACCCGCGCTGGAAGCACCACGCCGCGCGCTTCAACGCCGCAGGCATGGAGATCGGCATCGATCTCTACAACCCGGATACGCCCTTTGGCGAGGCGCGTTTCCGCTGGGAGGTCTGGCGGCGCTGGCTGCCCGACGCCATCGTCGACAACCACGGCGTGCCCTCGCACGAGTGGTGCCAGCCCTTCGCCGGTTACAACTCGCCGCCGCGCTTCCGCGTCTCGTATCAGGTGGTGCAGGCCATGATCTACGGCATCGTGACCTATGCGGAAGACGCGGCGCGCCCCTTCCTGCGCAGCGCCGCCGGGTCGCTGCGTTCCGTCGTGACCCAGGCCGTGCGCAGCGCCGCGTGGCTGCACGAGCGCAACCGCTTCTGGCTGGAACGCTACGACGCATACGGCCATCAATGGTTGCCCGAAACGTCGCCCAAAGACGTGTACGACGACATGCTTTTCTTCTATCGCGGGGTGGACCGGGGCAGGGACGAGGTGACCTGGCGCAGTTTTTCGCTGCGCTATCCCGACATCACGCTGCTCGACTGGATCACCGAAGTGCCGGACGAAACCGCCCAGGGCGACTATCTGCGCGAGTGCGCCGAGGCGCACCGCATCGCCAACCTGGCGATGATTCGCCTGGCGGCGGAGAGCGCACAGCCGGCGCAGCGTACGGTGCAGGCGCGGCCTGATGGCCGGACGCACATCGCCTTTGCGCGCGAGCGTCGCCTGGACGGTACGCCGGTGCAGCCGGTGGCGGAAACGACCGCTTGAGGCCGCGTCGATGCAGCTAGTCACCGAACGGCTCATCCTGCGCGAGTTCGAAGAGGCGGACTGGGAGGCGGTGCTGGCCTACCAGAAGGACCCGCTCTATCTGCGCTACAACACATGGGAGCAGCGCACGCTGCAAGACGTGCAGGCGTTTATCGGCAACTTCATCGCACAGCAGCAGGTACAGCCGCGCATCAAATTCCAGTGGGCGGTGGTGACAAAGGCCGGCGGTCGTCTCATCGGCAACGCGGGCATCCGCCGCGAGAAAATTGACGAACGCGAGGCGGAGATCGGCTATGAGTTTGCGCCGGCAGAGTGGGGGCGCGGCTACGCCACCGAGGCCGCCCGCGCCGTCGTGGCCTATGGCTTCGAGGAGTTGGGCGTGCATCGCGTCTCGGCGTGGTGCATCGCGGAGAATCGCGGGTCGGCGCGCGTGCTGGAGAAGCTCGGCATGCAGCTAGAAGGCAGGCTGCGCGAGAAAGAATATTTCAAGAGTCGCTGGTGGGATGCGCTGCTCTACGCCGTGCTGGAACAGGAGTGGCGTGAAAGCGTCACGAGTCAGAATTGACAGATGACTTGTGACTCGTGACGCTTAACGCCTACGCGTAATCGACGCGTTCAATCGATGCGCAACTGCGGGTCGAGCACGTCGCGGATCCAATCCCCCAACAAGTTGATGCCCAACACCGTGAACATGATCGCCAGGCCGGGGAAGGTCTCCAGCCACCAGGCGGTCATG
>CAYXRG010000011.1:77455-84633 GCA_964467575.1 uncultured Caldilineaceae bacterium | reverse complement strand
CACCGTGAACATGATCGCCAGGCCGGGGAAGGTCTCCAGCCACCAGGCGGTCATGATGTAGTTGCGTCCCTCGTTGAGCATCGACCCCCAGGTCGGAATCGTCGGCTCCACGCCCAGGCCCAGGAAGCTGAGGCCGGACTCCAGGATCAAGACAAAGGCGACCTGGAGCGTGAAGATCACCAGGATCGAAGAAAAGACGTTGGGCAGGATGTGCTGGCGGATGATGCGCCCATCGCGGCAGCCGTTGACGCGCGCCGCCTCGACGTACTGCGTTTGCCGCCGCACCAGCACTTCCCCGCGCACGACGCGCGTATAGGTGACCCAGTTGGCGATGACGAGCACGATGATGAGGTTGCGCAGGCTGGCGCCGAAGATGGCGGCTACCGTGATGGCGAAGAGGATGAGCGGGTAGGCGAGTTGGATGTCGACCAGACGCATGATGATGGCGTCGGCCCAGCGGCCATAATAGCCGGCGAGCAGACCGAGCGACACGCCGAGCGCGCTGCTCAACAATACGGAGATCAGGCTGACGCTCAGGGAGATGCGCGCGCCGTAGATGATGCGTGAGAGGATGTCACGGCCGACCGCATCCGTGCCCAAAATGTGCTCCATGCTGCCCTGCGGCTCGCTCCAGAAGGGGGGCAGCAGACGCTTCAGCGGGTCAACCAGTCCCGGATCGTGCGGCGAGATCCAGGGGGCGAAGAGCGCGGCGAAGATGACGATCGACAGGATGATGAGTCCGAAGATGGCCGAGGGATCGCGACGCAAGGAGAGGAGGGCGCGGCGCCATCGTTGGCGGCTGCGGGCGCGGGATGCTTTTTCGGCGGCCTGCGAGGCCGACAACTCGGCGCGGAGCGCTGCGCTGTTTGCCTGAGAGGAAGATGCCATGACGATTTCGCCTAGTCCAGAGTGACCCGCGGGTCGACGAC
Source organism: uncultured Caldilineaceae bacterium (assembly GCA_964467575.1). Lineage (GTDB taxonomy): Bacteria > Chloroflexota > Anaerolineae > Caldilineales > Caldilineaceae > JASGTU01. The sequence continues at coordinate 83,704 of CAYXRG010000011.1, read as the reverse complement.
GGTATAGAGCAGATCGACGAGCAAGTTGACGGTGAGCAGAATGACGGCGAGCAGAATGACAGAGGCCTGGACGACCGGATAATCGCGCAGGCCGATGGAGGTGACGACCAGGCGCCCGACGCCGGGCCAGGCGAATACGTTTTCGATGATCACCGCGCCGCCCAGGAGCAGGCCAAACTGCAAGCCCAGGATGGTCAGCACAGGGATCAGCGCGTTGCGCAGCGCGTGGCGGGTGAGCACCATGCGTCCGCTCAGGCCTTTGGCGCGCGCCGTGCGGATGTAATCGTCCGATAGCACGTCCAGCATGCTGGAGCGCAGCAGGCGCGTCAGCGTGCCGGCCAAGGCGGAGCCAAGCGCAATGGCCGGCATGATCAAGTATTTCAGCCCGCCGCTGCCGGAAACGGGCAGCCAGCGCAGGTTGACGCCGAAGATGATGATCAGGATGATGCCGAGCCAGAAATTGGGCATGGAGATGCCGATCAGGCTGACGAGGCGCACCCCGAAGTCGAGCGGGCTGCCCCGCGACACAGCGCTGATGATGCCCAGGGGAAACGCGATGAGTACGGCGACGCTCATCGCCGCCAACGTCAATTTCAGCGTGGCGGGCATGCGCTCCAACACCAGGCTGAGCGCAGGCGTGCTGTAGCGGAAACTGCGCCCAAAGTCGCCGGTGACGGCCTTGGCCAGAAAATTGACGTATTGCACCGGCACAGGCTTGTCCAAGTCAAGCAGACGGCGCATTTCATCCAGGTCTTCTTGGCTGGGGTTGCCGTCTTGCAGCAGCATAGCGACCGGGTCGCCCGTCAGCCGCACGGTGATGAAGACGATCAGGCTGATGCCGATCAGGACAAAGATCGAATAGAACAGGCGCTGGATCAGATAGTTCCACATGCTGCGGGCCGTTCTGTTTTGATTAGGGTTATGCCGGCAGCCGTCCGCTCATGGACGGCTGCCGGGATATCATCGTGCCACAGGCGGGAGCAGTTTAGCTGACGCCGGCCGAGGCGAACCACAGCCGCTCGTCGGCGGGCAGCGCCAAGTCCTTGACGCGCTTGTTCACGCCCCACAGATATTGCGCTTGGTAGAGCATGGCATCGGGATACTGGTCGTAGATCAGTTTGTTGACCTGGAACAGGATCTCCTTGCGCCGTTCCTGGTCCAACGTGCCGCGCTGCTCGTCGAGCAGGGCGTCGATCTCCGGGTCGGAGAAGCCGGGATTATAGGATTCGCCGGTGTAGTACATGGAGTAGTAGGTGTTGTCGGCGTCCAGGGTCCAGCCGCCCCAGCCGAAGGGCACGATGTTGTCTAACGTGCCGGCGCGATAGTCGTCGAAATAGGTGGCGCGCTCTTTCTGGGCAATGGTGACGGTGAAGCCGACGGCTTCGAGCATGGCCGCCACGGTGTTGGCGATCTCCTTAGCCGTGGCGTCGTCGCCGATCACGTTGTAGACCAGCGTCGGGTCAGCTACGCCGGACTCGGCCAGCAACTGCTTCGCCAGCTCAGGGTCATAAGCATAGGGCTGCAATTCGGGGTCGAAGCCGAAGCTATAGGGGCTTTGCCACACGGCCATCGGCACAGCATAGCCCTGCAGGATGGTGTCGATGACGGTCTGGGTGTCGATGGCATGGCAGATGGCGGCGCGCACCTTGACGTTATCCGTGGGCGGCTTGCTGGCGTCGAGGCGCAGGCCGTTGACCGTAGGCACGCCGGTGGGGAAGACCTCCAGATCCTCGCTGCCTTCCACCGCAGCCACCTGCGACGGCTGCAACTGCACGACGTCCACGCCGCCGGCGAGGAATTCGGCCAGGCGCGTGGCCTCATCGGGGATGATGCGATAGACCAGCGTCTTGATCTTAGGCGCTTCGCCCCAATAGCCGTCGAAGGCTTCCAACGTCAGGCTGTCATCTTTTCTGTACTCGACGATCTGATAGGGGCCGGTTCCCGGTATGTTGGTGGCGGAAACATAGTCGGCGCCCTGCTCTTCGACAAACTGAGGCGGCACAATAGCGCCGCCATAGCCGGCCAGTTTGGTGATGATTACCGGGTCGACTTCGTTCAGCGTCATGCGCACAGTGTAATCGTCGACCTTCTCGAAGCGGTCGATAGCGGTGTAGTTGAAGCGCTGAGGCGAGGCGTTCGCCTCGTCGAGCAGACGCTCGAAGCTGAAGACTACGGCATCGGCGTTGAAGTCTTCGCCGTTGTGGAACTTGACGCCCTCACGCAGTTTGAAGACGACGTTGAGATCGTCTTCCTGCTCCCAACTCAGGGCGAGGCCGCCGCCGGGAACGAGGTTCATTTCTTCGTCGCGTTTGACCAGGTAGCCAAACACGTTCTTCTGCCAGCGCCCATTGTTCAGGGCAAAGGTCTTGATCGGGTCCAGGCTTTGCAGGTCAAAATGCAAAGCGATTGTGACGCTCCCCGACGGGCCGGCGGCGCCGCCCTCGGCCGCGGGCGCGCCGGCGGGTGCGGGGCCGGCAGGCGCGCAGGCGGCCAATAGGCTGCTGCTCATGGCGCCGCCCAGCCCAAGCGCCGCCGTAGTTTTGAGAAAGTCACGACGCGAGAATCTTGATTTGCCGAACATGGCGTGTCTCCTTACAGTGCATGGCGGAAGCAGAGCGATCAAAAAAACAACATGCCGGATATCATTGCGCTATTCTACTCGTATTTGGCGAAATGCGCTACGACGATTTTTGAGTAAGGCTTAGCGCTTTCGTTATACTGAAAACGATGCTGAAAACGTTGCGGTACATGGGTGTGACCCTCTGACCGAGGCAGGGCGGATCGCCTGCGCCCTGTCGCCTACACGAAAACCCGGCCAATGAATAAAACTTCCACATCTTCCTTTGGGACCGGCAGACGCGAGGCTCACGACGCGTCAGCCTTCTATGCGCGCAATCTCTATCAGGGGTTGGCGGTGCAGGAGGTCAAACTGCGCGCCGAAGACGCCGTCGCGCCTAGCCCCGAAGGCTGGGCCGGCCGCATCTACTGTGCGTCATCCGCAGACATGGCGTCGATCCCGGACAACGGCGTGGCGCTGGCCTTCACCTCGCCGCCCTACAATGTGGGCAAGGAGTATGACGACAACCTCGGCCTAGACGCGTATCTGGAACTGATCGCGGGCGTGGCGCGCGAGGTCTATCGCGTGCTGCGCCCCGGCGGGCGCTATGTGATCAACATCGCCAATCTGGGACGCAAGCCCTACATCCCGCTGCACGCGCTCTATTACGCGCTACACGGCGAAGCCGGTTTCCTGCCGATGGGCGAGATCATCTGGCGCAAGGGCAAGGGGGCCAGCGGCAATTGCGCCTGGGGAAGCTGGCAGAGCGCCAAGTCGCCGCGGCTGCGTGACATCCACGAGTATCTGCTGGTCTTTGCCAAGCAGGCCTATTCGCGGCCGGACCGAGGCGAGTCGGACATCGGGCGCGACGAGTTCATGGAGGCTACGCTCTCGGTATGGGAGATCGCGCCGGAGTCGGCCAAGCGCGTAGGGCATCCGGCGCCGTTTCCCGAGGCGTTGGCGGCGCGGGTGATCCGCCTCTTTTCATACGTGGGGGACGTGGTGCTGGACCCGTTTGCCGGTTCTGGGACGACCTGTGTGGCCGCTCTGCGCAACGGGCGGCGCTATGCCGGCTACGAGATCGACGCAGCGTACTGCGCCCTGGCTGAACAACGGCTCGCGCAGGCATCAGAAGAAACACACAGCGAAAACACATAGAACGGGCGTCACGAGTCAAAAGGGCGGGCCTGACGCCTGACTCGTGACGCCTGACGGATGACTCCCTGACGCCCACAAGCGACGAACCTAGCCAACGAATGACGAAGGATGCAATGAGATCGGGACGAGCAGCAGTGTTCGGCTTCTTTACGGCCGCGTATTTTATGTCCTATTTCTACCGTTCGGCCAACGCGGTCATCGCGCCGGACCTGGCGCGCGAGATGGCGTTGGGCGCTGCACAGCTAGGCCTGATGACGAGCCTGTTCTTTGCCGCCTTCGCCGCAGTGCAGATCCCGCTCGGCATCGGGCTGGACCGCTGGGGCTCGCGCTGGGTGACGCCGGGGTTGATGTTCGTGGGCGTGGCGGGCAGCCTGGTCTTTGCCGTGGCGCCCTCGTTCGGCGTGCTGGCGCTGGGCCGCGCGCTGATCGGCATGGGCATGGCCGGTGTGCTCATGGGGTCGTTGAAGATCTTCAGCCAGTGGTTCCCGGCTCGGCGATTTGCCACCGTGTCAGGGCTGTTGGTGGGCGTCGGCTCGTCGGGCGCGCTAGTTGCGGCGACGCCGCTGGCGCTGCTCAACGCGCAGTTCGGCTGGCGTTCAGTTTTTCTCTTCGGCGCGGCGCTGACAGCCTTGATCGCCGCGGCCATTATGCTGTGGACGCGCAATGCGCCGCCCGGGGTGGCGTGGACAGGCGGCCGGCCGGGCCAGGGCAGCCTGGCGCAGGTGTTCGCCGACAGCCGCTTCTGGCGAATTGTGCCGCTTAGCTTCTTCCTGACGGGCACGCTGCTGGGCTTTCAGGGGCTGTGGAGCGGCCCCTACCTGTACGATGTGCTCAACCTGTCCGATGTAGAGACCGGCAACATCCTGCTGCTCTTGGGCATCGGGTCGACGGCGGGATTTGCGCTCTCAGGCTGGCTGGCTGACCGCTTTGGCCTGGCCCGCGTGCTGGTCGCGGCGAGCCTGCTGTTCATAGCAAGCCAATATGCCCTCACCCTGACGCCCTCTGCGGGCGCGGTGCGAGCGCTTTATCTGGTATTCGGGATCACGGGCGCCTTCAACATCATGACGGTGGCGCAGGCGCGGCAGATCTTCCCGTTGAGCATGACGGGCAAGGCGGTGAGCGCGGTCAATGTCTTCTCCATCGGCGGCACGTTCCTGCTGCAATGGACGATGGGGCTGATCATCGGAGCGTTTCCGATAAACGCCGCCGGACAGTATCCGCCCGCGGCCTACAGCGCAGCCCTGGCCTTCACCGCCACCGGCGCACTGCTCTCGCTGATCTGGTATTGGCCGTTGTTGCGAGCCGAGCGAGGGGGCGCGGGTTAAGTGTTTTGAGCGCCCAATGCGAGCGCCTGTCACGCTGCACCCAGCATCGCGTAGCGGGCATCACTAGCTCTGGGACAAAGAGATTCTTCACCGCGTTAGCGATCGCTTCAGAATGACGGACGCTTGGCGCACATGCCATGAAGCGTTCTCCCTAAGAGCGACAAATAGAAGCCGGGCCCCCTTGCGGAGACCCGGCTTTTACACTCGTCAGTTGCCGTAACTAGACCCTGGCGCTAGCGGCCAAGCATGGGCAGGTAGAGCATGTTGCCGAGCGGCTGGTCGCCTTCTTCTAGATTGGTAGGATTGGTGTTGAAGAGGCCTGCATCCTGGTCGGGATCGTTGTCGCCCGGGTCCAGCGTGATGACGGGCGTGATGCCGGTTAGCAGGTCGACCTTGCTGTTCTTGGTCGGGTCGTCACCAGCGTTCGGGATGGTGAACTCGAAGTCCGGCGGCGGCGTCACCTGCACGCAGTAGTCGCCCGGCAACAAGTCGGTGAAGATGTAATTGCCGTTGGCGTCGGTCGTCGTCGTGCCGACGATGCTGTCGTCCTCCGTGCCGCACACCCCGTCCGGTCCCGGCTGGCGCAAGGTCACGACGACGTTGGGAATGCCGGGTTCGCCTTCGTCCTGGATGCCGTTCTGGTTCTTGTCCTCCCACACGAAGTCGCCCAACGAGGCCGGAATGACCGTGGAATTGGTGATGGCCGTCTGGGCGCTGCCGCCGGCGGGCACGTTGACCTGGACGTTGTTGCCGCTGACCGTCCACTCGGCGCCGGGGTCAGTCTCGACCACGGTGTAGGCGCCGGGGATGATGCCCTGCCAGACCGCCGAGCCGCCGTCGAAGCCGACGTTCTTGCAGTCGCCTTGCGGGAAGGACGGGCCGGTGACGCAGATCTCGAAGGTCTTGCCCTGGTCAGGCGTGGCGCTGCCCCAGTTGACGACCTTGATTACTTCCAGGTCGCCCGTTTGGACGTCTGTGCTGTTGGTGATGGTCGTCTGGGCGCTGCCGCCGGCGGGCACATTCACCTGCACGCCGCTGCCGCTGACCGTCCAGCCCTGACCGGGGTCAGTCTCGACCACGGTATAGGCGCCGGGGATGATGCCCTGCCAGACCGCCGAGCCGCCGTTGTAGCCGACGTTCTTGCAGTCGCCTTGCGGGAAGGACGGGCCGGTGACGCAGATCTCGAAGGTCTTGCCCTGGTCAGGCGTG
>CAYXRG010000011.1:41292-77355 GCA_964467575.1 uncultured Caldilineaceae bacterium | reverse complement strand
TCGCCCGTTTGGACGTCTGTGCTGTTGGTGATGGTCGTCTGGGCGCTGCCGCCGGTAGGCACGTTGACCTGAACGTTGTTGCCGACGACCGTCCACTCGGCGCCGGGGTCAGTCTCGACCACGGTATAGGCGCCGGGGGTGATGTTCTCCCAAACCGCCGAGCCGCCGTTGTAGCCGACGCTCTTGCAGTCGCCTTGCGGGAAGGACGGGCCGGTGACGCAGATCTCGAAGGTCTTGCCCTGGTCAGGCGTGACGCTGCCCCAGTTGACGGCCTTGATCACTTCCAGGTCGCCAACCCAGCAAGTGACGTTGGCGTTGGCGTTGGCCGACTGCCCGGTCTGCTCGATGGTTGCCGTGTTAGCGACCGGGATGTTGTAGCTGTTACCCTCGTCGAAGGCGTTCAGGTTGCAGGTCACCTGGTGCGAGTACGTCTGCGAACCGGAACCGTTGAACGTCCACGGCGCCAGCGAAGAAGGCTGCGTGTCGGTGACGGTGATCGGGGTGTTGACGTCGATCGTCGTGGTCGGTTCGCCGAAAGCGTAATCCTTCGAACCCGTGAAGCTGCTCTGGTTGGTCAGGGTCGCGGTCGCCACATTCGTGCCGCCAATGGCGCCGGTCAGGTCGGCAGCGTAAGAGCAGGTGAAGGACTCGCCCGCGGCCAGTTCCTTGGGGAAGGTGACGGCCGGACATGTAGCGTCCGCCAAGACATCGGTGACGCTTGCCACGCGCGTCTTGGCCGGGCCGGGGTTGGCAACCGTGATGTCGCCAAAGACGCGGTGGCCGCTGTCAACCTGCGAAGCCAGCGACTGCGTGACGCTGACCGTATAGGTCAACACAGTCGACTCGCCCTCAAACAGGTCAGTCTGCGTCGGGGTGACGGTCTTGTCGATGTCCCACTCGTAGGTATTGGTGCGCGTGTACACGGTCGTGGCCGTCTTGGTCACGGTCACGTCGTTCATCTTGCGCGTGTTGGTGATGGTCTTGGTCGCGTTCTGGCCCTGGGACACCGTCACAGCGCCTTCGCCGGACACAATCCAGTTCGCCGCGTCCGGGTTGGTCTCGGAGACTGTGTAGTCGCCCGCCTGCAGGCCCTGCCAGGTGTAGGACTCGCCGCCGCTGAAGGCGTGGCAGGCGCCGCTTTCGTTGCCGTTCGGGTAGGACGGCCCCTGGATGCAGATGTTGAAGGAAGTGCTGTCGGCATCCCAGCCGTTCAACTCAACCGCCTTGGTGACGGTGAGGCTGCCGCCCTGGACATTGCCGAAGCGCGGATAGCAGATCGGTCCCAGGATGTTGCCGGTTGTGTCCTTAGGGCCGTACTTGACGGTTGCCTGCACCGTGCCGGCGGGGTAGTTGCCGTCGAGCACGATAGTGAACGAGCGGCTGGTCTCGCCCGATTGCCACGAGGTATTCCACTTGATCCCATAGTAGCCTGTGGGGCTCTGGTAGCCGAAATCTTCGAAGCCGCTTTGTGGCGAGTATGACACCACGTGATCGCGACACGTGCCGATGCCCAATACCCAGTGGCTCAGGCCGTTGCTGGGAGGCGAAGCCTCTTTGGGCAGGGTGTAAACCCAGGTGTTGGGAGAGGGGTTTTCGACCGTGATGGTGAAGCCGCCGATGGTGGCGGGGTTCGGTCCCGGCTCGCCCTTGATGGAGCCGGATTCAACCGTGTCGCTCTGCGGGTTGGGCGTGGTCACGGTCCAGCCGGGCTTGACCGTTTCCACGATCTTGAATGTCTGCCCGACCGGCAGATTGGAGAAGGTCGCGAAGCCGTGGCTGTTGGTCGTCTCGCAGTATTGTTTCCCGGAGCGTAGATAGGGGTCGCCATTCTCCTTCAGGAGACAGAACTCCCAACCGGCGAGCGGCGGTTCGCCTTCGTCGTACTGGCCGTTGGCGTTCAGATCGTTGAACTTGAACGCGGTCAGCTTGGATGTCTCGTAGTAGGTGGCGCTGGCAGTCGAGGTCAAGCCGAGACTCAGACCGAGCACGGCGACCACAACCGCAATGAGAGTCAAATATTTCGATGCCCTGTTTTTCATAAACGATATGGTCCTTTCTGTCCTGACTTCAGCCGGTCTTGTCCTGTGATGGTCGCTCCGCCCTACATGGCGGCGTAAATTCGTCGTACTATGAGCAGCCGCACCCTTCGTCATACCTTTTCGCCGAATTGACCTCGGCGCCCTCTCCATGTCCGCTTGTCGTATCCATCTGCTTGTCGTATCCATCTATCTGTCCCCGGCAGTTTTCTGCCGAATTGTCCGGGTGATCCTGGCTTTTTGGCCGGACGATGATAGTTTAGCATCCATTTTTGGGCTTGTGGCTGTTATGTTCCTGTCAGCTTGCAGCTTGGCTGTGCGCGTGGAACGTACGCACCGTATCCGGTTGCGCCCGGCGCATGCAGTCGCAGCAGATTCGTCGCCGTCTCGATTTGGTCAGCGCCGCCGAACCTGGCAAACTACCTTGGACAACAAAAGACAGGCTGGCCGGCTTGGCCCCGCCTGAGGATGGCGTGCTCGATTTGACCTGAGGGTAGAGGGCCGAGAAGAGATGGGCGTCACAGATGTTTCGGCAGCGCCGGCGGAAGCAGGCGTCCCGCGTGCAGTAGTCAGCCCTGCATGGATCGGCTGGGCTGCCGCGCTGGCGGCTATCACGGCGTTTAGCATCGCTACGCCGATTGCGCGCGCTGCGCTGGTGGGGGGCATGGACCCGAACGCTCTGCTTGTGAGCCGCATGGTCCTTGCCACGCTGTTGATGGGGGCCACGATCGCCGTTTCCCATCCGGAACGGCTGGGCATCGGCTGGCGAGCAGTCGGCATCGCATTGGGCGCCGGCTTGGTCAACGCCTTCGGCATGGTGTGTTACTTCATCGGCTTGGCTCGTCTTGAGTCGTCGATGGCCGCCATGCTCATCTCGCTCAGTCCGCTGGCTGTGCTGAGTTTGCTGGCCTTACGCGGCGAGAAGGTGACCTATCGCCATGCGGTGCGCCTCGTCTTGGCGCTGACAGGCGTCTATCTCTTGATTGGACCGGGCGGCGATGTCGATCTTGCCGGCGTTCTCTGGATTTTCGTGTCCTTGTGGGGTTTCGCCCTGCAACTGGTCCTAATGCAATGGCATTTGCTCGGCTACGACGCGCGCGCCGTGACATTCTACGTGTTGATCGGAATGACGGCGGGCGTGGTCGCCTGGTGGATGGCAATGGGGATGCCGTGGGATCCGCCCGGCGTGCCAGGGTGGACGACGATCCTCATTCTGGCCGTTGTCAGCACGTATGCCGCCCGGTTGCTGCAATTTAGCGCGGTGACGCGCATCGGCGGCGGGCAGACGTCTATGCTGTCGCCCGTAGAGACGCTGTTGGCCGTGATCTGGTCTATGCTCTTCCTGGGTGAGCGACTGTCACTTATTCAGGCGGCAGGCGGCGTGCTTATCTTGCTGAGCGCGATCCTTGCCATGCAGCGTCTAAAGCGGGCGCGGTTCCGGCCGCGCTGGCGGCTGTGGGTGCGCACTTAGGTAAAGCCGGCGAGGAGTTGCGGGCAATGGGTTTCAACGGTTGAAGGGAAATGCGGCAGGCGGCCCTATGATTCGGACGGTGACGGCTACCCGCTATATCACGCCCTTCCGCGAAGGGGGGTCATTGCCCGCACTGGTAGAGGCGGACGACGGCGACCTGTACGTGATGAAGTTTTGCGGCGCGGGGCAGGGGATCAAGGCGCTGATCGCCGAGTTGGTTGCCGGCGAGATCGCGCGCGCGCTGGGGCTGTTGGTGCCCGACATCGTGTTTATCGAGTTGGACGGCAAGCTGGGGCGCTCCGAACCCGATGAGGAGATCCACGACCTGCTGCTGGCCAGCCACGGGCTGAATCTGGGCCTGCGCTATTTGCCCAGCGCCTTCGCCTTTAACCAACTGCTCGAACCGCCGCCCGACAACCGCACCGCTTCGGCTGTCGTGTGGTTCGACGCATACGTGACCAACGTCGACCGCACCCCGCGCAACGTCAATCTATTGCTGTGGCAGAATAAACTGTGGCTGATCGACCACGGGGCCGCGCTCTATTTCCACCACGACTGGTCGAATTATATGGAGCGCAGCCGTACGCCTTTCCCGTTGATTCGCCAGCACACCCTGCTGGAGTTCGCCGCCGATGTGCCGGCGGCCGACCAAGAGGCCAAAACGCTGCTGACGCCGGAGCGGCTGCGCGCCATCGTCGATCTCATCCCGACGCATTGGCTGGGCGACGAGCCCGGCTTCGACTCCAGCCGCGAGCACCGCGAGGCTTATCTGGACTACCTGCTGAGCCGTTTGGACGCATCTTCCGTCTTTGTCGACGAGGCGATCTATGCCCGATCTCAGCTCGTATGACTATGCCTATGTGCGAGTCATGCCCAGCGAGGCGCGCGGCGAGTACGTCAACGTTGGCGTGATCCTGTTCTGCCGCACGAAACGCTTTCTTGGCGCGCGCATCGAGGTGGACGAAGCGCGGCTACGCGCCCTGACCCCGCAACTGGACCTGGAAACGCTGCGCCGTCATCTGGCGTTGATACCGGAGATCTGCGCCGGCCGCGGGCCGATTGGCGAACTGGGGCAGGCGGAAAGCTTTCACTGGCTGGTCTCGCCGCACAACACCGTCTTGCGGACATCGCCCGTCCACTGCGGGCTGTGCCGCGACCCGGAAGAGGCCCTAGAGCAGCTCATGGATGCGGCCGTGCGGGCCTAGCATATAGCCGCCAAATACGCCGAAAACAGACGAAGAGATCAGCCGCGACATCTACACCGTTCACGCTCCGCAGCGGGCAGCGCTTACATTCCCCACTCGGCGGGGTTCCAATCGCGGTGGCGGCTGATCATGCCTGCGCCGGGCGCTCGGCCCGCGTCGCCGCGCGCCGAACGGCTCAGGACGTGCTCCAAGTTGTCGCCGCGTTGAACACGATAGGAGGCGATGCCCGCAGCTTCCAATTCGCCCAAGAGCGGTGCATAGTCCCGTTCGCGGCCGAAAGTCCCGCCGTCGATGACCACGGCGATGCTGTTGACGCCCCGGCGCTGAATGTGCTGGAGCGCGACGGCCCATTCCGGGTTTGGGTCGGCGCTGACGGCGAGAACCGTGTCGTTGCGGTTCAGGCGAATGCCGTCGGTGGCGATGATGTGGGCAAAGGGCAGATCGCCGGCGGCGCTGACGACCGCCAGCGCTTCCATGATCTTGTTGAGCTGGCGCTCGCTGCGGTCCGCCTGAATGAACTCGCGGTTTCGGCCATAACAACTGAGGCCGACGGCGCGGTTGCGCATGATGAAGTAGCGCGCCAGGCTGGCCGTGGCGCTGACCGCATATTCCGTAGTGATGGGCGGAAGCTCATAGGTCGTTCGCTTTTGCTTCAGGCTGTATAGGGCGAACAGGCCGGTTTCGGGGTGCGCCGGCGTCCAGGGCAACCCCGCTTCGCCGTCCCGGTTCAGATCCAGATAGAGCCATACATCCGCGGTCGGGTCTAGCTCGAACTCTTTCGCCATGAGGCGGCGGACGCGCGCTGTGGTGGGCCAGTGGATGCGGTTCAAGCTGTCGCCGGGCGCGTAGTCGCGCACGCCCGCCACGTTGGTTGTGATCTGGTAGGTGCGGCGATGGCGCGCCTCGCCGCCCGACAGATGTGAGACGGACGGTTCGAACGAGGCGAGGTCGACGACCAGCGGATAGACGATCATATAGCCGGTCGTCTCGATCCGTTGTTCGACATGGAAGATGCCCAGCGGGTCGCCGCTGTGCAGGGAGAGCGGACCGAGCCGGAAACGCCCGCGCTGCGTGCACAGCGTTCGCACCTGCCAGCGTTGGCTGGTATGGTGCACCAAGTTGCTGATCACGCGGCTGACGTCGTGCCAGGGCAACGTCGACTCGTCCTTGACTTCAAGCCAGAGCTTGGTGATGCGCCCGCGATTGGCGACTTCGAACTGCTCCTCGGCGTATTGGCCGACCTGGCTGCGGCGGGTGCGGGTGACACGGCGCAGCGTGATGCCGCGCAAGCTGGACCACGCCCACGCATAGCTGAAGATCAGGACGGAGGTGAGCAGGTAGGCGACGTTAAAAGCCAGATCGCGGCCGGTGTTGAAGGCCAGGATCCAGGCGATGACCGTGGCGGCGATCAGAAAAAAAAGGCGGGAGGACATGTTGGCTCTGGCGGGCAATGCGCCCGCCGGCAGCAATGCCTGTGCGGGCGGTTAGCCGGCGCGACAGCCGCGCTCAGCGGACTCTCGCCCGGGCGCCGGGGACCGGCGTATTCTTTAGCGTGTCCTCGACGACCTGGCGAGCGGTCACGTTCTTGATGCGGGCGGACGGGCTAATGATCAGACGGTGGGCGAGCGTCGGCTCGGCCAACAGCTTCACATCGTCCGGCACGACATAATCGCGCGCTTCCAGCGCGGCCCAAGCGCGCGCGGCGGCAAAGAGAGCCAAGCTGCCACGCGGGCTGGCCCCCAGGTAGATGTCCGGGTGCTCGCGCGTGGCCGTCACCAGGTCGACGATGTAGGCTTTCACCAAATCGTCTACATAGACGCTGCGCATGGCTTGCTGCGCCTCGATCAGTTCCTCCACCGACACGACCTGCTCCAAGTCTTGGATGGGATGGTGATCGCTCTGGCGGTTGAGCACGTCGATCTCGTGCGTCTTGTTCGGATAACCCAGATGGATGCGGATCATGAAGCGGTCGACCTGGGCTTCCGGCAGCGGGAAGGTGCCTTCGTATTCAATCGGGTTTTGCGTGGCGAGCACCAAGAACGGCCGCGCCATCGGATAGGTGACGCCGTCCACCGTGACCTGGCGCTCTTCCATGGCCTCGAGCAGCGCGGATTGCGTTTTGGGCGTGGCCCGGTTGATCTCGTCGGTCAGCACGATCTGGGCCATGATGGGGCCGGGCCGGAACTCGAACTCCATCGTCTTCTGGTTGTAGATGCTTACGCCGGTGACGTCGCTGGGCAGCATGTCCGGCGTAAACTGAATGCGACGGAACGAGCAGCCGATGCTGCGCGCGATGGCGCGTGCCAGCATCGTCTTGCCGACGCCCGGCACATCTTCGATTAGCAGATGCCCCTCGCTGAATAGCGCCAAGAGCGTCAGGCGGATCTCGTGGTCCTTGCCGATGATGACTTTTTGAACGTTGTTCAGAACCCGTTCGCCGATAGTTTGGGCAATTTGCATCCTATACCTCGTCAACCGTCGCCTGCGATGAAATGCGTGCGTGGCCGCAAGCGCGCGACCGCTCGTCTTTCCCTTGCCTATACTGCCAACCGTCTACGATAGAGGAATGAACCGCAAAATGGTGTACGCCACCGTACAAAGGGACCGACATTAAGCCGGATCGCCGTGCAAGCAAGGCGGATCACCGCCCGACCGGTGTGCACCCGTCTACTAACGATACCGTATTTGCACGTCGCGAGCAAGAAAAATCTGTGTTCCGTTGCGCAATCAATGCCGTTCCGTCGGGCCGGGTGTTCGACAACCATCCGAACATATCGCTATAATGGGTGGTTACAAGGCCCGATCATTGGCCCAAGTTGTAGGGAGCATAGGCGAAATCATGGAGTTGCACGAGTATCCCCGACCGGCAAACGACACGGGCATCGGCGTTCACTGGACCGTCGGCTTTGCCTCGGCGGTGGGCATGAGCGCCATCCGCGAGTTCTGGCTGCCGGAGCTGAAGGCGATGGGCGTGAAATGGGTGAAGATTTTCAACCACGACGGCGCCATCGACTTTGCCGAGCTTCTGCTGGCCGAAGGCATTATGCCCATCGTGCGCATCTTCCGTCCCAGCCCGAATCCGGGCACGCTCGACATCCGTGAACTGGTGCATCTGGATGCGCTGATCCGCGTGGGCGTGCGCTATTTCGAGTTCAACAGCGAGCCGGATTTGGACTCCGAGTGGAAGGGGGGACGCGTCCCGGCCAACGGTCTGGACCTTGTGGCCGATCACGCCATCGCCAATATGGAGACGATCCTGGAGCGCGGGGGCATGCCCGCCGTGCCGGCCGTTTCCAACGGCAGCCGCTGGGATTTGGTGGGCCGTATTGTGGCGCGCGGCCGCAAAGACCTGTTCAGCGGGCCGGTCTGGCAGGCTATCCACAACTACTCGCAGAACCGCCCGCTAGATTACCCCTACGACATCGGCAACCAGGAAGGCGCGGCTTATACGCCGCGCTTCTACCAGGCGCTCGCCGCCGAGAAATGGGGCGAGGACGCGTGGCGCGGCCGCTCGTTGACCGAGGTGAACCAGTTGCGTGTGGAGCGGCGCAACCCGGGGGCCGCCATCATGGATGAGCATGCCTGCTGGCTGGCCTATGAGCGTTTCGACGCCATCAACCGCCGCCACCTAGGGCGCAGCATCCCTATTCTGGCGACCGAATGCGGCTACATCGTAGGCGAAGACGTGGACCCGCGCTACCCGGCCACTACGCCCGATCTGCATATGGCGCAGACGTTGGAGGCCTGCCGCATTATGATGGGTTCCAGCGAGCGCTTTGCCGCTGCACCGCCCTATTTCTTCTGCGCCGCGTTCTGGCTAATGGGCAATAACCTGCTCGGCAACAGCAGCTCGTGGTGCGAACACCACGCCTGGTATAGCGAGCGCTGGCCCGGCAAACGGCTGCCCATCGTCCAGGCGCTCAAGGCCGAGCCGAAGACGGTGCGCCGCTGGGAAGGCGCTACGCCCGTCGGTGCGCGCAGCATGTTGCGCGGCACGATTCTGCACGCAGGCGACCGGCGCAGCCTCGTGCTCGAAAAGCGCGGCCAAGAGGTCGCCCGCGCTACATTGGATGCACACAGCCGCTATGTGATGCGCGACCTGCTGCCCGGCGATTACATTCTGCGCGTGGAGGATACCAGCGTTTCGCAGCCCGTCAGCCTGGCCCCAGGCCAGGAGGAAGCGATCCTCAACTTGGACCTAGCCGAAATCGCGCCGGAGACGAGCGCCAGCACCGTGCGCGGCGTTGTACGCGGGGGCGCTGGCGCGGTCGTCATGTTGTTGCGCCCCAGCGACGGCGAGGAATGGGTAACGATGGCGCGCGACGACGGCGCCTTTCGCTTCGTCGACCTGCCGCCGGGCGTCTACAGCCTGCGCGTACAGGGCGGCAGCAGGATCGACCAGATCACCCTTGACGGGCGACGCGAGTTCGAAGCCGAACTGGCCGTAGATGGCTGGGGCTATACCGTGCGCACGGCGAACCAGTCGCCCGCTTTCGGCGCCATCTGCGTGTCCGTGGCGGATCGCCAGGGGATCGTCGTGCAGGCGCACACCGGTGAATGGACAAGCGAACCGGTTATCACCGGCAGCGCGCCGGAGTATGGCGACTCCGCCTGCGTGATCAGCCCGCTTGAGCCGGGCCACTACATCGTCACCGTAGAAGGCTTGCCCGATGATGCACAGGGTCGAGCTGTTGACCTCGAGGCGTATGTGCATGTGGACGGCAGGCAAATGCCGCTGGTCGAGTTTGTCTACAGCGAGCCGACCGCCGAGCCCGCCGCCCCGCATTCGAGCATCCGCGGTCGCGTGATCGGCGCGGGCGGGCCCGACAATAACCTGCATGTCTGGCTCTTCGATAGCCGGGCCAACCGGCAGGAACAGGCCGTCGGCCCAGACGGATCGTTTGCCTTTGACGGGTTGAGTGCGGGCGTCTACTCGGTCGAGGTGGTGGGCCATGCAGACGTGGCAAGTCGATCTGATATTTCGCTGGACGGGGAGAACACGGTCGAGGTGGAGTTGGCGATCCCGCTGGCGCCTGATGCAGAAGCGGACGCCGCGCCGGTAATCGGGCGCAGCATCATTTCCGGCGCCGCGCCCGACGCTGCAGGCAAGTCGGCTCGCCTGATCGATGCGGTCGGCAACGAGTTTAGACAGACCGTGGACACAGAGAACTCTTTCCGCTTTACCGGCCTAGACGCGGGCGTCTACACCCTGACTGTGGAAGGCGGCTACGAGCAGCGCGACCTGGAAGTGGACGGCGCGTCCGGGCTGCATGTGCAGTTCCAGCCGCTCGTCCAGACTTGGGAGGCGAAGGCCAGCCCCGCGGGGTCGATGCCCGGCTACAGCGTTGTGCGCGTCGAGGTGGAAGGGATGCGCGGCCTGCCGGTCTACATCTGGAAGGACGACTGGGAAGGCATGATGCGGCGCACGGGCAGCAAGCCGGAGTACGGCGAGTGTTCCGCCGAGTTCAGCCCGCTCGGTCCCGGCACGTATATGGTCGAACCGGAGGGGCTGGGCGTCTGGGCTGATGTCGAACTGACCGGCCTGGAAGTCGTGTGGCTGGACTTCCGGCGCAAGGCTGTTCCCAGCAGCCCGCACATCGTCGAGAAACTTGCGCCGCCATCCCCGGCGCAGGCTGCGCCTCCCGCTGTGCCTGAGCATGCAGCGGAAGCGGCGCCTGCTGTCCGGCAAGGGCCTCCGCAGGCGCGTCAAGATCGTGTCTGTGCGTTGGTGTTGGCCGTGCCGCAGCAGGCGGAGACGCTCAGGGCGTTGTTGCGCCAGGCGGCGCGAGGCCGGCTTGCCGTCGTCGATACGCCGGATGAGGCGCTGAGCTATGACCGCGTGCTGGTCATCGGCGACGAGCAGGCGGAGGACGTCGCTGCGGCGCTAGACGCGCTGCGCGCCCGCGGCCTGGCGGCTAAAGCCGTCCTGGACGATCTGGGCGATCTCCCCTAACGGCCGATCCATATCTCAAGCGAGAAAAACGCCATCCGGCAAGTTACAGGCTTGCCGGATGGCGCAGCGCGATCCGATTCGCGGTAATACGTTTCCTACAACTTCACCCGGCGCAGGCGCAGCGCATTGGTCACGACGCTGATGCTGGAGAAGGCCATCGCCCCGGCGGCCAGAATGGGATGCAGCTCGCGCAGGAAGCCCGGCGCCCATGCAAACGGCGCCAACACGCCGGCGGCGATCGGGATCAGCGCCACGTTGTAGCCGAAGGCCCAGACTAAGTTCTGTTTGATGTTGCGCATGGTCGCCTTGGACAGACGGATCGCCTGGGGCACGCTGCGCAAGTCGCCGCGCATCAGCGTTACATCCGCCGTCTCCATGGCGACATCCGTGCCGGTGCCGATGGCGATGCCTACGTCCGCCTGGGCCAGGGCGGGCGCGTCGTTGATGCCGTCGCCCACCATCCCCACGCGCAACCCTTCCTGCTGTAGCTGCGCCACGAACTTGGCTTTGTCGCCGGGCAGCACCTCGGCAAAGACGCGGTCGATGCCCGCCTGTTGGGCGATGGTGCGCGCCGTCGCCTCGTTGTCGCCCGTGAGCATGACCACCGTCAGCCCTAGTTCGTGCAGCGCGGCGACCGCCTCTTGCGAGCCGTCCTTGATCGTGTCCGCCACCCCGATCAGCGCGCCGGCCTGCCCGTCCACCGCCAGCCACATAGCCGTCTTGGCTTCGGCTTGCAGACGATCGGCCTCCGGCTCCAGCCCGTTGAGGTTCGCCTGCTCGCGCGCCATCAGACGCCGGTTGCCGAGCAAAATGTGGTGGCCTTCCACCGTGGCGGCGATACCGTGGCCTGGGATGCTCTCGAACGCGTTCGGCTCGCTCAGCGCCAGGCCCTGTTCCCGCGCCGCGGCGATGATCGCCTCGCCGAGCGGGTGCTCGGAGCCGCGCTCCGCTGAGGCTGCCAGGCGCAGTAACTCGTCGCGCGTCCACGGCGACGAGCCGCTCACCGCTAGATCGGTCATGGACGGCTCACCGCGCGTGATGGTGCCGGTTTTATCCAGCACAATGGCCTGCAGGCGATGCGCCTCTTCAAGTGCGGCGCTGCTCTTGAAGAGGATGCCTTGCTCCGCGCCCTTGCCCACGCCCACCATGATCGAGGTTGGCGTCGCCAGCCCCATGGCGCACGGGCAGGCGATGACCAGCACCGCAATCAGGCGCAGTAACGCCGGCACAAACCCCGCGCCTGACGCCAGCCAGATGACGAACGTCAGCAGCGCAAAAACGATCACCGCGGGGACGAACCAGGCCGCCACACGGTCGACCACGCGCTGGATGGGCGCGCGGCTGCCCTGGGCTTGTTCCACCAGCTTGATGATCTGGGCCAGCGCGGTCTCCTTGCCGACACGAGTCGCCTCGAAGCGCAGCAGGCCCTGGCGGTTGATGGTGGCGCCGGTGACGCTGTCGCCGGGCTGCTTCTCTACGGGCAAGCTCTCGCCGGTGATCATGCTTTCGTCCACCGAGGAATGGCCATCGACCACCGTGCCGTCGACCGGGATTTTCTCGCCGGGGCGCACGATCACCACGTCCCCGCGCTGCACCTCTGCGATGGGGATATCCAGTTCGGCGCCATCACGCACGACGCGCGCCGTCTTGGGCTGAAGGCCCATCAGCTTCTTGATCGCCTCGCTGGTGCGGCCCTTGGCGCGCACCTCCAGCAGTTTGCCCAGCACGATCAGCGTGATGATCACCGCGGCGGTCTCGAAGTAGACGTGCATGCCCAGCGCTTCGCTGCCCAGGCTCAACGCGATGAGCAGGGCGACGCTGTAGAAGTAGGCCACGGAAGAACCCATCGCCACCAGCACGTCCATATTGGCGCTGCCGTTGCGCAGGCTCTTGTACGCACCGACATAGTAGTCCCAGCCCACGTAGAATTGGACCGGCGTCGCCAGGGCGAAGAAGAGCCAGTTGACCCATAACGCATGCGCCCAGTGCCCCAGCAAACCGAAGTCGCGGCCCATGCTGAGCAGGAATAGCGGCGTCGAGAAGATCAGGCCGACGATAAGGCGCGTCCATTGGTGGCGCAGTTCGGCGGCGCGCGCCGCGGCTTCGGCATCCTGCAGATCTTCGGTCGCGGCGGTTTCGACCACATCGTAGCCCGCCTTGCGCACCGCTGCGACCAGGTCGGCATGGGTGACCGCGCCCGGCACATAGCGCACCGTCGCCTTCTCGCTGGCATAGTTGACGGTCGCTTCGATCACGCCGTCGACCTTGTTGAGGCGGCGCTGGATGGTGGCGGCGCAGTTGGCGCAGGTCATGCCCAGCAGCGACAACTCCTCGACGGCGGTGGGCACGTCGTAGCCCGCGGCCTTGACCCGCTCGATGACGCCGGAGGTCACGGCCTGCGCGCCGGCGATGGACGGGTCGAAGATCACCGTCACCTTTTCGCTGGCGTAGTTGACGGCGGCGTCGGTCACCCCCTCCACCTTTTTGCTGTTGCGTTCGACCGTCGCCACGCAGTTGGCGCATGTCATGCCGACCACCGGCAACGTGACCTGTTTTGTTTCGGCCATTCGTACCTCACTTCTCGCTCAGGGCTTGCCGCGTCGCAAACCGCATAGCCGCTAGGAGCGCAAAAAACGTTGCGAGAACGCACAGGGCGCAAAAAACAGCGCCCTGTATCGCGTCTCGCCATCCGCATATTGTCCGCTTATTTAGCGGGCGGGTAGTTAATCTCCTCCAGCAACGCTTCGATTTGCTCCCAAGTGGCGGGCGCGTCCCACTCGACTGTTACGTGTTTGGTGGTCTGGTCGGCGCGGACGCTGCGCACGCCGGCCAATTCGCCCAATTCCGTTTCGATGGTGTGCGTGCAGTGCCCGCAACTGATGTTGGGAACTTCGAAGGTCTTGGCAGTCATATTAGCGAATTCTCCTGTATTGAATCTGAACTCTATATAACGAGTGGCGAGTCACGAGTAACTTATCACTCGTCACGCATTACTTGTGACCCGTGACGCATGACTCGTGACGCATGAGGTGTCACAACTTGCGCGACATGTCGAACACGCTGGTAATCTCCTGCAGCATTGCTTCGCGCTCGTCGGCGTCATCCCCCTGGATGGCGGTCGTGACGCAGGTGCGCAGGTGGCTGTCCAGCACCATCGTGCTGATCTTGCTCAACGCGGCCTGCACGGCTTGGATCTGGCGGATGACGTCGATACAATAGGCGTCGTCTTGCACCATGCGTTCGATGCCCTTGATGTGCCCGCCTGCGCTGGCGAGTCGTCTTGCTACAGCCTGTTTGGTTGTGTCGTCCATGCCGGTCTCTTTCTTGGCAACCCATCCCCCCTGGGGGGGGTATGCAGGCATTATCGCATAGGGCCGCTCGCTTGTCAAGTGCGGCATGAGATGCGTTTTTTTGGTGGCGCTGTTCATTTCGCGGCGCCTCTCGTGGTACACTATTGCTAGAACCTTACAGGGAGAGAACCCGTGAGCAAAAAGCTTGTCCGCGCCCAGTTCGGCGCACATGCCGCCGCCTATGCCACGAGCGCAGTCCATGCCAAGGGCGCCAGTTTGGGCCGTCTGGTCGAGCTGGTCGCGCCGCAGCCGGGCTGGCGCGTGCTCGACGTCGCCGCCGCCGCCGGGCACACGGCCTTCGCCTTCGCCCCGCATGTCGCCCACGTCGTCGCTACCGACATCACGCCGGAGATGCTGCCCGTCGCCGCCAAGCTGGCTGCGGAGAAAGGCGTCGCCAACGTGACATTGCAGACCGCGGATGCCGAGGATCTTCCCTTCGCCGCAGACGAATTTGACCTGGTGACCTGCCGCATCGCGCCGCACCACTTTCCGCACGTAGATCGCTTCGTGGCGGAGGCGGCGCGCGTTCTGCGCGGCGGCGGTCTTCTCGCCGTGGTCGACAACGTCGTGCCTGAAGGCGACGCGGGCGAGTATGTCAACCGCATTGAGAGACTGCGCGACCCTAGTCACCACCGCGCCCTTAGCCTGGACGAGTGGCGTGCAGCCTTCGCCGCCGCCGGCTTTCACGTGCTCCATGCTGAGACAGCCCCGAAGCGCATGGCGTTCCAGCCCTGGGCCGAGCGCATGGGCACCTCTGCTGAGACAATTTCCGTGCTGCGCAGTATGCTGTTGGACGCGCCGCCCGCCACAACAGCCTATTTCCAGCCCGTGGAGGACGCGGGCGAGCTCGCCTTCCACTTAACCGAAGCCATCCTCATCAATCGCAAACCGGAGTAGACGCCATGTCGTTGCCCATCCCCGTACCCGCCGCATTCCGCATCATCGCCCACCGCGGGGCTTCGGCCTATGCGCCGGAGAACACGGCGCCCGCCTTTCGCCTCGCCGCTGCGATGGGTGCAGACGAGGTGGAACTGGACGCGCAACTCACCACGGACGGCGAAATCGTCCTCTGCCATGACCGCGATTTGACACGCTATGGGCACGGCGCGCGCGTGGTCGAGGAAATGTCTTGGCCGGAGTTATCAGCGCTGGATATGGGCGCGTGGTTTTCGCCCTACCTCTACGGAGGCGAACGCATGTTGCGCCTCGAAGACCTGTTCGCGCTCTTTGGCGACCAACTGACCTACCACGTGGAGATCAAGGGCGCGGCGGCGGACCTGCCCGCCGCGGTCCACGCCGCCATCCAGCGCCACGGTTTGGCGGAGCGCTGCATCGTCACGTCGTTTTCCGTCGCCGCGCTGGCGGCCATGCGCGCCATCGACCGCAATATGCGTCTGGGCTGGCTGGTGAAGCAGATCGACGAGGCCGTGCAGGCGCAGGCGCGCGACCTTGGCCTGTTCCAGCTTTGCCCGGCGGCGGAAACGGTCACCGCGCAGCAGGTTGCGCAGGCTCGCGATGTCACGCCGGAAGTGCGCGCCTGGGGCCTGAGCGGGTGCACAACGCACGGCGCACACGGCGAGGTTCTCGCCCTGATCCGGCGTGTGCTGGACGCCGGCTGCGACGGCATGACGATCAACTGGCCGGATTGGGTGGTTCGCTGAGCCGCCGTCCGCGCCATTACGCCCCTGCACCTCCCCGAGTTCATACTTCTGAGTTTCTGCCGTTGCGGCGGCAGAGAGGACGCCCTGTTTTGTAATCTGATAGGCGAACAGCCTGTTTGACTAGCTTCCCTGCCGCTGCCGCGACGGGGAAGCCTTCACGCGGCTGAACCTGTCGGGCATCCGGCAGGCTAGACAGAATGTGACAGGATTCGGACAGCAAATGGAATGGGAATGGGCCGCATAATGCTTGTACGCGCAATGGGGAGTAGTACGTCATCGCTACGTTGATCTTGCAGTATCTACATCAATCTCTTGCTTAGCAGCAGCGGATACTCCGCAAAGGAACCCCCATGAACAAGTGTAGAATTGCTTTCCTCTTTTCTCTGACGCTGGTCTTGGCGTTGGCGGTGAGTGGAACGGTTCTTGCTGCCGGCGACCCGGTTGTGAAAGACAACTGGAAATCCGGCGACGCGGCGTTTGAGTGCGCACAGATTGGCGAGTATAAGTATGCCTACAAGGTGGATGAATGGGACCAATATAATGGCATGGATGGCGGCTATACAGCCTCTTTTGAAGATGGCCACAGCAACATCATCACGATCCTGAACAGCGGCGGCAAAGTATTTGACTGGAACTCCAGCCCGAACGGGATCGGCGCCGTGATCGTCAAGGCCGGAACCGGATCCAATGTCTGGTTCTATGATCCTCAGGTGAAGTCAGATACCGGCTTGTACGGCTATCAGGATAAGGATATCAGCCACGCCACCTTCTGCTGGAATCCGGACCCGACAGAGGAATGCTGGGAGGATGAGACGGCGTGGGCGGCGGGCAATCGCTATGTGACTAAGGGCAACTGGGCGACCTATACCCCGTACGTTGCCGGCTCGACGGTGAAGCTGTATGCGGGCCAGACGATGGAGGCTGGGACGGTGCATTTCTCTGCCGCGGCAGATGGCAAAGTCACGATCGCCATAACTCTCAATGACGGCTGGAAGTTCGCAGATGCCGGCGAGAATGTCAAGATTCAGGACTATGCGACTGCGCCTAGCGGCAATCCTGCGCCCGGCCTGTTCGCATGGAAGGGGATTGCGACGGGCAGTTCGTTCTCGATCGACGTGCCGGAGAACAACTTCTACGGCGTACACGCCGATCTGTTGCACTCGGTCGAGTGTCCCGTGGCCGAAGGCGCATCCCTCGCCTATGGTTCAGGCTCGCTCTTCCTGCCCGTCGTACAGAAATAGCCGTATACTCAGTGCGTCCGGCTTTTTCTCCCCGGAACCGGTCGCATAGCGAACAGCAACACAGGACGGTCCCGGCGCGTCGGGACCGTCCTGCATTTTGTAAACATTGGGGCGTATTGCGCACCCTAGAGCTGCAACAGCGCTGCCGAGTCCTGGTCGAGGTAGAGATGGGCGTGGTCCACGCGGCGCAGGATGGAGCCGGGCCGGTCTTCGCTTACCGGTTCGGTGAGGCAAGCGCGCACCGCCTTTGCCTTGCGCGCCTCCGGCACGATCGCGAGGATGTGCCGCGCGGCCAGGAGCGCAGGAATGGTCAACGTGATGGCGTGGGTCGGAACTTCGGCAAGGCTGGGGAAATGGCCCTCGCCCACCTGCTGCCGGCGGCTGATCTCATCTAACTGCACCAGCTTCACCCACGCCGGGTCGTCGAACAGGGCGTAGGGCGGGTCGTTGAAGGCCAGGTGGCCGTTCTCGCCAAGGCCCAGCACAACTAGGTCGGCGGGATGGCGACGCAACAAGGCCGCGTACTCCTGGCACGTCTGCTCGATATCCGTTGGGCGGCTGGGCAGCGGGTGGAAGGCCGCGGGTTGTATGTGGTCGACGAAATGCCGGCGCAGGTAACGCGGAAAGCTGGCCGGGTGTTCGGGGTCGATGTCGACGTATTCGTCCATGTGGAAGATGCGCACCTGCGGCCACTCGATCCCGTCCAGCCGGCGCAGTGTGTGGAGAAACGTCAACTGCGAATTGCCGGTCGCCAGGATCAGATTTGCTTCTCCCCGCTGCGCCAGTGCGTCCTGCAGGATGGCGCGTGCGGCGTGCGCCGCGGCTAGGCCGAGTTCCTCTTTTGTACGAAAAACGGTCAGCGGCAGTTGGTCGACCCGGCCCGTTGCAAGCGGTTGCGGCGTTGTTTGGCTGTTCATTGGCTTTTCTCTAGGCAATATGCATTGCGCGAGCAATCTCAGGATTTGCGCTCCCGGCGGCGCACCGTCCATGCGTCGATGAACTTCATGCCGCGCAGCACGGCCAGCACAAACACGGTGGCTCCCACCGCCAGCACATACTGCGAGAGGGCGACGCTCACGCCGACTGCCGCAACAAATAGCATAGCTGCGGCGGTGGTCAGCCCCTCTACGTGGTTTTGCCCGCGCGTGCGAATGATGGAGCCGGCCCCCAGAAAGCTGACGCCGGTGATCACGGCCTCGATGATGCGGATGGGGTCGGTGCGAATCTCGGCGCTGACGCCGGCGAAGGAGGCTACGACAATATTGCCGAGGCCCACCAGGAAGGCCGACGCCGCGGCCACCAGCATATGCGTGCGCAGTCCTGCAGACTTGCGGTGCAACTCGCGCTCGAAGCCGATAAAGCCGCCCAATAGCGCGGCTAAGACGATGTCTCCGAGCATCTGTAATTGAACTGGAAAATCCATCACGGTGGATCGCCTTTCTTGTCTGACACGGCAACCCGAACGGGAAAAGCCTCCCTGCTAGGTAAGTTGGTTCGTCCGCCAAGCGTTTGTCATTCTGAAGCGAGCGTTAGCAAGCTGAAGAATCTGGTCGTATCGGAGGCGAAGTATCTGCGCCTGGGAGCCCCCCGGACACAGCATGGCAGTGTGCGATTAAGCGATCAAACCGTTTAGCGCAGCTTCTTGTAGTAGTTGATCAGCCCGTTTGTCGACGCGTCGTGGCCGGCGACCGGTTCGTCTCCCTCAAGCTCCGGCAGGATGGCCTGTGCCAGGACCTTGCCGAGCTCCACGCCCATCTGATCAAACGAGTTGATGCCCCAGATCGCTCCCTGCACGAAGATCTTGTGCTCATACAGCGCGATCAGCGAGCCGAGCGTCTGCGGCGTCAGCTTGCGGTAGAGGAACGAATTGGTCGGCCGGTTGCCGGGGAAGGTCTTGGCCGCGACCAGAATTTCCAACTGCTCGCCGCCGGCGCCCTGCGCCGCCAACTCCGCCCGCACCTCGTCCGGCGTCTTACCCTTCATCAGCGCTTCGGTCTGTGCGAAGTAGTTGGAGATCAGGATGGGGTGGTGCTTGCCGAGCGGGTTGTGGCTCTGGGCCGCCGCCAGAAAATCGCAGGGGATCAACTTCGTGCCCTGGTGGATGAGCTGGTAGAAGGCGTGCTGTCCGTTGGTGCCCGGCTGACCCCAGATCACCGGCCCGGTGCTGTAGTCTGTCCACTCGCCGCTCTTGGTGACGGCTTTGCCGTTGCTCTCCATGTCACCCTGCTGGAAGTAATCGGCGAAGCGGGCTAAGTACTGGTCATAGGGCAGGATGGCGTGGGTTTCGGCGCCGAAGAAGTTGTTGTACCAGATGCCGAGCAGCGCCATGATCACGGGAATGTTCTGCTCGAAGGACGTCGTGCGGAAGTGCTCGTCGACGCGGTGCGCGCCCTCCAGCATCTCCTCGTAGCGGTCCATGCCGACGGCGATCGCCAGCGACAGTCCGATGGCGGACCAGAGCGAATAGCGCCCGCCGACCCAATCCCAGAACTCGAACATATTGTCCGGGTCGATGCCGAAGCTGCGCACCGCGGCCTCGTTGGTCGAAAGGGCGACGAAGTGCTTGGCGATGTGCGCCTCGTCCCGCGCTGTTTCCAAGAACCAGGCGCGCGCCGTGTGCGCGTTGGTCATAGTTTCCTGGGTGGTGAAGGTTTTGGATGCGACGAGGAAGAGCGTCGTCTCCGGCCGCACGGCCTTCAGCGTCTCGGCGATGTCCGTGCCGTCCACGTTCGACACGAAGTGCGTGCGCAGGTCTGCGCGGCAATAGGGCGTCAGCGCGGTCGTCGCCATCTTCGGCCCCAGGTCAGAGCCGCCGATGCCGATGTTGACGACGTCGGTGATGCGCTCGCCGCTGTAGCCGCGCCAGTCGCCCGTGCGCACGGCTTCGCTGAAGCGGCGCATCTTCGTCAGCACGCGGTTGACGTCGGGCATCACATCTTGCCCGTCCACCAATATGGGCCGGTTGCTGCGATTGCGCAGCGCCACATGGAGCACAGCCCGGTTCTCGGTTGTGTTGATCTTGTCGCCGCGGAACATGGCGTCGATCTGCGCCTGAAGATCGACGGCGCGGGCCAAGTCGGTCAGCAGGGACATCGTCCGGTCGGTGATGCGATTCTTCGAGTAGTCGAACAGGATGTCGTCGAAGCGCAGCGAGAAGCGATCAAAGCGGGACGCATCCTGCGCAAAGAGGTCCCGCAGGCGGACGCCTTCCATTTCTTGCCGATGCTGGAGCAGCGCCTGCCATTGCGGCTGTGATGTGAGCTTCATGTCGAGGGTCTCCTATTCCGTTGTGCTGTGCACGTCTGCCGGCGAGGACTGCTTGAGCGACTGCTCCATATAGAGCAGCCGCACCCACTTGCTGCCCACGCCGATGCGGCTGCTGCCGCCGGTCAGCGTGAAGCCCGCCTTCTGAAAGAACAAGAGCGCGCCTGGGTTAAACTGCTCCACGCCGAGCCGCACCGTTTGGATGCCGGCGGCCTCTGCCAGCCAGGGAGCGAGCAGCCGCCATGCCTGTAAGCCGACGCCCTGGCGCTGATAGCGTTCCGCCACCATGAGCATGCCCAAGTAGGCTATGCGCTCTTCGGGCCAGTTGAGCCGGAAATCCGCCAAACCGATTAGCTCGCCGCCGGCCTGTGCATTGGCGGGTTCGATGCGGCGGATGATGCCCAACAGATAGCGGCCCGGCGTCTGTGCGACCTCATCCAGATCGCGGATGGCTTGGCCCGCCGGTGCGGTAGGCAGCCCGTACATCTCCCAAAAGTGCGGCGTCGCCTGGTAGACCGCCTGTAGCGCCGCGGCGTGATCTGCGGCGTTCAGCGGAGCCAGGGAGATGACCGGCGTCATGACGAGCATGCGATCCGCTACAAAGGCGCGCTAAGATTCCGGCTTTGGAAGCGGGGCCAGGGCTTCAGCCATCTTGCGCAATGAACGGACTTCTCCCTGCGATTCCTGCAGGTCTGTCTCCAGGCGTTCGAGCTTCTCGCGCTCCACGCGCACGAAGCGCGTGTAGGGCGCAATCGCCTCGCGCAGGCGCTGAACGCTGTCGCCTAGCTCCTTGTCGAACTGGCGCTGCAACGCGGCGTCGAGCTGGGCGCGCAGATCGTTGATATTGTCGCGCAGGTTCAGCTTGATCTTGGAGCGCCGGTAGGGCAGCACATAGAGCCCCAAGGCGGCGACGGCGCTGGCGCCGAGAACGCCGGTGATGTCCAACAGGGTGGTCTGGAGCAAGGCCACCAAGAGCGCGCCCAGCCCCAGCGCGCCTACCTGCACGGCTGCGGTCTGGATGATGGCCCGCTGTACCTCCTGCGCGAGCTTGCGCGATTCCGCCTCGCGGTCATAGCCTTCGATCACGCGCTGGGCGTCGCGGCCCACAGATGCCAACATGTTCTGGCGGTTGAACTCGAACTCGCTGCCGACCTGGCCGACCATCTGCTCGGCGTGCTGGGTGGCGCGGCGGTTGAGGTAGTCGATCACATCATGCCACTGGCGATAGTCCCGCTCCACCATCCAATCGATCAGGTCGCTGACGTGGCGTTCGATCTGCTGGCTCGTGTCGGCCACCACCTGGCGCTCGAACTCGGCGCGCACCTTTTCGCCGTTAACCAGGTCCAAGATGCGCCCGATGCGCAGCATCTCGTCGAAGAAGCGGTCGCCGCGCTCGGCCATCTCGTAGAGCACGTTGTCGACGCGGCTGCTCTGGTACTTGAAGTCGCGGCGCATGTCGACCTGGTAGGCCTCGAGTTGCTCGTCGATCACGTCCAGCGTATGGAAATCGCCCTTGAGCACCTCTTGTCGCAGGTCGATTTGCTCGCTATATTGCTTCAGCAGGCGTGCGGCGACGCCTAGCGGGTTCTCGAACTTGAGGCGCAGCCTCTCGCCTGCGTCCAGGGTGTTGAGAATATAGCGTTCGAGCGGGCCGAAGCGGCTGGCCTTCCACAACTCGCCGCTTACGGGGACGCCCTGCTCGCGGGCGGCCAGCTTGGCTTGTAGCGCCAGCCGTGAGCTGATCGGGAAGATCTCCGGTGACAGGTTCAGCAGGCTGCGCGCGTTGCGGGCCACATAGTCGACCACCTCTTGTAACTCTTGCTCGTTCTGCACCAGGTCGATCTTGTTGATGATGACGACGATCTTCTTGCCCCACTCGCGGATATGCTCCAGGAATACCCGCTCGCTCTCGGTGAAAGGGCGTTCGACGCTCGTCACAAACAGGACGAGGTCGCTGCGCGGGATGAAGTGCTCGGTGATCTCCTGGTGGCGCTGGATGACGGCGTTCGTACCCGGCGTATCCACCAGATTCAATTCGTGCAGCCACTCCACGGGAGCGCGCACCATGTGGTACTCGTCCGCGTTGGCTTCCTCGCGCAGTTCCTCGCCATAGCGCACCACGTAGATTTCGCTGGTGGTGGGGGTTACGCCCTCGGGCAACATCTTGCCGCCCAACAGAGCGTTGAGGAACGCGGTCTTGCCGGCGTTGAACTCTCCGACCACAACCAGCAAGAACAATTCCTCAAGTTGCTGGAGGCTGCGCTTCAATAGCTCTTGATCGGCCTCTGGGGCGTCCAGCCGGGCCAAATGCACGCGCAGGCCCTCAAGCAGGGCGCGCTCCCGGCGCAAAAGCTCATCGTGCTCGCGTGTCAATAAGCGCTGCAATGTGCCTTCCTCTACCGTGCCGTGATTTCCGCCTCGGGGCGGGCGGATCGTTGTCGTCTCGCCGCTCACGAACTGAGCGCGCTAGTGCTAAACGCTACGAGCGGCCGGATTGCTCCATTGTAGCACAGACGGAATCCGCCAAGCTACCTGCTTAAGGCGCGACGCGTGATGAACACTCTTGCGTTCGTGCAATGCGTGGCAAAAGACACAATGGAAGCCGCCGCGCTGGACATGGCCGCGGCATTGTGCCATAATCGAGATGACTTAGTGTCGAAAACACATTATCTTGGCGTACAATCGTTTCTGTCTTTTGCACCGCCGTAATGTGCGGCTGTCTATGGCGAAAGAGGCGTTTCATGACAGAATTTCCTTCGTTCTATGATCCCGAGCGCATCGGCACGCTGTTCGCGCCCGATATGGCGGAGATCGAGCGGGCTGCCATCCAGGCCGGCCTGCCGCCGGTCTCCCCCGACGATCCGCAGGTGCATCTTCTGCTGGTCGATATGCAGGTTGACTTCTGCCATGAGCAGGGAGCGCTCTATGTGCCCGGCGCGCTCGGCGATCTGCGCCGGGTGATCGAGTTCATTTTCCGTAACGCCGCGGTCATCTCGCAGATCACCTGCTCGCTCGATTCGCATTTGCCGAGCCAGATCTTCTCGCCCGTGTGGTGGGCGGACGCAGAGGGCCGTCATCCGGCGCCGTTCACGGTGATCACGGCCGAGGATGTGACGACCGGACGCTGGCGACCGCTGACTGAGCCGGAATGGTCGCGGCATTATGTGCGCGAGCTGGAAGTCGAGGCCAAGAAACAGCTTACCATCTGGCCGTACCATACCCTGATCGGCAGCAACGGCCATACCCTAGACGGCGAGCTTTGGTCTGCGGTGGCGTGGCACTCACTTGCCCGTCGGGTCGCGCCGCACTGGATGATCAAGGGCAGCGAACCGCGCACCGAGCACTACTCCATCATCCAGCCGGAGATACATGTGCCCGGTTCGCCGCAGGGCGGCAAGAACCAGGCCATGCTGGATATGCTGGCCGCGGCCGACCTGGCTGTGATCGCAGGCGAAGCCTCCAGTCACTGCGTGTTGGAGACGGTCGAAGACCTGGTGAATGAGTTCGGCGGTCGGCCGGGCATGTTGGAGAAGGTGCTCGTGCTGCAAGACTGCACGTCGCCGGTGGCGCATCCGGAGATCGACTTCGGCGCACTGGCGGAACAGCGCTTTGCCGAGTTTGCGCAGCAAGGGCTGCGCCTGGCCAACAGCACGGATCCGTTGCCTCTATAGCGACCGTTCCCGCGAACGTCAAAAAAGGCCCGCACCGGAGGGTGATTGCCGGTGCGGGCTTTCTTGTGCGTTTGGGCCGGTTGTCATCCGGCTTGCGGCGTTAGGCGAGCCGCGGCTGCAACAGGCCGAATTGGCCGTCGCGGCGGCGGTAGAGCACGTTGATGCCGCCTGCATCCATGTCGTAGTAGACGAAGAAATCATGGCCGAGCAGTTCCATCTGCGCCATGGCTTCCTCCTCATTCATAGGTTGCAGCACAAACTCCTTGCGCCGCGTGATAACCGGCGTCTCCTCCTCTTCTTGGGCCTCGGCCTCCTCCATGAGAGCGGCAGCCAACTCGGCTTCGGCGTTGGCGGCTGCCGCGGCGCGTCGCTTACCTTGGTAGCGCCGCCCCTTAAAGCGGCGAATCTGGCGGGCCATCTTGTCTACGCTTGCATCGATTGAGGCGAAGATGTCGCTGGTGGATTCCTCCGCGCGCATGATCTGACCATTGGACCACATCGTGATTTGGACCGTATAGCGGTCGTCTGCAGAGCGAGTGGCGTTGTGGGTGAGTTCGACGCGCGCTTCGTTGACCGTGGGCAGATACCGTGCCAGTTTGCCCACTTTCTTATCCACATACTCCTCAATCCAATCGGTCACATCTACATTGCGGCCATGAACTTTCAGATCCATGGTCTGACTCCTTTCTTCGAAGCGGTTCGTTGCAACCGTAGAGAAACCCAAGTCGCCGGCTGCCTGCCGAACTGAAGGGGCCGTGATGCGCCGAAGCCGAGACTGCGCCCTTGGCACGCACGGCGCACTGAACTCTACTTATTCAGCTATGCGGATTGCTTGATGCCGAAGTGATAGAGCGTTCGGCCAGGTGAGCGGTTGATGCCAGACCCTGATGGAGCAGGTTTCCAGGTTCATACTCAAATTGTAGTCCGGTTGGCGGGGAAAGTCAACCTCGATTTTTATGCCCGCCGCTGCCCGCAGAGGGGCGCCTGCGCAGGCGGACCGCACAGAAAATCAGGCGGGCGCGCCGTGGGCAGGGATGGCGAGGGTGAGGGCGTAGACGGCGCGGGCGCCGGCGGCAGTCGCGGCTTCGGCGCAGGCTTCCAGCGTAGCGCCGGTCGTGTACACGTCGTCGATCAGCAGGAGGGCGCGCCCGGCTACAGCGCTGTGCGCCGTGAACGCGCCGGAGACGTTCTGCCTGCGTTCAGCCGCGGTCAGCCCGACCTGTTGGCGCGTGGCTTGAATGCGCTCCAGCCAGGCCGGCTGCAGCGCCAACCCCGTCGCCTGGCACAGACTCGCGGCCAGCAGCTCGGACTGGTTATAGCCGCGTTCTTCGCGCCGCTGAACGTGGAGCGGGACGGGCACGACCGCGTCGATGGGCGCGGGCAGCACATCCCACGGCGGCGCCTGAAAGACGGCGGCGAGGTAACGTGCCAGCGGCTCGGCTAACTCCGGGCGATTTTCGTATTTCAGTGCATGGATCGCCTCACGCAGCGGGTGGGCGTGCAGGGCTGCGGCGCGTGCGATCAGCAGGGAAGAGCGGCCGCGGCGACATTGGCTGCACAGGGCGACGGCTGCTGCTTGGGGCCGGCCGCATACGGCGCAGATTGCCGCGGGCACGGGGGCGACCAGTTGGGCGCAGCGATCGCAGAACGGCTGCCCCGGCGCCTCACATCCCGCGCAACGGGGCGGAAAAAGCAGGTCCAACGCAGAATCGGCTGCACGGCGCAGCCGGATCGCCCACGTCGCCACTGTTGGCAGCGCTCCTTGCGGCGCGGTTAGGCGGGAAACCAGGTTTGCAGCAGGTCGTTGATGAACGTGCGCAGATCATCGCCCAAGATCAGCAGGATCGAGAGGAGGACGATGGCGAACAGGATGATGATCAGGGCAAATTCGATAAAGCTGTGCGCACTGCGGTTGGAAGGAAGCCGGGACATAAAGAGTGGTCGAACCCTTTCTCGCGATCACGTCACGGCGGGACAAGGCCCGCTGCACCATTGGTCGCTATTTTCGCGGCAAACGCGGCGTCTGGCAAGTTCGCGCGGCCGGTTGAGTCTGTTCCCGCCTTCTTGGCCGGCTACCCTGTTTGCGCTACAATTTCGGCAGACTGCGGACGTCCCGCA
This sequence comes from uncultured Caldilineaceae bacterium, assembly GCA_964467575.1. Lineage (GTDB taxonomy): Bacteria > Chloroflexota > Anaerolineae > Caldilineales > Caldilineaceae > JASGTU01. Next base: position 51,385 of record CAYXRG010000011.1, on the reverse strand, counting down.
GCGCACGGAGTTGGCAAGCGGAGGAGCGGCGGCTTGGCCTATTCGCTGAACGATGTCTATCGCTTTCTACGCATCGTGATGCGCCTCAACGGCGTCACCGTGGGCTTGGGGCTGGGCTTGCTGTTGCTCGCCGCGGCCAAGGGCGACTTGGCCGCGTGGGGCGTGTTTGCGGACGGCCCGATATGGCCGGTGCGCATGGCGGGCGGGCTGTTGGCGGCGCTGGGCGTGATGCTGCTCTTGGCGGCACAGGAGCGCATTGTGAGCGGTCCGAGTATGGTGGGGATGAGCCTTGCCAACGCCCTGCTGGCGGGGGTGCTGCTGCTGGCGTACTTGCAACAGGAGTTCGCCATGCTCAACCTGTCGGGACGTTTGTTGCTGGTCGGGATTTTCGTGATGTGCTTAATCGGCGCCATCTTCCCGCTGCGTTACGTGCGCGCCGAGTATGTTTCGCATTAGGCGCCTTCTACGCACAATGCAATTGGGGTTACTGTATATGTGAAGTTCTTCACATATCTTAAGGGTCATTCTTCCTCCTCCTTGTGGGCAGGGGGCGACGTTAACCATAGCGTCGCCCCCTGTTTGTTCATTGGGAACGGACGCGGCGTAATCGTCACGAGTCACACGTCATCCGTCAGGTCTGGCTCGTGACGCCTGGCTCGTGACGTCTGAACTATCGCTGCGTACTTGGCGGCTTTGCGGTTAGCTTTCCTCGCTTCTCCAAACCGCGCAGCCTCGATAGTTTCCAGCGGGCGCGCCGCGTGTGATAAAATTGATTTTCGCTGAGGCGTTTTAGACTCCCAGATGCACAGGCGGTTTATCTGCCGGCGGCGGGTCGTTTTGCGCCTTCACGCCGGACAACAGCCGCTAGGCCGATCCGAACGCCGACTTGCATAGCAACAAACCGATTGGGGCGTGATGTCATGAGCTACGATGGCCGTTTCCACACGGTGACGTTGGGAAATCTGAAACGGGACCTGCCGCTGTTCGAGGTCGCACCGAACGTCAAGATCGCGATCTTTAACATGCTGGGCGATATGGAGGTGGTGGAAACTGCCGCCGACGCCCTGGCGCAACGCATGCCGCAGAACGCGCAAGTGATGATCGTGCCGGAAGTCAAGGCGATCCCTCTGGGGCACGCCCTGTCGGTGCGTTTGGGGCTGCCCTATGTGGTCGTGCGCAAGGTGCGCAAACCCTATATGGCAAACTGCCTGGCTGCCGAGGTCGTCAGCATCACTACCGGCGCGCCGCAGACGCTCTTTCTGGACGGCAAAGACCTGCACCTGGTGCAGGGCAAGAATGCCGCCCTGGTCGACGACGTGATCAGCACAGGCAGCACGTTGCGCGGCATGCGCCTCTTGATGAAGGAAGCTTCCGCCGATGTCGTCGCCGAAATGGCCGTGTTCACCGAGGGTAATGACGGCGACTGGGCGGACGTGATCTCGCTGGGGCATTTGCCGATCTTTGCCGGCTGAGACGGCGCCGCTACGAAGAGGGTATAGAGTAAAAGGGACGCTATGTCCACGTTGACCGACAAGTTGAAGAACGTAGCCCGCCGCTACGATGAATTGACCCAGCAGATGGCCGAGCCAGAGGTGGTCGCCGACTACGCGCGCCTCAACGAGCTGGCGCAGGAGCGCAGCGAGATCGAGGAGTTGGTCGAAGCCTACCGGCGCTACGAAGAAGTAGAACGAGAACTGGAGCAAAACGAGGAACTGCTGGAAGACAGCGATCCCGAAATGCAGGAGCTGGCGGCGCTGGAGCGCGAGGAACTTGAGGCCGAGCGCGACAGCCTTGAGCAGCGTATGAAGTTCCTCCTTCTGCCCAAAGACCCAAACGACGACAAGAACGTGATCGTCGAGATTCGCGCAGGTACGGGCGGGGACGAGGCCGCGCTCTTTGCCGCCGAGCTTTTCCGCATGTATTCGCGCTGGGCGGAAAACCATCGCTTCAAGATCGAAATGCTCAGCAGCAGCGAGATCGGCATCGGCGGCTTCAAGGAAGTGATCTTCGCGGTCAAGGGCAAGGGCGCGTACAGCCGGCTCAAGTACGAATCCGGCGTGCATCGCGTGCAGCGCGTGCCCGTGACCGAGAGCCAGGGGCGCATTCATACCAGCGCGGCAACCGTCGCCGTGCTGCCCGAAGCGGAAGATGTGGAGGTCGAGATCAGTGATAACGACATCCGCATCGACATTTTCCGCAGCAGCGGGCCGGGCGGGCAGAGCGTGAACACGACCGATTCAGCCGTGCGCCTCACCCACATCCCGACCGGCATCGTCGTGTCGTGCCAGGACGAAAAGAGCCAATTGCAGAACCGGCTCAAGGCCATGCGCATCTTGCGCTCGCGGCTGTACGCGATTGAAGAACAGCGGCGGCTGGAAGAGACCGGCGCTGCGCGGCGCAGCCAGATCGGCAGCGGCGACCGCAGTGAAAAGATCCGCACCTACAACTTCCCCCAGAGCCGTGTGACCGACCACCGCATCAACAAGACGGTCTATCGCCTGGATCAGGTGCTGGACGGCGACCTGGACGAATTCATCGAGGAACTGGCGGAAAGCGACCAGGCCGAACGCCTTCAGGCTGTGGGCGCCGATCTGTGAGGCGTCCGCACCTTGGGGCGTTTGTATAGCGGGAACCCGCCGGGCCGCAGCAGACGTTATTCGCGCTGCCGGCGACCCGTTGGAAATAGGCGCAACGAACCGCGCCGCACGCATGGCGCTGCCGGATTCAAGGACGAACCGGACGTCATGCCACAAGGTTACCGACGGTGTTAACCTGCCCGACAGTGTTTGTCGGGAAAACAGACGAGGAGGCAGTGTTGGCAGTTCTGCGCATCGATTTGCGATCGGCCAAGGTGCGCCGATCGGACCAGGCGAACGACGCCGACGTCGTTCACGGATTGATCCAAGCCGGCGCAGCCGGCGGAACAACCTCAGACAAATCCCTTTTACAGCAAACCAATAACGGAGACAAGGCGCTGCATAGGCCGGAACCCATGTGGCAGCAGATTAACTGGCGGCTGATGCCGCAAACGCCTGTGGGCCGGGCCATCGTCTCCGCTACGCAACGCTTGGACGACGCGGGCAGCAGCACGCCAAACCTGGACGCCCAGGTCATCTTGGCGCATGTGCTGCAGGTGGAGCGCAGTTGGCTCTTTGCGCACTACGACTACGAGCTTACCCAAGATGAAGCCGAGCGCTATTCGGATGCGGTGGCGCGTCGCGCCGCGGCCGAGCCGGTGGCCTACATCGTGGGCAAGAAGGAGTTCTACGGGCTGGAATTGCTGGTCGACCGCCGCGTGCTGGCCCCGCGGCCCGAAACCGAGATGTTGGTCGATGCCGTGCTCGACTGGATCGAACGCCGGCCCGGACGTGCGGTGACCGTGGCGGACATAGGTACGGGCAGCGGCGCCATCGCCCTGGCGGTCGCGGCCAACTGCCCAGACGTCACCGTCTACGCTACGGATGTCAGCCAGGAGGCGTTGACGGTGGCCGCGTCCAACATCGCCCGTCTGGACGCGCACGACCAGGTTAGGCTGCTGCAGGGCGATCTGTTGGCCTCGCTGCCGGAGAAGGTCGACATCATCGTCGCCAATCTGCCCTATATCCGCAGCGACGACTTCCCCGGCCTGCAGGCTGATGTGCGCGATTATGAGCCGAAGCTGGCGCTGGAAGCCGGGCCGGAGGGTCTCGACCTGATCGAGCGGCTGTTGGCGCAGCTTCCGGCCTATCTGAAACCGGACGGCGCGGCATTTTTGGAGATTGGGCATGACCAGCGCGAGGCTGTGCTGGAACTGGCGGAGCGTCTGCTGCCGGACGCGCGCGAGATGACCGTGCGCGAGGACTACCACGGCCGCGACCGGCTGTTGATCATCGGTTTCTAGGTGAGCGCTTGCACGAAAAACGTCATTCCGAGTGTCAGCATCGTGTCTATCTATCGTATACAACAGCGAGGGTGCATGGCGACGCCATCTGAACGCAGATTTGACCTGGTCGTGCTGGATTTGGACGGCACTATCCTCGACCTCTACCACCACAAGCCGATCACGCCCGTGGTGGTCGACGCCATCGCCGCAGTGCAGGCCGTGGGCATTCCCGTCACCATCGCCACGGGGCGTACGCTCGACTATGTGCGCGAGCATGTGGCGCACTTGGGCATCACCACGCCCGTGGTCACCACCCAGGGCGCGGTGATCGGCGACCCGGTTACCGGCGAGGTATTGGCCGAGACGACCATTGCCCTGCCCCTGGCGCGGGCTGCGGCGGCCTGGGTCGACGCCCAGCCCTATATCACCTCGTTCTATTTCTTGGCGCACGACGGACGCACCCTGATCTATCAGAACCGCGGCGGGCCGGAGCCGGACTTCTATGACCACGTCTTCGGCTTCTCGCGCACTATGCAGCCGAGCTTCACAGACCTGCTGGCCGCGGACGGTGCGCATCCGCCTCTCAAGTTCCTGGTGATCGACGACTCACCGTCCGGCCATGATCTGGCGGCGGAACTGCGGGGGCTGTTCAGCCCCGACCTCTACATCACGCGCACGCACCCGCGGCTGGTGGAGGGCACGGCGCAGAATATGAACAAGGGGCAGGGCATGTTGCGCCTCTGCCGCATGTTGGGCATCGACCCGGCGCGCGTGCTCGCTATCGGCGACAGCGACAACGACATTCCGGTGCTGGAAGCGGCAGGCTATGCCGTCGCTATGGGCAATTCGACCGATGGTGTGAAGGCCGTGGCCGACTGGATAGCGCCGCCCGTCGAGGAGGACGGCGCTGCTCTGGCGTTGCGCCGGCTCGTCTTGGGCGAGGATATGTAAAGCGTGCGCTAGGGATAGCAGCTTCTGCGAGGCGATAAGAAACGGAAAGACGACGAAGGCGGCAGAGATGCCGCCTCAATCATTTCAGGACGTCGCGGACGACCTTGGCGACCGTGGGCGGGTGAAGCAGCATGTTGGCGTAGTTGGCGTTCGCCATCGGGCAGGCGCACTCCTTGCGCTTGATGCTGCCGCGCAATGCCTCCATTGTCGCGCTGCGCCACACAGGCATGATGTCGTAGCCGTGGTCGCGCAGACTGCCCGCCGGCTCGGCGCGAATACAGCAACTCCACAGGTCGCCGTTGGGGGCGAGATGCGCGCTGGCCCAGCCGGCATAACAGGGGATGACCTGGTCGCGCTCGTGCAGCACGCGCTTGGCAAACTGGTAGTACTGCGCGCGGAAAGCCTGCGTAAAGCGGGCGATGCCCTTAGCCGGGGCCAGTCTTGCCTGTTGGCTGAGGAAGTCGGCGATCTCGTCGTAGTCTTCCGGCCGCGGGGTAATGCCCCAGCCCACGGTGTCCAACTCGACGCGCTCCTCCGCCACTTCGGTGATGTAGCTGTCCGGCTCTAGGAAGGCGAGGCCGGCGGCGATCTCCTTGAAGCGGTGGACGTTGAAGCGGCTGACCACGGTGTGAACGGTGAGCAGCAGGTTGGCGTGCTGCGTCTGCAGCGCCTTGAGTTGCCGCCACGTCTCCATTGCCAGGTCCCAGTTGCCCTCCACCCCGCGAATGTCGTCATGCTCCGCGCCGACGCCGTCCAGGCTGAGGTTGATGCCGATGCTGGATTGCGGGCACTCGACGCACATGCGCTCAACCATCGTCACGATGCGGTCGGTGAGCATGCCGTTGGTGGGGATAGTGATCACCTGGGGCCGGCAGTGGCGATAGGCGCGGATCACCAGTTCGTCCAGGTCTTTGCGCAGGAACGGCTCGCCGCCGGTGAAGGTCATATAGAAGGGCGAGCGGCCCAAGTGCGCGAAGACGCGATCCCACTCCTCGACAGAGAGGTCGTCGTTGGGCTTGCGCCATACGTCGCAGGTGCGGCATTTGCTGTTGCAGCGATAGCTGACGCTCACCACGATGGAGAACGGCTTGACCTTGGGCCAGCCGAAGGCGCGAAAGGCCCAGTAGAGGGGCAGCCTGGCGATCAACCCTAGCATGGCCGGCCTGTGCGCTTTCTTCTTGTGCGAAGACGGCGACCGCCCGCGCTCCGCAATGGATGCATCACGCCGCGACCTGCTTGGCGAGGTCTTTGTCCGGCGCGCTCTGATCTTTGCTGCCGATGAAGAAGCGGCGCACCTGCGCCATCGTCTTGGGCAGATTCGTCCAGTTTTCCTTGAACGTCATCTTTTCCCACACGCGCTCGGGCCGGTAGAGGTAGAAGCGGCGATACGCCTCGCGCCACTTGCGGAGCACCAGGTCGGGGTCGTAGTTTTCATGCATGGTGAAGCGCGCCTTCTGCTCGTGGATGGCGAAGTCGCTCCACTTGTCGGCGAAGACCTCGCCGCCTTGCTGGATCATGTCGTACATAGCCGTGCCGGGGAAGGGCGCGGCGAGCAGGAAGTTCGCCAACTTCGGGTCCAGTTCGAGGGCCAGTTGGATCGTCTTCTCCATCGTCTCTTCGTTGTCGCCGGGCATGCCGAAGATGAAGAAGCCCATGGTCTGCAAACCGGCGGCCTTGGCGTTGGCGAATGCCTCGCGCACCATGTCCACGGTCTGGCCTTTGCGGATGACGTTGCGCAGCATGTTCTCGTCGCCGTTTTCGACGCCGAAGCCCACGCGCAAGCAGCCCGCGGCCTTCATCAACTGGAACAGCTCCAGGTCGCTGTGGTTGACCTTCATGCCGTGGACCGTGACCCAGGGCACGGTGTTCAGGCCCTCTTCGACCAGGCGGCGGCACAACTCTTTGGCGCGCGGCAGCTTTAGGTTCCAGATGTCGTCGGTGACGCCGATCTCGGTGGCGCCCAGCCCCTTGACCAGCCACTTCCACTCCTGCACGACGCTCTCCACCGAGCGGGCGCGCCAGGTGTCGCCGGTGACCGGCTTGGAGCAGAAGGTGCACTTATAGGGGCAGCCGCGGCTGGTGAGGATGGTGAAGCTGCGCGCGTGCGGGTCCAGCCCGTCGGTCAGCGGCTGCAAGTTGGTGTACAGGTCGATCTTGAACAGGTCGTGCGCCGGGAAGGGCAGCGCGTCCAAGTCCGGGATCATAGGGCTTTCCGGGCTGGCGACGATCTCGTCGCCGTGGCGGAAGTGGATGCCGGGCAGCAAGTCGGGCTTGCGGCCCGCATCCAGCGTGTTGACCAGGTCCAGGAAGCTGTATTCGGACTCGCCCTTGAAGACGTAATCGACATAGGCGTCGTGCGGCGGTCGCAGCGACTCCAGCGGCATGATGGTGAGGTGCGGGCCGCCGAGCGCGGTGAACAGACCGCGCTTCTTCGCCAGGGCCGCCATCTCCCATGCCTCTTCGATCAGCGGGGTGGTGGCGGTGACGCCGATCAGGCCGTAGGGCTTGCCCTGCGCCTCGGCCAAGTCCAGATAATGGTCGACGCCCACATCTTCGACTGCGGCGTCGTAGATCATCACGTCATGGCCGCCTTCGCGCAGGACAGCCGCCAGATAGCCCAGGCCCAAGGGAATGTGCTTGCGCTCGCTCCAGACTTTGGCTTCCGGGCTGGCTAGGATGACACGCATGGGCTACAGCGCTCCTTCGGCTTCGACGGCCTTGCGCAAGGCGGTCTTTTCCTTCTTGGGGATGAAGGTGCGCAAGGCGATGCGCATGTTGCGCGGCAGATTCATCCAGAAGTCTTTGGTCTTGAGGCGGCGGATGATGGGGGAAGGCCGCAGGTAGAAGCGCCGATAGGCCTTGCGGTACATCTCCTCTACCAGTTCGGCGGTCATGTCGCCCATCTCGTAGCGGGCTTTCTGGTCGAAGAAGACGTAGTCTTCCCAATCGCTGATCAACATGCGGCCCTGGCGTTTGACGATCTCGTAGACCTTGGTGCCGGGATAGGGCGTCATCATCGAGAAGTTGGCGATCACCGGGTCCAACTCGATGGCGAAGTTGATCGTATCCTGCATGGTTTCGCGGGTATCGCCGGGCAGCCCGATGATGAAGAAGCCGATGGTCTCCAGATTCACCTCTTTGGCGTTCTTAAAGGCTTGGCGAATGGTGTCCAGATCGACCTTCTTGTCGACGCTGCGCAGCATCTCGGCGTTGCCGGTTTCGACGCCGAAGGCGGTGCGCTTGAGGCCGGCCTTCTTGAGCAGGCCCAACATCTCCTTGCTGGCAAGGTTGGCGCGGATGCCGTTGACGAAGATCCACGGCACATGGTTGAGCTTGTTCTCGATGAGCAGCGTTGCGATCTCTTCGAGACGCTTGACGCGGATGTTGGCGCTGTCGTCCAGCACGCCGATTTCCTCCGCGCCCAATTCTTCGACCAGGTGACGCCACTCGGCCAGCACGTTTTCCGGGCTGCGGCTGCGCCACTTGATGGGCATGATGCTCTGGCTGCAGAAGGTGCAGCGATAGGGGCAGCCGCGGCTGGTCATGATGGAGAAGCTGCGCGAGCCGTCCACGTGGTCGGTGGCGGGCTGCAGGTTGGTATAGCGCCCCATCTTGAAGAAGTGGTAGGCGGGCCAGGGCAGGCTGTCGAGGTCTGCGATCGGCGGGCGGTCCGGGTTGTTGTGTAGCAGTCCGTCGCTGGTCTTATAGGTCAGCCCCGCGCAATCTTCGAAGATGCCGAGTTCGGGGTGCATGAAGGCCGCGGTCGAGTAGGCCGGCTGCTCCTTGAGGTAGGCTTCGAGACGGTTGCTGATGTCGATCCAGGCGTCTTCGCCCTCGCCGCGCACCACGATGTCCACATAAGGCTTTTCGCAGCTCTCTTCGGGCAGCACACTGACGTGGGGGCCGCCCAGCACGATGGGGCAGTCATGGACTTCCTTGATCATGCGCGCCGTGCGCCAGGCCTGCTTGACCTGCGGCGTGTTGGCCGTGATGCCCACCAGATGGGGCTGGAACTCCTGGACGAAGTCTGCGATCGACTGCTCTTCGACGTCGGCGTCGAAGACTCGCACCTCGTCCCCGCGCCGTTCGCTTACAGCGGCCAAGTAGGCCAGGCCCAGGTGAGCCGTGGTGCGGGTGTCGATGGGCAGACGAAATCTAGGGTTAATAAGTGCGACACGCACAGTGGTGCCTCCTTAGGTCAAGGGTGCGCTTCACGAAATGCTGACCGGCATTCTAGCACGGCGTCCGGTATCGCCCAAATTTATTATGAAGTACTTCATAAAAATTAGCGCCACGAGTCGCACGTCACAAGTCAGGAGTCCCGAGTCATGACGGATGACGCATGACGGATGACACGTGACGCAGGTCCTACCCGTTTTCCCGTTTGTAGAGCGCCGAAATATCAATGTCCGTTACGGCATGAACGCCGCGAATCTCGGCAAAGTTCTCTTTGAGCAGACGTTGGATGCCGAGTTTCATGGTCAGCAGGCTGATAGGGCAGTCGATGCACGCGCCCAACATTTTAACGTGGGCCACGCCGTCGTCGTCCACCTGGAGCAATTCTACGTCGCCGCCATCTATGTATAGGGTGGGCCTGTAGCCGTCCAATACGGCTTGGATGCGTTCTTCTAGAGGCGTTTCGGCGGGCTGCTCCATAATGGGCCTTTCCATCGGCGCGCAACTTGGCAGCGGGCGTCAGCCGCCCAAGCCAACTCGCGTTGCGTGCGAACCGGGGACGAAAGAAGGCGAGGAACACGACGGCCTGTCCTCGCCTTCGTTGGCATTCGTGATACGGCCGGCGATCAGTGACCGCAACTCTGTTCGGGCACTTCCTCGCCGGTGTGGGTGCGGGCCGTGCGGAAACTGCTGCCGCAGCCGCAGGCGCTGACCGCCTGGGGATTGTCGATGTGGAAACCGCCGCCCATCAGGTTGTCGATGTAGTCGATGTTTGCCCCATCGATGTAAAAGAGGCTGGTGGGGTCGACAAGCACCTTCAGGCCGTTCTGCTCGTAAACCTCGTCGTCCTCGCGGGGCGAGTCGTCGAAGGTCATGCCGTACTGCATGCCTCCACAGCCGCCGCCCTGGACGAAGACGCGCAGCGCATGCGTTTCGCTCAGACCTTTTTGGTCCATGATGGTGGTGAGTTTTTCGGCTGCCGTAGCGGTAATGGTGATCATCGGTTGTGTTCTCCTTGTAACGACCGTTTAATAACAGACTGCTCGATACAGTTGCCTATCTTAGCACTGCCGGCGGTTGTTCAAAAAGCGAAGTTGCTTCCAT
>CAYXRG010000011.1:7621-41192 GCA_964467575.1 uncultured Caldilineaceae bacterium | reverse complement strand
CCGCCGATCTGGTTCATGGCCCGCGTTTCGGCGATGACGCCCTGCCCTAGGCCGTGACCCCACGGCTTGTGATAGGCGCCGTCGCGCATCAGCGCGCGCATCTCTTCGAAACTGGCGCCGTCGCGCAGAGGCGTCAGCAGATCGACTTCGTCGTCGCGCAGCAGACAGAGGCGCAGCTTGCCGTCCGCGGTCAGACGGACGCGGCCGCAGCCCTGGCAGAAAGGTTCCGTCACGCTGCTGATGAAGCCGAGCGTGCCTTTGGCGTTGGGGATGCGGAAGGGCCGGCTCGGATCGACGTAGTCGTAGCTCGCTTCCTCCAGCGGGCCGAAGACGCTCTCGACGCGCTCGCGCATTTCCTGGAAGGTGACCACGTTCACCTGCTGGAAATCGGTCACTTCGCCGAAGGGCATCATTTCGATGAAGCGCACTTCCCAGGTGTTGTCTATGGTCAGGCGCGCCAGCTCGACGACATCGCTCTCGTTGAAGTTGCGCACGACTACGCAGTTGAGCTTGATCGGGTGCAGACCGGCTTCTTCTGCGGCGCGAATGCCGCGCCACACGTCGTCCAATTCACCCCAGCGCGTGATGTGATGAAACTTGTACGGCTCGACCGTGTCGATGCTGATGTTGACGCGGTTGAGTCCGGCCTCGGCCAATGGCCGCGCCAGCTTGTCGAGCAGCACGCCGTTGGTCGTCATGGCGAGGTCGCGAATGCCGGGCGTGGCGGCGATGGCCTGCACCAGCTCGACGATGTCGGGGCGGATGGTCGGCTCGCCGCCGGTCAGGCGGATCTTGGTGACGCCGAGGCTGGCCCCCACGCGCACAAGGAAAAGAAGCTCGTCCTTGGTCATGAGCTGGTTGCGCGGCATAAAGGTCATATGCTCGGGCATGCAGTAGACGCAGCGCAAGTTGCAGGCGTCGGTCAGGCTGATGCGCAGGTAGTTGATGCGCCGCCCGTAGCTGTCGTGCATCGGCTCGATTGTCGTGAAGGGTTCGGGGACGGGCGCCACGCTTACCGAGCCGTGTTCGTTGCCGTATAGTTTCAGTTCAGCTTTCAAGCTCTCGCTCCCTAGAGTCGGCTGCAGCCGGCGTATGGCTGTGCAGGGTCAACTCAAATTCGGGGGGATGGCCGGTCTCGCTTCGGGGGATGCGATAGGTGCAGCAGACGCCCTGATCGGCCATCGAGACGATGCGCTTGGCGGGCTGCCCGACCAGTTCGTTGATCAGCGCCTGATCCATCAGGCACAACTCATGATGCTCGGACGACACGTCGGCGTAGGGGCAGTTGCATTTGTGCAACAGATAACCGTCATCCGGGCCGGCGTCCTCTTCCCAGCGGGCGAGATAACCGCGCTCGTTGAGGAAGGTCGTCACCCTTTCCAGCCGCTCCTCCGTCGATAACTGCGCCAGTTCCGAATCGACGTAGGCGCCGCAGAACTCGTGCGCCATCGCCTTGAAGGCGCATTCAACCTGGTCCGGCGGCAGAAGTTGCTTAATCTGGCGCAGCAGGCCGGCGGCGAGGGCGGCGAAGTTGTCAGGAAAATGCTCGTTGGCCTCCGGCGTCAGGGCATAGACCTGCTGAGGCCGCCCGACGGAGCCGCTGCGTTCCAACCGTTCCACACAGATCAAATTGTCGCCCTGCAAGATGTCCAGGTGATGGCGCACGGAAACCGGCGCCATCTGCAGGCTGTCCGCCAATTCGGCTACGGTAGCGCCTGTACGCTCCTTTAGGATTTCGAGAATGTGTTGCCTGACTGCATGCACGGCTGAATCGCTCTCTGTACGCACAAACCGGGAGCCTGGACGCCGGCGCAGGCGTACGCAACAGGGACCGGCTATTGTGCGGCACTATAGCATAGAGCCATAGCCATGTCAATTATTATAAAAAAGGTGATAATTATTCGGGGGACGCAACGCAAGCGGAACGGTCGAACGCCCAGATTTGGGCGTTGCCGCTCTGGTGTAGGAGGGTAAAGTCCGCGTTGTCTTGCAGCCACGCCGGCGGGATCAACTGCGTGTCGCCAAAGCCGGTCTGGCCCTGGCGGTCGCCCAGGAAGATGTGCGTGATACTTTCGCGGCACAAAATGGCACGCAGTACATCCGGCTTGCCCTGCCCGGCGCGCAGGTCGATGACCATCTGGCGCAGGGCGGCGGGGTCGACGCCGGGGCTGAGCTGTTCGATGCTGTATAGTATCGGCGGCACGTTGGTCGCCCGCGCCGTGTAGTAGGGCAGCCACCAGCCAGCGTCCGAGCCGACGACCAGACTGTCGTTGTAGGCCAGAAAGCCGTTAACCAGGAAACGGCTGTCGGGCGGGGTGTGTTGGTCCGCCCACGCTAGGGTTGTTTCATCTGCGCCGGTCACCATCTGGTAAAAAGGGTCGACGATGGCGAGTTGGTTGCGCAGGCCGGTTATGCCTGGCCATAACAGCGCCGCAGCAGCTATCCAGCGCAGGATGGGCGCGTTGGGGCGGGGTCGCCATGCACCGGCTACGCGCCACACCTCGGCGAGCAGCCACCCGCCCGCCAGCGACAGCGGGATGTAGAGGCCAAGCGCAAGCAGGAAGTTGGTCACGACGCCTGTGCCTGCCAGCCCAAGCAGGAAGGGGCTTGACGCGAAAAACGCCCCGACGCTCCACAGCAGCACGGGGACGGCCAACTGCCTGCGCCGCCACAGCGCCAACGCGGCCGCGCCCAACACGCCGATGCGCAGCGCCGGAGGATAATAGGCGTCGACGCTCTGCCACACGGTCAGTTCGTCACGCACCTCGGCTGCGTCCGTGCTGCGCTGCGCCAGCGCGCCGGTCAGCCCGGCCAACTCGGATGAGCGGGCGATGACGATCCAAGGCAGGACAGCCGCCAGCGCCGTGCCGCCCGCCCCGGCCAAGAGAACCGCACGCGCCAGCCATTCCCGCAGGCGGCCGCGCAGCAGCCACAGCGCCCAAAGCCCCCAGCCGATGGCGGCAAAGACGGCGACGACGGCGACGCGATAGTGCGCCAGCGCGACGCCGGCGGAGAGCAGGCCGAGCAGCCCCAACACGCGCAGCGATGGCCGCTCCTGTTCCGTCCACCACACGTCCAGCGCCCACAGCCAGCCGGGCAGGATGACCTGGGCGGCGAGTTGCGTATAGCGGCCCCAGTTGACGTATTCGCCCGGCACTTCGGACACGAGGCCGGCCAGCGCTACGGCGAAGAGGCCCGCGACGCGGCTGCCGCCCAGGCGCGACGCAATTGGGTAGAGCGCCAGCACGGCTAGCACGTTGAGCAGTTGCCCGGCGACGAGCACGGCTCGCGTGACCGGCAGGCCGGTCACCCAAGCAAAGGCGGCCATGTTGGCGTGCAGGCCGAAGTGATAGCTGAAGGTCTCCAGCGGGGCATAGGGGCCCCAAGACTGGAAGAGGCCGTTGTGCTCCAGGATCAGGCGCACGATCAGGGTGTGGTGTACCGAGTCGCCCCAAGCCGGAGCGATCATGCCGCGGATGGGCAGCAGCCGCGACAGCAGCAGCGCTGCACTCAGCGCAATCAGCGCCGCATCGCCCCAGGTGAAGTTTGCCGGCAGCGCCGCAGTTGGCGGCTGGCGCAGCCGGGAACGCTGCGCCCACACCCACACAGCTAACCCCGCCGCGCCCGGTCCCCACGCCAGCAGCGGCCCGACTCGCAGGCCGAAGAGATACGCCCATAGGAACAGCAAAGGATAGAGCGAGAGGCTCAGCCCGGCGGCAAGCCCGATGCGGTGCATCCACGGCAGGGCGGGCCGGGGGAGCAGACTGCGCAACAGCGCGTCGCCGGGCAGGAAGAAGAGATAAACGGCGGCAAGCGTGTAGAAGATGATGTCGAATGCGTCCCGCAACGTCATGGCGTGCCTTGGTTCAGTGCGGTTTCGTGCGGTTGCTTCAAACGAAAGATATACACCGAACCGCGCGCATAGAGCAATTCCAGCGCGGGCAGGTTCGCCAAAGCTTCGGCTTGGCTGGGATCGCTGCGCCCGCCGATGTAGATGTGCGTCACACCCTCGGCGCGCAGCCGGTTGATCAGCGCCGGGTCGGATAGGTCCGGCAAGGCAGTCCAGGCGTCGAGCAGGCTGTTAATCTGCAGGATTTGCTCGCGCTCAAGGGTTAAGGCGTAGAGCGCAGGCGGCAAGATGGACTGGCGATCAGTCAGCGCGGGGATCCAGTAGCCGGCATCGGAGCCGGCATAGGAGACGCCGAACCAGCGCCAGGCGTTGACCGCAAAGCGGGCGTCCGGCGGCGTGTGGTCGCGAATCCAGCGCAGCGCGGGCATATCTTCCGGCGCGACCAGCACCGTCTGCGGGTTGATGATATCGCGCATGTTGGCCGCGCCGTGCCCGGCAAGGGCCGCCGTCAGGACGAGAGCGGCTAGCCGCGCCCGCTGCGGGGGAACGACCGCGCCGCTCGCCCACGCGACCAGGCCGGCCGCGGCCAGGCTTGCCGGCAGAAAGAGCGTGATGGCCGCCGCGTTCAGGCTGAGAAAGGCGAGACGGGGCAGGCCGAGCGCGTCGGCGTTGAGAATGGCGGTGATGGCCGCGCACCAGGCTGCGAGCAGCGCCGGCGGCCGCCGGGGCAAGGCCGGCTGCGTCCGCCCGCTACGTCGCTGCCAGAGGAGAATGCCGGCGACGAGCAACAACCACACCCCGGCAGCCAGGCGCAGGTTGGCGACGGGATGCTCGCGTGCCAGCAGTTCGGCGATGCCCGCGGTGGCAAGGGCGACCAACTCGCGCATGCCCGGCGTCCACACCAATTGCCACGGTATGCGGTCGAGTGCTGTCTGCCAGGAGACCGCGGCGGCGGAAGCGCCGGCGACGAGCGAGGCGGAGCGCGGGTGCGCGACCAGCGTCGCCAGCCACGGCGCGATCAACAGCAGCGTCAGCGCCCCTGCAACGATCCAGCGCCGCAGCGCTCGCCAATCCCTCTGCGCGGCCAAGACGATCAGGAGCAGCGCAGCCCAGATTGCAGCGAACAGGGCCACGCGCACATGCGTCAGCGCCAGCGCCGCAGCTAGGAGGCTGGTCGCCGGCAGCCAGCCGCGTACATGGCCGCGGGCGCGGGCCAGCCGCCACAGGGAAATCAGGAACGGTATCGCCAGCAGCAGTCCGGCCAGATGGGTGTAGCGCCCCCAGGCGGTGTAGTAGGCGGGCAGCCAGGAGACGAACATGCCCAGCGCCGCGGCCAGGAAGCCGGCGCGGCGGCTGTTGAATAGCGTACGTCCGGCTGCGTAGAGCATCCACAGCATGAACGCGTTGAGGACCTGGCCGAAGACCAGCAAGAGGCGGGCGAGGTCGAAGCTGTCCGTCACCCCCAGAAGCCAGGCCAGCCACGCCGCCCAAGCGTGGAAGCCCCAGTGGTACGAAAAGCCCGCATCGGCCATGTAGGGTGCGTACGTGTCCGGCAGCGCGCCTTGCTCCACGATCAGCCGCAGGATCAACAGGTGGTGTATGGAGTCTACCCAGTTAGGCAGGACGAGATCGCGGATGTGACGTTGGCGGGTGTACCAGGCCAGCGCCAAGAGCGCGGCGAAGAGCAGGAGCCAGGGCCATTGATGCAGGAATCCGCGGCGGAACCAGTCCGGGCGACGCAGCGCAGCGCGAACCTGCGGTATCAGCGCGGCCAGGCACAGCGCGGCGACGACGATACGAGCCGGAGTCGAGGACCAGGGAAACCCGATGAGGAACCGGGTTGCAGTTGTGCTCCAAAGGAGCAGCAGGGGCCAAAAGGAAAAGCCAAGACCGATCTCCAGCGCGCTGCGCAGCAGCCAGTCGATGGGTCTTGGCAAGCGGAACAGGCGGGCGAGCGCTGCTCCCGGCAGCCAGATGAGGGCGAGGCAGGCCAGCCAGATCAGGGTGAACTGGAGGGTTACCTCTGCGGGCATCTATCCGCCGACTGTGACGGAGTCGTAGACGAAGCCGACCTGGGGAATCTGGGCCGCCCCTTCGCCGCGGAAGCCGTTGGCGTAGAAGTCTTCGTAGGTGAAATCGCTGCCTGTCAGGTCGGCCAGGGATATGCCGACCCACGTCTCTGCCTCTAGCGCCGCCGTGGGAATCTCGAACGTTCCGTCCGCGCCGATAACGCCTTCGCCCAGGACTTCGCCCATGAAGGTAACACTGACGATGAGAATAGGAACGCCGGCCGGGCCGGTCCCGCGGATCACGGTGGACCCGGCGGCGACCGGCTGCTCGATGGTAAAGGGCACGATGGGGATGCGGCTCGTTTCCTCCGTAGGCGCCGAGGGGGCGGGGTAAGCCTCTTCTTCAGCGCTGCTCGACGTCACCTGGGGCGGCGGGTAAGCCCCTTCCTCGGCGGGCGAGAGGGTGGCGGCTGCTGCGGGCGCCGGATAGGCTTCTTCCTCTGCTGCAGGCGCAGCTTCTTCGGCGGGTGCAGCGGTAGGAGCCTCTTCCTCAGCCGGCGCGGGCGTATCGGTCGGCGGCGGCTCCGGCGTGTCGGTTTCGGTCGGGGCGGCCGCAGGGGCTGCCGTCGTTGGGGTAGGCGTCGGCGTGGGCTGGTTGCGGCGACCGCAGCCGGCCACAACCGCCATGGCGACAACCAGGACCAGGCTAATCAGCGCAGTGCGCATCTGGCGTTTATTCATATCCTTAACCTTCGATTTTCCTCTCCACGCTATCTATTTCGCTATCTGTTGCACGATCTGTGCCGTGTTGTCCGGGCGCTATGCGGCAGATGATTCGCTTCCGTCACACGCTATGCCAACAGTGTTATGCCAACAGCGCTAATGCTAACGGCAAAGCCGTCAAAGGCAAAAATAAGGCCCTCTATATGCAGAGGGCCTTATCTGCGTTTCAGGACAAACTACCGTTGCAGAACGTTACTGTGACGGCGGGGTCAGGTTAAAGCCCTCGTAGTTGTTGCTGTCAAGCGTCATGGGCGGCTGGCCGGGCAGACCGAGGTTGAACGGGTACGATGTCTCGTTCGCCACAGCCACCACCGACTGATCACCCGTCACGACCACGGCGAAGACGCCGGTCGCATCCTTGACGTTGGAGGGCATCGCCGGGCCATCCCACAGATCGGCGCGCTTGCGCACGTCGAGGAAGGTCAGCGAAGCGCCTGCGGCAATCGTCTGCGGCTTGGTCTTGTAGGTGTTGCCGGGCGCATTCGACTGGATAAAGGTCAAGACGACATTGCTGGCCTGGGCATTACCCACATTCTGGACCTGGAGACCGGTGCCGGCGCCGTAGTGATCTTCCTTGTACAGCGGCAGGCTGATCCTATTGGTGGCGGAGTTGGCCGCGAAGCCGGAATAGGTCGTGGAGGCCGGGAAGCCGCCGTTGCCGCCGCCCGCGATGTAGGAGGCCATCCACTCTTCGTTGACGATGGCGACGAGTTGGCTGCCGGCAGGTCCGGTTACGGTCGCCGAAGCCAAGCAATTGGTCGGCAGCGGGTTAGCGATGGGCAGCCCGCCAGAGACGAGGTGCACAAAGGTAGCCGACTGGCCAGCCGGGATGTTGGCCTGGGATTGGAACTGCTGGCCCTGGCAGGCGCCGTCCGCTCCCTTATAAGTGACCGTCACATTCGCGGCGCTGCCGCCGGCGTTAGAAACCTGCAGACCGGTGAACTTGCCGTACCATTCGGACTTGATGATAGGCGCATAGACGCTCGTATCGGCGTCGGCGGGAGCGAAGCCGCGCACTGCCTGCAAGCCAACGGCCGGGTTTTCGGTGCCATGCTCAAGAACCACGCCGGCCAGAGGCTGGGCGGACGTCACGCTCATGGCGCCGAGGCCGGTGTTATTGCCGGAGGGGCAGCCACTGCCCGGCTGCTGCGGCGCAATGACGACCATGCGGTTAGCGCCGACGTTGTTCCTGGTGATGGTACATTCGCCGCCGCCCAGCTTGAACGTGGCCGTGATGTTAGCGGCCTGCGTGCCGGCGTTCTGGATATAGAACGTGGTGTATTTGCCGTAGTGGTTGTTCTTGGCAAGCGGGAAGTTCAGGTTGGTCGCAGGGTTGTTCACGCCGCGATACTGGGCCACCGCGCGCCCACCGGGGACGCCGTAGCCGGCGGCATTTTGGTTGGTGGTGTTGACCATGGCGCGCAGAGGCTGGTTCGACGACACGGTCGCTGATCCCTGGAACTCGCCCGCACCCAGCTTCAGATCGCTGGGCAGGAAGGTTCTAGACGCATCCTTGCCGATCTGAATCGGATCCGTTACGGCGTCTTTGCTCGGATCATCCTTGTGGTAGGAGGAGATGGTGAGGGTGGCAGTGTCCGTACCCACGTTCTGGATCTGCGTACCCGTCCACCAACCGCTGCCGGGGATGTTATCGATGGAATCCTGAGCGAAAGCGGCCCCGATGCCGGCTGCGCTGAGGATGAGGGTCAACACGACCGCCATCACAATTTGTTTCTTGTTATGCAACATCGTGGTTGTGCTCCTTTCTGGCGCTTGCTTGTTACGTCTTTCGTCTCGCGACAGTTGATTTCTAATTGCCGCTCGCCATCTTGGCTTATATCGCTGCCTATTCTGCTGCCTATTCTATTGCCAAGTTGCGAGCCAATTCGGCTCGTCAGCCGCGGACTATCTGGCCCTACTATAGGCTTTGGGCGGCGCGAAAACAATACTCCGTTCGGGTTATTCTTGGTTGACTGCTGGTGGTAGCGGCGGGTTAGTTGGGGCTGCGGGCGGTCGAGAAGGCGGCCCCCGTCAGTGCATGCCAATCGCCCGTCGCCGCGGCGACGCCGAGCAAGGCGGCGCAGTACCCCATCGCGGCAATGGCGGCGGCAAGCCACCACGGCCAGCTTGCAAGAAGCGCAGCCAAGCCCGCGGCGACTGCTAATGCGGCGAGCGGAGATAGCCAGGCGCGCCATGCCGGCGGATCCACGAAACGGAAAATGGACCAGACGGCGAGGGTCAAATAAAGTGTAGTCGAGATGCCGCGCGCCAGGGCTGCGCCTTCGGCCCCATACGCCCGGCCAAGCAACAGGTTGGCGAGCAGGTTCACGAGGACCGTCACCGCTACCAGTAGCGCCGTTCGGTTCTGTCGCCCGGTTGCCAACAAAAATTGCGACTGCGGCACATTGAGCGCAAAAACGAGGATGGCGGCCATGAGGATGCGCACGGAATCCACCGCGGCAAGCATCGCCGGGCCGAATAACAGCATGACGAGCGGCTCGGCGTAGACGATGCCGAGGAACGCGCACAACAACCCGATGGCGAGCGTCCAGCGCACGGAGAAGGCATAGAGAAGGCGTTGAACTGCGTCGCCGGCTGTGTCTACGGCGTCCATCGCCGCTTGCGCCATGCGGGGAAAGAGCGCCACGCGCAAGGCGCGAATCGGCAGCCCTACGGACGCGAAAAGCGTGGTGGCGACGCTGTAGTAGCCGACCTCTGACAGCGGCTGCAGCGCCGATAGGACGATGATGTCCTGCTGGTATTCGAGCGTAATCAGGACGCCGATCGCCAGGAAGGCCCAGCCTTCGCGCACCCAGCGGGCAAGCGGCGCGGGGGATGTGCGGCCCGGCGTTGTGACCGGCGCGCGCGGGAACAGCGCGAGTAGCGCGGCCAGCGCGGCCAGCGCTCCGCCGAGAGAGCCCAGCGTCCACGCCCAGGCGACGGCTAGGCTGCTGTGGCTGAGGATGAGCGCGGCCCAGGCCAGGATGATGCGCAACGTCGCCTGGGTGGACGAGAGGGCAAAGGCGTAGTTGAAGCGCTCGCGGCCATAGAGGCCCGCCTGTACGGCGTCGGTGAAGCCGTCCCCGATGCTGGAGAGCAGCAGCACGGCGATGAAGGCGAGCGCGCCGGCCTCATACGCCCCGCTTACCCAGAGGAAACCGAGGACGACGGCGCACAACGCCGCGGATACGCCCATGCGCGCCGCTCCGTATGTGAGGATCGTCGTGCGCGCCGAGTTTGCATCCTGGCCCGGCGCGCCGCGGCTGTTGCGCGCCGTCTCGCGGATGACCATCTCGTCCAGCCCCGACCACCAGGCGGTGAGCAGGATGAGATAGGTGATGGCGAGGGAGAACAGGCCGGCGTCGTCTGCGCCCTGAAGCCGGGTCAACATCATCAGCACGATGATGTTGGGCAGCCGCAGGACGAGGAGTTGGCCCAGCGCCAGCAGGGATTTCCCGACGAAGTACATCGGCTTAAGCCGGCTCGTCGGGGGCCGGTTTGCAGGCTATGCAGAAGTGGCCCAGGGTGGCTTCGCGCACCGTGTCGAGCGGGTCGGCATAATAGAGGAGCAGGGGCAAGGCGATCTCGAAGACGCCTACGCTCAACGCCTTGAGCGGCAACGCCAGCCGCCCCAGCCGGCGGCTCCATGTGTTGCGGCTGAAGGCCCAATAGGTAAAGAGCCGCAACTGGAATCCCAAAAACCAGAAGTAGCCGCCGAGGGGCGTCATCTCCTCTACGACCAGGCCGGCCTTGTCGAGCAGATGCTCCAGCCCGTATGAGGTATAGCGGAAAAAGTCGTGCGGCGTCTGGTGCTCGTGCCAGCGCTGCGGCGCGGAGAGCAGGAGCCGGCCGCCGGGCCGCAGCACGCGTTGGAGCTCGCATAGCACGCGTTCCGGTTCGGCGACATGCTCCAGCACCTGCGTGCAGACGACCACGTCGAAAACGCCGTCGGGGAAGCTGAGGCGTTCGAGCGTGTTCAGCGCCGAAAGCCCCGAGTAGTTCCACGCCGCATCGCCGACTGCCAGGTCGACGCCGATATAGCGGGTGTGTGCAAAGAGGTCTCGATACTGCCCCTCGCCGGCGCCCGCGTCCAGAACCAGGCTGTTGCGGGGGACTTCGGCAGCCGCCTCGGCCAAGAGGCGTTTGAGTTCAGACGCATCGACTTCGATCTTGTCGCGAAGCGACGCCGGCAGACAATGACGCCAGCTCATGAGGCGCTCCTCTGATCGTGCGCGGCGCGGCTGTCCGGCTTGCGCGCCACGATGAAGCGAATGCCGCCGGCCCCGATGCGGTCCATGAGCATGAAGAACGGCTCGAAGGGCAGGCGCACGCCCGGAAAGTCGATGAGCGGTTCCAGGCGGCGGGCGGCGGCAGGACAACGAGCGCGCAGCCAGGTGCGCAGGCTTGTTACGAAGGTGAAGTAGCCGCCGAACAGGCAGCGGTTGTCCACCACGCGCAGCCCGGCTTGCTCCAGTATCTCGACCAGTACGCCGCGCGGAAAGACCGAAAGATGGCGCGGCGCGTCGTACCCTACCCAATACTTGCCGAACAGGCGGCGGTCCAGGCTCTCCCAGTTGGGCAGGGTCAGGGCCACGATCCCGCCGGGCCGTAGCAGCTCCGCGGCTCGATGCAGCACTGCCGCCGGTTCAAAGGTGTGTTCCAGCACGTCGAACAGGGTGATGGCGTCGAACGACTGCGGCGCCAACCCGACTTCGAGCAGGTCGCCCTCGACGACGGGGAGGCCGAAGCGGGTATGGGCGTATTCGGCCGCTTCGCGCACCATCTCGACGCCGGTTACGCGCCAGCCGGCGGAGCGCATTTCGTCCATGAAGATGCCGGTCGAGCAGCCGACGTCCAGCAGATCGCCGGGGCGACGGGGGGCGTGACGCTCCACCGCTTGCCGGCGTTTGACCAGTTTGCGCCGGCGCATCCAGCGCATGGCTGCGTTGCGCTCGTCCTGGATGGCCGGGCGATAGGGCGAGTAACTGGGCGGGTAGTAGCGACCGATAGCTGCGCGCGTAGGCCTGGGGCTGAGGTAGACCAGGCCGCAGCTGACGCAGCGGCGCACGACGAAGCGTCCCTCGACGCCATAGAGATAGTCTTCGATCTCAAACAGTGTGGCGCGCTCGGCTGCGCCGCAGTTCGGACAATCGGTCGACTCCAGGCCTGCGGCTGAATTGGCCTCGGCGACAGGTTTCATGGCTCACCGCTTCCTTGCGAGCATTTTAGCATAGAAGTCATGCAGCGATGCGGCGAGCGCGTCCCAACTGAAGCGCGTCTCCGCCACATGGCGGGCATGGCTGCCCAGCCGCGCCCGCAGATCGGCGTCGTCCAGCAGGGCAATCGTCTCTGCGGCGAATGGTTGCGCATCGTCCGGGGCCACACGGCCGATGGGCTCCTGCGCAAAGAGCGCGGGCATGTCGCCCACGGCTGTGGCGACGGTGGGACGGCCCGCCGACATGTAGTCGTTGAGCTTCATGGGCATGCGGCCGCGATTGGCGTTGCTGTTGCGCAACGGCAGCCACAGCGCGTCGCACGAGGAAAGGTAGGCGTTGACCGCGCCGCTGTCCAGATAGCCGGTGTGGATAACTGCGGACGGGGATTGCACCAAGCCGCTGATGTCTACCGGGCAGGCGCCGACGACGACCAGCCTGGTCTGCGGGCGCTGGGCGTGGACGCGGTCAAAGGCCTGCGCCATCAGTTCGGCATCCTGGCGAAAGATGGAGCCCAGATAGCCGATGTACTGGTACTCCGGCGGCAAAGATGTGCGGCGCAAGGCGTCGGCGCGCGGCAGCGGGTAGTAGCGCTCCGTATCGGAGCCATTGGGAAGAAGCAGGACGGCGTCCTCCTCGAATCCCAGGGCCAGCGCTTTTTCTTGCAGCAGGGTGCAGATGGCTGTGACGCCCAGGCCCTGCGTACGAAAGCCGCTCTCGAACAAGGTCTCGACCGGACGCAGCACGGCGCGGACAAGGGGATTGGGGCGCTCTTCGACGGAGCCGCCCTTGCCGAACCAGTCCGCCCAGTCCGATACAAAGGGCGTGCGCCGCGCGAACTTCAGATAGAGCGCGGGGGCTGAGACGGTCGGGCGCAGTTCGAAGGCGTGGACGAGGTCCGCCCGTTGACCGTGCGCCCAGGCGATGCGGCGCAGGCTGTTCCACGGGTCCCAGCCGGAGCGTAATGAGCCGGTGAAGAGGTCCGGCGTTTCCACGATGACGACGCCGTCGTCGACGTAAGTCGAAGTTCGCCAGCGGCGCGCCTGCGATGTCGTGACGAGCGTCATGTTGTGACCGCTGCGCTTCAGCGCCTTGGCTAGGGCGAGCGCACGCCAGTAGGTGCCCTTGCCGACGGTGTTGAAGACGAGGTAAACGATGTTCAACCGCTCAGGTCCTCTCTGTTCAGCCAGCCGTGACAGAGGCCGCGCCAGTAGGCGGTAAGGGCCGGTGCGTTTCCCTGCCGCGCCAGCCGGGCGGTCCAGCGCAGCGCGCTCACGCTACGGTAGAGCAGGATCAGAGGGATGCGCCAGCCGTGCATGTGCTTGCGGAAGAAGATGCCGCTGCTTCGCGCCGTGTGATAGCGTTCCCCCGGCGTGTTGGGGCCGCCGCTGCTCTGTGAGACGCGATGCCACAGGTGCGCGTCGGGAACCAGCAGCAGCCGGTAGCCCGCCTCGCCGATGCGCAGACACAGGTCGAGGTCTTCGTAGTACATGAAGAAACGTTCGTCGAACAGCCCTACATCCTCGAAGACGCGCCGCGGGATGAGCATGGCGCAGCCGCTGAGGAAGGCGCGCTCCGCCGGTCGCGTGGGCAACGACTGTCCCCGCCCGTGGTTGCCCGTCATCTCGAAGAGGACCGGGTTGATGTCGCCCCCCGTCGACCATATCTGGTGCGGATGGCCGGCGTAGAAGATGGCCGGGCCAATCATGCCGATCTCCGGCGCGCGCTGCACCACGAGGCGTTCCAGCATGGCCGGCGCGACAATGGTGTCGTTGTTGAGCAGCAAGACATCCGTCGCGCCCGCGGCCAGCGCATGGCGGATGCCGGCGTTCATGCCGCGGGCGAAGCCGGTGTTGCCGCCTGTCTGCACGACTTCCACAGCGGGAAAGCTGCGGCGGACCGCTTCGACTGTGCCGTCCGTGGAGCCCTGGTCGACGAGCACAATGCGGACGGGCTGATAGGTTGACTGGGCCAGGGACGCCAGACAGGAGAGGGTGTCGTCGCGCCCGTTCCAGTTCAATATGACGACGTAGACGAGATCATCAGTCATGTTGCACGGGTTTCGCTGCTGTTCCTGCCGGGCGGGCGTCTGAATCATCTGCTATGGGGATGGCCGAGCCATCACCGCCGCGACCAATTGCTTCCACGACTGATCCATTCCGTGAGCCGTCTGGCCGGCCTGATCCTCATGGCTAGGTCGCTCTACGGGACGAGGCCGCAGATAGGCCGCACAGACGGCGCTCGCCAACTGCGCCGGGTCGCCGGGAGGGACCCAATCGATTGAGGCGCCGGCGGCGTGCGCGATTTGGCTGCGCGCGACCTCGGTCGCCACCGCCGGAAGGCCAAAGCTGTTGGCGGCCTGCAAGGCGGCGCTGCCCGTGGCGCGACGATAGGGGAATACGATCAGGTCGGCGGCGGAGAAATACAGGCCGGCTGCTTCGTCCGGCACATATCTGTCGTCGATGCGGATCATGTCGCCAACCTGAAGCTCTGCGCTCAGATCGTCGTAGCGCTGCCGCGCCTCCCAGAACTCGCCCGCCACGACCAGCAGCGCGTCCGGCAGCCGCGAGCGGATCGCCGGCAGGGCGCGGACCAGATCCTCTAGGCCCTTGTACGGCCGCACTATACCAAAGAACAAGAGGATGGGCGAGCCTTGCGGCAAGTCCAACCGCCGCCGCGCTTCCTCCTGTGGGATGCGGTACCGGTCGAAAACGTCGAACAGCGGCATGGGGGCCACGCTCACGGGCATATCGGGCAGAATACGCGTGATGCGGGCGCGTTCGTCCTGCGAATGGACGACGCAATGATCGGCATGGCGCAAAACCAGGCTAGTGATGCGCAACTCGCTTTTGGGCCGGTCATGCGGCAGCACATTGTGGCAGATGAAGGTGACGGGGCTGCGCAGAAAGAGCCGGTTCAGCCAGAGGATGACGAGCCAGACCGGCGTCCAATAGCTGGTCCACCATTGCAGGATCAGGCGGTCGGGCGCGAAACGCCGTAGGCGCAGAAACGTCGTGAGCCAGGTGAACGGGTTGAGCGAGTCGATCCAGAAGCGCGCCTCTGCGACGGTGAGCGGCGCGGCGCTGGCATCCTTGTCGCTGGCCCCCGGAAACAGCCAGCGCGGGTATTGCCGGCTGAATGAGACGGTTAACACGTCAAAGCCCGACTGGCGCAGGCTGCGGTCGAGGCCGGTAGTGTAGTGGGCGATGCCGCCGCGATATGGGTGGACCGGCCCGATCAGGGCGACCTTGGTCATGGGCGGCGCGAGGGGGCGCGCTCCTCATCGGGCTGCGTCCGTGCGGATTCCAGCCGGCGCACGCGGTGGAGCAGTTCCTCTACGATCTTGCGGTTGGCGCCGACCAGGTCCGCCACCAGACCGATGAGCAGGGTCTGGAAGCCGATGATGAGCAGGACGGCGGTGAGGATGAGCGATTGGATGTGACCGTCGCCCTGGCCGATGACGTAGAAGTAGAGGAAGCGCAGACCAAGCAGCAGCCCGGCGAAGATGGCGAGCGCGCCCGCCATGACAAAGACGCGCAGCGGCCGGTAAAAAGCATAGGCGCGCACGATCGTCGTCGCCGAATTGGACAGATAATCGGGCAGGTGGTGCATCAGGCGCGAAGGGCGCGTCGGCGCGTTGGTGCGGATGGGCACGTATTCGACCTTCATGTGTTGCGCGCCGGCCTGGATCAGCGTCTCCAGCGTGTAGGAGTAGTTGCTGAGCACCAGCGTGCGCAGCGCGGCCTCGCGCGTCAGGGCGCGAAAGCCGCTGGCCGCGTCGGGGATGGCCGCCCCGGCCGCGCGCGAAATGACCCAACTGCCCAGGCGTTGCAGGCTGCGCTTAAGCGGGGAGAAGCTGGGTACGCTGGCGACCTGCCTGTCGCCGACCACCATGTCAGCGCGGCCGGCCAAGATCGGCTCCACCAGGAGCGCAATGTCGGACCCGACGTATTGGTTATCGGCGTCGGTGTTGACGATGATGTCGGCCTGGCGCACCAGGCAGGCGTCCAGCCCGGCGGCGAAGGCCTGCGCGAGGCCGCGGTTGCCGGTGAAGCGTACGACGTGATGCACGCCTAACTCGCGCGCCACGCGCGCCGTGTCGTCTGTGCTGCCGTCGTCGACGACGAGGTACTCGATGCAGTCGATGCCGGGGAGGCTGCGCGGCAAGTCCGCCACCGTCTCCGGCAGCGTCTTGGCCTCGTTATAGCACGGGATCTGGATGATCAGCTTCACCGCAGTATGTCTCCCAAGCGCATTAGCCGGGTGCGTTTCCCCGGCGTAGGCGAGGCCGGCTAGCGCCTGCCGCCAGGCGGGCGGCGACCGAACATGTTGCCGAAAAACATCTGGCGCAACATGCCGGGTTCGCCGCTCTCTCTGGACTGGGACGACGAGGCGCTCTCCTCCCAGTTCTTGAGGCGGGCGTGCGCTTCCCACTCGATGCGTTCGTCCTCTATGCCGATCAGCGCGGTCAGCAGCGCGTCCTCTTCGCCCTCGGCAGGCTCGCTCTCCAGCAGTTCCGCCCAGCGCTCGAGTTCCTCTTGCATGCGGCGCAGGCGATAGAGCAAATGCTGGCGGTTGGCGCGGAACGAACCGGCCAACTGCTCGGCGCTGCCGCCCAACTCGGTGGCCTGGGCAAATTGGCGACCCGCCATGCGCCGGGCCTCGCGCCAGCCGGGTGCGGCGGCGCTCATGTGCATCAGGCCCGCGCCGATCAGTTGCGGCAGTTGTTCGACCCCGGCCATGATCCCGTCGTGCTCCAGCGCGTCGACGAAGAGCGGCGTGGCGCCGATGCGCGTGACGAAATCGGCGGCGAGCTGGATGGCGCTGGCGTCGGTGTGCGTGCCGCTGGCGATGGAAAAGACCACGTCGTCGAACAGGTCCGCCCGCACGGTGAGCGCGCCGCCTACGCCGGAGAGCACCGGATGCCCAGCGACGAAATGGGCGTGGCCGGGCACGTGGCGGTCACCGATGGCGATGGCCGGCTCGACGAGCGAGACGATGCCGAAGACCAGGCAGCCGGGCTTGATGTCCTCGGCGATCTGTCCGTAAAGCTCGTCCAGTTCGGCCAGCGGAACCGCGGTGATGATCAGGTCCGAGTTTTCGCAGGAAGCGTGCAGGTTCCACTCGGTGCGATGCACGGCGCCCGACTTACGCGCCGCCTGGGATGCCTGCGGGTCTCTGTCGTGGCCGACGATCTCGAACTCCGATTCCTGGCGCTGGAGGGCATGTCCGAGGCTGGCCCCGGTCAGACCTAGACCGATGATGGTGATGGCGGGTTTGGCCATTTTCTCTCCTTAAGCTGCTTTATCTGTGTCGATCCGCCTAGTGCGTGTTTATACACGCGCTGTTTTTCGCGGCCCTATCAGTAGGCGTCGTCTGCACGCTGCAACGCTTCCAGCAACATCCGCTTACGCTCTGCGCACGCGACCGACGCGGCTGCGCCCTGGTGATGCGCAATCAGCCAGCAGGTCAACTCGCTACAGCCGGCGTGCCGCGCCTGCTCTGCGCCGAGGCGCGGGTGCTCGAAATGGACGTAGACGGCATAGCGCCAGCCGCGAGCGGGGTCGGCGTGCGCGGCGCGGCGCAGGATCGCCGGGGCCCAGGCTTCGAGCAGGACGAGCGGGCCGCGCAGCCAGGGACTCAGGCGCACGCCGGCTTCGTCCGCGGCGAGCTTACCCGCGTCGTGCAGCAGCGCGGCCGCGTCTAGGTCGGCGTCGACAATGCCGGCCCGGCGCACGGCGTAGAGCACGTTGAGGCTGTGGCGCTGCGCGTCGACGGGCATGCGCGTGAAGATCGCCAGCGCGGCGGGCGGCAGCGCTGCGGCGACCAGATCGCGCTCTTCCGGGCTGACGCGCGCGGCCAGCCCCTGCCAAAACTGGCGCACGCGGTATTGGGCGCGGCGGCGCCAGCCTATAGGCGAGCCGGCGGCGGACGGGTAAGCGCGCATTCGAGGCAGCCTAGGCGAAGCTCAACAAAGCCCGCACGATCAGGTTGGTCGGCAGACGAACGACGCCCGGCGCCAGAAAGATCACGGCGAGCAGGATCAGAAAACCGTATTGGCTCAGCTGCATGTGCAGCCGGTAGTTGTTTCCCGGCAGCAGTGCAAACAGGATATGCGAACCATCCAGCGGCGGGATGGGGATCAGGTTAAAGACAAAGAGCAGGACGTTGATCTGCAAAAAGAAAAAGGCGAAGTTGAGCGCGAATTCGTTGGAGGGCGGCACGAAGGTGATCAGCACGGCGGCAAGAATCGCCATCGCCAGGTTGCTGAGCGGGCCGGCCAGCGAAACAATGATGGAGCCGAGGCGCACGTCCGTGTTGATGTTGCCCGGGTTCCATTGAACAGGCTTGGCCCAGCCGAAGCCGACGAAAAGGATGAGCAAGGCGCCGAACGGGTCGATGTGGGCGAGGGGGTTGAGCGTGTAGCGACCCTGCCACTTGGGCGTATCGTCGCCCAGGGCAACGGCGGCGGCGGCATGAGCGAACTCATGGACGGGCAGTGCAACGAATACGATCAGCGCGATGGCGAGCAGGCGGGCCGGGTTGAGGATGCCGCCGCCTACGGCGAGCAAGCCATAGAGCAACAGCGCCGCCACGACGAGTATCGCGATCTTCTGAAAGCCTGTTAACGTGTTCCAGCGCTGCTGCAGGGAACCGAATGCCATCAATTGCTCGTTCCTTCCGCGCCGCGTCGGGCGCAAAGATCTGGGCGGACTCTGTCCGGACAGTCCGCCGGATTCCGCCTAGTATAGCATGGGCGCGAGGGCGCTGACCAGAATATAGCCTACCAAGTCAAGTTGCCAAATGCCAAGGGGTATGGTAGTGATTCGGCAGTATGGGACATCATCAGTTGACCTCCGAGGCTGAGCGGCGCGGCTTGCACGGCCTGATACGCAACGGCCTGTCGCGACGCACGCTCGCCATCATCGTCGCGGCTGTGGTTCTTCTCGTCATTGCCGGCTGGCTCATTTACCGGCTGCGCGACCCCTCCGTCGCTCTGGGGCCGCAGCGCAGCGTCGAAACGATCAACCCCAAGATGGGCGTACATACGCGGCTGACCGACGAGGTGGAGCCGTGGAAGATCAAGCGCACGTTGGAGATGGTGCGCGAGATGGGCGCGCCCTGGATCGTGGAGTACTTCCCCTGGGCCTATATCGAGCCGCGCAAGGGGCAGTATAACTGGAACCACACCGACGAGGTGATCCAGCACGCCAACCGCCAGGGGCTGACCGTCATCGCCCGGCTGGGCTACGTGCCGGAGTGGGCGCGGCCCAAGGAGACCACGCCGCTTTACCTGGGCGAGGAGCGCTTTGCGGACTTCGGCAGTTTCGCCGCCGAGTTCGTCGCGCGCTACGCTGGGCAGGTGGAGTATGTGATCCTGTGGAACGAGCCGAACCTGGCGCTGGAGTGGGGCTACGAAGCCGTCGATCCGGCCAAGTACGTCGAGATGCTGCGCGTGGTCTACCCCATGATCAAAGCCGCCAACCCGCAGGTGCAGGTGTTGGCTGGCGCGTTGGCGCCGACGTTGGCCCCGCCGGGCAGCGAGTGGGGCATGAATGACCTGGATTATCTGCAGCGCATGTACGACGGCGGCGCGGCGGATTACTTCGACATCCTCGCCATCCATGCCTACGGCTGGTATTCGGAGCCGGACGAGCCGGCCGCGGCGGATGTGGTCAATTACCGTCGCTCGGAGCTGCTGCGCGAGGTGATGGTGCGCAACGGCGACGGCCATAAGCCCGCCATGATCACCGAGGGCGGCTGGAACGATCACCCGCGCTGGACGCGGGCTGTGCGACCAGGCCAGCGCATCGCCTATACCGTGCGCGCCTACGAGATCGCGTTGGAGGAGTGGCCCTGGATGGAGGCCGTCGCCTTCTGGGCTTTCCGCTATCCGTGGGACGCCAAGAGCTACCAGGACTATTTCACCTTCGTGGATACGGAGTTTGAACCGAAGCCCATCTATGAGGAAGTGCAGCGCTACAGCCAGGGGCGCTATGCCCAGGAGACGCGGCCATGAGCGGCGCGGCGCGTTCGACCGGTTGGCGGCGCAGTTTGTCCCGTCCGTGGCTGTGGGCGGCGCTCGTCGCTGCGCTTACGCTGGCGGCAGCGCTGCTGGCTTGGGCCGGCGGGCCGGAGCAGATCACGCGGCTGTTCGTGCGCCACGACGGGACCTGGGCGGCGATGCAGGCGCGCGGGACGTGGCGTGTCGGCCTCGATCCAAGCTTTCCGCCTTTCGAGATGCTGGACGAGGCGGGCAACCCCGTGGGCTATGACGTGGACCTGGCGCGGCGCATCGCCGAGACGTGGGGGCTGGATGTCGAGATCGTGGCGTTGGGCTTCGACAGCCTGCTCGACGCCGTACAGGCGGGCAGGATCGACAGCGTGGTTTCGGCGCTGCCCTATGACCCGCGCGTCACGCGCGAGATCGCCTATTCGTCGCCCTACTTCGAGGCCGGCGTGCGGCTGGCGGTGCGCGCCGGTTCGCCCATCACCGGCGTGGCAGGGCTGGACGGGACCGCCGTCGCCGTGGAGTGGGGCAGCATGAGCGACATGGTCGGGCGTCGCCTGCAGCGCGAGGGGTCGGCGCTGGAGTTAGTCCCCTATGCCTCGGCGGATGAAGCGGCGGCTGCGTTGGCGGACGACCCGGCCATCGACGCGCTATTAGCCGACAACGTGACGCTGCGCCAGGCGCAGGGACAAGGCGCCGCTGTCATCGCCGCGGGGCCCGCGTTGGAGAGCAACGCCTATGTGATCGCCTCGGCGCGCCAGGCGACGGTCCTGCACGAGAACATCGAGCAGGCGCTGGCGACGCTGCGCGCGGGCGGCGTCCTCGACGAGTTAGAGGACCGTTGGTTCGGCGCCGCGGCGTCATCGCCCTAAACTCCATATCGCCCCTCTAATCATTGCCATCCGAAGGAGTTGAGATGAATACCCTGACTGCACTCATTCGCCTGATCTCGCTGATCGTGGCGGCGATTCTATTTGCCGCTTGCCAGCCGGTCACGTTGCCTACCCCTGAAGCGGAGCCAGAGAGCAGCGCAGAGGGGCAAACGCTGGATATAACTTTCGCGTCCGGCGACCTGACGCTGCCCGCCACGCTCACGCTGCCGGTCGGGCCGGGTCCTCATCCGGCGCTGGTCACCATTTCCGGCAGCGGGGCGGACAACCGCGACAACGGTGCGGCTTCGATGCCGGATTACCGCCCGTTTGCACAGCTTGCCGAAAGCTTGCAGCCCGCAGGGGTCGCCGTGTTGCGCTATGAAGACCGGCGCATGGTTGCGCCGGAGGGGATCGGCGCTGACACGACGGTGGAGGACCTGGCGGCGGACGCCGCGGCCGCTCTGGCCTATCTGCGCAGCCGCGACGACATCGACGCGGGACGAATCGGCGTCTTGGGCCACAGCCTGGGCGCGACCGTCGCCGCCTCGCTGACCGCCGCCGACCCCGGCGAGATCGCCTTTGTCGTGGCGTTAGCCGGCCCGGCCCTCGACGGCTTCGAGACGATCAAAGCGGCATACGCGCATCTGCCCGACGTGCTGGGGCTGTCGCCTGAACAAGTGGCGGGCATGGCGGAAGGCGAATTGCGCGCCATAGAACTGGCGTTGGCCGAAGAGTGGAGCGCGCTGGAGGAGCACTTCGCGGCGATGATGACGGAGCAGTTGGCAAGCCTGCCGGAGGAGCGGAAACCTTCCGCCGAACAGATAGCGGCTTTGATCGAGCAACAGGCGGCGCAACTGGTCGCCAATTACCGCACGCGCCAGTTCAAATCCGAGATGACGCACGATCCGGCTGAGGCGTGGGCGCAGGTGAACGAGCCGGTTCTGGCGCTCTTCGCCGAACACGAAACCGCCATCTTCGCCGCGGATCATCTGCCTGCGCTGGAAGCCGCGCTCGCCTCAGCCGGCAACGGCGATGTCAGCATCGAGATCGTGCCGGGCGTCAACCATCTGTTCCTAGAGGCCGAATCTGGCGACCCGCAACTGTGGCCGGAACTGGATCAGTCCATGCCCGCCCGCGTCGTCGAGCGGATCGCGAGATGGGTGCAGGCGCAAGCCGCTGCGACGCCTCAGGGCTAGGTCGCGGCATGACTCAGTGGTGTATAATGAGCCATAGATTTGCGCGCTGTTATCATTATCATTTCGCTCGCGCAGACACGATAGAAAGGACGCCAATCGTGGCCTCACATCGCCCTCTTGCGCCGGAAGCGCTGTACACTGAATGCCGCCTCGATCACATGCAGTTCGACACGACAGACGATCTCGAGGATTCGGGCGAGTTTCTCGGCCAGGACCGCGTGCTCAAGGCCATCGACCTCGGCGTCACGATCAAGCGCAAGGGCTACAACATCTACGCGCTCGGCCCGACCGGCGTAGGCAAACATACGCTGGTGCGCGGCTTCGTCGAAGGGCGGGCGGCACAGGAGCCTGCCCCGCATGATTGGTGTTATGTCTACAACTTCACGCTGCCGTCGAAACCGCGGGCGCTGCAGCTGCCGCCGGGTACGGGCGTGCAACTCAAGCACGATATGGAGCAACTGATCGAGGAGCTGCGCACCGCGCTTTCCTCGGCCTTTGAGAGCGAGGAGTATCAGACGCGGCGGCGCGTGCTGGAGGAGGAATTCCAGGAGCGACAGCAGGAGAGCCTCAAGGAACTGCAGGAGCAGGCCAAGGAGAAGGACCTCGCCTTGTTGCGCACGCCGGGCGGGCTGGCCTTTGCCCCGCTGCGCGAGGGCGAAGTATTGCCGCCGGAGGAATTTCAGAAACTGCCGCCGGAAGAGCAAAAGCGCATCGAAGAGGAAGTGGAGGGCCTGCAACAGCAATTGCAGCGCGTGCTGCTCAAGATGCCGCGCTGGGAGCGCGAGTTCCGCTCGCGGCTGCGCGAGTTGCAGCAGGAAGTCTCCGGCTTTGTGCTGTCTGACCTGATGGAAGAGCTGTACGAAAAGTACAAAGATCTGCCGGATGTGATCAGCCATCTGCAGGCCGTGCAGAAGGACGTGAGCGAAAACCTGGGCAACTTCCTGGAGAGCGACGAGGCAAAGGCCGAAGCCAGGGCCGAGGCCGCGCCGGTGATGCCCGACGGGCTGAAGATCGCGCCGGCGCTGCGCCGCTATCTCGTCAACGTGCTGGTCGACGCCTCCGAGGCTAAGGGCGCGCCGGTCATCTACGAGAGCAACCCGTCCTATCTCAATCTGGTCGGCCGCGTGGAGCAGATGGCGATGATGGGCGCGCTGGTGACGGACTTCACGCTGATCAAGCCCGGGGCGCTGCACCAGGCGAACGGCGGCTATCTGATCCTCGACGCGCTCAAGGCGCTCACCAGCCCCTACGCATGGGATGGGCTGAAGCGGGCGCTCCAGTTCGGCGACATCCGCATCGAGTCGCCCGTGCAGATGATGAGCCTGACCAGCACCGTGTCGCTGGAGCCGGAGCCGATCCCGCTCGACATCAAGGTGATCCTGGTGGGCGACCGCATGATCTATTACTTGCTGGCCCAGGCCGACCCCGAATTCGGCGAGTTGTTTAAGGTGGCGGCGGACTTTGAAGACGAGTTCGTGCGCGACGAGGAGACGACGCAGCAATATGCCCGCCTGATCGCTACGATGGTGCGCAAGGAGAATCTGTTGCCCTTTGAAAAGGGTGCGGTGTGCCGCGTGATCGAGGCGTCGGCGCGCGAGGTGGAAGACGCCGAGCGCATGACCGCGCGCATGCGCAACGTGGTCGATCTGCTGGAGGAATCCGATCACTGGGCGCGGGCGGCGCAGGCCGAGCGCGTGGCCGCCGAGCATGTCGAGCAGGCCATTTCCGCACGTATCTACCGCTCGGACCGGGTGAGCCGGCGTATGCAGGAAGAGACGCTGCGCGGCACGATTTTGATCGACACCGAGGGCGAGGCCATCGGCCAGATCAACGGCCTCTCCGTGATCCAGATGGGCGGCTATGCCTTTGGCAAGCCGACGCGCATTACCGCCAGCGTGCGCATGGGCCGCGGCGAAGTGGTGGACATCGAGCGGGAAGTGGAGTTGAGCGGCCCGCTGCATTCTAAGGGCGTGTTGATCCTGTCCAGCTTCGTCAAGGGGCGCTACGCGGCGGAGCGCCCGCTCTCTCTAGGCGCGAGCCTGGTCTTTGAGCAGTCCTATGGCGGAGTGGACGGCGACAGCGCTTCGTCCACCGAACTGTACGCGCTGCTGTCGGCCATCGCCCGTGTGCCGCTCAATCAATCTCTGGCGGTCACGGGGTCGGTCAACCAGTACGGACGGGTACAGGCCATCGGCGGCGTGAACGAGAAGATCGAGGGCTTTTTCGATCTGTGCGCGGCGCGCGGGCTGACGGGTGATCAGGGCGTGCTGATCCCCGCCTCTAACGTCAAGCACCTCATGCTGCGCAAGGACGTGGTCGAAGCCGCGGCGGAGGGCAAGTTCGCCATCTACGCCGTGGAAACCATCGACCAGGGCATGGAGATTTTGACGGGTCTGCCCGCGGGCGAGCGCGACCAAGATGGGCGTTACCCGGAAGGGACGATCAACCGCATGGTGGAGGACCGGCTGGCCGAATTTGCGGAGCGGCGGCGCCAATATGCCCGGTCGGGCGACGAGGAAAGCGAATCGGAAACGGCAGGCTAGGAGCAGGTATGGCGGCAACACAAGCGGAACAACAGGCGACGGCAGAACACGCCGACCGGATCTTGGTGGCGCTGGACGCATCGCCTCAGAGCGTGGCCGCACTGCGCGCAGCGGCGGAACTGGCCGCGTTGCTCGAAGCGGAGTTGGAGGGCCTTTTCGTCGAGGACATCAATCTGCTGCACCTGTGCGGCCTGCCCTTTGGCCGCGAGGTCGGCTCGTATACGGCATCGGTGCGGCAGTTGAATGATCGAGCCATGGAGCGCAACCTGCGCGCGCTGGCTATTGCGATTCGCGAGGCGATGGAGCGCGAGGCCGCGCAATTGCCCGTGCGCTGGACGTTTCAAGTGCGCCGCGGCGCGGTCGTAGCCGAACTGCTGGCCGCGTCGCAGTCGGCGGCGATGCTGAGCCTGGGGCGGGCAGGACGCAGGCGGCGCCGGACGCTTGGCTCCGTGGCGGAGTCAGTCGTGCGCCAGTGCTCGCGCCCGGTGCTGATCCTGGGAGAAGAGGGCGGGTTGACGCGTCCGCTCTCCGTATTGTACACGGGGTCGGAGGCGGCGGACCGCGCCCTTCGTCTGGCGATTGACCTGGAAGTGCGCAACCCCGGCGGGCTGCGCGTGTGGGTGTGGGACGATCCGGCTGCCGGGCTGCCGGCTGAGCGGCTGCAAGCGCACGCTAATGCCCGGCTGGCGGAGGTAGGCTTGCAGACTGTCGCCGCCGTGATCGGCGAACGAGAGCTGCCCGACCTGCTCGACAAGCGCAACAAGGGGACGCTGATCCTGCCCGGCGAGCATTCTGCGCTGCTGTCGCGCTGGGTCGGCCCGACGATCCTCGTGCCCTAACGCACCAACTCTAGCGCACCAGTACGCTTTTCACCCTTACCATATCGTGCATGGAGTCCAGGCCGCCTGCGCCGGAGACGGGCAGCCTGGTCTGTCCTTGGCTGTCCGCATCATAAAGGCCAAGCCAGACGGAATATTCGCCTGGCGTCAGGTCGGGGGGCGTCGTCAACGCAAAGCGGCTGAGGATGCGGTCGCCCGGCTGCCAGCGGCTGGTGGGGAAGCGATCCCCGGCTGGGGCGCGGTCGAAGCCGGCGACGTAGCTGTCCGTTGCATCCAGCAGATGCACGAACGCGGTGTAGTCGGCGGCGGGCCGGACTGTCGCTTCCCACAGGACGGTGAGGGTGATGGCCTCGCCGGCGTGGATTTCGGCAGGGGCGTGGAGGGCGCTGACCTGCAAGGCGTCGCCAAAGCGGATGCCGGCGGGCGAGAGGCCGAGTTCCTGTGCGTCGGGCGCGGTGTAAGGCGCAATCTCAACTACCGCCGGCATGGGCGTGATTTCGGCGCCGCTTAGGTCGCGCGCCGTGACGGGGAAGTGGTCCGGCGGCGGCGAGTCCGGGTTGATAAAGCCGGTGTAGACGCGGGCCAGCAGCGGCGAACTCGGATCGACGCGCCCGGTGATCGGGACCAGGTAGCGGTCGGCATAGACTGCGCCTGGCTCCCAGAGCGTCGTGGGGCTGCGGCCCCAGCCCGGATGGCTCGTGACGTTGCCGAGGACCGCGCCGTTTTCGTCGAGAAGTTGGATGAACAACTCGTAGTCGCGTTCAAGCTTGGCCGGCGCGCTGAGGTAGAGGGTGATCTCGGCGGCGTCGCCGGGACGGAGCCGCGCGGCGGGCGTCTCGACGGCGTGCAGTTCGATGCGCTCGGCATCGCCGTAGACGATATTCGCCGGCTGCGCCTGGGGCGGGATGGCGGCGACGGGCGCGGGCGCGGCGTAGGCAGCGGGGATGACGAGAGCGACCGAGTAGAGCGTCATGCCCAGGAGCAGCGCCGGAAAGACGGCCCAGGCTGCGCCGCGATAGGTGGGCGGCAGGCGACGAAACCAGAAATCCAGCCCGACGACCGCCCAGATCGCCAGCGCGCTGAGCGCCGGGAAGATCAGGCGGCCCTGGCTGCCCGTGGCTCGGTTCATCCAGTAGAGCAGGAGCAACACGGACAGCCCGATCCAGGCGAGGAGCAGCAGGCGCACGCGCGTGGCGTCCTGTTGCAGCCAGGCAGGGCGCAGCCGTCGTCGGGAAACATAGGTCCCCAGCGCGGCCCCCGCGACGGCGAAGATCGCCAGGCCGTCGGCCAGGGCGTAGAACCAAGTGGGCAGCAAGATGTTGAACCAGCCGAAGAGGCCCCAGAACGAGTAGCGCAGCCCGCGGAACTCCAGCCAGAAGCTATCCCAATCGAGCGGCTTGGTGCGTAAGCCGTTGATGGCGACAAGATGGCTGATGCCGGTCCAGTCGCCGTAGAGCGCAAAATTACGCCAGTACCACCAGCCGGCGATGAGCAGGGCGGGCAGCGCCGTGCCCAGCGCGGCGGTGAACAGCAGCCGCCGGTCGCGCCGCTCCCACGCCAACAGCAGGCCCGCGCCGCCGGCTAGCGCAAACAGACCCAGTCCCTGCAGCTTGCTCAGCGCGGCGATCCCCAGTAGCGCACCCAGCACAGCCCACTCCCACGCGCGGATCGGCGCCTGCCGTTCGCGCACGAGCAGGCGCGCCAGCCAATAGAGGACGGCTGCTGCTGCGACGACGACCATGTTGTCGTTGCTGAAGGAGGCGCTGATGAAGATGAACTGCGGAATCGCCGCCACGAGCAGCGCGGCCATGAGCGGCAGACGTGAGCCGGGTGCGAAGGCGAGTTGCGCCGTGCGATAGGTCAACCAGATCGTCAGCCCGCCCAAGAGCAGCGAGAACCAGCGCCCCATGTGCAGAGCCAGGTTGGCGCCGACGAGCGGTCGCGGGGCCGCGCTGTAGAGCATGCGATTCTTGTTGCCGGGGAAGAGCGGGTCGCCCATGTTGGAGCGCGGGTTGAAGACTGCGATCGTTTCAAAGTCGCCCTGATCGACGCCGGCGGTGAGCCGGCCTGTGAGCATGTAGTAGAGCGGGGCCTGGCTGCCTTCCTGCTGCCAGGGGCCGGTCGACTCGCTGCTTTGCACAGGCAACGGATTGCCCTGGGCTAGGTGGCGGGAGAAGGCGTAGTGGTAGACCTCGTCCGGCGTCTCGAAGGCGGGGACGGCAAAGCTGAACCATACGCCGATCAGGAGCCATGCGAGTAACAACAAGGAGCCGCCCAGGCGCGAAAGGCTAAGAGAACGCAGATATGGAAGGTCGCGGACAGGCTGTCGCCGCGTGGCTGTCAACATAGCTCACGATCCTCGCCGGAGGTGACGAAGGCCATTACCTGCTTCAGCGTCTGCGTAAAGTCGTGCGACGTGTCGAAGTAGCGCAGTTGATGCGCCGCGCACGCATCCCGCAAGGCGCGGCTGAACTCGATCTCACGCGTGATGATGTTCACCAACTGGTCGTCGGCATAGTCGCTCGCCCAATTGTTGGGATAATGGCCGTAGGTGCGGACGTGGCGCACCTTGGCCGCGGGGTCAATGTCCGTGTAGCCGAGAAAGCACGCCTTGACCTGCGCCGGATAGGCGTTTCGCAGCGCGGCCACATGCTTGGGCAGCAACTCGCCCTCGAAGACGTAGTCCACGCCGTCCCTCAACAGGCTCATGCTCATCGCGCGTACGAGCGGCCACAGCCTCTCTGCGACGGCGACGCTCCCCGCGTCGGGGTCAATGGAGAATTCCGGCGCGCCGCGTGCAAGCCCCATCTTGAGGACGTCGAGGCTTAGGAAGGGCATACGCATTTCGGCGAGGAGCCGTCTCGCCAGAATACTTTTGCCTGTTCGTGCTGCGCCGCCGATGAAAAGAAGCATGGGCAAATGATCTTTCGCAGTCCGTCCTAGCGAGGCCGGTAGGGCAGGATCAGGGTGCGGATGTCCTCAGCAATTTCCGCCGCGCCCGCCTGGGTGACGGGCAGCGGCTCCAGCGTTTCGGCGTCGTAGACCTGCAAAGTGAGGCGATAGCGCGTCCAGAAGACTTCTGCATCTGCGCCGTCCGGCGGCTGCGGCCACTTCGCGGGCGGGAGTTCGCTGTATTCGACGATGATCTTGCCGGGGTCCCAATAGATAGTGGGGATGGCGCCGTCATACGGTTCTCGTTCGGAAACAGAGAGCGTTTCGGTGGCGCCGTCATCCCGAATTTCGGTGAGGCGCAGCGCGTACTTATAGCGGCGGTCCGTGGGCGCGACGGCCTCCCAGTAGAGCGTGACAGGCAGCGCCAGGTCGGGCGTGGCCGGCGCGCCCAACTCGATCCCCGCCAGCCGGATGGTATCGCCCAAGACGGCGTCGACCCGGTTGAGCAGCGAATCCGGCAGCGATTCGTAGACCGGGACTTCCGGCAGATACAGCGCGGACCGAAGCGAAGAATGGCTGAAGTAGGTCGTCTCCTGCACTTTGAACAGGTTGTCGTCCAACCAACTCTCGGTCCGTCCTTGCAGGTCGGCGTAGGGATGGGTGCCGGAGATCAGCAGCCAGATGCGGCGCTTGTCGCGGGTGAGTTCGTCCATGAGCGCGAAGCGTTCGTCCCAGTCCCGTTCCAGCATGGGCGCGCCGAAGGCGGGCGCGTGCTGGTTGGCCCCAGGCATGCCGGTCATGGTCGCCAGCGGGAGGTAATAGGCGAAGGCGCGCCAGGAGAAGGGCGGCTTGATCAGCACGAGATCGCCCGGCGCGATATGCCCGTCCAGTTGTCTGCCGAGGCGCGAGAAGTCGTCTTTAGCGTATTGCTCGACGGTGAAGTAGTTGAGCGTGCTGTAGCCGGAACCGAGCACGAGCGTCGTTCCTAGAATCAGTGCCAACCACGGGCGCAGCCTCCACGTCACGCCCAGCCCCGCGCCCAACAGCAGGATGAACGGCCCGCCGAGCAGGCTCATGTGCCGCGCGTTCATGTAGGCCGGGGAGAAGATGTTAACCAGCAGGATGGCGAGGATGGGGGCGGCGATCAGGGCGACGGGCAGCCACCCGCCGTTTCTGAGGCTGCGCCGCGAGCGCAGGCTCCACGCCGCGCCGGCCGCGGCGATGACGCCGAAGAGCAGGTCGAGCAGCCAGACGTCGGCTAGGTCCACACTCAGGCCGAGGCTGAAGGCGTTGAGCAGGTCCGGCCCTAATATCGACAGGGAGATGGACGGGAAGTTGCCGCCGCCTTGTTGGGCGACGATGATGAACCAGAACGCGGCCGCGGCCAGGGCTGCGCCGCCCAGCAACAAACCCGCGGCGATGACCGCGGCCTTGACGCGGCTGCGCTCAGCCAGCCACACGTAGAGCAGCAGCGCATGCACCGGCAGCAGAAAGACGGCGTAGTAGTGGCTCGTCAGGAACATGAGCAGGAGGGCGATGTAGCCGGCAAGCCAGGCGCGAGACAGACCGCCTTCCTGGATGAGGCGCGCCGGCGGGTAGGCGCTGAGCACGGCCAAGACAGCCCACAGCGCGTAGGGCCGCGCTTCCTGCCCGTACCACAGAAAGAACGGGCTGATCGCGGCCAAGAGAGCGGCCCAGGAGGGGCTGCTCGGCGGGAAGGCGTCCCCGCGCTGAAGGAGGCGAGCGAAGGCCCACACGCTGGGGACGAGCAGCGTCGCCGCCATAGCCGACACGAAGCGCAGCGCATACTCGCTGTCGCCGGCCAAACGCAGCAGGAGCCCTTGCAGCAGGAAGAACAGAAACGGGTGCTGGTCCGTCGTGGCAACCTGCGTGAAGCCGTCGCTCATGACGAGGCGGCCGAGAAGGATGTCCGGCAGGCTAGACTCG
Source organism: uncultured Caldilineaceae bacterium (assembly GCA_964467575.1). GTDB lineage: Bacteria > Chloroflexota > Anaerolineae > Caldilineales > Caldilineaceae > JASGTU01. The sequence goes on along the minus strand of CAYXRG010000011.1, from coordinate 11,037 downwards.
GAGCGCTGCAAGCTCAACGTTTCGTCCCACCACAGGTCCTTGCCGCCTAGTTCCCAGGTGACGCGGGCAAAGGCCAGGAGGATGAGGAAGAGGAGCAGGACGCGCGGCCAGTCGCGCTGCGTTTGCTTTGTGGTGGGTGATGACGCTTGCATCGTGTTCGTCATTGGCCGCCGTCGACCGGCGCGATCACCTCTACGTCTGCGAGGGGCGCGTCCGCCCCTGCCGCGGTCTCGACCGCGACGCCGCTGGCCGGATCGTACAGGCGTAGAGTAACGCGATAGGTTCCAGGGGCCAAATCGCCGGGCAAGAGGAGCGCGTGTTGATCGACTGCGGGCATGCCCACAGCCCAGGCGTTTGTGGGCGCGAACCAGTTTTGCGGCGCGTAGTCCGATGCGACGACCGGCTGCCCGTCCGATCCAGCCAGGCGCAGGCTGAACTTGTACTCCGGCGGCTGGGCGTGTGTCTGCCAGCGGGTGGTGACGCGCAGCAGGTCGCCGGGGCGGCGCGGGGCCTGATCCGTCGCGGCTGCGACCAGCTCAAGCGCGTCGCCGAAGGTGAGGCCGATGGGCTGTTCATGTAGCGGTCCCTGGTCTAGGGCGACATGCTGCACGCGGATGCCGTTGTGGTAGGTCGGCGCGGCGGGCCAGCCGTGCGTTGCCAGCCACACCTGCACTGGCCCCGGCGGCTTGAAATAGAGCAATTCCCATACGCCGCTCGCCTCGTGCGTGATTCGTTGCAGGGCCGCGTCGAGTTCTTCGGCAGGGACGCCTTCCAGGATGCGCAGGTCGTGGACAGGGGCCGCGCCGCGGTAGTAGTGGTTGAAGACGAGATCGGGGTTGGGGCCGTCCACCAAGACGGCTTCGCTTGCCTGCGAGCCGGCGGAGATGGTCGCGGCGGCGCTGCGGAAGTCGGGCTTGTGCAGGCTTGCGTCGGTGTAGAGCCGGTGCAGCGCCAGGCCATTAGCCGCCAACAGCGGGATCAGGGCCACAAGCGGCGCGAAGCGCAGGATGGGCCATCCGCGCGCAGCGATGGGTTGACGGCGCGGCCAGGCCGGGTCGAGCGCGGCGATGCCGCCTGCCGCCAGCAGCAGCAGCGGCGCGCTGACGAAGATGGTGTAGCGCACATGAAAATCCGGGCGGCGCACGACGAGCAGCCAGGTGATCAGCACGGCGGAGAGCGCGATCACGGTGAGGAAGGCGCCGGCTCCGGGGCGACGTCGCAGCCAGGCGGCCGCGCCGATCAACGCCAGCGTCAGGTAGGCGAGGGGAATCCACTGCGATCCGGGCGCGGGCATGGCGTCGCTCGCCGTGTAGGCGTGCAGCAGCAGCCACGGGACGCGGTTGGGGTCCAGCGGCGCGCGCCACCCGCTGAAACCGAGCACGTCCAGCGAGCGCGCTGCCCAGGGCAGAAAGAGCACGAAAACCGCGACCCCGGCGGACGCCCAGCGCAGGAAGGCGCGGCTATCGCGCGTGCGCGCCAGCCAGAGCAGCGCCGCTACGGTGTGGACGAGCGGAACCAGGAAGCCGAAGAAGTGCAGATAGACGGTCGCCGCCACGCTCAACACGTAGCCCAGCCAGATGCGCTTCACCGGCGAGCGGCGCTCCAGCAGCAGCCATAAACACCAGGTGGCGAACAGCCCGGAGGCCAGAAGCCAGCTATACATGCGCGCTTCTTGTGCATACCAGACCTGGAAGGCGTTCGTGGCGAGCAGCGCGGCCGCAATCAGGCCGGCGGTGCGCCCGCCCAGGTCATTCCCCAGGCGCGCGATCAGCGCCACGGCCCAAACGCTGGGCAGGAGGGAGAGATAACGCAGAGCGAAGTCCGCCTCGCCGGTCGCGGCCATCCAGAAGTGGAGCAGCACGAAGTAGCCGGGCGTATGCTCCACCGGCATGTTGCGCCACAGGTCGGGAAGAGTCTGGGCAGCGCGCAGCAGGCTGATGCCTTCGTCGCTCCACAGGCTCTGGAAGTCCAGACGATAGGCGCGCAGCACAAAGGCGGTCAGCACGAGCCCCAGGACGGCGAGCCGCGCGACAGAAGGCGCGTGGCGGCCCAAGCCGTCCCCAAACGTCTCGCTGCGGGTCTGTGCCGGTGCGTTATTCATGGCGGGCCAGGGTATAGAAGTCGGTAGCGGCATCCGGCTCGACCAGACGCAGCCGCGTGCCGTCCTGGGCATAGAGGCCGATAATTACCTGCCGCCAGGCGGGCGCGTTCTCGTCTGCCGCGGGCCAAACCAGCGTATAGGCGTCTTTGATCACATCGCCTGCGGCCCAGGTCGACGTCGGGTACTCGCCGTCGTGGGGCTGCTGATCGACCTGGGCGATCACATCGCCGTCCTCGTTTAGCGCCTGGACAAAGACGGTGTAGTCGGCGGCGACGTCCGCTTCGGCCTGCCATGTGACGGCGACGGCGCGCGGCTCGCCGTCCGACCCGAACTGCACATCCGCCGCGGCCAGGGCGATGCCCTGTTCCCACACGGCGTCTAGATGCTGTTGTGCAAACGGAGTTGGTGCGTACGCGTCATGGACGCGGATCTGCGCCAGCACAACGCGGTCGCCGAGCGAAGCGCCGGACGCATCGCGGGCGTTCAGGCGCATGGTCGGATCATCAACCGGATAGAAACCGATGCTCAGCGTCGCCAGGTCGTCGGCAGCAATATCGTCCACGGTGATCAGGTATTCGTCTGCAAACACTTCGCCGGGCTGCCATTGGCGCGTCGAGTGACGCCTTGCTGCGGGCACGCCGTCGTACTGATAGAGTATACGGTCGCCTTCGTCGGCAAGGTGCAGAAAGAGCGTGTAGTGGTCCTCGATCTCATGATCGGCGGTGAAATAGAGCGTGAGACGCAGCGGCTGGTCCGCGGCGATGGCTTCGCCGCCGGGGAAGTCGGCGCCGAGCAGCCGCATGCCGCCGTCGAAGGCGACGTCGTAAGCGCGGTCGAAGGCTGGCACGGGGTTGAGCGAGGGCGGCATGTGATAGGCGTCGTGCAGCGTCCACAGTTGCGAGCCGGCTAACAGCAGCGCAAAGCCGGCCAGACCCACATGCAATGCGGGCAGCCGGCGCTCGGGCAGCCATCCCTGCCAGCCGAGCGCGAAGAGCAGCGCCAGGGCGGGCGCGGCGATGTGCGCCAGCCGCCCCTGCTCTCCGTATTCGACGGTGCGCGTCCAGTAGAGGACGGCCAGCGCTACCACAGCGAACCAGGCCGCGCTGACCGCAACGGCTAGGTAACGCCGCGCCAGACGATCGCTCCAACGGCGCAGCAAGAAGACGGCCAGTCCCGCCGCGGCCATCCATATAAAGACGCGCGTCGTCTCCAGGTACCAGCCCGGCGCAATGTTGCTGACGAACACGCCCCAGTAGGAGGCAATCAGCCAGGGAACATAATCCCAGGTGCGGTCGAGGGTGAACGGCTCGGCGCG
>CAYXRG010000011.1:0-7521 GCA_964467575.1 uncultured Caldilineaceae bacterium | reverse complement strand
GTGGCTTCGTCCAGCGGGGGCGGGCTGCGGAACTCGCGCCAGTAGAGCGTCGCCATGTAGTGCGCAGAGGCGTCGAACCCCTCCAGCGGCGGGATGATCCATGTGTACAGCCCGGCCATTCCGAGAAACAGCGCGCAGAGCAGAAGGAGCGCGGCGCGAGCGGGAAAACGAGAACCGGCCCGCGCGGTCACCCCGTCTACGGCGCGCGGGCTGTCAATCCGTGTAGAGAGCGACATGCTTTGCGGCGATCTCCTCCCAACGGAATTGACGGCTGGCGGCGCGGGCGCCTGCGGCAAGTCTGGCTGCCAGGGCGGGGTCGCGCGCGATGCGCAGCGTCGCCTCGGCGGCGGCGGCGGGATCGCCGGGCGGCACATAGAGCAGGTCGCGCCCGTCGACCAGTTCGGGCAGCGGGGCCTGCGGGTAGGTGGTGACGATGGCGCAGCCGTGATTCAGCCCGGCCATCAGCGTGCCGCGGCGCAGGCTGGCGCCGTCTTCGTAGGGCATGAGCAGCACGTCGGCAATCGTTAAAGCGCGGCTTACGTCGCTTTCGTCCAGGCGTCCCGTCCATTGCACATAGGGTGTCAGGCCGCTGGACGCGATCAACGCCTCGACCTCTTGGATATAGACATAATTAGTCGCAGCCTTTGAGCCCATGCGCTCGCCGATCATGAGCAGATGCGCGTGGGGCGACTCGCGGCGCACGCGCTCCAGCGTCCGGATCAGCGTCAGGCCGCCTTTGCTCTGGTTGAGGAAGCCGAAATAGGCGAGCACCAGATCGTCCGGGCCATAGCCGAGTCTGCGTCGGCAGGCGGCGCGTTCCCTGGCCGAGATGGCGAGCGCGTGGATATTGCTGCCGATGGGGATGCGGACGAGCCGCGCGCCGCTCTCGTCCATGCGCCCGGCCAGTTCGAGGCGATCGCCCTCATTGGTGACGATGGTCACGTCTGTGCGCGCGGCCGGGTACTCGACGGCATAGCGGCGCAGGCGCGCCCCGGCTTTGGGAAAGAGGTAGGGCGGCAGCAGATCGTGATAGGTCCAGGCGACGCGGCAACCCGCGGCGCGCCAGCGCGGGGGCGCCAAGTTGATGGCGATCTTCATGCCGAAAGCCGCGGTCTGGTATTGGACGTGCAGCCAGCCCGCGCCGATCTGGGCGGCTATCTGCGGGGCCAACCGCCAGATGCGCCAGTTCCAGGACTCGACCACAGGGTAGACCGCAATCGGGCCTGGCTGATCCGCGGCGGGCACGGAGGCCGAGGTCAGCACGCTGGCCTGCCAACCCAGATCGCTCAGGGCCGCGGCTAGTTCGGCGGTATAGGCGCCGACGCCGCCTGTCTGGGGCGGGTATTCGCCGGTTACAAAAAGAATGTGGCGCTGAGGTGTGGTCATCGGCCTAAGCAGTCAGGTTTAGCTCTAGAGAATAGCCGCGGTAGTTGAGTTCCTGGAAGCCGTGTTGGATGAACAGGTTTAACGCTGCGGCGGCCTCATGCGCCACATGCACGACGATCTCCGGGTAGCCCTGTAGGGTGGCGTCGTTGATCACGCGGCGCAGCATCCAACGGGCGACGTTGCGCCGCCGCCAGCGGGGATCGACCTCGATATGGACGAGGTGCGCAAACGGCGGCTCGCCGCCCGGCCCGCCCGGCACGAGGATATAGCGCGCCGCGCCCACCCAATCCGTGCGGCGGTGGTAGAGCTGATACGTGCGGTCTGCCGGCGCGCCGCGGAAGGCCAAGCTCAGGTCGGCCATCGGCACGGCTTCCTCAAGCGGCTCGTGCAGCGGGCGGCGCAGGCAGTAATAGCGCGTGAGAAAGCGGAAGCCGAGCATCGTCAGGGCGCGCACGTGGTCCGCCCAGTCGCCGGGGAGGATGCCCGCGCCGCCCTGGAACGAGGGATAGCCGGTGCTGATGTGGAAAGCTTTGACATAGCCGATGCCATTTTCTCGCCAATACTCCTGCGCCTGCGAAAAGAGCGCTTCGACGACGTCGTTGATCAGGTCTTGGCGTTGCGGCAGAGCCAGAAAGCGCACCAGGCCGAGCGGATAATATTCGGGTAGGTCGAGGCTGTCGCTGTCGCGGCCGATGGCGCAGTCGAGATAGCCGATCATCTGGCCGGCGCGCCACGCGCCAAATTGCTGGCGCCGCTGTAAGCTTGCCGGGAAGACTGCCGGCGGCTCGTCCGCGCAGACCTCGCGCTCGAATGCCGCCGGATCAAGGGGACGGCTGTAGGGCGCTGTACCGATCCACTCCGAGATCAAGGCGGCGGCAGCGGAGCGGTCGGACGCGTCCAGCGGGCGTACGGAGAGACTGGGGGCAATCGGGATCATGCCGGCGTTCGCTTAGCCAGGGTTGCGTAAAGCGTATCTTGGTCTTGCAGCATGGGCAGGGCCGCCGTCTCGACATCGTCGAGGTCGAGCAAGCCGTTGCCGGCGTGCGGGTGGTAGACGACCAACAGGGCGCGGCCCACGCGCCCTTCTTCCGTGACGCTCATTAACTGGCGAAATTCGATCTCGCGCGGGCGGGCCAACGGCGCGGTGAGCGTGATGCGGTCCGGCAGCAGCGTCACCCGCGTCAGGGCCGCGCGCGTATTCCACAGTACGAGCAAGACGCTGATGACCAGATACAGCGCTGAACCGGCGTCGATGCGGCGGGTCAACTCCCAGGCGAACAGCCCGGCTATGACCAAACCGGCCAGCGCAAAGAGCAGATAGCGGGGCGCAGGGCGATAGACGGTCATAGGGGCCGTGCTCCTGTCTGCGGCTGGAGGGGGGCGCCACGCAAATGAGCGTAGCGTCGCGGGATCGCCCAGGGCGGCTCGGTGGGTGACATGGCGCGGCGCCAGTTATCCACGTCCTGCCAGGTCGACTGGATGCGGCGGCGTTTCGCCAGGAAACGGGGCAGCGCGGCCCAACCCGCCATGCGACCGCGCCACGCGGCCAGGTCTCCGCGCGTCGCCAGGCCATAGCCGGCAGCCAGGGCGTCGTAGGCCAGGATCAGCGGCAGGTAGCGGGCCAGCCAGGGATTGGGGTAGTTCTTGACCAGCAGCCAGACCTTGTTGCGGCCCAGCAAGAAGCGCTTGCGCGGCGAGGCGTCGCCCAGGGTGGCGGAATGGGCATGCAGGGCGCGGGCCTGGGGCTGCAAACAGGCCTGCCACCCGGCGAGACGGGCGCGCCAGGCCAGGTCCACGTCTTCGAGGTAGGCGAAGAAGTCGCCGTCGAAGGCGCCGACCTCGTCGAGCATGGCGCGGGCATAGAGGGCTGCGCCGCCACATGGGCCGAAAATCTCGATCAAGTCACGCTCGCCGGGGTCATCCGCTGCGCCGCCGCGCCAGTCCCAGGCGATGCCGGCCCAGTCTACGGCGATGCCGGCTGTGTCGATCTCGCCTGGGCGATGGGCGCGCAACATTTTCGAGCCGACCATGCCGAGCCGCGGCATGCGCTCCGTTGTGTCGAGCAGGCGTTCCAGCCAAGCCGGTTCGGGGCGGGCGTCGTTGTTGAGCATCGCGATCCAGTTTGCGCTTGCAAGTTGCAGCCCCTGGTTGCTGGCCGGGCCGAAGCCGGCGTTGGCCGCGTTGCGGATCACATGCAGCGGGAAGGGCAGACCGTTCGCCGTCCCCTCGACCAGGCGCAGCGAGCCGTCCGTCGAGCCGTTGTCCACCAGGATCAACTCGAAGTCGCGCGCGGTCTGGGCTGCCAGGCTTGCGAGCAGGCCGGGCAGCAGGCGGGCGCCATTTAGGTTGACGACGACGATGCTGGCGGCAACGTTGTGTGACGCGCTCATCGGCTCACGTTATTCATTCTCTGGTGCGACGAGATTCTTCAGCTCGCTAGCGCTCGCTTCAGAATGACAGATGCTTGGCGGGCACGCCAGTCATCGTCACGCAATGTCGCTCAGGAGCGGCGCCAGCGAACGGTCGACGCCGACCTCGAAGGCGGCGACGTCGAAGCGGCGGCTGCTGACCAAGGCGGCCTGAGCGATACGGCTGCGCAGGGCGCTATCCTGGATCAGGCGCAGAGTGTGACCGCGCAACTCGTCCGTAGTGTACCACAGATAGCCGTCCTCACCGTGGCGCACCAGTTCGGCCAGGCCGCCGCGTCCGATCAGCACAGGCGCGCAGCCGGCGGCCATCGCCTCGACGGCGGTGATGCCGAAATGCTCGAAGCGGGCGGGGTGGCGGGCTTCGTCCTCGCCGTAGCCGCTGGCGTGCCAGTAGATCGAACTGCTGCCGTAGAGGTCGACGAGGCGGCTGTGCGCGATGTCGACGTGAATTTGGATCGGGTAGCCTTGCGCCGCGGCGTGGACGCGCCGCAGGTAGTCTTGGTGCTGCACGCCGGCGGTGCTGCCGCCCGCCAGGTGCAACTCCCACCCGGTCAGGCCGGCGTCGACCATCTCGCGGAACTGCTCGATCATGAGCAGGTGCTTCTTGTTGTGGTTGTGCGCAAAGAACCGGCCCACGCTAAGAATTTGCGGGCGTTTGCTGTGCGGGGCGAACTGCCTTACATCTACCGGCGGGTAGAGGATCGTGCTGGGCAGGTCCCAATAGGTTGCGATCCAGCGCTGCGTAAAGGCGGAGATCGCCCAGATCAGGTCGTAGCCGGCGGCGATGGCGCCCAGGTTGGGGGGCAGGGAGTTGCGTATGCGGTCGCCCAGGTTGGGCCAAGTCTGATCGAACAGGCGGCGGAAGAGGCGGCCGCGTAGGTGATCCGCCTGCGGCGGCGTGGCGTAGAGCCAGAGCGGGCCGTCCGTCCGGCTGCCGCGGGCGTGGATGCTCAGAGTGCGTGCGCCGGCTGGCGCGGTCACGGTGACGGGGTAGAAGCGCCCGCTCTCGCTTAGCGCGATTTCTTCGACCGTCTTCCCGTCCAGGCGCAGTTCGGCGCCGGTGACGGACGGCGCGGCCGCGGCCAGCGCCAGGCGCACGGTTACGGGGCGCGGCCATCCCGGCAGATCGAACGCGGCAGCCTGGCCCAGGCCGTGGGCGTGCACGCCGAAGACCGCTTCGCCGCCATAGACGCCCTCTGCCGGACGCGGCAGTCTGGCCCAACGTTCGATCCTTGGCGCGGTCGCGCGGCGGATGCGCCGAATGATGCCGCTGGGCGGCCTCGCCGGGAAAAAGACGACCAGCGCATTGCGCCGCGCTAGGGGCGGCACGAAGTTCTGGTGCGAGGCGTTGATGAACAGGTCGTACTGTGCGGCGACGCGCCCCAATTCCGCCGGCGGGCGCAGAGGGACGGCGCAGAAGTCGATGCCGGACAGGTCCAGGCGAAGCCGTGCGGCAATGTCGCCGGCGCGCACGAGCGTGTGGCTGAGGACCGTGACGTCGTGCGTCTTGGCGAGGTGCGCGGCGATGGTTAGGGCGTAGCGTTCGCCGCCGCCCATCGTCATAAGCCAGCGGTCGTAGAGGCCGATCTTCATGGGCGGTCCGTCGCGTCGGGAGTGCCGATCTTCTGCTCGAGGCGGCGCAACTCCTGGTCAAGTTCGTGGATCGCGCCGGCCAGCCGCCGGTTGAAGTTCACTTGCCGTTCGACGATGCGGTCGAAGTAGGCTTCCTTGAGGTGGGTGGTCGCGGCGGAACGCAGCGCGGCCTCGGCTTGGCCCAGGAGTGGGAGACGCGAGCCGACGCGGTAGCCGCGCAGGGCTGTGTCCGCCTGTTGGTGCAACTCGGTGAGCGGCAGGGAGGCGACGGGCGCAGGGGCCTGTTGGGCGAGTTCGAGCGCTTCGCAGAGGATGGCCGCGGCGCGCAGACGGAACGCTTCGATTGAGAAACGTTGGGCGCGCTGCCGACCGCGGTCGATCAGTCGCTCACGAAGGTCCGGCTCGACCAGGAGGCGCTCGACGTTGCGGGCCAGTTCTGCGGCGTTGCCGGAGGCGAAGATCAGGCCGGCGGCCGCGTCAGCCGGGCCGTCTGCGCCAAGCAGCCAGGGCAAGGACCCGTCGGCGCTGGCGATCACCGGCGCGCCGGCGGCCATCGCTTCGACAAGCGGCGCGCCGAAGCCCTCGTGCTGGCTAGCCTGCAGGTAGACGTGGGCCAGGCGGTAGTAGGGGGCTACGTCGGGAACGCGGCCGGTGAAGGTGACGCGCCGCGCCACGCCGCGCTCGGCGGCCTGCCGCCGCAGGGAAGCGGTAAGCTCCTGCGTCACGACGCCGTCCTGGGTGTTGCCCACGACGAGCAGATGCAGGTCGGGATAGGCAGGGGCGAGCAGACTCAGGGCGTCGACGAGCAGGTCGATGCGCTTGTTGCCGGCGATGCGACCGATGTAGAGCAGCACGCGCCGGCCCTCCAGCCGCCACTGTTTGCGCAGCGCGGCCAGTTGCGCCGGGTCGGGCTGGACGGCGTAGCGTGCGATGTCAATGCCTAGCGGCGCCACGCGCAGCCGGTCGGCAGGGTAGCCGGAAGAGCGCTGCAACTCGGCGGCGATGAAGGGGCTGTTTGCGACGGCGAGGTGGGCGCATTGCGCCAGGTCAGTGCGGATTTGCGACGTCTCCAGCAGATCGCGTCCGCCGCTTTGCGGCCAGAGCGCGGGGGGCGTAACGCCGTGATACCAGAAAATGGCCGCGCCGTCTATTGTCCGAAAACGCTCCGCCAGGGGGAACCAAAGCGGGTACTGCAGGATCGTCAGGTCCGCGCCGCCTGTGTAGCCCGCGTAGTCTGTTGTGCGGGCGATGGGCCGGATGTCGGCGGGCAGATCGCCGAGGCCGTAGCTGCTGAAGATGGCCGGGCGCATGCCCAGGTCCGCGGCCACGCGCGCCAGGTCGAAGGTGTGCCGGCTGACGGCGTCGCCTTCATAGAGCCGATAGACGAGGATGTGGCAGGTGCGTTGCAACATGGCGTGCAGCGGGATGCGCGGGTCTCCTATGCGAAAACGCCCTACGCAGAGACCGTGGGGCGTGCGGCCGGCTGCGGTTCGGTCACGCGCGCGGGTCGCTGCCGAGGCTGCTCCAGTCGACGCCGATGCCGAAGCCGGGTTCGTTCGCCTCGGGATCACGGAATTCTAGGATGAGGTCGAATTCCTGGCGGTCGAGCAGGTCGGGCTTGTCCGAGATGCCGTCGGTCAATTCGGCGACGATGCGGTACGTTGCGCCGGGCGACGGGTCGCGCAGGTGCAGCGTCGTTTCGATGCGCTGTTCGCTGCGCGACATCATGTAAACGCTGGTGTTTTCGCTGCCGTCGGCGTTGAGGACCGCGATTTCGACGTTGGGGGTCTTGTCTTGGATGGCAGGCAGCCACAGGCGCGTCCAGATGCGCTTGAGGTCGGGGTAGGGATAGAGCACGATGCGCTCGAAGCGGAGCGGCGTATCGTCTTGGAAGAGCGGAATTTCCATAGACCTGCACTTGTCTCGCTGCTGTGCGCTTTCTCTTGGCGCACGACGACATTAGGCGGGAAGGCGTGGGAGTCGAACCCACCGCAGCCGGCTCTGCGCCGCCTGCCACTGATTTTGAAGACCAGGGCGCCCACCGGGACACATCCCCTCCCACCGCTATTGTACGGCTTTCGGCGGGCGGGGGCAAGACACAGGGATTCCGACC
>CAYXRG010000010.1:57916-92619 GCA_964467575.1 uncultured Caldilineaceae bacterium | reverse complement strand
CTTGACCTTCAGTATAACACAGGCAAATGGGGTGCGCAACTCCCCAATTTCCGGCAATTTTCTCCGGCATCGCTGCGGCCTAGCCACAGGCCGTCCTAGGTGAAGTAGCGCTTCTGCCGCCACCGCGCCTCCGGATTGGTCACGGCGCGCAGTTCCGCCTTGGCCTGCTCCACCAGTTCCGGCTGGGTCATCAGATCGACCGCGGTCATTGCCAGCGCTTTGGCCGCGCGCAACAGCGCCTGATCGCCGCGCGGGCTGGCGGACGCCTCTGCAAACTCCGGCGTATGCCCGCCCACGTCCGGGTCGGCGATCACCACGTAGGGATGAATGGCGGGCACGACATGGCTGACATTGCCCATGTCGCTCGACCCTTTGCGTTCGTCAGGGGCCGGCTCTTGCACGTCTTCGCCGAGGCTGGAGATGTTCTCGCCGAAAAGGCGCGCCAGCGTCGGATTGGGAATGCGATGGGCATAGTGCTCTAGGTGGTGCGCCTTCACCCTGGCGCCTGCCGCCAGCGCCCCCGCCTCCGCACAGCGAATCACCTTCTCCACCACATCCAGCGAAGCATCCGACTCTGCGGCGCGCACGATAAAATCCGCCGCGGCGTACTTGGGCACCACATTGGCGGCGTCGCCGCCGTGCGTGATAATGCCGTGGATGCGCACATCCGGCGTCAGATGCTGGCGCAGCGCGTTGATGTTGTTGAACGTCTGGATGCATGCGTCCAGCGCGTTGATGCCCTTATCGGGCGAACTGGACGCATGCGCCGGCTTGCCGAAGAACTCGAAGCGCAGCAAATTAGCCGCGATCCCGCCGCGCGTGGTCATGGCTTTGACGCCGGGATGGATCATCATGGCCGCGTCCACGCCCTCGAACGCGCCGCGCTCCAACAGGATTACCTTGCCGCCGCCGCCCTCCTCGGCGGGCGTGCCGATCAGACGGATTTCGCCTGCCAATTCGGCGCGCACGGCATGCACGGCCAACGCCGCGCCCGTTGCCGCCGTGCCGATGATGTTGTGACCGCAGGCATGGCCCAAACCGGGCAGCGCGTCATACTCGGCCAAAACCGCAATCGTCGGCCCCGACCGGGCGCACTCGCTCGTCGCCACGAACGCCGTCGGCAACTCCGCAACGCCCCGCTCCACGGTCATCCCTGCCGCCTCCGCCGCGCCCGCCAGCAGCGCCATCGACGCATGCTCCTCGAACGCGATCTCCGGGTTAGCGTGAATGGTGTGGCTGATCTCGATCAGCCGTTCCGCCATCTCGTCCACAACTTCTTGCACGCGCGTCTTCAGCGCGTCCCGAACAGCAGTCTCCACAGAACGCCTCACTTCAATTTGCGCGGGTCCAGGGCATCCCGGAGTCCCTCGCCGATGTAGTTGATAGAAATGACGGTCAAAAAGATGATCAGGCCGGGGAAGACAGCCATCCACCAGTGGCCGTTCAACATCTCATTCTGCGCCGCATTGAGCATATTGCCCCAAGTCGGCGTGGGCGGCTGCACCCCAAAGCCCAGGAAACTCAGGCCCGACTCGGAGATGATCGTGGCGCCGACGAGCAGCGTAGCCGCCACGATGATCGGCGTCGACGTGTTGGGCAACACATGCCTGAAGACGATGCGCGAGTTGCGAATGCCCAACGTGCGCGCCGCTTCGACAAACTCCTTCTCCTTCAGGCTGAGGAACTGCCCGCGCACCACGCGCGCCACGCTCGTCCACGACAGGATGCCGAGGATGAGGATGATGCCGCCGGCCCCGCCATAGGCGCGCAGGATCGCTACATCCCACTCGCGCATAAGCAGCGACATGATGATTAGCATGAAGATGCGCGGCAAGGCGATGAACATATCGGTCAAGCGCATCAGCGCGTTGTCGATCCAGCCTCCGTAGAAGCCCGCCGCCGCGCCGACCACCGTGCCGATCAGGATGCCGACCGCAGTCGCCAACAAGCCAATCGTCAGCGAGATGCGCCCGCCATAGAGAAGCCGCGTCATGATATCGCGGCCGAGCGGGTCCGTCCCCATCGGGTGCGCCAAGCTAGGCGGCATGTCCTTGTTCGCCATCGCCGCCCTGCGCTCCTGAAACGAACTCAGTTCCGGCGGATAGGGGCTGACATACGGCACAAGGATGGCGCCGGCGCTCAGAAACAGCAACACGACGAGCCCGACGACAGCCAAACGATGGCGGCGAAACTGGTTCCAGACCATGCTGCGCATCGAGCGCTCTTGGCTGCCGGCTGGGGCCTGCAGATTCAATTGAGTAGCCGGTGTTGCAGTCGTTGCCATGCGTTTTTCCATTTTGTCGCTGCACCCCGCAGCGCAGCCAACGCCCTACTCGTACTGCACGCGCGGGTCTAGTAACGCGTAGGTGATATCCGCCAACAAATTGAAGGCGATGATGAGGACGGAATTGATCATGACAATGCCCATCAAGACCGGATAGTCAACGCGTTGAGCGTGGTAATAGAAGAGCCGCCCCATGCCCGGCCAAGAGTAAATCGTCTCGGTAAAGAGCGCGCCGCCGAACAGGGTGGGCAGTTGCAGAGCCATGATCGTGATCACGGGCGTAATCGCGTTCTTGATGGCGTGCCGAGTGATGATGCGCTGCTCCGTCAAGCCCTTGGCGCGCGCCGTGCGAATATAGTCCAGGTGAATGACTTCCAACATCTGCCCGCGCATGTAGCGCGTATAGGTGCCCGCCCCAAACAGGGCAAGCGTAGTCACCGGCAAAATCATGTGCGCAATTCGTTGCCAAATCGTCGGGGCCTGAACATCATACGGCGACATCCCTCCGCCGGGCAACAGCGGCTTGCAGTCTGAACACGCCGTGAAATGCGACCAGTCAAAGCCGCTAGACGGGCTGATCGGATTGCGAAGCAGCATATTAAATATGATGATCAACACGAGGCCAAACCAGAACACAGGAATGGCCTGCCCGACGAAGGCCACAAACGTGGCAATATGATCAAACAGAGAATACTGCTTGAGCGCAGAAAGAATGCCGATAGGAATCGCAATGAGCAGTTCAACGGCAAATGCGACCAACATCAGTTGCAGCGTCGCCGGCATCCGCTCCAAGATCATGTCGAGGACGGGACGCTTGGTGACGTTGCTTGTACCCCAGTCGCCCTGCGCCATCTGCGTAAGCCAGTTCCAATAGCGCACATACCACGGCTGATCCAAGCCCATCAACTGCTCCAGCCGCGCCATATCCTCCGCCGTTAACGACGGATTCTCCTCGAAGGCCGCCATTGGCCCGCCCGGCGCAGCCGAAATCATCGCAAAGACAACGACGCTGATCAGAAGCAACAGGGGTATAGAATGGATCAGGCGACGGAGAATATACTGAGAAATGGTCCACCTCCGAGGAAATCGGGCGGAGAGAAACCCCGGGGCATGACAAACCCAATTGCCATGCCCCGGCGCATCAAAGGACTACTCGAAATCCCAATCGAACGTGTTCCAACTGCGCTGGCTTTCCCAACTATTGATGCGGTAGTTCTTCAGGTTGCTAACCGTCAGGTCGATGTCTGCACGGTCGTACAGATAGATATGCGGCAGTTCGGCGTCGATCTGTTCGCATGCGATCTGATAAGCCGCCTTGCGCTCTGCGTTGTCTGGCGTCGCCGCCGCCGCGACAAGCGCTTCATCGGCAACCTCGTTGATCCAGCGCGAGTAGTTGAAACCCGTGCCGCCGTTGGCCTCGACCGGAATGCTGGAACTGTGGAAATAGCCGAACATCTGCTCCTGCGGGTCAACCGTGTCAGACGTCGTGAACATCAGGACGTCGAACTTGCCGTGCTTGCGGAAAGCCCCGCTCGACCAGCTGCCGAACAGCTCGGCGCTGGGCACGTTCTCGATATACAGATCGATGCCCACTTCACGCAGCATCTCGATGATCAATTGCTGCGACAGCTCGCGCAATTGGTTGCCGGAAGTGGTCTGGAACTTCATGCGCAGCGGGGTCCCCTCTTCGGCATGGAGACAGCCGTGGCACTCGCGCACCCCATCCCCATCCTCATCGGTGAAACCGGCTTCCTCCAACAATGCGATCGCCGCCTCCGGATCGTACTCAGAGGGCGGAATCTCGCACTTTGCCCAGCCCATGCTTAGCTCGCTGGTGGACACAGTCGTCTTGCCGTACAGCAGTTCGTCGATAATGAACTGCTTGTCGATGCCGTACTGGATGGCCTGACGTACGCGCAGATCGGCCAACAACGGATGTGGATTGTTGATCGGGTCGTCGGTCGCGTCGATCGTCGGGTCAGCCAGATTCAAGAGCAGCCGCTCGGAACCGGGACCCGGATTGGTGTGAACCGTGATGTCGGGGTTGTTCTCGAAGGCGGGAATGTCCGCCTCGGTCAAGTCCCACAATCCATGGATCTCGCCCGAAGTGATCAGCGCCTTGCCGACCTCGCGGCTTTCGACAATGCGCAAGATCACCCTATCCAAGTACGGCTTTTCCGGGTAGTCGCGGTAGTTCTCGTTCTTGACGTAGACCATGCGATCGCCCGGAATCCATTCCTGCAACGTAAAGGGGCCGGTTCCGATCGGCATCCAGTTAAATTCCCACTGCGTCATGTTTGCGGGGTCGCCCGTAGCGTGCTTGGGCACCACAGTCATGAAATTGCGCAGGAACGGCGCGTAGAACCGGCTATACTGCACCACCACGGTGTGGTCGTCCGGGCAGGTCACCGACTCAATAGCGGCAAGATTGGACGCGATAACCGAGCCGCCCTCCGGGTGCGTGATCGCTTGCCAGGTGAACTCCACATCCTCACAAGTAAACGGCACGCCATCGGACCACACCACATCATCGCGCAGATGGTAGGTCACGGTCAGCCCATCCTCGGACACGCCGCCGTTTTCAAGAGTCGGCACCTCGACGGCGAGTTGAGGATAGTAGTTGCCGTCGGGGTCGGCCCTTACCAAACCCTCTTCATAGTAGCCTGCCGCCTCAATCGCCACGGTCTGCGTGCGGATGAACGGGTTCAGAATCTCCGGTTCCTGATAAAGGCCGTAGATCAGAACCTTCTCGCCTGCCGCAGCCGCCGGCGCTTCTTCTGCCTCCTCCGCCGCAGGAGCTTCCGCAGCCGGCGCTTCTGCCGGCGCTGCCGGTGCGCCTCCGCCGCCACACGCAGCCAAAACCATTACCGCAACCACGGCAAGCGACGCAACCAACCACCACTGCTTGCGTTTGCTCATTCGGTATTCTCCTTGTCGCCTGGATTTGGATTGGTAGAACTGGATCATGAACCGGCTCATCGTTTGATGGATGCGCCAACCGTTCGGTCCGACACCGCACCCCTCACGCCATCGTGATTTAAATTGAGCAAGACTGGCCTCTAGCACTAACTGTCGCGCCGCCCTGCATCCGCATTGAGAGAGCGACGGAAATAATGAGGTAACCCTAAGGTCGGGCGAAAGTATACCCGCTTACAATTGTTGTGTCAACCGGCGAAAATCCGCGTCTCTCCAACAACTACTAGCCGGCGACGAATGGGATCCAAGAGCTTGCGCGGCGACAGCAGGGCGGTCGGCAGGCGGCAACCACCTTGCTGTCGCACGTTTTATTACACCTTGTCGCCGCCAACCGATTGGTTTACACTGCGTGAACTCATTCGCAAAACGCCTAATCCATCCACTGTTCATTCTGCGAATTCTGCGCAACACCTTCTTCCGCCCGTTGCAGCGCCGTTGGCCGCGACACCACGTAGCACCAGTTTCCATCTGCGAGTGCGCCCGCCGCAAGATGCAGACCGGCGCGCTCGGAAGCCTGGTATCGAGTGGCGCATCTCACAGCTCGTCGCATTGTCGTCATACGTCGCGGCCGGACAACCGCATTCCGATCACCGGCCGCATCGATCAAGGGGGTAAACCCAATGTGGTCTAATGTTGCCAATATGGTGAAACGCTATCCCCTAGCAACGTTTATATTACTGGCCTATCTGTTCTCTTGGTGGCCCCTGCTGATATACATGCTAGGAGATTTCCCCGTGGAGATCGCCGCATTCGGGCCATTTCTAGCCGCATTGACTGTGTTGGCTATGACCAACGGCAGGACTGCTGTCATGTCGTTGCTTAAGCAAATGATACGCTGGCGGGTAGGGCCGCAGTGGTATCTCGTCGCCTTGGGATTTCCGCTGCTAATGACGGCGATCGCCGTCTACCTGACCGTACAACTCGGCGCGCCGGCGCCGAGCTCGGACCAGCTAGCTGCTTGGCCCGGCATCCTTCCAATGTTCCTGATCGCGCTACTCGTCCCCGGCTTAGGCGGAGCCTGGGAGGAACCCGGCTGAAGAGGTTATGCCCTGAACCGGCTGGAAGTCAGACGATCTCGGTTAGGGGCGCTGCCGCCGCTGTGGGCCATCATCGTCGTATGGCATCTCCCGCTCTTCGTCACCGGCAACATCGAATGGGTGGATGTCTTCAATATGATTGGCGGCGTAGTCATCTACAACTGGCTCTATCACCGCAGCGGAAAAAGCGTTCTGCTTGTTATGATCATCCACGCCATGAATAACGCCGTGTCCGGCGAGTTCGTCTCGCCCATGTTCACCGGCGCCGATTCAGTGCAGTTGGCTTGGATGCGTACGCTGGCGTGGGGAGTCGCCGCGCTGATTGTGTTGCTATCCCAGTGGAGATGGTGGACAATGACCGGCGCGGGTGAGGACCGTGCAAACGCTGAGTCTACACGCTAAACAGAAGCGCCCGCCGGAATGCATTCCGGCGGGCGCTCTCGCGATTACTCCGTGCCTGTCGGCTTCGCCTAAATGTCCAGCCGCGCCTGATTGGCGTGAGTCTGGATAAAACGGCGGCGCGGGGGCACTGCGCTGCCCATCAGCATGTCGAAGGTCTGGTCCGCTTCCGCCGCGTCTTCGATGCTCACGCGCAGCACCGTGCGCTTCTCCGGGTTCATGGTCGTATCCCACAGTTGCTCGTGGTTCATCTCGCCCAGACCCTTGTAGCGCTGGTCGATGCGCACGTTCTCGTCACCCAGTTCCTGACGCAATTCCTCCAACGCCTTGTCGTCGTAGACGTACTCGCTGCCGCGCTTGCGCTTGCCGTTTTCCTCGCGCGTCAACGTCACGCGGTAGAGCGGCGGCTGCGCAATGTAGAGATGTCCCTTGTCGATCAGATTTTCCATATAGCGGAAGAAGAATGTGAGCAGCAGCGTGCGGATGTGTGCGCCGTCCACGTCGGCGTCAGTCATCAAAATGATGCGGTGATAGCGCAGGCCAGACAGGTCGAAGTTCTCGCCGATGTTGGTGCCCAGCGCGGTGATCAACGCCTGGATCTCCTTGTTTGCCAGCGCCTTGTCCAAGCTCGTCTTCTCGATGTTCAAAATCTTGCCGCGCAAAGGCAAGATCGCCTGAAAGCGCCGGTCTCGGCCCTGCTTGGCCGTGCCGCCGGCGCTGTCACCCTCCACAATATAGATCTCGCACTCGCTCGGGTCTCGGCTGGAACAGTCGGCCAGCTTGCCCGGCAGCGTCAGGCTTTCCAGCGCGCTTTTGCGGATTACCAGATCGCGCGCCTTGCGCGCCGCCTCGCGCGCCCGATATGCCGTGCGCGCCTTCTCCACAATCTGGCGAGCGTCGCGCGGATTCTCCTCCAGCCATTGCCCCATACTCTCGACGATCGCCGTCTCCACATGGTAGCGCACCTCGTTGTTGAGGAGTTTCAGCTTGTTTTGCCCCTCGAACTGCGGCTCCAACACCTTGACGCTGACGATAGCCGTCATGCCCTGGCGCGTGTCGTCCCCCGTGAAGTTCGCCTCACTCTCCTTCAGGAATCCCTGCTTGCGCGCATAGTCGTTGATCAGCCGCGTCACCGCGGTGCGCAGCCCCGTCAGGTGGCTGCCCCCATCCGGCGTGTTGATCGTGTTGGCAAAAGCAAAGACCGACTCGGCGTAGCTGTCCGTATATTGGATCGCCGCTTCTACCTGTGTGCTTTCCACCTCCAGATCCACATAGATCGGCGGATGCAGCACCACGCGGTTGCGATTTAGGTAGCGTACAAACGATTTGACGCCGCCTTCGAAATAGAAATTGACCTCATGAGGCTGCTCAGGACGCTCGTCGACCAGACGGATGTCCACCCCGCGCGTCAGAAAAGCCATTTCGCGCAGGCGGGTCGCCAGCGTGCTCCACGAATATTCCAACACCTGAAAGATCGTGTCGTCGCGCAGGAAAGTTTGCGTCGTGCCGGTCTCGTCCGGCGAACAATCTCCGATCACCTCCACATCAGTGACAGGGACGCCGCGCTCGAAGCGTTGGCGATAGACCTTGCCGTTGCGCCTGACCGTCGTCTCCATCCACGTGCTCAACGCATTGACCGCGCTCACGCCGACCCCATGCAGCCCGCCGGAGACCTTGTAGCCGCCGCCGCCGAACTTGCCGCCGGCGTGCAGTTTAGTCATAACCACCGTCACCGCAGGCAGGCCGGTCTGTTTCTGTAGCTCTACCGGAATGCCCGCGCCGTTGTCCGTGACCGTGACGCTCTCATCCTTGTGAATCGTGATGCCGATCTGGTCACAGCGCCCCTGCATGGCCTCGTCAATGGCGTTGTCCACCACCTCGAACACCATATGATGCAGCGCTTTGGCGTCGGTGCCGCCGATGTACATGCCGGGCCGGCGACGCACCGCCTCCAGGCCTTCCAAGACCTGAATCTGATCGGCGCCATAGACGAAATTCTGATTCTTTGCGTTTGCCACAAACACCTCCGTCCGTCACAACCCAAATAAGAACCGGCTCGCCGCTACCCGGCAATCTCCTCTGCCGCGGCGTGCAGGATACGCGTCCGATAAAACACGAGCAGCGCCATCGCCAACCCGCTGCCGATATAGGCGTTGATCACAATGGCGACGGCAGTTCCGATCGGCGCCATCTCCGTCAGCCGTCGCATGATCAGGGCGATGCCTACCGTGATCACGGATGTCAGCACAATGAAAGCGGCCGTCGACCAGAAATTCTTGCGCACCACCGTAAAGCTCTGGGCCACGGCTATGTGCAACGGCAAATTATCCATCACGAGCGCGGCCGCCACAAAATACATATAGAAGAAAAGCACCATGACGGCCCCGCTGAAGAGGAACATCACGAGCATGCCTAGCGCCGGGCTGAGAAACGTGAGCAGCGCCGTCCCCAAAATGACCGGCACAGCGCCCGCAACCAGCAGCACGACCACCATCAAAATAAAAAGCAGCACCATCAGCCAGTGGCGCAGCACCGTGCGCGCAAACTCCGCAACGGTCGCCGGCTTGACAGCGCCGCCCAAGGGCAGCCGCCGCGCCAGCAGGTTCATGTACACGACCCCAAGCAGCAGCCCGATCAAGCCAAGCACGCTTGCTATGCCTGCGGCTGCCAGCGGATTGGCGATCTCAAACACCCGGTCCTCGGTAACCGGGCCAATTGCCACAAGCAGGCTCGGCACATGCAATAGCGAACTGCTGACCAAAACCTCCATCAGGTTGGAATGCCGCCCGGCCTCGGCCAGCATCTCCGACACCTGCGCCGTCATGGCCGCCATGTCCGGCGGGACGCCCTCCATGCGCGCCGCTTCAGCATAAAAACCGGCCAGTCGCTCGGAAAGCGGCGCCACGCTGAAACGCGGCCCCAGCCAGAGCAAAATGTCCAACGCCACCGGAATCAGCAATAGCTCCAACCGTCGCCCCAAAAACCGATAGCCGGCTGAAAGACTGTCAATTACGCCCAATCCGGTCGCCTCCATTCCGCTTGTTATGCGGCGCCTATACCCCATTTCTGGGTGGAAAAATGTTCTGCGCCGAGACAGTATTATAGCACAAAATTCGTGTAGAACAGAATTTCGCACGCGGTGCGGGAACGCCTGTTCGCCGCCCGGCGCGCCCGTTCACGCCTCGCCCCCAATGCCCGTCGCCAACGATTATTGACGTTGGCGCATCGGGTTAGTTACAATGCCATCGTAGCCTGACCGTTCGATCCGAGTGCGACTCGCAGAAGGCGCCGATGCGAGATCGAGTCGCCGCGCATCGACGGAGCGTTTGACGCCGGTCCGGTTACACAGGTCTAGACATGCTAACATAGACGCAATACGCAGACGCTATCGCAACGACGGACCAACCAAGGAAAACCAAAGGTGAACCCATGACGACCTTTGTCATAGAAGGAGGCCATCGTCTCCACGGCGCCATTCGCCCCACGGGCAACAAGAACGCAGCGCTTCCTCTCCTCGCAGCCTGCCTGCTCACCGACGAACCGGTCACGCTGCACAATGTGCCCGCCATCGGCGACGTCGCCACCATGTTCGCCATCCTGGCGGACCTGGGCGTCGAAGTCGAGTCTAACGGCGAAAGCGTCATCCTCTGCGCGCGCAATGCTCGCTCGTCCCAGCCTGACGTCAACCTCTTCAGCCAAATCCGCGGCTCGCTGACGCTGATGGGGCCGCTGCTGGCTAGGCACGGCCGCTTTGGCGTGACCGCCAATGCCGGCGGAGACGACATCGGCCGCCGCCGCATCGACACGCACATCCAAGTCCTCGAAGCGCTAGGCGGCGAACTCGTCCACAACGGCAAGTTCGAACTGCGCACACAAGGACGCCTACACGGAGCCGACATCCTGCTCGACGAGGCCTCGGTCACGGCTACCGAAAACGGCATCATGGCCGCCGCGCTCGCCAAGGGAACTACCATCTTGCGCAATGCCGCCAGCGAGCCCCACGTCCAAGATGTCTGCAACCTCCTGGTGCGCATGGGCTGCCCCATCGAAGGCATCGGCAGCAACGTCCTCACCATCCACGGCCAAGACAGGCTGCACGGCGGCGAAATGTACATCAGCCCGGACTTCATCGAAGTGGGCAGCTACATCGGCCTAGGCGCCATCACCCCAGGCGAGCTGCGCATTACCGGCGTCGTACCCGAACACCTGCGCATGGTCGAAATGGTCTTCGTCGACCGCCTGGGCGTCAATATGACCTTGGAGCATGACCCCTGCGCCGAACCGTACTGCGCTTATACGCTGGTCGTCGGGGAGGAGCAGGAGCTGCGCGTCAAGTCCGATTTCGGCGGCGCTGTGCCCAAAATCGACGACGCGCCCTGGCCCGCCTTCCCGCCTGACCTGATGAGCATCGCCCTGGTTGCCGCCACCCAAGCCCAGGGCACGATCATCATCCATGAAAAGATGTACGAAAGCCGCCTCTACTTCGTCGATAAACTGATCACGATGGGCGCTAAAATTATCCTGTGCGACCCGCACCGCGCCGTCGTCGTCGGCCCCAGCCGCCTGGTCGGCCAGCACGTCACCAGCCCGGACATCCGCGCCGGCATGGCGCTGCTCCTGGCCGCGCTCGCCGCCGACGGCGTCACCACCATCGGCAACGTCCAACAGATCGACCGCGGCTACCAGCAGATCGACCACAAGCTGCGCAAGCTGGGCGCACACATCGAACGCATCGAGGGGCGCGGTTAGCACGTCCCCCACCAGACGAGAGACATACCCATGCCCGATATCGACATTCACGCCATCCAACAAGAGGTCGCCCGCCAGCGCGACGACATCCTCACGTTCCTGCGCGAACTCGTCGCCATCCCCTCCATGGACTCCCAGATCGGCCCCGTCGGCGAGCGCGCCCAGGCCGAGATGCACAAGCTCGGCTTCGAGGATATCCGCTTCGACAGCATGGGCAACACCCTCGGCCGCATCGGCAACGGCCCGCGTATTCTCCTCTACGACAGCCACATCGACACCGTCGGTATCGGCGACCCTGCCGAGTGGCAGTGGGACCCCTTCACCGGCAAGGTCGAGGACGGTCGCTTCTACGCCCGCGGCGCCTGCGACGAAAAAGGCAGCACGCCGGGCATGGTCTACGGCCTTGCCATCGCACACCGGCTCGGCCTGCTCGAAGGCTGGACTGCCTACTACTTCGGCAACATGGAAGAATGGTGCGACGGCATCGCCTGCCACGCCCTCGTCGAGCACGAAGGCATCCGCCCCGACTTCGTCGTCATCGGCGAACCCACCAAGATGCAGGTATACCGCGGGCACAAAGGCCGCATCGAAATGCAGATCGTCGCCAAGGGCCGCAGCGCGCACGCCGCCAGCAACCACCTGGGCGACAATGCCATCTACAAGGTTCTGCCCATCATCGACGCCATTAGCCGCCTGGAGCCGCAACTGGGCGACGATCCCTTCCTCGGCCACGGCAAGATCACCGTCACCGACATGAAAGTGGAAACCCCCAGCATCAACGCCGTGCCCAACCTCTGCACCGTCTACATCGACCGGCGGCTCACCTTTGGCGAGAGCGCCGCCGACGCGCTGCAACAGATCCGCGACCTCATCCCCGCCGAGCATGTCGCCTCGGGCGATGTGCGCGTCGAAATGTTGCGCTACGACGAACCGAGCTATACCGGCTTCGTTTTCCCCGTTGACAAATACTTTCCGGCCTGGGCCATCGACGCCGAACACCCGCTCGTCCAGGCTGGGCTGGAGACGGCGCGGCGCATCGGCCTGCCCGAACACGAAGCGGGCAAATGGAACTTCAGCACCAACGGCATCTACTGGGCGGGCAAAGCCGGCATCCCCTCCATCGGCTTCGGCCCCGGCGAGGAAGAGACCGCCCACACCGTCAACGACAGCGTCCTGCTGGACGACGTGGTGAAGGCGACCGAGTTCTATGCGCTCCTGCCGGGGCTGATCGAGAGCTAATGGCCCGCCGCGTGACGCTCAGCGCCCACAAGGCGCGCCCCTACAGACGCATGGCGCAACACGTAGAGAAACCGTGCCCATGAACCGCACCGAACTGAATCGTTCGCCTTTGGCCGTCATCGCCGTCGGCGGCAACTCCTTGATCAAGGACGCCAACCACCCTCAAGTGCGCCACCAGTGGGACGCCGTGCGCGAGACCGCATGCAACATCGCCAACCTGATCCAGGCCGGCTGGCGCGCGGTGATCACCCACGGCAACGGACCCCAGGTCGGCTACATCCTGCGCCGCAACGAGCTGGCTATGCACAGCGTCCACACCACCCCTATGGACCTGATCGTCGCCGACACGCAGGGCAGCATCGGCTACATGCTGCAACAGGCGCTCAACAACGAGTTCTACCGCCGCGAGCTGCCGCGGCAGTGCGTCACCATCGTCACCCAGGTTCGCGTCGAGCGCGACGACCCCGCCTTCGCACACCCGGCCAAACCCATCGGCGGCTTCCTAGACGAAGCCTCTGCCCATCGCTTCGAGGCGGAAGGCTGGCCTGTCGTCGAAGACGCCGGCCGCGGTTGGCGGCGGGTCGTCGCCTCTCCCCAGCCGGTCGAGATCATCGAACAACAGGCCATCGCCGAAGCGGCGGCCACAGGCTGGATCGTCATCGCCGCGGGCGGCGGCGGCATCCCCGTCACCCGCAACCGCGCCGGCGAGCTGCGCGGCGTGCCGGCGGTCATCGACAAAGACCTCGCCAGCGGCCTGCTGGCCGGTCGCCTCGATGCCGACCTGCTGCTGATCAGCACGAGCGTCGAACACGTCGCCACCCACTTCGGCACGCCGCAGCAACAAAACATCGAGCGCATGACCGTCGAGGAGGCGCGCCGGTATCAGAAAGAGGGCCATTTCGCCCCCGGCAGCATGAAGCCGAAAATCGATGCATGTATCCGCTTCCTCGAACAGCACACAAAAGCCGACGCCCGCTGCATCATCACAAACCCGGAAAACCTGGAGCAGGCAGTCTACGGACACACGGGCACGCACATCGTCCGCGCCTAGGACGGCAGCCCGGCGGCGCGCCGGAAACCTATCGTTAACAACTTGTAAACATTTAGTTAACGCTCGGCCTGCATGCTGCTTATGCGTTGTTCGTCGCGGGCGCCGCACCAGTGCAGGAGAGGCGCTACAGGAGGTCCGTCGAGGAGGTGCAGGGGCGGGGACGACGGGACGGATTCGGTAGCCATTTGCGCGGGCATGGTGTACAATAAAAACGCTTGACCGTCGCCCATCCCGATTACGCGCGCCGGGAACGTCCAGGAGAAGCTTGGCAGCCATGAGCACGACAGCCGTTGGCAAACGAGTCAGAGCCATAGCGCCGGCCCGCTCAAACATCTTCGCCGGTCGCCAAGGGCGCAAGTTGCGAGAAGCGCTTTTAGCCTATCTGTTCCTTTTCCCCGCCTTCCTCATCATCGGCGCATTTGGCCTGTTCCCCCTTCTCTTCGCCGCCTACCAAAGCACCCTCGTGGGCCTTAACCGCATCGTAGGCAGGTACGACGGTCTCAACAACTACGTCAGAGCCATCGACAACTTAACCTATGTCCTCTTCTTCTGGCTCGCGGCTTTGCTGCTCTACATGGCCGTGCGCAGCGTGATGCGGGCGCACCGCACAGCCCAAGAAAAGCAGTGGGCCTTTTGGATCTGGGCGCCGTCCGGAGCAGCCATCGGCGCCAGCTTTGTCCTCTTCGTCCTTTTCATCTTCCGCGCCCTGCCCGCGGTGCTGGAAGTGCCGCAACTGATGCGCGCCCGCGGCGGACCACAAGCCAGCTTCCAGCAACTGCTTGCCCAAGCGCTCGCCGCCCCGCCGATTCAGATAGCCCTATGGTCTGCGCTTCTCGTTTTCGTCGCCGGCATCGCCCTACACTGGTTCATTGCGCGTAGGCGTTCACCCAGAGACAGGCTCCACAACGCCACCGGCGTTTTCACCGGAGCCGCGGTCATGTTTCTGTCCGCCGCCTACCTTCTCTGGCTCACCTGGACCGAGATCCAACGCGCTTACAGCGATGCCCTCGAAGCGGGCGAGGGGCTCGATATTTGGTCGCAGATCATCACGATCAGCGCCGGCTTCCTGTTGCTCTTCGTCGCCTGGCAGTTATGGGAAAGCGCCAGCCATCGCCAATCCAACGCCGGCACAGCCCTGCGCCTGGGAGCCGCAGCCGCGATGCTGGCCGGCGCCTGGTTCCTGATCGGCGAGCTGCCGCGCGCCATCGCCGCCGGCGACGACACGTGGTGGTACGGCCTGCTTGCCACCCTCTACTACTCGATGGGTACGATCCCGATCCAACTCGGCGTCGCCCTGCTGCTTGCCACGCTGCTTTTCCAGGACATTTGGGGCAAATCCGCCTTCCGCATCATCTACTTCGTCCCTTACATCGCCCCCTTCGTAGGGACCGCAGCCGTGTTCCGCATCATCTTTTCCAGCCGTCCGTCGGCCCCCGTCAACGCCTTCCTGCGCAGCGTCGGCGCAGACCCGCTCGCCTGGCTCAACGAACCGGCGGGCATTTTCCAACTCATGCTGGGCAACGCGTTCACTTTACCGGCCTGGGCCGCTGGGCCGAGCCTGGCCCTGGTCGTCATCATCATCTACGGTACGTGGACCTTCGTCGGCTTCAATACCGTCATCTTCTTGGCCGGCCTGGGCAGCATCCCCCGCGAGCTCTACGAAGCCGCCTCGATCGACGGCGGCGGGCGCTGGGCGCAGTTCCGCCACATCACCTTGCCTCTGCTCTCGCCCACCATCTATTTCCTCACGCTCTACTCGGTGATCGGCACCTTCAAAGCCTTCAACCACATCTATGTGCTGCGCACCGCCGCGGCCTTGGGCACGACCGACACGGCCAGCGTCGTCATTTTCCAAACCTTCAAGCGCGACACGCGCTACGGCTACGCGTCCGCCCTTGCCATTTTGTTGCTTCTCATCATCCTGGCGCTGACTGCGGTCAACAACCGCCTGGCAAGCAAGAGGGTCTTCTATGGCTAGCCAAACCACCCCGCTCGCGCCCCCCTCAGCCGGCAACGCGTCCGCCGCTGACGGACGCAGCAGGCCGCGCATCGACATAGGTCAAATCCTCACCTATGCCGTCTTGCTCACGGGCGCTGTTGTCGCCATTGTCCCGTTTTTCTATACCGTCAGCGTCTCGCTGATGAACCTGACCGAGGCGACGGGCGGCGCCTGGCTGCCGCGTACGCCGCAGTGGGGCAACTACGAGCAGGCCTGGCGCGACGCCAGCTTTTCGCTCTACTTTATGAACAGCGTCAAGATCACGCTGATCACCGTGACCGGCGAACTGGTCTTTTGCACCCTGGCCGCCTACGCCTTCGCCCGCATGGAGTTTCCCGGCAAGGCGTTTCTTTTTGCCCTGCTGCTCTCCACGCTCATGCTGCCCGAAGCGGTGACCTGGGTGCCCAACTTCATCACCGTCTCGTGGCTGGGCCGCATCGGCCCCATCCCGTGGATTAACAACTGGCCGGCCCTGACCATTCCCTTTATGGCGGGCGCCTTCGGCATCTTCCTCCTGCGCCAATTCTTCCAGCAGATCCCCAACGAGTTATGGGATTCGGCCCAGATCGACGGCGCCGGACACCTGCGCTATCTGGTGCGCGTCATGCTGCCGCTCTCCAAAGCGCCGGTGATGACCCTGGCCCTCTTCGCCTTCATCGGTTCGTGGAACTCCTTGGCCTGGCCGATCCTGGTCACCTCCACGCCGGACTGGCGCCCCATCTCCTATGGCCTGCTGGCCTTCCTAGACGAAGCGGGCGCGCAGTTCCACCTGCAGATGGCGGGGTCCATCATCACCATTGCGCCGATTCTGATCATCTATTTCTTCACGCAAAAGCAGTTCATCGAAGGCATCGCCACGTCGGGCCTGAAGGGGTAGCAGAGGGAAATCAGGGGTTCAACGGCAAACTTCAGCGCCGTCTCATATAGATTAGGGTTGTCGCAGGCGGGCGTGCAAGGTCTTTTCAGAAGCGTCGAGCCTCTTCGGAAAGGTGCAAACCCAATGTGCAACGCCTAACGAAGAACCTATACAAGCAGTTCTCAACTCAGTTGTCGAGTCTGAACGCGATTCAAGTCAAAAACAAGGAGAACACTATGCGTCACAAGCATCTTTGGATGATCGTATTGCTGTCGAGCGTCGTCTTGCTCCTGGCAGCCTGTGCAGCTCCGGCCCCCGCACAGCCCGCCGCAGCGCCTGCCGCCGGCGAAGCGCCCGCGGCCGTTGCCGAAGGCGCCTGCGCACCGGCCACGGAAGGCGAGTGGGCCGGCGTCGATCCGAGCGGTCAAACCGTCATTTGGTGGCATAACCACACCGGTTCGCGCGACGAGAAGCTCACCGCGCTGCTGGCTGAGTTCGACGAATGCGGCATCACCGTCGTCTCCCAAAGCCAGGGCGGCTACGATGAAATCCGCGACAAGGTCAACGCCAGCATTGCCGCCGGCGAACAGCCCGCCGCGCTCATCGCCGGCTATCAGAACGACCAGGCCTTCTACCAACTGAACGACGCCCTCGTCGACCTCAACACCCTGATCGACGACCCGACCTGGGGCCTTACGCCCGAGGACAAGGCCGACTTCTATGCCAGCTTCTTCGACCAGGGCGTCCATCCTGCGTTCGGCGGCCAGCGGCTCGGCTTCCCGCCCAACCGCTCTATGGAAATGATCTACTACAACCAGACCTGGCTCGAAGAACTCGGCTTTGACGGCCCGCCCACGACGCCCGATGAGTTCCGCGAAATGGCCTGCGCCGCAGCCGAAGCCAAGGGCGACGGTTCCGGCGGCTTCATCCTGCGCGACGACGCCTCGGCTGTCGCGGCGTGGACGCTGGCCTTCGGCGGCGACATCCTCAACGAAGAGGGCACCAGCTACGTCTACAACAGCCAGGCTACAATCGACGCCATGACCTTCCTCAAGGGCATGTACGACGACGGTTGCGCCTTCTTCTTCACTGAGGGCTATCCCAACACCGAGTTTGCCGCCCGCAACGCCATCTTCGCCATGGGCTCCAGCTCCGGCATTCCCTTCTATGCCACAGACATCCAGACCATTGCCGAGCAGGAAGGCCGCGATCCCGATATGTGGGGCGTTGCCGCCGTTCCGCACACCACGCCCGATCCGGTTCAGAACGTCTATGGCGGCGACGTCATGATCGTGAAGACCACGCCCGAGCAAGAACTGGCCGCGTGGCTCTTCATCAAGTGGTTTACCACCCCCGAAATCCAGGCCGAGTGGGTCAAGATCAGCGGCTACTTCCCCACCCGCGCCGGCACGGCGGAATTCCTCACCGACTACCTAGAGGAGAACGTGCAGTGGGCGCAGGCGATGGCCCTCCTGCCCTACGGCAGCTATGAGCCGCAGCTCATCTCCTACCAGGCAGTGCGCGATGCCGCCACCCAGGCTTTCAACCAGATCATGCAAGGCGCCGACGTCCAGACCACGATCGATGCGCTGACCGAGTCGGCCAATGTCCAGCAGGCGGAACTGATGGCCGAAGTAGAGTAAGCTCTACACCTCACCCAATACGGAGGGGCAGGCCTTGTGCCTGCCCCTCGTTTTTCCGTCCAAATACGTTTCTAGCCCGCCCACAGCTTTACCCGAACTTCATGCACTTAAAGCGCTCGAAGACCCGCGGCTCGCCGTCCGGCCCGGTCTCGCTCCAGCGCTTACGCCAACTGTCAGCCGCCTTCTCCGGCTCGTCAAACTGGCTCACGTGGCACAGGATCGCCGCTACCTTCCGTTCGGCGTCCGCGCTGATGTCCACTTCCACATTCGGCTCATCATGGCCGGAGACGTAAAGCTGGCTAATCTTGTGCGGCAAATAGCCCTCGTCCATCATATCCGGGTAGAACATGGGGTTGTCCGCGGCCGGGAAGATGGCCTCCAGTGCGATCAGGCCGGCGTTGCGATGGTCGGGATGGTTGATGTAGCCGTCGCCCACCAGATAGCGGTCCGGGTGCGGGCAGATGATCAGTTCCGGACGAATGCGCCGAATCTCGCGCGTCACGCGTTTGCGGATGGCGGGCGTCGGCTGGAGGAATCCGTCCTCCTCGCCCATAAAGATCACCTGCTTCACGCCGCATAGCTCCGCCGAGCGGCGCTGCTCGATCTTGCGCATGGCGATCAACTGGTTGCGCGTGATCTCCGGGTTGTGGTTGCCCTTGTCGCCGTTGGTCAAGATCATATAGGTCACGTCGATGCCCTGCCGCGCCATCTGCATCACAGTACCGGCGCAGGTGAAGTCCGCATCGTCCGGATGCGCCACAATCACCAGAACCCGCTTCACATTGGACCAGTCGGGCGCGCCTAACTTCTTCTCATCTGCCATCAGCCGTTCCTCGTCTAGCTTACATTTTTCGCCACGAAAAAGACCTCCGCGAGCCGCGGAGGTCTTGAACTTGCCTCAACGACGATCACATCTCGAGCGCTGCGTACCCTGGGCCTTCCGTGAAGAACAATGCATTGAGTTCCGTCGTGTACTGGTATTCTTCCGGCAGGTCCTCTTCGGGCAAGATCGCCTCAACGGGGCACTCCGGCACACAGGCGCCGCAGTCGATGCAGGTGTCCGGGTCGATATAGTACCACGGCCACTCGTCCTCCGGCTGTCCCGGAACGATACATTCGACCGGGCAAACCTCTGCGCACGCGCCATCTCGGATGCACAGATCGAAAATCACATGCGTCATGGAAACGTCCTCCTAAAGATAGTAGTTGCCAAGTAGTTCAGCCGTGTTAACCTACCATCCACCCGGCTAGATCGCGCCACGTCGACCATGCGCAAAACGCCATAGCGTAGATACGGGTGGGGTCATCAAAGCGGGTTCAATGAGGTCAATAAGCTGAGAGTGAAAAGAACATCTGTTACGCCTTGCACAAATATGCCACGATTGTACTTGGCTTTCCGGCAAATGTCAATTGCCTCTCGCAGATTTTTCCCAGGCAATTTACCCGACCTGCCCGCCAAAAAAGCGCCGTCGCGCCTAGCCTTCCGCAACTTGCGCCAGCCGCTCCTTGTCCAGAATCGTGATGCGCTTGCGCCCGATCTCGATCAGCCCCTGCCCCTTCAGATCGTTGAGCACTTGGGTCGCGGTCTCGCGATAGGTGCCTACGCTTTCCGCCAAGTCCTGATGAGTCAATCCCGTGATCGTCGCGCTCCGCTGCTCCTCGGCCACGCGCAGCAACAGGCTGGCAAGCCGCGCCGGAATCCCCTTGAAGGCCATGTTCTCCAGGCGTTCCTCAGCCTCGCGCAGACGCTTGCCCGTGATGTCTAAAATGCGCAGCGCCACCTGCGGCCGGTTTAGGATCAAGCGCTCCAGGTCGGTGCGGCTCATCACCAGGATTAGGCAGTCTTCAATAGCCTCGGCGAAGGTGTTGTGCATGCGCGTGCCCAGCAGCGCCATCTCGCCGAACAGCGTATGCGGCCCCAGCGTGGCGATCACCAGCTTCTTGCCTTCCGGGCTGATGCGGTAGAGCTGAACCCGGCCTTCCTTCAAGATGAAAAGCACCTCGCCCGGCTCTTCGGGGCGGTAAAAGACGCGACCGCGCGCCACCGTGCTCATGGTCGTGATGCGGTTCAACTCCTCCATCTCGCGCGGCGACAAATCCTGGAACACCACCAATTCCGACAGGTGTTGCATCTTCTCCACAGGTTGCGCAACAGACCCCTTGTCTTCCGTCTTAGTCGGCATCGTCATCTCCCACGCCTTCGCGTTGCTCTCTACTCGAACCAGATCGTCCCGTCCGGCGCGCCCATTCAGTTCATTATACTCGCCCGCAGAAGGAATTAGCCAACGACAATCGCCCGGCACATGCGTCCCGGACCTGAGCCCGCGCCGCTCCGGCGCGCCCCGGCTGTTTTGGCTGCACCTGCTTTATTGCTACAATGAACCTATGTTGCCTCAGCGCCGGCGCAAGCCAGTCCACCCGGACTCAGGGCCGGGCTATCTGTACGAGCTGCAACCGGCCCAGCCGGCTGCCCCGCCTCCCTTGCCTCCGGCTCAAGCTGCGCCCGACCGCACCGCCGAAATCCTCACCATCAGCGTCATCACCGCGCTCTTGGTCTTGCTGGGCATTGGCATCATTTTCTGGACGCTCGAAAACCGCCCCGCAAGCGCGCCGACGCCGACGCCGACCGCCACGCCCGCGGCAGCAACCCTCACCCCAGAGCTATCGCTCGCCCCAAGCATACCCGCGCCGACAGAACGCCCGCCTGTCACGCAACCGGCCTTGCCCCAAATTAACGGCACGCCGACCCCTGCGGCCGAGTCTGTCCCCGCGCCGCCGGCAGGCGCAACGCCCGATGTGCGCCTGCCGATCGTCTCACTCGACAGAGGGACCGAAGAAACTGCCGAGCCGTTGCCCACCGCCGCCGTCGACGAAAGCCCTGCACCCGCTGCTTCGCCAACTGAACTCATCATCGCGCTGCCGTTCGTGTCGAGCGACGAGGCGACTGCAATCCCGCCTACGCCTACCTCGCCCATTGTCGAGTTGACCGAAATCGCGCCTACGGCAACCCAGGAACCGGCAGCTCCGCCCACCGCAACGCCGGCGCCTTTTCCTTCGCCTACGCCCTATCTGATCGACAGTCTGAGGGCTATTGTCGACCGCCAGTCCATGCAGCTCTACGTCGGCCCGTCGAGCATCTACACCGCCACCGGCTCGCTGGGCGTCGATTCCGAGATCAGGCTCTATGGCCGCGACGCAACCGGCGAATGGGTCTATGCATGTTGCGTCGATAATGAACTGGCCTGGGCGCGCCAGGCGGATGTGCGCATCGAGGGCAACCAACTGCCCAGCGATTTGGACGACGACGAGAACGCCAACGATGTCCGCTGGCTGCGTTTCGAGCCGACGCTCTCTACGCTGCGCCCCTTGCCCGCGCCGACGCCCATCCCCGAAGGCGACTTCCCGCTCTTCCGCTTCACGCCCGACAACCGCGGCCGCATTCAGCCCTTGCCCAACCTCTCCGCCGCGGCCAAACCCTGGATCACAGAACCGCAGGCGGGCGGCTCGTTGGTTTCGCCGGTCGTAGTCGCCGGTTCCAGCGCGATCGTCGCCAGCAGCGACGGCCACCTCTACAGTTTCGACCGGGTCAACGGCAATCAGCGCTGGCGGACCAACCTCGGCCAACTCATCACGGTCTCTCCCGCCGTAGACAACAGCCTCATCTACGTCGCCGACGACAACGGCGTCGTCCGCGCCTTGCGCGATCTGGGCAACGCCACCGACGAGCTGTGGAGCCGCTCTCTGGGCGCTCCACCCATCAGCGGCATCAACATCTTCAGCCGTACTCTCTTCATCAATCTCAGCCAGCGAATAACGCTCATCGACGCAGAAGACGGAGACCTTCTCTTCGAGTTGAATCTGCCCGTCGATCCGCAGCCTCCGGCCATCGGCGGCCAGTTGCTCTATGTCGCCGCCGGCGCTGTGCGCGCCTACGATCTCATGGCCCTGATCGAAGAACGGCGGATCGACCTGGTGTGGGAGGAGCCCAATATCGCCAACATCAGCGCTGCGCCGGTCTACAGCACGCCCGGCGTCAAGAGCTTGGCCGAACTGTACGTCGCCGGCGGCAACAACCGGCTCTACAGCCTGGATGCTAACACCGGCAAAGAACTGTGGAACCAAGACAACGGCGAAACTATCCTAAACATGGCCGTTAACGACGCCATGATCTTCGTGACCGGAAACGGCTACATTCGGGCGCGTTCTCGCGTCGACGGCGCCGAAATCTGGAGCCGCGGCATCGCCGGGCAGGTCCTCGGCGGCCCCTACGTCGATGATCGACGCCTCGTCGCCTATCTGCAAAACGGCAGTTTCCTGTACCTTGACGCCGCTTCCGGCGAAGCCCTGGCGAGCCTTGCCGCCTATCCCGCGGCCGCAAGCGCCGGCGCAGCCATCAGCCCGCCCTACGTCTTCGGTCCCGGCAACGACGGCAAGCTCTACAGCTTCCGCGAGGCCCCATGACCGCGCCCGCCCCCGAACGCCGCCCCGGCCGTTCGCCCGGCTGGGACGCCCTCCTGCTGGCGATCCTGGTCCTGGCCCTGCTCCAGATCGTCGGCTTGGCGGAGGCCGGCGTCCTGCCCACGCGCATCGCCGATGTGTTGCGCCATCCCTTGCTCGGCAATCTCTTGCCCGCCGCCGGCCAAGCCGCCATGGGCGATGTCGGCCCCCGTCCCGGCGACCCCATCGGCCTGACGCTTTTCGCGTTGACGCTTGCCCTGCTCCTCGTCTATCTGCTGGTCGATCTGGGTCTCCCCGGCCCCTGGCGCATGCGCGTCAAGTGGCTGCTGTTGGCAGGCATCATCCTCACCGCCCTTGTGCTGCCCTCCGCCAAGCTCACCCTGCTGCGCCAGCAGAGCGGCCCGGCTAGCTATACCCACGACGGCGGCGTCATCCAGACCGAAGCGGCCATCGCCTACTTTCTGAAAGGCAAAAACCCCTATCGCGAAGACTACACCAGCACGCCTATGGCCGAGTGGGGCTTCAGCCGCTACCGCACCGCACTGTACCATTACCCCTACCTGCCCTGGACGTTTCTTTTCAGCGCGCCGTTCTACCTAGCAGGGCAAGCCCTGGGCGCCTATGACCAGCGCTGGGTCTATCTGCTCCTCATGCTCATCACCCTGGCGTTGGCGCCGCGGCTCGTGCGGCAGCCGCGCGCCAAGCTGGGACTGGTCGCCGTCCTCGCGCTCAACCCGATCATGGCCCTCGACCTTATCTTCGGCCAGAACGACGCCTTCGTCCTAAGTTGGCTCGTCTTCAGCCTGGCGAGTTGGCAGACGTGGCAAGCCCGCCCCGAGCGCAACCGCTGGGCGCTGTGGCTTTCCGCCGTTCTCTATGGCCTGGCCTGCGCCGCCAAACCGACGGCCTGGTTCCTGGCCCCCTTCTATGCCATGCTATTGGTGCACGACAGGCTGCTGCAACAGGAACCGACGTGGGCGAATCTGCTGCGGGCGATCCCCCTCATGCTGCGCCGGGGATGGCCCGCGCTCCTGGTCATGCTGCTGATCATCGGCCCCTACGCTCTGTGGGACCCGAGCGCGCTCTATGACGATGTATGGCGCTGGAGCAGCGGGCAGGGAGAGACCGGCTATCAGATCTGGGGCTGGGGCGCAAGCAACTTCGTGCTCGCCTTCGGCTGGGTGGCTGATCGCTTCAGCCAGTGGCCCTTCTGGCTCACCGAGATCGTAGTCGCCCTGCCGCTTCTGCTGTGGTTCGTGCGCCGCCAGCAGTGCGCGCCGACGCTGGCCAACGCCTGCTGGCACTATGGCGTGTTTCTCTTCGGCTTTTTCTACGCCAGCCGCTTCCTCAACGAGAACTACCTCGGCTACATCCTGGCCTTCCTCGCCATCGGGCTGTTCAGCAGCCTATCGCCCGGCGACGACTAGCCCTGCCTGTATAGAAGACGCAAAGAAAACCGGGAAGCTGGCAGCTTCCCGGCGTGCAGTCGTCCCATCGCCCCGTCAACTCGAGGCGCATTCGCTTGACCGGTCCCCCGGCCTAATTGGGCCTAATCCAACGCGTCGAGCGCGTCCTCACCGGTGTCCGGCTGCGTTAGGTAGGCATAGGCCACATCAAAATCTTCCAGATGCCGCTCGATGGCGGCTTCGCTGTCCTTGCTGGCGACCTGCACCAACCCCGACAATGCAGCCACCAGCCCCACAACACTAGGCAGCGGGCCGGGTGCATCCGTCGGCGCATAGACCACCTCATCCGACATGCGGTTGACCGGACTTGACAACGAGCCGACCACGCCCAACGTGGCGCAGCCCTTGTTACGGGCGAACCCCATCGCCTTCGCCACGCTATCGCCGTATGT
Source organism: uncultured Caldilineaceae bacterium (assembly GCA_964467575.1). Classification (GTDB taxonomy): domain Bacteria; phylum Chloroflexota; class Anaerolineae; order Caldilineales; family Caldilineaceae; genus JASGTU01. Next base: position 68,070 of record CAYXRG010000010.1, on the reverse strand, counting down.
CGTGGCGCTGATGCCGATGACCAGCGAATCGGGTTCGAGGGTGAGGAGCGTGCCCGCCATGCGCACGGGGTCGTCCGCCGCCGCCTCTGCCGAGATGCCGCGATGCCGGAACTGTTCCGCCGCCATCTCGGCCGCGGAGCAGGCATACCCCTCCGCGATCAGCACGATGTGCTTGGCATTGCTGAACAACTCCGCCACGCGCCGCATATGCTCCGGCGGATTGTGGACGAGCATCTCGCGCAGGTTGTGCTGCTCCTGCTCGGCGCGATCTTTGAAGATGCCCGCCGGATCGTCCGGCGACAGATCTTTCGGCTCATACGCCGCATAGATCTCTGCCTTTACCTGCTCGCGGATGTCGTTGAGCAACTCCGGATAGCCGTTATAACCGAGACGCTGCGAGAAGCGCACGACCGTGGTCGTATCCACCCCCACCGCATATGCCAACTGCGCCGCCGTCATAAATGACACCTCGTAATAATTGCTCATGATAAAATCGGCGACCTTGCGGTAGCTTCGGCTCAGGTGGTCGTAGTACTCGCGAATCTTCTCTCTGTACATGAGTCCAGTCCAGTCTAGTGAATCGCTGCGGGTAGGACTGCTCATCGGGACTGTACGAAGACGCAGCCCTCAGGCGGAGGGCCGCGATCGATCATCACGCGCAAGCCGGTCTCGGAACCATCGGTTTACCGTTCTCGTCTTGATGAGCGGAGCATGCAACCTGCATGTAGACCTTATGTGAGTATAGTAGAGACAATCTGGTTTGTCAACCGTCACGGATATTATGGCGCATGATTGTACAAATACCTGGCATCGCGAGTTTCGACAACGCCGAATATTGGTCGATCACTTTGCAGAATCGACCACGCCCAGTTGTCGCTGTCCGGTTTGCCTAAGGCTCTGCGCTTGTTGCGTATGCGCAATGCTTGATGATACCATTGCGCCATGATTCGCCATTGCCTGCGCACAAGAGTGCGCCCCGCCCTGGGCTGCCTAGCCGCCCTCCTACTTGCCTTGCTGATCGGCGGCATCCTGAGCGGATCGACGCACACCGCGCAGGCAAAACAAAGGCTGGTCGCCGCGCCGTCTTTGACGGCTTCCCCAACCGCGCCGCCTAGCCCGACAGTCCAGCCGATCGCCACTGATGTCATCGTCCCGTCGCCATCGCCTACAGTGACGGCCGTTGCCGCCGCGACGCAACGCCCGCAATTGCCCGCACTGCCCACCCTGCGTTCGATCTTCGCAGCCGGTGCGCCGGTGCGCGCTGTCCCAACCATATCGCCAACCGTAGCGTCAGAAGCGCCAGAAGAGCCGGTGCAGCCGGCCCTCGACCTGGCCCTGCGCTCGCCTCTGGCAACCCCGACCGCCCCCGAGCAAATCGCGCTCGACATCTGGTCGCTCCTGCCTACGCCGACCCCAACCGCTAGCCCCGCGCCCATTGCCGAGTTGCTCGCCCAGCCGCTGCCCGTTTCTATGGACCCACAGACCGGCGCGACCGTCGAAGCCCTCCTGCCGACGCCGACCGCTACGCCCCAGCCCGCTCCAATCGTCGCGCCGGCGCCGGACGGCACAGAGCGTTCCGTGAACGTGCCTGTGCTCATGTACCACTATCTGAGTGTGCCGCCGCCCGGCGCCAACATCTACCGCCAGGACCTGTCCGTCAGCCCGGAGCTATTCGCCGCCCACCTCGGCGCCATGCAGCAGGCCGGCTACATCGCCATTAGCCCCTATGATCTGCTCGCCCATCTGGCCCAGGGAGCGGCCTTGCCCGAAAAGCCCGTGCTCATCACCTTCGACGACGGCTATCGCGACAACTACGAAAACGCCTTCCCGCTCCTGAGCGAGCACAACATGACCGCGGTCTTCTTCGTCGTCACCGACTTCATCGACGAACAGCGCCCCGAATACTTCACGTGGGACATGCTGCGCGAGATGTCCGCGGCGGGCATGTCCATTGAATCCCACGGGCGCAACCATGTCTCGTTGGCGGGCAAAGACGCCGACTACCTGATCTGGCAGGCGCTCGGCAGCCTTGAAACCATCCAATACGAACTCGGCGTGCGCCCGCGCTTCGTCTCCTACCCAGCCGGCGAGTATGACCGCAGCGTGATCGACATTTTCCGCAGCGCCGGCTACTGGGCGGGCTTCACCACCATGCAGGGCGCGACTCACAGCAGCGACGACCTCTTTCAACTGCGCCGCGTGCGCGTGCGCGGGACGACGACGCCTGAAGAACTGCTTCGCCTGCTGGCGCTGGACTGGTAACCTCGCCCTGCCCTACGCCCACCGGCTACTCCGCATATTCAATGCGCGGCAGCCGGCCCAAATCGAACTCGCCCATCCGCTGCGGCCCCAGCTCGCTGATCGTCGCGTGGACTTCCTCGGCCTGGCGGCGGAATTTGGCAATGTCCACGCCCTGGCACACGTCCGGCAGCCCGCGCAGCCGCGGCAGCCCGCGGCGGAACATCTTCACCGCACCCGGCCAATTGCCCTGTTGTATCTGGAAGAAGGCCACGCCCACCTGCAAAATGCCCTGGTACATCTCGCGAATCGGGCGCTCCTCCGCCAGCCAAGCCTGCTCCAGCAACTCGTGCTGCTCGAAGTATTCGCCCCGGTTGAACTCCTCCAGGCCCCGCCGCGCCAGCTCGCTCAGCCGGTCGTCCCAGCCCGCCGGAAACCGCACAGGCGGCGGCACATGCCTGCCGACCACCTCGGCAAGCTGCTCCATCATCTTGCTGCGCGCCCAGGCGTGATCCGCCCCAGCCCGGCGCGCCGCTTGCAGCGCCGCCACGTTGACATGGCTGCCGAAGGCGTAGATCGGCGTCTGGCGCGTATGAGGCCGCAGCTTGCAGCGCGCAATGGCAGCCGCCACATCGCCCGGCGTCGCCAGATCGACCAGCGCCATTACCGGGGCATGCCCATCCATCGCCGCCATAAATTCGTCGACATTGCCGGCGATCAGCGCCTGCCCGCCCTGCTTCTCGACGACGTCTTCTATTCGCACGGCTAGCATCAGATCTGCCGTCACCACCACCGCCGCGGGCCGCAGTTCATTCCCCATCACAAATCCCCAATCCAGCGTAACAAGCCGCCGGTAAGCGGCGGACTGCTACAGAACGATCGCTTCGCCACGCCATCCGTACCCGGCGCATCTCCCGCCTAGTATACGCCATACGCGCTGCCGCCCGCTGGTAAGCGCGCTCCCGATCTGCCGCCGTAAATAGACGTACGGCGGTTACGCGCTTGCCGGGCATATCTGGTATACTGATGCGGCGCTGTGCGGCGCGCCGTGTCGCACGCTACAGACAATATACGCTTTGATACCAGCGCGGCCTGCGCCCACCCCAAGATTCGATCATGAGCCAAGAATCGAACGACCTCGCATCCCTCACCTACGAGGAAGCTTACGCCAAACTTGAGCAGATCTTACAGTCCCTCGAAGCGGGCGACTTGCCGCTGGAAGAGGCGCTAGCGCTCTACGAGCAGGGCGCTGCACTTGCAGCCCTCTGTGCGACCAAACTAGACGAAGCCGAGTTGCGCGTACGCCAATGGCAACCCGGTGACGAAACGGTTCCCTTCGACGATTGGCAGAATTCCTGAACCGCTTATGTCCGCGTCGTTGACAGCTTTTTGGACCAATCTGTCGCTGTGGATTCCCGTCACCGCCGCTTTGGGCGTCCAGTTGTACAAATTCATCGCGCAATGGATCCGTGCCGGCACGTTCGATCTGCATGTGCTCTTTCGTACAGGCGGCATGCCCAGCAGCCATTCCGCTATGGTCACCAGCCTAGCCGCCACCACCGGCATCGCCTACGGCTTCGGCAGCCCGTTCTTCGCCATCTCCACCATCCTCGCCCTCGTCGTGATGTATGATGCGCGCGGCGTGCGCCAAGAGAGCGGTCAACACGCACGCATCCTCAATCACATCGTGCGCGAGCTATTCGCCGGCAACCCCATCGGCGAGCAAGACTACAAGGAACTTAAAGAGCTATTAGGCCACACCGCCTCCGAAGTTCTAGTCGGCGCGCTTGTCGGGATTCTCTATGCCGTCCTCGTTCTCGCCCTGGTAGACCAATAATCTGCCTCTTGTCGCAGACGGCAGAGGCAAGCCGGCGCCAACGTCTCGCCGCCGAATTTTTATAATCCGTTTCACATTAATCCTTGTCAAACGCCCCCGGCCTATGGTATTCTCGTAACCATTCTTGTGTTCGTTCTGTTCGGATGCCCGAACTGTCGATAATGTCGAGCGCAGCGCTTATGCTGGCAGCGGAGGAATCATGCGACGTGTAGTCTTGATCAGACCCAGACGCGATGGGCGCATCTTCGGCAAGGCCCCAGGCGCACCCTATACCCTTATGCGACTGGCCTCTCTTGTGCCGGATGAGATTCCCGTCGAAATCTGGGACGAGAACCTCCGCGACCTGCCCCTAGACACGCTCAGAGAGGGCGATCTGGTCGGGGTTACGGCCATGACCGTGGACATCGACCGCGGCGAAGTCATCGCGCGCCGGGCCATGAAACAAGGCGCCGGCGTCGTAGTCGGCGGCGTACACGCCACCCTTCTCCCCGACCATGTCCAAACTTTTGCCCACAGCACCATGGTCGGCGAGGGCTATTTCACCTGGCAGCAGTTGATCCAGGATTTCGCCGCCGAGGGCGTCAAGGGCCTCAAGCCCGTCTATCGCGATGAGGAATGGGCCAACCTCGACGGCGTCGCCCCCCTCACCGACCGTGTGATTCAAATGGTGGACGAGCGCAACAACTACTGGACGCCCTATATGGAGATCACGCGCGGCTGCCCGCGCAATTGCTCCTTCTGCACCGCCATCCGCGTCAGCGGTCGCCGCATGCGCCTGCGCCCCGTCGACGAAGTGATCGACGAGATCGAACGCCGCGGCATCAAACGCTTCTTCCTTACCGACGACAACTTCGGCCTCAATTTCACCACCGACCCGGACTACATCGCCGAGCTATTCCAGGCATTGAGCAAACTCGACCTCCACGGCTGGACCTGCCAGTCGGAGATGAGCATCGCCAACCACCCCGAACTGCTCGAAATGGGCCTGGCCGCGCATCTGGACAAGCACTTCATCGGCTTCGAGAGCGTCAACCCCGACAACCGCCGCCAACTCGGCGGCAAGTCGAAAGGCTTGGCCGCCAGCGCCGAGGAAGCCATCCGCACCATCCGCAGCACAGGCATCGGCGTCGTCGGCCTCTTCGTCATGGGCTTCGACGAAGACACCCACGCCACCTTCCAGTCGATGTGGGACTTCATCCGCACCAGCGAACTGGACAGCATCAGCGTGACTATGCTCACGCCTTTCCCCGGCACGCCCTTCCGCCAGCTGCTGGAAGAAGAGGGCCGCTTGCTCGACATGCCCTGGAGCACGTACGACACCGCGCACGTCACTTTCCAGCCCAAGAACTTCACGGTGGAAGAACTGCGCTCCGCCTACGACTGGCTGTGCCGCAAGACCTACAGCCCCTTGCAGATCGCGCGCCGCGGCGTGCGCTCTCTGTGGCGCTATCCGCTCAACCAAGCGGGGAAGAAGTTGTTCGGGAGTTTCAGCACGGATTACGGCTACCGGCGCACCTACGCCTACCGCAACTCCTAAGCGCGACGGGTTAAACCGGCTGGCGCAGGATGCTGTCGAGCGCCAGAGCGGCCGCGCCCATCACGCAATCATCCGCGCCGTTGAGCGAGGGCACAATGCTCAGCGCGGCGCGCATGGGGAACAGGCTGTTCTGCTTGACGGTCTCTTTGATGATCGGGCCGAGCAGGTCGCCCGCCTGCCCCAAGACCCCGCCCAAAACGACCAACTCCGGGTTGAGGATATTCACCAGATTGGCGATGCCGATGCCCAGGTAGCGCGCCGCGTCTTGCAGCACGGCCAGCGCAACCAGGTCGCCCAACCCCGCCGCCTCGACCAACTGGGCGAACCCGATCTCGTCGCTGTCGAGCCGCACCCCGCCGCCCACGCTAGGCTCCATGCGGCTGCGGTATTTAGCGACCACCGCGCGCGGCCCGGCCAACGTCTCCCAACAGCCGCGGCGTCCGCAACTGCACAGTTCGCCCTCCGCTGCAATCGTCATGTGGCCAATCTCGCCGGCAAAGCCGCCGCGCCCCCGGAAGATGCGCCCATCCATGATCATGCCGCCGCCGATGCCTGTGCCGCCGCCCAGATAAAGGAAGTGCGCCACGTTGCGCGCCGCGCCGAAATAGTATTCGCCCACGGCTCCTGCATTGGCATTGTTCTCCACGATCACGGGCAGGCCAAAACGCTGCGACCATCGGCTGCCGAAAGGCACGTCGTGCCAGCGCAGATTAGGGGCATAACGCAGTTCGCCGTGCGCCGCATCCACCATCCCCGGCAGCGCCAGCCCAATCCCCTTGATCGGCAGCGGCATCTGCTCCGCTTGCTGCAACGCCTGCCGGATCATCTCCTCCGCGATGTGCGTGTACGTCTCTTGCGGTTCGCCGGCGGCGATCAGGATGCGCCGTCGCCATTCGATATGTGCGACGAAATCCATCAAGATCACGTGGATGAAGTCGACGCCCATCTCCACGCCGACCATACCGCCGCCCTGCGGGTTCAATTCCAGCAGCAAACCCGGACGCCCGATCTTGTCCGCACGCAATTCGGTCTCGATGATCAGTTTCTCTTGCAGCAATTGCGCCACAATGCTCGACATCGTACTGCGGTTCAAACCGATGCGCTTCGCCAAATCGGCACGCGACAACGGCGCATAAAGCCGCAGTTCGTTCAGCACAAGCGAGGCGTTATGCCTGCGAATAGTATTCTGATCTGCTTTGCCGGGTGCAGACATGCCTGAAGAACGCTCGGATCGATAGGCTGGAACGGATCGACCCCGCCGCGCAGCGCCGGTCCGCAGTTCGCTGAATAGGCGCAATCCATCTGGTCAAGCCGTCAGATGACCCTTCTCGACCCGGCTATCGGTATTTGTCTGTCCTGTGCGCGCCAAGAGGGGTGAACTCAGTTTGTTGTTGAAGCAAACTAAGTCCAAAAATCGTACAATCAAACCGAAGGATTGTCAAACCCAATCTGCGGGACCTGGATCGCCATCTGGGTCTCGCCGCGCCGCGTCGTGACTGTGTACGGCAGTTGCATGTTGCGAAATACGCGCAATGCGCGCACGTTGCTCGCTTCGATCACAGCCAAGATCGAAGTAACGCGCATCTGCTTGGCCAACAGCCCCATACGCTGCAACAACTCCGTACCGACCCCGCGTCCCTGGTAATCATCGCGCACCACAATCGCGGCCTCGGCCTCCGGTGCATGCGGCTGCCCTTCGGCGCGCGCCAGCCGCGCCACCCCCACGATGTGTTCCCGCCCATCCGGCGTACGTTCCAGAGCAAGCACCGCGCCTCCGCTGGTACGGTTGTCGACGCTCGCCAATTGCTGTGCGACCTGCTGTTTGCGCTCCTCGCTCACATGATCGGCATCGGCGTGAAAGCGCCGACGACGCGTTTCGGATGACAGACGCTCGAACAATTCGAGCAGAAGCGGCGCGTCCTCAGGCCGGATCAGGCGAGCGTACAGCAATTTGCCGTCGCGCGTCCGAAAGATCGGAGGGAGATGCCGAAGCTCCTGTCGATAATACTCCGGGGGTTGCAATTGCTGCGTCATGCTAGCTGCGCGCTCTCCCACAGCCGGTTGCACGTCTGCCAAGTCAGCTCTTCGAGCGAAGCAAGCGCGGCGCAAGCCGGCCCCTCCGGCCCCTGCAACAGCGCGGCCAATTCAGGGTCGCCTGCCAACTTGCCGACCGCCACGCTGCCCATGCCGGCGCGTTGCGCGGCGATGATGCCGTGGATGCTGTCCTCCACGACCAGACAATCCTGTGGAGCCACGCCCAACGCCGCCGCGGAATTGAGAAAGATGGCCGGGTCCGGTTTGCTGCGCGGCAATTCCGCACCCGCCAACAGGGCCAAGAAATAATCGCCGATGTCGAGCGTATCGACCATCACGGCAATGTTCGCCATCGGCGCCGACGAGCTGATCGCCTGCCAGACGCCCGCCTCGCCAAAGCGCTGCAGCCAGGCCGCCACCCCGCGCAGCGGACGCAGGCCGTGTGAGCGCACCAATCGCCGAAAACTGGCCTCCTTGGCCCGCGCCACCTCGATGACCAGGCTGGATTCCGGCTCCACCTGTAGCAGAGCGGGCAGGAAATCGCCGTTGCGCCGGCCAAATTCCGATAAGAAACGCTCGTAGGTGTAGGTCACCCCATATCCGCTCAACGTCGTCTGCCAAGCCTGGAAGTGCAACTTTTCGGTATCGGCAATCGTCCCGTCCAAATCCCACAGAACCGTTCGCATGAAGCCTGTTTTCCTCTGATAGATCCGCAATCGAGTCGTCTAGATCGAGTATACCACACTGACACAGGCTCGCCCTTCGCAGAAGCGTAACGCCTTGGAGGGCGCCAAGGACGTCACCTCAACCTGCTCTCATCCGGCCAAGAACCAGCGCAGCTTTCTGCGCCTGCCGCGCCAATAAACGGGACGGACCCCGCCACAGGATCCGTCCCATTCTCCTTATTCGATAACATTCGATAGCGCCGGGCGTCGAACCGCCGCAGCTAACCTCAGCCGTACAGCGGCCCAAAGTTGGCGCACGCCCGGAAGTCCGCACCCATCGGCTCGTTGGCGCCGAACTCCGCCCACGCACTGGGCCGGAAGATGCGCTCTTCGCCCACGTTGTGCATATACACCGGGATGCGCAACAACGCACACAGTGCGATCAGGTCCGGCCCGTTGTGGCCATAACTGATCGCCCCGTGGTTGGCGCCCCAGTTGTTCATCACCGTGTAGGCGTCGCGGAAGGGGCCGCTGCCCGTGGTGATGGGCGCAAACCAGGTCGTCGGCCAAGAAGGATCCGTGCGTTCGTTGAGCACGGTATGCACCTCGTCCGGCAGTTCCACCGTCCAGCCCTCGGCGATCTGCATCGCCGGCCCCAGGCCGCTGACCAGGTTGATGCGGCACATCGTCACGGGCATGCCGCCGCGCGTCTTGAAGCAGCTCGACCAGCCGCCGGCGCGGAAGTAGCCGAGGTTGCCCGGATGCCAACTGGTAGCGTCGAGGCAGGCGCCCGCCTCTTCCGGCGCGATCTCCCAGAAGGGCTTCATGGCCGGCTTGCCGTCGATGGACTGCTGGCCCGTGCCGTCTAGCGTCGCTGCGCCGGAGTTAATCAGGTGCAGAATGCCGCCGGCAGCGTGCCCGCTCAGTTCATACCCCGTCACTCGCTTCACCGATTCGGGGCTCCAGAATGTGCGCACATCGGCAAAGATCTGCGCCGTATTGGTGAGCAGATGGCCGAACAGCATCGAAATGCCGTTCATGGCGTCGTTCTCCGTCGCCACAATATACGGCGCGCGTATGCCGTTCCAGTCGAACGACGAGTTGAGAATGGCCTCTAGGAAATCGCCGTTGGGCATGTGATCCGTCCACTGGCGCTGTCCTTGGAAACCCGAAGCCAACGCGTTGCGGCCATGCGCCTCCTCGCCGTACCCCATCTCTGCCAGCCGCGGGTTGCCGATCATCAAGTCGCGTGCGATCAGCGCCATCTTGACCGACGTCTCCCATGCGGCGTCCTTCTGCGCCCGGCTCTGCTGAATCTCCGGCGCGTTATAATCCTTGCCCTCCCGACAATTTTCCTTGGTCCATGCCAGCGCCCGCTCGTACTCGTCCTGGTCATAGATGCCCCGATCCAGGCGCCGCGTGAACTCGGACATGTCGATGGTCTCGACGCGCATGCCCAAGAAGTTCTCCAGGAAGGGGTGGTTCACAATCGACCCGCCGATGCCCATCGAGACGCCGCCCATCGCCAGGTACGACTTGCCGCGCATGTTCGCCACAGCCAACCCGGCGCGCGCAAAGCGCAGCAGCTTCTCCTGCACATCCTCCGGAATGGTCGTGTCGCCGGAGTCCTGCACCTCGCGGCCGTAGATATTAAAGACCGGTAGCCCCTTCTGATTGTGCGCCGCCGACACCGCCGCCAGATAGACCGCGCCGGGCCTTTCAGTCCCGTTGAAGCCCCACACCGCCTTGGGGATCAGCGGGTCCATGTCCATAGTCTCCGAGCCATAACACCAGCACGGCGACACCGTCAGCGAGACGCCGACGCCCTCGCGCCGGAACTGGT
>CAYXRG010000010.1:48310-57816 GCA_964467575.1 uncultured Caldilineaceae bacterium | reverse complement strand
CACCAGCACGGCGACACCGTCAGCGAGACGCCGACGCCCTCGCGCCGGAACTGGTCTGCGGTCTGCGCCGCCTCTGCAACGCCGCCGATGGTCGTGTCGGCGATGACGCATTCGACCGGCAGCCCGTTGTAATGGCGCAGATTCTCTTCGAGGAACCGGGCCACGTTGCGCGCCATATTCATCGTCTGCTCTTCCAACGACTCGCGCACGCCGCCCAGCCGGCCGTCGATAGCCGGGCGGATGCCGATCTTGGGCATTTCTCCGATCAGGCGGTTGGCCGGGGAGGTCATCTTAAGGCTGCTTATATTTGCCATCGTGGCTTTCTCCTCTGCTTTGGCAGTTGATTGTGGTCGACCGGGCGTCGCTGCGTGATAAATTCGTCACGCAGTCGCCCGTCATGGCCGGCTTTACGCCAGTATCTGGTTGATATGCGCTTCCATTGCTTGCGCTTCGGCGGCATTTAGGACGCCTACTTCTATCTCTACAGTATAGCAGTCCCCTGCCTGCAACACTTTGATATTGCCCTTTGCCTTCTCGGCGCTGTAGCCCTCAGCCTCCGCCGTCGCCGGCAAGATGATGCCCAACGCATCTTGGTCAGGCGTACGGCAGATCCAGCGCACGCCCGAATCGAGTTGGCTCAGCCGGTGGCGAATATAGTCGGCGCTGCCGTCCGGATGCACCTGCATGCTGTGCGCCCAGCCCTCTGCATCCGCCATGTAGTCGACGGCAAAGGCGACCTCCGGGTCAAAGGTCAGTTCCGGCTTCAACACGTTGTGTCGCTCTGGATGTTCGGTCAACTCCTCCAGGAATTCGCGATAGCCGGGGCCGGGCTTCACATGCGACGGGATGCTCTTGCGCACGCGCACATGCTCCGGCGTACACGGCGCGCTGTAGACCAGGAGGCCATTGTCCACCGGACGGAAATTGACGTGCGCCATGTACATCAGTTCCATTGGCGTTTTCTTCAAGTTCTCCACGGTCAACGTAATCGTGCAGCGCGACGCCCCGGCGTAGAGCTTCACCAGCGGACGCGCCGCATAGTTGGTGCTAAAGGCCACCGTATGCCGGTATTCGCCGCCCAGCGCGATATAGGAGCCGCCTTCGTCCGCACCCACGACCACATACGCGTGTTGGTATGGCGCATTGGGCAGTTCGCCGTGCAGCGGGTGGGTGTCGCCCTCGCCGGGCACGCCCATCGCTGTCGCCCCGCAGTGCAGCAGGAAGCCGCCATAGGTCTCCAAATAGGCGCGCGTCGGGTTCGGCTCGCGGAACATGGACTTCATCGTCAGGTTGCGCCCGCCGAACTCGGCTGACCAGATCTGCTGGCCCTGAAACGGCAGCAACACCAGGCTGCCCGCGCCATTGCTCAGACGCACGGCACAGACGCCGGTCGAAAAGCGGAACACGGACGCAGTAAGCGCGCCCTGTTTCACCAATGTGTGTTCGCCGTCGGTAAAGAAATGGGGGCGTAACGTCACCTTTGTTTCAAAGTTGCTCATCGCTTTGATCCTCTATGGCTTGTGGGAGGATTCGTTAAGAGTAGGCCGGCGGCGCAAGAGCAGCGCGCCCGCCGCGCCTGTTTGTGGTCAACGCGCCCAGGCGCACCGGCGCTTAAGAAGCGCTATTCCAATCCCAGAACCAATAAGCTAGTCCTTTCCACTCGCCCCAAGCGGCGAACGCGGCCTCGACATCCGCCGGCGTCACAGCCTGTCCATCGTGCCATTCCTGCGACACCATCTTCAAGGCCCACGAGTCCACGGGCAGAAAATCATAGCGTCCCAACAAGTTGAGCAGGTTGCCCGCCGCGTAGCCGCCGACGCCCTTGAGCGACAACAGTCGCTTACGCAGTTCCGGCGTGGGCAATTCCGTGCGCTTGAGCGCTTCCAAATCAAGTTCGCCCGAATCCGCCGCGCGCGCCAGTTCCAACACATAGGGCGCCCGGTAGCCTAGCTTGGCGCCGGCGCGCAGTTCCTCGACGCTTGTCCGCGCCAGGGCCGCCGGCGTCGGGAAGGCGCGGCGTGAGCCGCCTTTTGTCGCCGGCTCACCGTACAGATCCACCAACGCGGCGTTCATGCGCACCGTCCCGCTCCACGCCGTATTGGTGGTGAGCAGCGTCTTGACCACGTCCTCGAACAGCGTAGCCGAACGCAACAGACGTCCTCGCGCCGATCCTTGCGCATGGGCCAACTTTGGCTCATGCCGGCAGTGTTCGTAAAACGCCGAAAAATCCTGATCCAGCCCCAGCATCCAAGTGACGGCATCGCCGACTTCAGCGGTCTCGTCCGGCCCAAGCGCGGCTTCGGTCGTCACCAGCACGCCGCCGTCCGCCTCGGAGATCGCCAGATCGACCGCGCGGCCGGAACGCAGATGCAGTACATATTGCAGCCCGCCGCTCGCCTCATCCTCGACAAACGGCGCCAAACGAATCCAGCCGTGCGAGAACATGACCGACGACAATGAAAATGGCGGGCGGGCGGTTAACTTCAACTCCATGCAGGGGACCTTAGACTAGGCGGCGCGGGCATGGCTGCGCCGCTCGGCGGCCTGAGCGCCGGCATCACGGATACACCTGGACCACGATCGGCAACTCGCCGGCGCTCTGCTCGACAAAGCGGATCTCACGCTTGCCCGATGTCCAGCGGTAACGGTACCAGGCGTTGTCTGTCCGGTGATACACGTACAGCGTCTCGTCGGAAATATCCTGAAACACCTCGCTGTCAAAACGCTTTCCCAGCGATTCGACCGAGTTGAAGGCTTTTATGACCATCTTCCGGCTTTCTATTGGCGGCGCTATTGGTTGCGGCGGCGGATGATGTCGGCGTAGACCGCCAAGATCACGATAGCGCCGGTGACCACCATCTGCCACTCCTGCGGCACAGACAGGATGCGCAGGCCGTTGGTCAACACGCTGATGATAAAGGCGCCGATCACCGTGCCCAGGATGGTGCCCTCGCCGCCGCTGAGCGATGTGCCGCCGATCACCACCGCGGCAATGGCATCAAGCTCGTAACCCGCGCCTAGCGCCGGCTGCGCCGAGTTCAGACGCGCGGCCATGAGCACGCCGCCCAGCCCGCTGAACGCGCCGCCCAACGCATACACTGCGGTCTTCCAACGGTCCACATTGACGCCGGACAGCCGCGTCGCCTCCTCGTTGCTGCCCAGGGCCACCGTATAGCGCCCCAAGACGGTCTTGGTCAAGATCAGGTTGGCGATAATGGCCGCGCCGAATAGGATGAAGACGGCGTTGGGCACGGCGAATCCCGGAAACACGCGCCCGATCAACGACCCCATCGCCATTTGGCGAAACGCAGGCGTATCGTTGAAGTAAATCGGCTTCGCCCCGGAAATCACCAAGGCCAGCCCCTTTGCCATCATCATCATACCCAACGTGGCGATGAAAGGCGGAATCTTCATCTTCGAAATTGCGATGCCGTTGACGAAACCTGCCAGCGCGCCCGTCCCCAAGCCGGCCAGAATACCGAGCGGGATCGGCAGCCCCCAGTAGGTGATGAACACGCCGCTCATCACGGCCGACAACGTCATCACGGTCCCCACCGACAGGTCGATGCCCGCCGTCACGATGATGAAGGTCACCCCCAGGGCCAGCACGCCGTTCACCGCCGTCGCCAACAGAATTCCGATGATATTGTCGAACTTAAAGAAGTTGGGCGAGGCCAAAGAGAAGACCACAAACATCGCGATCAAGCCGGCAAAGGCGAGCAGCTTTTGCGTCGCATCCGAGCGAAATAGCGTGCGTCGTTGCGTCGCGGTCGTCGATAATTCGGTCGTATCAGTAGTCATGCGAGTTGCGCTTCCCTGGAATTGGAGTCGGTTCCGCCGTCGGCGACGATTTCACCGCGTTGGGTGGCCAATGTCATAATGGCTTCCTGTGTTGCCTCTTCGCTGCTGAGTTCGCCCGTAATGCGCCCTTCGCACATCACGATCACGCGGTGGCTCATGCGCAAAATCTCCGGCAGGTCCGAAGAGATCATGATGATGCCCTTGCCCTGCCGCGCCAGGTCGTTCAACAGCTTATAGATCTCGCTCTTGGCGCCTACATCGATGCCGCGCGTGGGTTCATCAAAAATCAACACGTCAGTGTTAGCGGCGAGCCACTTGCCGACGACTACCTTCTGTTGGTTGCCGCCCGACAGATTCTTGACGCGTTGTTGCATGGTCGGCGTCTTGATCGCTAGCGCCTCCACATACTTCTGCGCCGTGCTGCGCGTCTCCGCCCGCTGCACCCAGCCAAGCGCGCCGAGGAACTTGTCGAAGGATGCCAGCACAACATTCGTCTCGACATCCATGCTCAAGGCCAGACCATAGCGCTTGCGGTCCTCGGACAGGTAGCCGATGCCGTGCGCCACCGCATCGCGCGGCGTGCGGATGTGAACCGGCTGCCCCCGCACAAGAATCTCGCCTGAGTCAATCGAATCGGCCCCGAAGATGGCGCGCGCCACCTCGGTGCGGCCGGCCCCCATCAGCCCGGCCAACCCAAGAATCTCGCCGCGCTTCAGGCGCAGGTTAATGTCTTGCAGTTCGGTCCCCCGGTTCAGGCCGCGCACCTCCAGCAGCACCTCTTGGTCGGGGTTCTCCGGCAGTTCCGGCGACGACTCGTAAATGGTGCGCCCCACCATCATGCTGATGATGCTTTCAACCGAAGTCTCCCGCGTCTGCACCGTATCGATATAGCGGCCGTCGCGCATCACCGTCACCCGGTCCGAGATCTGCTTCAATTCCTCAAGCCGGTGCGAGATGTGGACGACGCCCACGCCTTCGTTGCGCAGATGGCGGATAATGCGGAACAGCTCTTCGATCTCCGCCTCGGTCAACGCCGCGGTCGGCTCATCCATGATGAGCGCCTGCGAATTGAACGAGAGCGCTTTGGCGATCTCGACCATCTGTTGCTTGGCGACGGTGAGATCCGCCACCTTGGTGCGCGGGTCCAGCCGGAGATGCATCATGTCGAACAGCTTTTGCGTCTCCTGGTTGATCGCCCGTTCATCCAGCCAAAAAGGCGCGCCGTGTCGCGGCTCGCGCCCGATAAACACGTTCTGCGCCACGGTCAGGTGCGGCATCAGGTTGAGTTCCTGATGGATCATGCTGATGCCCAGGTCCTGCGCCGCGCGCGGGCTGTCGATCTCCACTTCCTGGCCCAGATACAAGACGCGGCCAGCGTCCTTGCGATAGATGCCGGCCAGCACCTTCATAAGCGTCGATTTTCCTGCACCGTTCTCGCCCACCAAGGCATGCACCTCGCCGGCTCGCAACTCGAACCGGCAATGGTCAAGCGCATGCACGCCTGGGAACGATTTATCGATTCCCTCCATCAACACCAATGCATCGCCCATCGGCGCATCTCCGTATGGCTGGGTATGACTGGCCCATAGACCGGCGTCCTGCCGCCCCTCGCCGCACGCCAATCAACCAGGCCGGCGCAGAACGGCCTCCGCCCTCAACCGCTTCGAAGGACGGAAATCGAGAGGCCAGCGCCCGCTTTGCCGGATTGCCATGCCCAGATCGGTCGTATACAACGAGTCGGGGAAAAACGAGCGCCTAGCCATAGGCGGCTGGGGAGACGCCTATGCTGCACGCGTCTCTCCAGCCGCCCTTCAATCTGGCAGTACTACGCCCTGCTCTACTCGTACAACAGCGGCTGGATCTCTTCCGAGTCGATGTTGGCGGCATCGTACCAGAAGAAGCCGGTGTCGATGACCTTGTCCAGCGACTCGCCATTGATAGCCATGACGGCCGCTTCCACGCACTTATAGCCGATGCCGACCGGGTTCTGCGTGATGGCGCCCGCCTCCAGACCGCTGCGGATGGCGTCCATCTGCTGCTTGCCCGAATCATAGCCGATCACGACGAGGTCGTCCCTGCCCGACTCGGTCACAGCATTGAGCACGCCGATGATCGACCCCTCATTGGCCCCGAAGAAGCCCTTCAGGTCCGGGTGGGCCTGGATAATGGCCTTGGCCAGGTCGGTGGACCTGAGGTGATCGCCGCCGCCATACTGCACATCCACGATCTCTATGTCCGGATGCGCCTCGGCCATGCGGTTCAGGAAGCCGTCACGGCGGTCGATGCCGGTGCGGCTGGTCTGATCATGTACGATCACAGCCACCTGCCCCTCGCCCCCGATCAACTCCGCCATCTTGTCCGCGGCCAGCGCCGCAGCCGCAATGTTGTCCGTCGCCGCTGTCGTCACCAGGATGTCGCTGTCCACGCCGGAGTCAAAGCCGATCACCGGGATGCCCGCCGCATCGGCCTCTTCCAATAGCGGGATCAGCGCCTTGCTATCCAGCGCAGCGATGCACAGCGCCGACGGATTCTTCGCCAGCGCAGCCTGCACCATCTCAAGCTGCTTGTCGACCTGCGACTCGCTCTCCGGACCCTCAAAGGTGATCTCCACGCCCAGGTCCGCAGCCGCCTGCTCAGAACCGGCCTTCACGGCCTGCCAGAACTGGTGCTGGAACCCCTTCGAGATGACGGGAATGTAGGGCGTCTCGGCGGCTTCTTCTGGGGCCGCCTCCTCGGCAGGCGCTTCGGTCGGAGCTGCTTCTTCCTCAGCCGGAGCCGCTTCTTCAGCTGGGGCTGCTTCCTCCGCCGGAGCAGCCTCCTCAACCGGCGCAGCCTCTTCAGCCGGAGCGGGGGCGGCGCCGCCCCCGCCACAGGCGGCGAGCAAGGCAACCGCAGCCAATATCACCACGAATCCAGTCAACCAACGTTTGGCTGTCATACGCGCTTCTCCTGTTGTGATGGTTTACTATACTCTTCGAATGGTATTGCCATGTAATACGCCACATGGAGCGGCCGGCTTTGGGGAGCTGACCATCTAGGTGCAGTCATTGTATACGGCACGCCGTTGCCGTGTCAATCTGAGCTAAAATCTAGAGCAAGGCCCTCTGTTCTCATGCCAGCCAAATCGTCTGCACTTGTTCATACACAGCGCACACCTCGGCGGGCGCGGCAACGCTCACGCCTTCGCCCATCGCCGCCGCTGTTCCTGCGGCCACACCCCAGGCGGCCGCCTCAGCCGTTGTCGCCCCCTGCCCCCATGCCCAGATGAGTCCAGCCAGCAGCGCATCGCCGACCCCGACCACCGTGCGCACTTGAACCGCGGGCGGTTTGGCCTGGACGATGCCCTCCACACCGCCCAACGCCAGCCCGCCGGCGCCCAGGCTGATCGCCACGTTGCGCACCCCCAACCCCTGGAAATGCTTCACTGCCGCCACAATCTCCGCCTCGCTGCGTACAGGCTGCCCGGTCACCGCTTGCGCCTCTTCGACGTTCGGCTTTACTAAATACGGCGCGGCCATGCAGCCCTGGCGCAGCGCCTCGCCGCTCGTATCCAGGCACGCCAACCCGCCGCGCTCCTGCACCGCGGCGATCAGTTGGGCATAGGCGTCGGCGGGCGCGCCGGGCGGCAAGCTGCCACAGAAGGCCCACACGCTGCCCTTCGTTACGCGGCTGCGCACGCGTGCGAACAACGTCGCCAACTCCTCGGCGGATACAACCGGGCCGGCCTCGTTCACTTTGATATAACGGTCGCTTCCGGCCTCGGCGATCACCGTATTGGTGCGCGTCTCCCCAGCAGTCGATACGAAATCCGTCTCAATGCCCAACCCGTGCAGACCCTGCGCCAACATCTCGCCGGTCGCGCCCCCCACGAAGCCCATCGACACGCTCTCCACGCCGAGCGCCTGAAGCGCACGCGAGACATTGAAACCCTTGCCGCCCCAGTCCAGTCGCAGATCCGCGGCGCGCAACACCTCGCCGAAGCGAATCTCCGGCACGGTCAACGTGCGATCCAGCCCTGGGTTAAGCGTCACCGTGAAGATCTGCACCGTTTCCCCGCTCCTTCTCCTCGTCTCCGGCCCTATGCCGAGACCAGCCGCCCCAGCGCGCCAAAGAGCGCCGCGTTGTTCGCATACGCCGTGCGAAATGCGCCGAACGCATCTTGGTAAAACGCATGGCGCGTCGGGTCCGGCTCCGTCTCGTCGCCATAGCACGCCCAGGCACGCGCCGCCTCCGCCGCGTCGAGCCAGTCCAACCCCGCGCCCGCCAAGATGGCCGCGCCCAGCGCCGATTGCTCGCTCACCGCCAACGGGCGCACCGGCAGACCGAACACGTCCGCCACGATTCGCTGCCAGACGCGGCTCGCCGCGCCGCCCCCTGCCAACACCACGGCAGCCGGGTGCGCGCCCAGTTCCGCCAACACGCTGTACGCATCGTAACAGGCCAGCGTCACCCCCTCCAGCACGGCCCGCGCGATCTCGCGCCGCCCGTGCCGGCCCGTCAACCCCACCAGAGCGCCGCGCGCCTCCGGGTTCATGTGCGGCGTCCGTTCGCCGGAAAGGTAGGGCAAGAAGAGCAGCCCGCCAGAGCCGGGCGGCGTCTCTCCCGCCCAGGCCGTCATCCGCTCGTACGCGTCCGCGCCGGTCAACCCCAGCACATTGTCGCGTAGCCAGCGCAGCGCCAGCCCCGCGGCCAAGATCGCGCCCATCTGGTACCAGCCCGCCCCTTCTTCCGGCTCCAACGCGCTGCAGAACGTATGCACGCGCCCCAACGGATCGACGCGCACCTCGGTCAGCGGCTGCAGGAGTTGGCCGCCGCTGCTCAACGTCAGCAGCATTTCACCGGGCTCGACCACGCCTGCGCCCAACGCACTGCACGCCGTATCCGCCGCGCCGGTCACCACGGGCAAGCCCGCCGGCAGCCCTAACTCCGCTGCGGCCTGCGCCTGAAGCCTTCCGGCGATGGCGCGCGCCGCCTGAAGAGGCGGCAGCCAAGCCGGCTCTATCTCCAGCAGCGACAGCAGTTCGGCAGACCAGGCGCGCCGGCGCACGTCCAGCAGCAGCGCGCCCGAAGCGTCACTCGGCTCCGTTGCCAAATCGCCCGTCATGCGCTGGCGCACATAGTCCTTGGGCAGCAACACATGCTCAATCTGCCGCCACAGATCCGGGCGTTCTTGCCTCACCCAGAGCAGCGTCGCCGCCTGGAACCCCGTCGCCACAGGGCTGCCTGCCAGCGCGGTCAGCCGTTCAAGACCGGCCCGCATCGTGATCTCCTGCACCTGGCGAGCGCTGCGCTGGTCCGCCCAAATAATGGCGGGGGCCAAGACCTCGTTCTGTCCGTTCAGCAGCACCGTGCCATGCATCTGCCCCGACAACCCGACCGCCGCGATGCGCGCCGAACTTCCGGCGCTTTCCACGGCCATGCGCACCGCCTGGCACACGGCCTGCCACCATGCATTCGGGTCTTGCTCAGCATAGCCCGGCTTTGCCTGGATGATGGGATACTCGGCGCTGCCGGCGGCGAGGGTCTGCCCGTCGCCGGCAGTTAGAACGGCCTTCACCGACGACGTGCCCAAATCCACGCCCAGCAGCAGCCCATCCGGTATTTTCATCGGTTTTCCCTTACGAAGCCTCCAAGATCGCCGGCAGCATAGGACAATAGTCCAGCCTAGAGCGAATCATCGCGCAAGGCATAGATCTCGTGATTGA
>CAYXRG010000010.1:17793-48210 GCA_964467575.1 uncultured Caldilineaceae bacterium | reverse complement strand
GACAATAGTCCAGCCTAGAGCGAATCATCGCGCAAGGCATAGATCTCGTGATTGAGGCCGCGCAACGTCGGATACATTTCCTGATAGACGCGGCGGAAGATCGTCTCATACAGCGCCGTCTGCTCAGCCGCCGGCTCGATCACCGTGCCGGAGAAATGCACCTTGCTCATGGCGTCGGCGGCATCGGCATAGACGCCGGCGGCTATCCCGCCGAGCATGGCCGCGCCTAGCGCCACCGCCTCCGCCATATCCACCACCTCGATGGCCTGGTTCAGCACGCTGGCCTTGATCTGCACCAGCAGCCGGTTGCGCGTGCCGCCGCCGATGGCGACTACGCGAGAGATCGGCGTCGGCAAATAGCTGCGCAACACGTCCAGCCCGTCGCGGATCTCGAACGCCACGCCCTCCAGCACGGAGCGGAACAGGGCGCTGCGGTTCGCGTCGGTCGTCAGCCCGATGAACGCGCCCAGCGACTTGGCGTCGGCGTGCGGCGTCATCGCCGAACGCAGATGCGGCAAGAAAAAGACGCCCCGGCTGCCGGGCGGCGCCTGCTCGCCTTCGGCGATGAGCGTCGCATAGTCCGCCTCAGCTGCGAACAGGCTGCGGAACCAATCCACGCAAGCCCCGGACGTCGGGATCGACCCCCATACATAGTAATGCTTGCCGTCCACATGAACGCCGACCTGATAACCGCGCCGGCCAAGCTCCGCCGCAGTCAGGGGGGCGTCGAGCGGCGTGAACATCACCTCTGACGTGCCCATCGAGTTCAACGCCATGCCGGGGTGAACCGCGCCCGCGGCCAGCGCGCCGCACACATGGTCGTGCCCGCCGACGCCCACGCGCACGGCAGCGGGCAGGCCGATGGCGCGCGCCACGTCCGGCAGCAGCGGCCCCAGATCGGTTCCGCTGGGCGCAAGCGGCGCGAACCGATCCGCGCTCACGCCCGCCTCTGCCAACAGATCGTCCGCCCAGCCCAAGCTGCGCAGGTCCAAACACATCATGCGCGACGCCAAGGAATAGTCGGTGGCGGCCGCGCCGGACATGCGATAGGCCAGGTAATCGGCCATGTTCAGCCAGCGCACGGTGCGCGCGTATGCGTCCGGCTCCGCCTGGCGCAGCCACAGCAGCTTACACAGCCCAAAGATATGCGACAGCGAAAGCCCCGTTGTGGCGAACAACCGGTCGCGACCGATCATGCGTTCCAGTTGTTCGGCCTGGGGCTCCGTGCGCGTATCATACCAGGCGATGGCGTCGTAGGTCGGCGCGTCGTGGGCGTCCAGCGGTATGGCTGTCTCGCCCAAGCTAGAGAAGCCCAGGCCGGCCACGCGGCGCGGGTCGTCCAGCCTCTCCGTCACCTGGCGCAGCGCGGACAGCGTCCTCTGCCAGAGTTCTTCCGGCTCATAGTAAGCCCGGCCCGGCTGCGGAATGCGGGTGGGCGTCGGCGCCGAGGCGCGCGCCGCCACTCGCCCGGCCACATCAAAGGCGATGGCTTTGATATTGGTCGTCCCAAAATCCACGCCGATCAACAGGGGGTCACGATTGTCATTCACAGCGGTCTCCGCTTTCCATGCCGGTCCAGATGACCGGTTGTCGGCTACAGTAGAACAAACAAAACGCCGGCATTGATCCCCTCCAACGCGCTGGCAACCCAGCGCAGAGGCATGCTCAACTGCCGGCGCGACGATTCCGCCCGCTCGGTGCGGGCCTATCAGTTTGAATGCAGCAAGCTACCCCTTGACGGCTCCCAGCGTCAGCCCGCGAATGATATACCGTTGGGCGAGCAGAGCTAGAATTGTAGGCGGCAGCATGGTCAACATGACGCGCACGCCCACAAACCAAAACTGCACGCCGCGCGTGTGCTCTGCGCCTGCAATGTACACGGGCATGGGCAACGCCCTGTTAGACGTGAGCGACAGGGCGAAGAGAAACTCGTTCCAACTGAACGCCATGCAAATGATCCATGTGGCGACCAACCCCGGCAGCACCAGCGGCAGCGCCACTCGCAGGAAACTTTGCAAGCGCGATGCGCCGTCGACCATCGCCGCTTCTTCCAGTTCGACAGGAAGCTCGCGGAACATCTGGCTCAGGATGATCACCGGGAAGGGCAGCGTGAACGTGGCGTTGAGCAGTACGAGCGCCCACACGGAATCGAGCAGCTTCAACTGGCGCATGAGCAGGAAGAAGGGGATGACCACGACCACAGGCGGCAAGACGCGCTGCGACAGGAACCAGGTCGTGAGTGAGCCGTTGCTGATGCGCTGGAAGCGGAAACGGGCCAATGCATACGCCGCCAAGGTGCCCAACACCAGCGCGACCGTCGCCGCGCTCACTGAGATGATCGTGCTGTTGCGCAGGGCATTGCGCGTCTCGCGAATCGAAAGCTCGGAAACCCAGTGCTCCAACGTAGGCTGAAATTGCAGCCACGGCACCCACGTCGCCTGGAAGGTCTCCGCCGGCTTCTTGATCGAGTTTAGAAAAGCCCAGTAGAAGGGAAACAGCACCCATATGAGCATGATGAGAATCAGGCCCCAGACAAAAACCATAACAACTGGATGCGAACGATTGCGCATGGCCTATCCTCCTACCTCATACAGCTCGCGGATGCGCCCAAAGAGCAGCGTGACGATCAACATGACGATGAATAGCAGTAAAATACCCTGC
This sequence comes from uncultured Caldilineaceae bacterium, assembly GCA_964467575.1. Taxonomy (GTDB): domain Bacteria; phylum Chloroflexota; class Anaerolineae; order Caldilineales; family Caldilineaceae; genus JASGTU01. The sequence goes on along the minus strand of CAYXRG010000010.1, from coordinate 45,549 downwards.
GCCGCCGCATAGCCGTGGTCGAAGAAGCGCAGCGCCGTGCGATAGGTGAACAAGCTGTAGACTTCCGTAGCGCGGCCCGGCCCGCCTAGCGTCATAGAGGCGGGGATGTCGAACACCTTGAAGGCCTCGACCAGACGCAGAAGCAGGATCAGCCACAGCGTCGGCGTCATCAACGGCAGCGTGATGTTGCGGAACGAATCCCAGCCGGAAGCGCCGTCGACCTCTGCCGCCTCATATAGATCTACCGGCAGCCCTTGCAGGGCGGCCAGCGAGACCAGGAAGACAAACGGCGTCCATTGCCAAATATCGATGAGCATCACGGCGACCGGCGCCCATTGCGGCGTCGACAGCCACGGGATGCCTTCTAGGCCAAGCGTACGCAGAAAGACATTGAGGGGGCCGTTGATCTCGTAGAACAGCGTGATGCCGAGGAAGCCCATACCCACCGGCGTGGCGAACAGGGGCAGCACCATAATCGCCCGCAACACGCTTTTGCCGCGGATCTCCTGGTTGAGCAGCAGCGCCAGCCCAAAGCCCACGAGCATCTCCACGACCACCGTTACAATCACGAACGTCAACGTCACCCGCAGCGCAAAATGCAGGTTCCCATCGGTAAACAGGCGGACGAAATTGTCGAAGCCGACAAGTTGATTGCGCTGACCAAAACGAAAACTCCAGAAACTGGTGTAGAGCGCGTAGAGAAGAGGAAAAATCGTAAAAAGGAGAACCCACACAGCGGCCGGCAACAAGAAAAACATGCCGGTTGGATCTTTCGTCCGCCGGTCGGCATTGTCACCTTGCGCAATGTCTTTTGTAGGGTCTCCACTGGGGATAACCGATTCTTGGGCCATAGGTCATATGCTCTCCGCCGGGGTTGGATTAGGTTGCCGTTGATCGCTTTGCGGACGGCGCGTTGGCGCACCGCCAGGGGAAACAGGGAGACCCTGATGTTCCCTCCGGATCTCCCTGTTCGCGGCTATGCCTGCAAGCGCTTCACAGGCTGTCTACTGCGGCTATTCCAAGCCCAGCGATGCCTTGTACGAAGCCTGCTGCAGATCGCGACCCAGGCGATCGGTGATGGCATTGAAATCATCTGCCGTAGCCTGGAGCGCTTCTTCCGGCGTCTTCTGACCTGTGGCGGCCTCAGACAGGTGGATGTCGAGCGAGTTCCAGTATTCAAACGCGCCGGGAATGCGCAGATACGGGAACTGCAACTCGGCGCCGAAGTTGTCGTGATAGGCCTTGGTGTAGTCGGTCGCATCCTGCGCATCCCAGCCGGCTGCGACGTACCCGTCCAGGCTAGCCGTGCCCTCGGGCGGCAGGTAGTGGCTGAAGCGACCCGGGTCCACGCCGTCCCAACCGCGCTGGGCGTAGATCAGCGACTTTTCCTTTGTCGCCATCAACGCCAACAGGTAGTAGGTGGCTTCCGGAGCATCCGAGAACTTCGAGATGACGCCGGCCCACGAACCGCCAGTCGTGTTGCCGACCATGTTGGGGGCGTCCGTCGCCTTCCACTCGCCGGCGGCGGCGTCATAGTATTCCATCGTACCCGGCATCAGCGCCGCGCCGGTCTTGCCTCTCACCTGGCTGCCCTCTTCCTGGGCCAACGAACCGAGATCGCCCCAAGTGAAGGTGAGAGCGGCCTGGCCGCGCAGGAAGTGATCCCAGCTTTCGCCGAGGCTCCAGGCCATCATCGCTTCCGGCCCGAACTGCAGCAGATCAACCAGCGTCTCCATCGCGCGCAGGTGTCCGGGGCTGTCGATCAACGGTTCCATCGTCTCCGGGTCAAACCAGTACAGCTTCGGATTGTCCGGGCCGATCACAAAGGGAGCCGAGAAGGACATGAAGTGGAACATGCCTTGGCCGCCGACCTTCAAGTGCAGCGTCAGGCCGTCATCCGGCGTACCGTCGCCGTTCAGGTCCTTGCCGTCAAAGTACTCCGCCACATCGCGGAACTGCTCCCACGTCTGGGGTACGCCCAGATCATAGCCGTATTCCTCCAGGAAAGCGGCCTGGTGCTCCGGGTCCTCGATCAGATCGCGGCGATAGTACATGACCTGGCCGTCATGGTCGTTGGCGACCATGTATTTCTTGCCGCCGTATTCCAACAAGCTGCGCGGGCCCGACTGAACATCCTCATAGTCCCACTGCGGGAAGCGAGGATCGTCAAAGTAATCGTCGTAGGAGATGATGAAATCGCCTTCGACCAGATCGCCTACCCACCAGGCGCCGGCGATCGACGTATCATACTGGCCTGTCCCGGTGGTCACATCGGTCATGAGCTTGGGGAAATGCTCGGCCTCGGGCACTTCGACGATCTCGAGCGTGGCGCCGGTCGCCGCCTCGAACTCCTCGCGCACCTCGTAGAACGGGCCGGAGATCGGGCCCTTAGAACCGGCCGTATTGACGATTACGGTCACCGTCTGCCCCTCAAACGGGCAAGAGCCGGGTTCACACGGCTCCGCCAAGACAGGAGGCAGGATATCGCTTCCCTCTGTCACAGTGGCGTAGGTCTCCCCGCCGGGGATCGGCGTCGCTTCGACATCCGAAGCAGCCCCCTCAGCCGGGGCTGCCTGTTCGGCAGGCGCCGCGGCCGGAGCGCCGCCGCCACAAGCAGTCAGGAACATCGCCAACACAAGCAAGGCGCCTAGAAACTTGAAACCGCGCATCGTGAATCTCTCCTTCGTTGAATGGGGGGGTAATCCAATTGGGCGGATCTCTTCAACGTTAGCTGCGATTCTCAACGACAACCGCGCGCCATGTGGGCTGCAACTAGTCCAAGCGGTTTGCTGTCTCCACCTAGTGAACGTACTCCGAATAACACGTTGTCATTTCTATTCCGATCCCATCCTCTCCTTTCTTCATACGCTTGTCACAGACCTTCACGGTCTGTGCGCTATTTCGCGCTCAAATGGCGCATTGCCTCCGCAACAGAAGCATCGCTATGAATGACGCTCTGCAGCGCACGCACCATGCCCCCAGGGTTCGCGCTCTGCCAGATATTCCGGCCAAACACCACGCCGGATGCTCCGGCATTCATGGCGCCGCGCACCACGCCCAGGGTCTCCTCAACCGTGTCCATGCGCGGACCGCCCGCGATCAGGACCGGTACAGGACAATTCTCCGTCACCAGGCGAAACCCCTCTGGCGTCCCCGTGTAATAGGTCTTGATATAATCCGCGCCATGCTCAAACGCCAGCCGGGCGGCGGACGCCATCGCGCCGGCGTCCTTCGGATCGGGGATGCGTTCGCTCTTGCAGGGCAACGCCTCGACCATCAGCGGCAGTTTGGCCGCCATACACTCGCTCGCCACCTTCGCCACGATGCGGTAGGTCTCCAGTTCCACGGGGATGCCGACAAAGGCCATGAGCACGACCGCATCCGCGCCCAGGTTCACCGCGTCTTCCACCGAGTGCAGCAGCGCCCACTCCGTATACGCCAGCCAGTCCTCGCGATAGAGGCTGGGGCCGCCATCCAGTCGCATCGCCGTCGGCACGCGACCGATCAGGCGATCGCGATACTTCTTGATGACGCCAAATGTGGTCATGACGCCATCCGCCCCGGCCTCTACGACAGCGTCGATCACCCGGCCTGGATCCTCTAGTCCCTGAATTACACCATGTGTGCGCGCATGATCCATTGCCACGATCAATGCACGGTCATCTGATCCGAGAATTGACATAGTATTCGCTTTCCGCCGTGGAATAGGGAGTTATTTTCGGAGCGAAAGTCCTGGGAAGACATTCGCTACCGTACCGAATATAACAAATCGACTGCCGTATGTCAAAGCGCTCCAGCCGCCTACAAATGACCTTGGGCGGCTGGGCGCCCGCGGGAACATAATGCGCTACAGCGTCACGATGCGCCCGGAATCCGTTGCATTATAGGCTGCCAGGATCACGCGCAGGGTATTCGTCGCCTCGACGACCGAGTGCAGCGGCTCATACCCTTTGTCAATGGCGTCGACGAAATGCTCAATCTCCGCCCGAAAAGTACGCGCGTAGCTCCAGCCCGGATATTCGGTCACGGCAGGCGTCTGCATGCCGATGGGCTGAAAGTAGAGTTTATCGGCCTCGGCCCAGATCTGCCCGCCCTCGCCCATAATGCTGAACAAGAGGGGACGGCTGCCGGGCGCATTCATGGCCCAACTGGTGAAGACGTGACCCAGGCTGCCGTCGGCGAATTTCACCATCACGTTGGCCGTATCCTCCTCGCCCAAGCCGACGCGATAGCTGCCCATCATCGCCGTGACCTCGGCCGGCGTCTGTCCGGCCAGGAAGAGCAGCCGATAGGTCGGATGATAGCCGGTGTCGATGTACTCGCCGCCGCCCATTTTGGCCGGGTCGCTGCGCCAGCCCCAATCCAGCTTCGGCTGCGTGCGCCAAGTCGACTTGTCCAGCGCCAACGCCGCGCGCCGCTCCGAGCAGTCGAACGACCAGATCATGTAGACCTTGCCCAGGTCGCCCTTGAGCAACATCTGCTTGGCCTGCAATACGGGCGGGAAGAAAAGCTGATTGTGCGCGGCCATCATCACAATGCCCGCCTTCTTCACTGCCGCCTCGATGTCCGCAGCCTCATCCAGCGTGAGGCAAAGCGGCTTCTCCGTCATGAGGTGCTTGCCCGCATTGGCCGCAGCCACGATCGCATCCCGGTGCAGATGATGCGGCAGCGCAATATCCACCGCGTCCACATTCGGGTCAGCCAACAGGCCCAGGTAATCCGCATACACATTGACCTCGCGGCCAACCTGGGCCATGCGCTGCGCCAGCGCTTCGGGCGACACATCGGCCAGCGCCACAATCTCAGCCCGGTCCGATACCGCCTTCCAACCCTCCACATGCGGGTGCATGATCCCGCCACAGCCGATTAAGCCGACTCGGATCGTCATTGACGTCTATTCCTTATTGTCTCTAGGTTGCCTATGAAATGGATACTCGTAGGGGTTGCGCCGTTGAACGGGCGACCGCCTTCTTGGAAGCTGCGAACGAATGGAAGGCGGTCGCCAAAACATACTTACAGGTTCTGCTTCTCCAAGTTGCCCTTGTCGCTGGTCGAGGCCATCTTGCGCGCTTGCTTATCCTGCGCGATCTCCTCGACGGTCTTGATCTTGAGCCGCGCCGCGCCCTCAGTCTGGACCAACTTCACGCGCGTGCCGTTGCGCTCCGCCTCGTCCAGCCGCGCCTGCGCCGCAGCAATCTCGCCCTGATACTGGGGCAGCCACTTGGCCTGCGCCACCAGCATCTCGTCGGTCAACTGCCAGATCTCTACCGGGTTGCAGACCGCTGCGGTCAGCGGGTCGTGCAGCATCGCCTGCTTGAGCAGCGTGACATCGCCTGCCACCGCCGCCTCCATCGCCATCTCTTGCACGCGCACACTCGCCGCGCAGGTGGCCGCGCATGCCATCGGCAGATCGCCCACCACCGGCATGTTGATGCCGTTCTTGTCCACATAGCCGGGCAGCTCGATGGCGCAGCCGTCGGGCAAATTGGTGATGTGCCCCTGGTTGATCACGTTGAAGTGCCCGCGATAGACGCGACCCGTCTCCAGCCCCTCGATGATGTACGAACCGTGCTCGTCGCTGCGGCGCTCGGCCGAGATAACCGGCGGCTCCTCCTTCAGCCAGTTGGGGAAGTCAGTCTCGAACCAGTTGCGCCCCTCGGTGCAGACGCGCAGATAGCCGCCCGTCTCGCCGTTAATCCAACTGCTGAGGTCGATCCAACGCATGATCTCGTCGGTGCGCTTGCGATACCACGGCACATACTCGCTCACATGCCCGTTCGACTCGGTGGTGTAATAGCCGAAGCGGCGAATCATGTCGATGCGCACCTTCTCGGTCTCCCGATACTCCGGATGCGCCTCGAACATCTCCAACATATGCGGCGTCATGTCCATCCCGCGCCACTGCACCTTGATGTACCAAGTCTGGTGGTTGATGCCGGCGCAGATGATGTCCACGTCCTTGCGGTGCAGCTTCTCGTCCTCGCCCAGCAGCCCCTGCTTCTTAGCCCACAGTTCGATGCAGCGCGTGATCTCCCAGTGGCCGTTCTGCACGCCGTGACACAGCCCGATGGTGGGCACGCCGCCGTACTTGTTGCACGCCCACACGTTCATCGCCATCGGGTTGGAGTAGTTGAGGAAGATGGCGTCTTCCTTCGCCGTCTCGCGGATGTCCTTGCAGATGCTCAACAGCGCCGGAATGGTGCGCTGGGCGTACATGATGCCGCCGGCGCACAGCGTATCCCCCACGCACTGGTCGATGCCATACTTGAGCGGAATGTCGATGTCGAGCTGGAAAGCCTCCAACCCGCCCTGGCGAATTACGGAAATCACATAGTCGGCATCCCGAATCGCCTCGCGTTGGTCCGTGGTCGTGGCGATCTTAGCGGGCAAGTTGTTGGCCTTGATGTCGCGCTCGGCCAACTGGGCCACCATGTCCAAGTTGCGTTCGGAAATGTCCATAAACGCAAACGTCGTGTCCGCCAGTTCCGGCACAGCCAGCACGTCGTGCATCAGCTTGCGCGTAAACCCAATCGAACCGGCGCCGATCATGGCAATCTTCAATGGCATCGTTGATCTCCTCTTTGGTGCTTATTGCGAACGGAAACTTCGTACATGAAAAGGCTTGAGCGCTGAACTCGTGCGAGTGCAGCGATTATCCGACAAGACGCCGCGCATCCGCGGCGATCTTGGCAATCCCAATCAGAATCGTGAAGAACTCCAGACGTCCCAGAAACATGCCGGCCACCTCCGTCCACAACACGGCGGGCGGCGCATCGGGCAGGGTGACGCCGACCGACAGGCCGACCGTGCCCAGCGCGCTGGCGAACTCGAACAGGCTCTCCGGCAGCGTATAGCCGTACCACGCTAACACCATGCTTCCGGCAAAGTAAGTCGCCGCATAGAGAAAGACAAACACGCCCACCTGGCGCACGCGTTCGTCGGTCAGATACTCCTTGCGCTCGCCCTGCCAGACATACGGCCGGGAAACGGCGCGGCCCGGCATTAGGGCGCGGCGCACTTCCCCCGCCAATGCCTGCAGCATCACGTAGATGCGATACTGCTTGATAGCCCCTGCCGTCGAGCCGGTGCCGCCGCCGATCATCATCAGCAAGATCAGGATAAGCCATCCCAACCCATTCCACGGGCGGTAATCCACCGTGGCAAAGCCTGTCGTCGAAAGCGCGGTTACAGTCTCGAAAATCGCCACGCGCACGCTCTTGCCCAGCGTCGGATAAAGCCCCAGCGTCACGCCGAACAGCAAGATCACGCTGAACAATGGGATCAACGCCGCGGTCAGCCGCACTTCCGTATTACGCGCCGCGCTGCGAAACTGTCTGCGCAGCAGCGCATAGCTGGTCAAGAAATTGAGCATGCCTACCAGCATCAACAGGACGATAACCGCCTCGACCCGCGGACTGTCCCAATAACCGATGGATTCGGGCCGGGTCGAGAAGCCGCCGGTCGACAGCGCGGCCATCGCATGGTTGAGCGCATCGAACCAACTCATACCCGCCGCCCGCAAAAGCGGCCACCCTATGAGCCCGCAGCCGAGATAGATCGCCAGCACCAACTTGGCCGAGCGGCGCACATGCGGGGCCAGTTGCTCACCCCGGCCTTCGGCGCTGCTCACGCCCGCCCCGGCCGGCCCCACCAGCGCGCTCAACGTGATAATCGCAAGTCCGGCCCCGCCGGCGTACTGCATCGCGCTGCGATAGAACAAAAACAGCCGGGGGGCGCGGGTCACGTCCACTACCGACAGACCGGTCGTGGTCCAGCCGCTGGTCGATTCAAACATGGCTTGCGTCCAATCCAACCCCGCGCCGAGCGTAAAGGGCGTCGCGCCGACTGCCATTGCCGCCAGCCAAGAGAGGACCACCACCACCGTCCCCTCTTGGAAGGTGAGGCCGGTATTAGCTCGCGCCGCCAACCCTCGCCACAGCGCCAAGCCGCCGAGCACACACGCCGCGCCCGGCAATGCAAAGGCCGGCGCCAAGCTCGCCTCCTGCGGGTAAAACGGCAGCAGCGCCAGCGGCAACAGGATGATCGCGCCCACAATTACGCCGATCAGCCCGGTATAGCCGGCGATGATCCGGTAGCGATGGCGCAGATACCGGGCATAGCGACCGCCGGGGTCCGTCATGCTTCCTCACCGGCCACTGCGCGCAGGGCGTCGCCAAAGTTGGCCGGACGCCCGATCAGGATCACTTTGTCGGCCAGGTGCAGCCGGCTGTCCCCGCGTGGGATGTGTACATCTCCCCCGCGAATAATGCCCGCCACCAACGTATCAGCCGGAAGGTCCAATTCCTGCAGCGTCTTGTCGCGCGCCGGCGCCTTCTCGCCGATCACGACCTCCGCTACCTGGATGCGGCCTTCCGCCATAGGCAGCAGATTGATCACTTCCTCCAGCGCCGCCTGCTCCTCCAGCAGCGTAGCGATGATGCGCGTGGCGGAGAAAGCCTCGGTCACTCCCAGGCGCTTGAAGATCTCCTCGTTGTCCGGGTCATTGACCAACGCCAGCACACGCGGCACGCCGAACATCTGCCGGGCTACCTGGCAGGCGATCAGGTTATCCTGGTCCTCCGGCGTCAGCGCCACCAGCACATCCGCCTGGCGAGCGCCGGCATCTTCCAACACGGCCGGATCGCTGCCGTTGCCCAATACCACCACGGATTTCTCCAACCGGCGCGCCAAGGCCTCACACTCGTCGGGATGACGGTTGATGATGGTGATATGGTGGCCTTTCGCCGTAAACTGCCGGGCCAAAAAATAGAGCGTCTTGCCCTCGCCGGCCAGGATGGCGCGCATGGCTATCGTCCGTTTCGCAAGGCGGACGCCGGCTCAGGTCCGGTCCGCGCCGTGATCGTGTGCAAAAACTCCTGCGCCGACAACTCTGTGGGGCTGATCGTGTCGATGCCCAGCCGCTCATATACAGGGCTGCGCAGCGGATCGTAGATGCGCGCCATCACAAGCGGCACGCCGTAGATCACCTTTGCCACCTGGGCCAGCATCAAATTGATATTATCTTGGTTGGTCGTCGCCAGAAAGCAGTCGGCCTGCTCGATCTTGGCGCTGCGCAGCACTTCCTGTTCGATGGCGTCGCCGGTCAGATGAAAGCCGCTAAACTCGGCGGTCAGGCCGGCGAACCTGGCCGGGTCGCGGTCGATCACCACGACGCTGCTGCCCGTGCGGCTCAACTCGCTTGCCAACCTGGCGCCCAAACGCCCGCACCCCGCTACGATAATGTACAGGTCAGACCTATCCATGCCTGTTATCTCCGCCTGCGCGCCGCGCCCTAGCCAAGATTCAACGCCCCGGGGACAGGCGGCTCGCCTGACCGGCTGAGGTTGCGACGTGCCGGTTCATAGCTCGGGTCCAAGTCCAGCGCAATGCGGTAATTCTTGAGCGCGCTGTGCCGATCTCCGTCAATTTCCTGCAGCACGCCCAACAGGTTAAACGCCTCCGGCCGTCCGGGGTCCGCCGCAATCGCCTGCTTCACATAGGCCGTCGCCGCAGCGAAACGGCGCTGGTTGATGCTGCGCTTGGCGAGCGCCAAATGTGTGGCGTAGTCATGCGCCTCTTCCGTGCGAATGTTCCCCCGGTCGAGAATCTGCGCCACAAGATCGCGAATCTCCGTAGGAGAAAAGGGTTTCTGGATGAAATCAGCCGCCCCCAGCTTGACCGCTTCAACCGCGTTCTCCACCGTGCCGTGCGCCGTCACGATCACCACGCGCGTGCCGGGATAACGTTCCGCCGCCTCCCGCAGCGCCTCCATGCCGTCCATGCCCGGCATGCGCAGGTCGAGCAGCAACAGGTCAAACTCTGCCGCCGCCATCTGCTTGAGCGCGTCTTCTCCGTTCACCGCGGTGGCAATCTCGTACCCGGACCGTTCCAGCGCATGCGCCAGCGTGAAGCGGATATTCTTCTCATCATCCGCGATCAGAATGCGCGGCTTGTGCGTTGCCATTCCCCTCTCTCTTTCCCGGCCCATCGCCTGGTCCGGACGCATCACCTGCTGCTGGGCTCATCCGCCGCTGGGATCGTAAAGGTGAAACGGCTGCCCTGCCCCTCGACCGAATCCACCCAGATGGTCCCGCCGTGCGCCTTGACGATCTCGCGGCAGATTGCCAGCCCCAAGCCCGAACCGCTGCGCATTTGATCGTCGCGCACTTGCACAAACTTGTCGAATATCTTGGTCTGGTATTCCAAAGGCACGCCGGGTCCCTCATCCGTTACTGAAAAATGCACAAAACGCCCAATCGCGTGTCCGGTAATTTCGATACGCCCGCCCGCCGGCGAATAGCGCAGCGCGTTGCTGATCAGATTGGTCAACACCCACGCGATCTTGTTGGCATCCGCCCAAATCTCCGGCAGAGACTCGCCAAAGTCGCTAGTCAGTTCGACCGTTCGTTCGCGCGCTTGCTCCTCGAACAGAGACAACACATGCCCGATCAGGCGATCCGCGGCCACGCGGTCGAACTCCATCGGCATGCGGCCGGCCTCGATCTTGGATAGGTCAAGCAGATCGTTGACCAGCGCCCGCAGCCGCGCCACGTCCTCCTCTGCCGTCTGCACCAGACGACGCTCGTCTTCGTTCAGCTTATCGGTCGCGCTTTCCAGCAGCAGTTCCAGGCTCATCGACATGCTCGTCAGCGGCGTGCGCAATTCGTGCGATGCCGTCATCACGAAGTCGCTCTTGAGCCGGTCAAGTTCCTTCAGCTTGGTCACATCTTGCAAGAGCAGCACCACGCCCAGCAGTGCGCCCGTCTCTGTCTTGACCGGCGCGATGGCGTAGCGATAATAGGCCGTCTCATCGTTGCGCTGCACCGGCAAGATCGCCTGCTCATCGTCCAGACTTGACGCCTGGCCGCTTTCTGCGCTGGCGCGTACGCGCTCATACAACGCAGGAGTGTCCACTACATCGAAAAAATGCTTGCCGCGCACCGTCTCGGGGTCTACGCCGAAGATGCCGGCAGCCGCCGGATTCAGCGCCACGACCAGGCACTCCTCGTCCACCACCAGCAGGCCGTCGGCGATGCTGCGGATCACGGCATCGCTGCGCCGCCGCTCGGTCATCAGTTGCGTCACATTGAGCTGATGGAACTCCTTGAGCTTGCGGCTCAAGGTCATGATCTCGTCGGCCAGGCGGCCGAGTTCATCGCGAGACTTCACCGCCAGCGTCACATCATAATCGCCCTCGGCGATGCGCCCGGTTGCCGCCGTCATCTCGCGCAGCGGGCGCACCAGCACAGTTGAAAAGCGCAAGCTCAACGCCAGGCCGGCCAACGCAATCGCCGCGCCGCCGATGACGGTCGACCAAATCGCCCGTTCGGCAATCCGGCGCGCCCGCGCCGAGGCGGAGAGCATCGTCGCCTGGTTCAAATCGCGCAGGCGGATGGCGTGGGCGCGCGCCTCTGCATAGCCGGGCAACACCCGCTGCTCATAGATGGCGTCTGCGGCCGCGGCGTCGCCGGACGTCTTTGCCGCACGCATATCCGCGACGGCGCGCAAGAAGGCAGTGTATTCCCTCTCCAGGGCCGACAACGTTTCTGTCTCGCCCTCGACCGTAATGTTGTCCTTGGCGCGCCCCAACCACTGCAAGAATTCGACCTCGGCGTTGTGAAACTGGCCGGAAGCGGCTTCCTCCTCGCCCAACAACACCAGCAACGCCGCACTGTTCTGGCGTTCCAGCACGTCGATCATGCTTTCCGCCGCCAGGATCGAGCGAAAGTTTTCCTCTAGCACCTGTTCGCCGGCGTTGCCCAACTGCCACAGGGCGAAGATCGACCAGGCCCACACGACCACCAGCAACGCCAATACGCTGAAAAAGCCGAGCAGGATTTTACGGCGCAGGCTATAACGCCCGGCTTTCAGATCGTCGGATTCAGCGTAGTGAGGTCCTTCAACATTTTCCGGCATATCCCCGCCTTGCCGGGCGCTCGCAACGAAGGAGAGGAGCGCTCGCACTGCCACCAATTATACCAGCTTTTTCGGCCTCCAGAGACCGGCGAAAGCAGCTATTGCCGGCACACCCGAGGACGCCAAGCCTCCGAAAAGATGATCCGATAAGTTGAGAAGGGACATGTGATATTTGTCCCTACTTCTTCGGGACGTTTGTCCCTACCCTTTCCCCCAAGATTCCCCTACAATACAGACATCGATTTATGGAGCCCAAAAACGGGCGGGGCAAAGCGCGTAGATCGATTAACAAGCTCATATTCTACCCGCATACACTCTGCATGTTGGGTGATTAACGGTTCCTCTCCTTGTGTTTCTCCTTTCTGTGTGGCAAACAAGGCCCCGCTTAGTGCGGGGCCTTGTTTGTTGATCGATTTTTCTGTTCGGGCGCAGCCACGGAAAGTTCGGGCGTTTACTCCAAGTTGGTATGGCGGCGGCGCAGGTCATCGGCGCTCTGGTCCAACGCTTCCTGCAACTGCGGCACGAGCCCGTCGAACAGCACCCACATCGCCTGTTCAAACGCCGAGCCCATCGCCTGCTCGGAACTGCTCTGCTCCGCCTCGGCCATAGTCTGGGCAGGCAGCGTCACAAGCAGATCCGCCCGCTGGGGCAGCGACGCCTGCGGCTGCGCCGTGATCATGGCGACGTGCGCGCCTGCGTCCTGCGCCACGCGCATCAGCGCCTCCACCGTCGACAGATAGCCCGGCCCGCAACTGACCAGAAATAGGTCGCCCGCGCCCAGCGGCGGCGTCGTCATGTCGCCTACAACCGCCACGGGCAGCCCCAGATGCATGAGTCGCATGGCGAACCCGCGCATCACCAGCCCCTCGCGGCCCAGGCCGTAGACGGCGATCCGCCCCGCCTCCAGTATTGCCTGGCGCAGCGCGGCCAACTCCGCCTCGTCCACGCCGGCCAACACCCGCTCGATCTCGGCCAGAATCGCACGACAACGGTCGATCGTCGCCATCCCGTTTTCTCCCTAACCTGTCCGTCTGTCCGGCCTGATGGCCTACTCGGCCCGCACGTGCACCTTCAACGTCCGTCCGGCGGCAAACGCATCGAACGCCTCGCGGAAGCCGGCGAAGTCCACCTGATGGCTCACCAGCGGCTCCACGTCGATCACCCCGTTCGCCAGCCAGGCGATAGCCGGCAGGAACGTATAGCACAGGGCGAAGCTGCCGATGATGTGCCAGTCGTTGTGGAAGATGTCGTACGGGCTGACCTGCACCTTGGCGTGGTTGGGCGCGACGCCGAACTGGAGGTACTGGCCGCGCGGGCGCAGATAGTTGAAGGCCCGCTCGATCACCGCGGGCACGCCCGTGGCGTCGATCACGATGGGGAAGCCGTCCGGCGCCAGTTCGCGCAGGGCGTCATCCTGCCCGCTGTCCGCGCTCACCGTGGCGCTGGCCCCGACCGCGCTCGCCAGTTTGAGCCGCTCCGTCTGCTTCTCCACCACGGTCACGCGCGCCGCGCCGCTATAGCGCAGCGCCTGCACCAAGAGCAGCCCCATCGGCCCGGCCCCGAAGATCAGCACATCGTCCGCCGGCCAAGTGCGCAGCCGCTTGAGCGCGTGCACCACGCACGCCAACGGCTCGATAAAGGCCGCCTGCGTGTCGCTCATCCCCTCCGGCAGCTTATAACAGGCGCGCGCTGGCGCGGCCACATACTCCGCAAAGCCGCCCGGCAGCGTAACCCCGATCCCCTGCCAGTTGCGGCAGTGGTTGGCCTGCTCATTGCGGCAGAAGTCACAATGGCCGCAATACAGGTTCGGGTCCACAGTCACGCGGTCGCCGGGCGCGAAGTCCTTCACGTCGCGGCCGACTTCCACCACCACGCCGCTGAATTCATGCCCCGGGATGAGGGGAAATTCGGACATATACTCGTTGCGGTAGATGTGCACATCGGTGCCGCAGATGCCGCAAACCGCCACGCGCACCACCACCCCATCCGGTGCGCAGGTCGGGTCGGGCACGCGCTCCACCGCAATCGTCTCTGCTTGGGGAAACACTACTGCTTGCATTCGCGCCTGCCAATCCGGATATGCTAGAAGTTGCCTATGCAGACCACAAGCTACCGGGAAACGGCGAACCGAAACCCGAGAAGCCGATCCATGTCGAAGAAACCGCCTACCAAACGCAGTAGCCGCCGTCGATCACCACGTCGTGCCCCGTCACAAAGTCCGAGGCCGGCGCGGCCAGGAAGACCAGCGCGCCCTGCAGATCCGTCACCTCCGCCATGCGCCCCATCGGCGTCAGACGCATCCACTCCGGCGCCATGTGTTGGCCTTCCGGCGTCTTGAGCAGGTCGTCCACCAACTGCGTGCGCGTATAGCCGGGGCTAATGCTGTTGACGCGCACCCCGCGCGTCGCCCATTCCGCGGCCAAACTGCGCGTCAGGTGGATCACCCCCGCTTTGGAAGCGTTGTACGCGCTCTGGTTCTGTGGCGTATTGACGATATGGCCGGACATCGAAGCCGTGTTGACGATCTTGCCGTAGCCCGCGGGCAGCATCACCTTGGCCTCGGCCTGGGCGCAGAGGAACACGCCCGTCAGGTTCAGGTCGATCACCCGCCGCCATGCGTCCGCGGCCATCTTCTCCGCATCCGCCCATACGCCGATGCCGGCATTGTTGACGCCGATAGTCAGCTTGCCCCACTTCTGCATCACCGCGTCGACCATCGCCGCAACCTGATCCTCCTTGGTCACGTCCGCGGCCACGGCAATGGCGTCGACGCCCTTTTGCGCCAACTCGTGGGCGACCGTCTCCGCTCGTTCTAGCGCCAGGTCGACGATCGCCACCGCAGCCCCGGCCTCACCCAGCGCATGGGCATAGCCGCGACCGATGCCTTGCCCGCCGCCGGTCACCAACGCCGTCCGCCCGTCCAACCGGAACCGCTCCAGGATGGCCGGAGCCTCCAACACGCTGTCGCTCATAGTTCTTCTCCCGATGCGTGATGCAGCATATACGCCGGGGACGAGGAAGTTCCCTCTCCCCGCGCCCATGCCGTGCGGCTAATCAAAGACAATCACCACCTTGCCGCTCTGCCCCTCGTCGGCCACGCGATAGGCCTCTGCGGCCTCGTCCAACGAGAAGCGGTGCGACACAATACGGTCCGGGCGCAGCTTCCACTCCACCAGTTTCTCCACCAGGTCCTCCATGTGCCCCAGGCTGGTAACCCATGAGCCGTAAACGGTGATCTGGTTGTGGATGATGGTCTGGCTCACGTCGAAATCGACGTTGTTGCCTTCGCCCACCATGGCGCAGCGGCCCCAGCGCCGCGTGCCTTGCAGCGCCAGCAGCCGGCCTGCCGGCGACCCGGAGCAGTCAATCGACACCTCGCAGCCGAAGCCCTGCGTCAACTCGTGGATCGCGGCCAGCGCGCCCGCATCCGACTTGACCGCCTGGTCGATGCAGCCGGTCTTCAGCGCAAAGTCCAGCCGCGTTTCGGACACGTCCGCGCCGATCACCAGCGACGCGCCCATCGCCTTGGCGATCAGCCCCGCCGCCATGCCCACCGGGCCGACGCCCGTCACCAGCACGCGGTCCTGGCCCGTCACGCGCACGCGGTTCAGCGCCTCGTAGACCGTGCCGAAACCACACGCGATTAGCGCGCCGTCCTCGTAGCTTAACGGCTCGGGCAGCGCTACGCAGGTATTCTCCTCCGCCAAGCAGTAGTCCGCATGGCCGCCGTCGCGCTGCCAGCCATAGGCCGCGCGCAGCGACGACGTGCAGCTGATCATATAGCCCTCGCGGCAGTCGTGGCAGACGCCGCAGCCGCTGATGTGGTAGAGGATCACCCGATCCCCGACCTGGAAGCGTTTGCAGCCCGGCCCGACCGCTACGATCTGGCCGCACGGCTCGTGGCCCGAAATCACGTTCTGATAGGCTTCCGGCCCGTGGCCCAGGTGCTCGCGATAGATGGCGCGAATATCGCTGCCGCAGATCGATGAAGCCTTCATCTTGAGCAGCACCTGGCCGTGGCCCGGCGTAGGCACGGGAAATTCCTTGATGTCCACACGTCGCCCGCCCGGCAGCAACACGCCGCGCATTGTTTCCGGTAAATTAGCTGGCGCCATATCCGTTCCTCGCATTTTCTTCTGTACGATTATCTTCCGGAAAGCTGCCGGCTTCCCGGAAGATGATTGAATCAAGTCAGCCGGCCACGGTGATCTGCGCCTTGACCGAAGTCGGCGGCATGTGAACGGCGAAGTCAAACGCCTCGACGCTCTGGCTAAAATCGAACTTATCCGTGATCAGCGGCTTCACGTCGATCTTGCCGCTGCCCATCAACGCCAACGCCCGCGGATAGACATGTGCATAGCGGAACACATGCTCGACGCGCGCTTCCTTCACCTGCGCCGCCACCACATCATAGGCGATCGGCTCCAGCGGCATCCCCACATACACCACCGTTCCGCCGGGGCGCAGCGGCTCGAAGACGCCGGCGGCGGCCTTTTCGTTGCCGCTGCATTCAAACACGATGTCTACGCCCCAACCGTCGGTCATCTCGTTGACGACCTCGACCAGGCTCTGTTGGGCCACGTTCACCGGCGTGATCGGACCCAGCGTGGCGGCCAGGTCCAGCTTGGGCTGCGCCACGTCGGTCATGATCACCCGGCTGCACCCGCCCGCCAGCGCGGCCATGGCCGTCACCATGCCGATGGGGCCCGCGCCGCTGACCACGGCCAGGTCGCCCGGCGTGATGCGCGCCTTGGTGGCGGCGTGCATGCCCACAGCCAGCGGCTCGACCATGGCGCCCTCAGCGAAGCTCACGTTGTCGGGCAGCTTGAAGGTAAACGCGGCCGGATGCACGACGCTCGGACGCAACACGCCGTGAATGGGCGGCGTCGCCCAGAAGCGCACCGCCGGGTCCAGGTTATACATGCCCAGGCGCGACGCCCGGCTGTTGGGGTCGGGGATGCCCGGCTCCATGCATACGCGGTCGCCGGTCTTGAGCGTCGTCACCTCTGCACCGACCTCGGTCACCGTGCCTGCGGCTTCGTGTCCCAGCACCATCGGCTCCTTGACCACGAATTGGCCGATGGCCCCGTGCGTGTAGTAGTGGACATCGCTGCCGCAGATGCCCACCGTGTGAATGGTGATGCGCACATCCTGCGGTCCCAGTTCCTCGGCCAGGTCGATGTCGCGCAAATTGAGTATGTCTTTCTTTTCCAGAACTAGGGCTTCCATCGCTCGCTCCTTATGGACGCGACCATCATCCCCCAGCAAAGCGGACAACTAGATTTTGAGGGGCTGATGCTCGCGTTGGGTGTACGGATTGTTACGCATTTCACGATATACGTCACTATACACGAACAAACTGCAATTGCCGCAAAGCTCGCCCGGGATGTTCCGGAACATCGCTGCGAGTTCTGCGGCAATTGTCATGCTCTGGATGCCAAACGCCGTTTGGGCTGCTTCGGGCGGAAATGCTGCCCGTGTCCTAATACGCGGGCGCGGAGAAATGCGCCGCCATTGCGAAACCCGTTCCCAGTGCGTCCCCGCCGCCGTCACCCCTTGCGGACGATCACGATGCCGATCAGGATGGAGAGGATCGGCACAATCCAAATGGGCAGAAACGCCTCGATGAAACGCAGCCAGATCAGACTGAGCGCCACGAAGATCAGCACGCTAATGAAGTAGCGATCGAAGGTATTGGTGTGGAAGGGTAAAAAGCCTCGCCGAACCTCACGCGTCACAGGCGCTTCGATGATGGTTTCGTTCGCCATAGAGTCTCTACTCCTTCACCGCGCCAAAGGTCAAGCCCATGACGATATAACGTTGGACAAAGGCCAGGAAGATAAGCGCGGGCAACAGCGAGATAAATGCCACCGCCGCCATTTCGCCCCAGTTCGTGCCGGTGACGGTGACAAACTCCGCCAACCCGGTCGTGATCGTGCGCGCCTGCACGCTCGTCAACGACGCCGCGAACAGGTATTCGTTCCAGGCGAACACCCAGCTCAAGATCACGGTGACGGCGATGCCCGGCCCGGCCAACGGGATAATGATCCGGAAAAGCACAGTCCACATGTTCGCCCCGTCTACAAAGGCCGCTTCGTCTAGTTCAATAGGGATGCCGTCCATGATGCCCTTCATCAGCCAAATGGCAAAGGGCAAGTTAAACAGACAATAGAGCAGAATAAGGCCGATGCGCGTGTCGAACAGCGTTGCGCCGCCGATGCGGAACCAACCGGTGAACAACAGATAAAGCGGCAGGATGAAGGCCGCCGCCGGGGCCATGCGATTGGTGATCAGCCAAAAGAAGATGCTGTCGGAACCGCTCAACTTCCAGCGCGATAACGCATAGGTTGCAAAAACAGCCAGGATCGCCACCAAGAGCGCGTTAGACGTGGCGATGACCAGCGAGTTAGTCAGGTAGCGTTGAAAAACGGTACTTGTCAACGGCTTGATGTAATTCTCGACGTAGAACGTTGTCTGCAGCAGTGTCGGACGCCCGAACAGCTCCACACGGGTGCGCGCTGAAATCACAAACAGCCAATAGATCGGGAGCAGCGTGACCAGCGACATGATAATCCACAGCACATAGGTCCCGATCCAGCCGAGGAGGCTCCGGGTTTCGTTTCTTCGCATGGGGCCTCCTATTCTTGCTGCCGGCCGATCTGTGTCAGCCCGACAAACAGCATCCAACACAGAACCAGGGTGAAGTAATAGACCAACAGGGAGACGGCTGAACCATAGCCGTAATCCGTGCGCTGCATGACCACACGGAAGATGTAGATGCCCATGAAGCGGGTTGAATCACCCGGCCCGCCGCCTGTGAGCAGATACACCTCATCCACAATGCGCAGCGCATCCATGATGCGGATGAACGACGTCGTGATGATGACAGGCATCATCATAGGCAGCGTCAGGTGACGCAGCACCTGCCAACGGTTGGCCCCATCGACCAGCGCCTGTTCCATTGGCTCCTTGGGCAGGGCCGTCAGACCGGCCAGCATCGTGAGCGTCACAAACGGCGTCCAATGCCAGATATCCATTAAGGCGGCCGTGGCAAAGGCATGGCTGGCATGACGACCAACGTTATATTCGATCCCAAACGTCTTGTCCAGGACGTGTGGAAGGATGCCCAGCCCTGGGACGGTCAACAACCGCCAGGTTGCGCCTACAGCGATCGGCGCTACCATCAGCGGCAACGCATGGATAGTGCGGAAGATTGCCTTGCCGGGGAATTCTTTGACCAACGCCTGCGCCAAGAGGAACCCAATGACCAATTCGCTGATCACCACGATGGCGGTGAAGAGCAACGTGCGACCCATCGAGCCCAAGAACTCGGCGTCAAACACCAGCCGCCGGAAGTTGTTGGCCCCTGCCCAGACCGGCCTTCCTGTTGCTGAGAACACGTTCCAGTCGGTGAATCCCACCACCAGAACGTAGATGAAAGGCAGCAGGCCCATTACGCCTAGGATGATCAGGGTGGGGGCTAGCAGCCCCCACCCCATGCGATTGGAACGCATTCAGAGTCTCTCGCTTACTCGCCGAAACCGAGCTGCATCATGGTTTCCTCAGCGATCCGGCAGGCCTCGTCCAGCGCCGTAGAGGCGTCGATCTCACCTGCCAGCGCTTGCCAGATCGGCGGATCCATGTTGCCGCGCAGCGCATTGTGGAAGGGGAACGGCGGCGCACCGCGGAAGAGCGGACCCCATTCCTTCAGCTTCGTGTAATAGTTGTCGACCTTGCCATCCATCTCCACGATCAGCGGATCGCTGAAGGTCGATTCCATCACAATGCGGGAACCGGCTGCTGCCCATTCGGCCTGTACGGACTCCTGTCCGATGAACTGCAGCCACAGCAGCGCCGCTTCCTTGTTATTGGACGAGTACGGAATGCCGAAGGCGCCGCCGTCGTAGTAGCCGACGTAGCCCGCACCCGACTCCGCGTCTTCCATCACGCCCTCGGCCAGCGGCGGAATGGCGACGCCCACGTTGCCTATCACAATCGAGCGATCCGGATCGGTGGCGATCCAGGCGGCGTTCTCACCATACACCCAGCCCTGGGCGGCGCGGCCGGCGGCAAACGAAGCCGCCACCTCGTCCCAGGTGCTGCTCGTCGCCTCGGGCGGCGCATAGTTCAGCATGTCCAGCCAGAAGGAGAACGCTTCTTTGGCCGCATCGCTGTTCATCTCGCCGCCGTTCTCCACACACGCCTTCCACGTGTCGAGGTTGACGCCCCAGTTGTACACGCCGAAGGTGGGCAGGATCGTCTCGACCAGTTCATAGGTCGACGACGCATGGCCAGTGTGCCCCTGCACCGTGGTACCCCACAGATCCAGATCGTTTTCCCTGCCATACTCGGTGAAGAACTCGGCATTGTCACGATACTGGGCGTGGGTGGTCGCCGGGGCCAGCTCATACCCGTACTGCTCCATGAAGGCGGCCTGGATCTCAGGATTCTCGAATAGGTCCTTGCGATACAGGTTGACTTTGATGAAGGCCTCCATGGGCACGCCGAAGATGTTGCCTTCGGCATCCTTGAAGTCATTGATGAAGGAGGTGAACTTGTCAAAATCGAAGTCCGGGGACTGCAGTTCCGGCTTCTCGGCCAGCATCTCGGTCAGGTTCGTCATGAAGTCCTGAGCCAGGTAGGAGTCGATGATGTCCTGCTCAATGTACACAAAGTCGTAGATGCCGGTGTTGGCCTGCATGTCCTTGATCGGCTTGTTGTACATCTCGTCCCAAGACGTGATCTCGAACTCGACCTTGATGCCTGTGGCTTCCTCGAACTGCTTAGTGAGGACTTCCGCCGAATAGCGTGACGGAGGCGTGCTCTCGGAAATGCCGCGAATCGTCACGCCCGCATACGGTGCAGCCGCCTCCGCCCACCAGCTTTCCGCTTCAGCCGGCGCGGCCGCTTCTTCTGCGGCGGGCGCTGCCGGGGCCGCCGGCGCCGCTGGGGCCGCACACGCCGTCAGCAACATGCTCAAGACGATCACGAACCCCAAAACCTTGTTCCAACGAAACATATCTCCGTCCTTTCATGTGTACACTGCGGTAAACGATGATTGACAGCTTGTTGTCAACCCTGGCTTCGAGCCCCAACCTGACGGCTCGAATCTCAGGGCATCAAACGCTAGGCAAAAAGATCTTGCTCAGATCGCTCTCAGCCGCGACCTCACCCCCTTTCACGGATTCAGCGCTCCCATGGCCGGCGCTAAGAGTATTGGCAGAACAAATTATGGATGGGGAATTGCACGCATCTTCTCTTTATCCTGCGTGCATCATTGTGGGGGGGAGCCGGTTTATTGGCTTTCAACTTGCCAGATCAACTGCCGGTCCACCCTATCCCCGCGGGCAGCGTAACACGGCTTAGTCGAATCTTAAGCGCCATACCTTGTTAAGCATCGATGACGTACGTTCGCGCCCATGCGAACGTATGCACCGGCGATTTTCCGGCGGGCAACCCGCCGGCTTGCCTATGCGGAAATATCCCGCTCGACAGACCAGCCGACCCCCTACTCTTCCAACCACGAAGTAGGCATTGACGACATCAAACTTGAGTGTTGCTTGGCGTTGTTTGCATTGTAGACGTTCCCGCCGAACCTGTCAATCTGCTCTCAGCCGTTTTCGCAAACCTGGCGTATAATCCGCTCAGACCGCGAACACGCGTCAAACCGACGCCCCGCTTAGCTCCTCGCTAGAAAGGACGCTCGCCTGTGTTGCATATTGCCATTGCCGGAGACTGCTTCGTCACCGTCGATCTGGTCCAAGATCTACTGCGCCAATACCTCGAACCCGTCGCCGGCGCTTATACAACGTCCGGTGTGGAACTGGGCTGGCCCGACGATACCCCGATCCATAACGCCGAGTTGCAGGAGTTCGCCGGCGACCCGCAGGCTATCGCCCGCTTTGTGGGCGACGCCCAGATCGTCGTTACCCAGGTGGCCCCGATCTCGCGCGCCCTCATCGAAAACGCCCCCAACCTAGAAATCATCGGCTGCTTCCGCGGCGGCCCGGTCAACGTCAACCTGACCGCCGCCACCGAGCGCGGCATCCCCGTCCTCTTCTCGCCCGGCGGCAACGCCCGCGCCGTAGCCGAGTTCACCCTCGGCCTCATCTTGGCCGAATGCAAAGGCATCGCCCGCGCCCACTGCGCCCTGGCCGCGGGAGAATGGCAGCCCGCCATATACCACTACGCCGCCAGCGCCCGCGAGCTTCACCGCCAGACCATCGGGCTGATCGGCTTCGGCCACATCGGCCAATTGCTCATCCCCCACCTACGCGCCTTCGAAATGCGCGTGCTCGTCTACGACCCCTACGTCCCCGCCGACCGCTGCGTCGCGCTCGGCGTCGAAAAAGCCGGCCTGCACGCCCTCTTGGCCGAGTCGGACATCGTAAGCCTGCACGCGCGCGTTACGCCGGAAACGCGCGGCATGATCGGCGCCGCACAGTTCGCCGCCATGAAGCCGGGCGCCTACTTCGTCAACACCGCCCGCGGCCCGCTGGTCGACTACGATGCGCTCTACGCCGCGCTGGCGAGCGGACATCTCGGCGGCGCCGCGCTCGACACCTTCGCCGTGGAGCCGCCGCCCGCCGATTGGCCGCTGCTCAAGCTGCCCAACGTCACCCTGACGCCGCATGTGGCCGGCGCCTCGCAAGAGACCGCCCGCCGCAAAGTCGAAAGCGTGATCATCGACCTCGCCAACTTCTATGCCGGCCGGTCGCCCAACTACTGCGCCAACCCCGAAACGTTGGCGCGCCGGTCCTAACCCGCCGGCCGCGGCCTCATCCTGCACGCAAAGGGAACCAGCCCATGCCCAAAGACCTTCTCATTGGCATCGATATCGGCACTACCAGCGTCAAAGCCGTGCTCTTCGACCGCCAGGGCGCCGTCCTCGGCGAGGCCGCCCACGAGCACCCCACCGCCTACCCGCACCCCAACTGGGCGGAACAAGACCCCGCCGATTGGTGGCGCGGCGTATGCCACACGCTGCGCCGCATCTTCGCCGGCAGCCCTCGCCCCGCCACAGATGTCGCCGCCGTCGGCGTGAGCTGCCAGGCCCCGACCATCGTCGCCGTCGACCGCACCGGCGCGCCGCTCTACCCCGCCATCCTCTGGATGGACCGCCGCACCGACCCCCAATGCGACTGGCTCAGCCGGCGCGCCGGCTCCGAAAACGTTACCCGCATCAACGGCGGCCGCATCGACCCCTTCTACACCGCACCCAAGCTCCGCTGGCTGCAACAGCGCCGTCCCGACACCTTGCGGCAAACCCATGTCGTCCTCCATGCCAACGGCTACATCGTACACAGGCTCACCGGCGTTTTCAGCCTGGATCTCTCCCACGGGCCGCTGACGCTCTGCTTCGACAGCCGCGCCGACCGCTGGTCAGAGCAACTGCTGCAAGACATGGGCTTCGATCCCGGCCTGTTTCCGCCCCTCTTCCCGTGCAGCGCCATCGTGGGCGAGGTCGCCGCATCCGCCGCGACTGAGTGCGGCCTGGCCCCCGGCACGCCCGTCATCGCCGGTATGGCCGACGGCACAGCCGCCGCGGTCGAAGCGGGCGTCGTCGCCCCAGGCGACGCCGTGGAGATGACCGGCCAGTCCACCGTCCTGCTCATCTGCAGCGACCAACCCTATCTCGCCGACCAACTGATCCCGCTCGGCCATCCCATCCCAGGCCGGCGCCTGGTCGTCGGCGCGTTGAGCGTCTCCGGCGGCGCGCTGCGCTGGGTGCGCGACCAGCTCGGCGAACCCGAACGCAGCGAGGCCCAGCGCCGCGGGCTTGACCCCTTCGAGATGCTCACCGAAACCGCCGCCGCCAGCCCGCCCGGAGCCAACCGTCTCGTCTTCTTGCCCTACATGTTCGGGGAACGCTCGCCCATCTGGGACAGCAACGCCCGCGGCGTCTTCTTTGGCCTCTCCCTCGCTACGACCAAGGCCGATCTGGTGCGCGCCGTGCTAGAGGGCGCCGCCTACGGGCTGCGCCACAACGTAGAAACCGCGGCCGCGGCCGGCTTTACGGCGGGCATCCTCTCCAGCGTAGGCGGCGGCGCACGCAGCCCCCTCTGGAACCAGATCAAAGCCGACGTGCTGCAGCGCCCTATCCGCCTCCCGCGGACGGCCACAGGCGCACCCCTGGGCGACGCCATCGTCGCCGCCGCCGGCGCGGGTCTCTATCCCAGCATAGCCGACGCCGCCCACGGCATGAACTCCTTCGGCGCAACCCTCGAGCCGCGGCCCGAACTGGCCGCGCGCTACAACGCGCTCTACGAGGTATACCTGGGGCTATACCCGGCCCTGGCAGCCAGTTTCCGGCAATTAACGGAGGCGCCCTGTGACTGATCCCAACGTCCAGACATTTGCCGGTCAGGTCGTGCTGGTCACGGGCGGCTCACGCGGCATCGGCCGCGCCGTCACCCTCGCCTTCGCCCGCCAGGGCGCAGACGTCACCTTCTGCTATCGCAGCGACCACGCGGCAGCGCAACAACTCTGCGACGAGGGCAAAGGCGAGAGCCTACGCATCGCCGCGCGCCAGGCCGACGTCAGCCGCGCCGATGAGGCCGCCGCGCTCGTGCAGCAGACCGTCGCCGCAGCCGGCCGCCTGGACGTGCTCGTCAACAACGCAGGCATCTTTCTGGCCCGCCCTGTGCTGCAGATCAGCGATGCAGAGTGGAACCAGGTCCTGCACGCCAACCTCTCCTCGGTCTTCTATTGCAGCCGCGCCGCGCTGCCCGCCATGATCGCCCAGGGCGGCGGCGCTATCGTCAACATCGCCTCGATTGCAGGCAAGCGCGGCTCCGCTAACCACGCCCACTACGCCGCGGCCAAAGGCGGCGTGCTGGCCTTCACCCGCTCGCTGGCGCGCGAGGTCATCGACAGCGGCATCCGCGTCAACGCCGTCTGCCCCGGACGCATCGCCACCGACCTCCTGCTCGACGGCGCGGACGACGCCGAGCACGCGCGCTGGCGCACCGACACGCCCATTCGTCGCCTGGGCACGCCGGACGAGCTCGCCGCAGCCGTGCTCTTCTTGGCAGGCCCCGCGGCGAGCTACATCGTCGGCGAAACCCTGGACGTCGACGGCGGTCTGCTGATGGATTGATGGGGATGGGATTGAGACAAAGCCTGACGGGAAGTTGCGCGCCTCCCGTCAGGCGATAGCTGGCTCTATTGGCGAACCTGCGGCAGATAGAGGTTCAACCACGGCGGGATCTTCTGCCAGAATCCCGAACCTTCCTGCACATCTCCCGTTACGACGAGCGGCCCAGTCACGGCCTCGCCCAGCGTGCCGTTGAGCACGATGTCGCCCGCGGCGACTTCCTGCCCGGCGCTGCCGAAGACCGCACGGGTCAGCGTCGTTGTGTCTACCGCGGCATACACGCTGCCGGCCATCGCCAGCAAGAGCAACGCCAACAGCAGGCCGGAAAGCCCTGTGCGACGCGTCATCCTGCGCCTCCTTCGCTGCGTAGTCGCCACATGTCTCATCGCCGCCTCCTACTGAAGGTGCCCCAGCCGCAGGCGCACGCCGCCGATATAGATACTGTCAGTCGTGTTAGCAAAATAAAGCACCAACCGCAATTGCAGCCCGCCATCGGTTGAACTTAGCGTAGCGTTGGTCGGCGCCAACGATATCGAAGTCGGAGATGTGCTCGTCAAGTCGGTGGTGTAGGTGAGCAGACTGTCAGCCGACAGAAAGCCTGGCCCGGTCTGCTTGCGCAGATTCGTGGTGCTGATATAGCTGTTGGCGCTGGTCAGATCGTAGTACAGCGTCACCTGTTCCACGGTCACGTTCTGCCCAAACATCACAGCAGGCGTCTGGATCGGAATGTAGAAGTAGCGTATGCCTGAGCCGGCAGTGTTCCTCAGCCGTACGTAGCCGTTCGCCTCATAGTTCACTTCCAGGTTTTTGGTTAGCACATCGCCCAGCGCAACGCCGAAATTACCCGGCACGAACAGATACGAGTCCGCCGCACTGCGATAACCGAGGGCGCGAACATAGTCCGGCGTGTAGATGCCCACATCGCCGCTCCCCCATTCTTCGGCGTAGAGACCGTATTGATTCCCGCCCGCATACACGCCTCGATCCGTAGCCCCGGCCCCTGTATTGTACACATAGAGGCCATAGCTCGACCCTTCCGGGTCGCCCAGCACCACTGCGCCGGGAACCAAGCCATAGGCATAGGCCGTAGTGCGCAACGGCTGGCGCGGCAATGTTGTGGTTCCCACGGTCAATTCCAGGAACAGCGCCTCGTCAAACACATGGGGCAGAAGCGGCGTTACGCTGCCCAGCGCCAAGTTGAACAGGCCGTTGTTCACCTCCACATCTACATGTGTCTCCGGCCCCCACTCCTGAACGCCGGCAGCGGCATCGTCCCATAGCGATGCCACGATATCATACGCGCCGTCGAGCGGCGTCCCGCTCCCGTTCGTCAAATATCCCTGATAGTTCATCGTATAGGGCGGCTGCGCCAGGATGATGTCCGCCTCCGCGGGCTGCACCTCACCCTCCGACCCGAGGTCGATCTCATCGGAATACATAGACGGATCGCCCAGAATCTCGACTTCAGGCGCACCCGTCTCCCCCTCCGCCTCCTGTGCGTAGGCTGTTTGCGCCGGCGCCAATATAAGCATGGCTGCCGCAAACAGCGCAACACCCCCCCCTATGAGTCGCTGCGGGTTCATTTCTTGCCTCCTTTGGGCTGAATGGTGAACCATTCCATAGTGAAGCGGGCATGATACTAAGTCATCTCGACGTGTGGCGCAAACGGCAAAAAACAACCAAAAATAGAAACCCGGAGCGCCGTTACTTGCGCTCCGGGCAATAAACCATCGACATCGCTCATATAGAACTCTATATGCCCTACGAAGCCGCCGCGTGCGCCGCCTCCCAGCCCAGCATGGCGCGCTTGCGCGTGTCGCCCCAGCGATAGCCGCTGATGGCGCCGCTGCTGCGGATCACGCGGTGGCACGGGATCAGATACGCCACCGCGTTAGCCCCCACTGCGCCGCCTACGGCGCGCACCGCGTGCGGCGTCCCCGCCATCCGTGCGATGTCGCCATAGGTGCACACCGTCCCAGGCGGGATGCGCAACAGGGCTTCCCACACCTTCAGTTGGAAGTTCGTCCCCTTCAGCAGCACCGCCAGCGGGCGATTCGCATCCGGCTCGCCCTGAGCGAAGATGCGGTCGACCAGAGGCTGCGTCAGGTCAGGCCGCTCGCTCAGGTGCGCTTCGGGCCAGCGCGCAGCCAGGTCCGCCACAGCCGCGTCCCAGCCCGCGCTGTCGAGAAACGACAGCGCACACACGCCCCGCTCCGTCGCCGCCAGCAGGCACTCGCCGAACGGCGTGCGATGCCGTCCATAGCGGATCATCAACCCCTCGCCCCGCGCCCGGTACTCGCCCGGCGTCACCGCTTCCACCGTCACGAACAGGTCGTGCAGCCGGCCCGGGCCGGATAACCCCGCCTCGTACGCCGCATCCAGCACAGGTCGCGACTCGTCCAGCAGACGCTTGGCGTGCTCCAACGTCAGATACTGCACAAAGCGCTTGGGGCTGACGCCCGCCCAGCGCGTAAAGACCCGCTGCAGGTGGAACTGGCTCACGCCAAGTTGCCCAGCCACATCCGCCAGCGACGGCTGCGCCGCGGCGTGTTCCTCCAGATAGCGGATCGCCTGGGCGACCAGCTCATAGTCCGCAGAGCCAACAGCCTCCCCCATCGCATCCGTCAACGCATCCATTCGCTCAACCATGTCCCTTGCTCCTCACTCTCCTCGCTCTCCAACCATGCCGCCATTGTACACGCCCGGCGCGCCGCCAGCCACCCGATTCTTGCGCGCTTCTGCCA
>CAYXRG010000010.1:10775-17693 GCA_964467575.1 uncultured Caldilineaceae bacterium | reverse complement strand
CCATTGTACACGCCCGGCGCGCCGCCAGCCACCCGATTCTTGCGCGCTTCTGCCAGATCCAGTTCCGACGCCCTCTCCTCGTCTAGCCCGTATTCTTTGCCACGAATTCCGCGAATTACTCGGATGAATCGCTCAACTCATTCGTGCAATTCGTGCAATTCGTGGCAGTAAAGCGCAGTCTCTCAACGCCCTTCGTGGCTTCGCAATGAACCCTTAAGGGCGCGTTGGCCGGTCTGACGATCTGGCATTTTACCGGCATTTGCTATACACTCTGCGCATTAGCCTACTCTGGCGCATGGTCGTAAAATCGTGCACCGCACCCCTCCGGGAATCGCCGCAGAAAGGAACAATCATGCCGGCCCCGCACCCAATCCCCATCTTCGACGGCCACAACGACACCCTGCTCGACCTCTACAACAACGGCCAAGCCGCGCGCCGCTCCTTCTTCGAGCAGAGCAGCGAAGGCCACATCGACCTGCCGCGGGCGCGCCAGGGCGGTCTGGGCGGCGGCTTCTTCGCCATCTTCACGCCCGCCGGCGCCGGTCAAACCCGTCCGCAGCCCGCGGCCACGCCTGCCGACGTCGCAGCCTTCCTGCGCGAGCGCACCGCCCCCGTCGATCAAGCGGGCGCGCTTGGCTACACCCTGGGCATGGCCTCGCTGCTCTTCCGCCTTGAACGTGAAGGCGACGGCCAGGTCAAAATCGTGCGCACCGCCGGCGAACTGGCGGACTGCCTCGCCAACGGCGTCTTCGCCATGATTTTCCACATCGAAGGCGCCGAGGCCATCGACACCAACCTCCACGCATTGGAGACGTTCTACCAGGCCGGCCTGCGCTCGCTGGGCCTCACCTGGAGCCGCCCCAACGCCTTCGCCAGCGGCGTCCCCTTCGCCTTCCCGTCTTCGCCGGACACCGGCCCCGGTCTCACCGACGCCGGCAAGGAGTTGGTGCGCGCCTGCCAAGAGTTGGGCATCCTCATCGACCTCTCACACCTTAACGAGAAGGGCTTTTGGGATGTCGCCAAGCTCTCCGCCACGCCGCTCGTCGCCACTCACTCCTGCGCCCATGCCATCAGCCCGTCCTCGCGCAACCTGACGGACAAGCAGTTGGACGCAATCCGCGCATCGAGCGGCGTCGTGGGCGTCAACTACCACGTCGGCTTTCTGCGCAGCGACGGCGCCCAGGAAGCCGACGCGCCGCTTACCGACATCGTGCGCCATGTCGACTACATGGTCGAGCGCATGGGCATCGACCATGTAGCGCTTGGCTCCGACTTCGACGGCGCGACCATGCCCTCCGAGCTGCACGACGCCGCCGGCCTGCCCAAGCTGATGGAGACCCTGCGCGCCGCCGGCTATGACGACGACGCCCTGCGCAAGATCGCACACGAAAACTGGCTGCGCGTCCTGCGCCAGACCTGGAAAGACGCGTGATGAAGAAGCAGCCCAACAGCCACTATTGCTTTGTCTGCGGGATGAAAAACATCGGCGGCGTGCGCGTCGCCTTCTACGAGGACCATGACGCCGATGGGCGAGGCGAGGTGCTGGCGCGCTTCACCGGCCGCGACGAGCACCAGGGCTACCCGGGGCGCATGCACGGCGGCGTCATCACCGGCATCCTCGACGAAACCATCGGCCGCGCCATCAATATCGGCGACTCGCCTGGCGCGCCGATGGTCTGGGGCGTGACGATCGAGCTAAACGTGCAGTTTCACAAGCCGACGCCGCTGGGCGTAGAACTCACCGCGCGCGGGCGCATCCAGGAGGAAGAGCGCCGCCTTTTCATCGGTACAGGCGAGCTTTACCTGCCCGACGGCGAGGTCGCCGCCTCAGCCACGGGCAGGTACATCAAGATGGCGCTAGAAGAAATCTCCGATATCAAGGTCGACGCCGAGGTTTTAGGCTGGCGGGTGTACGAGTAACAGATCCGCTATATGCAATGCGGCGGGCGCGGAGAGGGAGATCGCTACCGGACCCCTTCTCTGCGTCCGCCGCGTTTCAATCTGTTGCCTATACAGCTTCTCACCGTTACAGCTATAGGGATGCCGCCACGCAGCTATGATCCGTCATCGAACAGGATCACGCCGCGCGCCATGCCGCCGGCTAGCATCTCCGCATACGCCTCGTTGATCTGCTCCAGCTGATAGGTCTTGGACATCAGCCGGTCCAGGTCCAGCAGCCCGCGCGCGTAGAGGTCGGCGAAACGCGGGAAGTCGCGCTTGGCGTTGGACGTGCCGTAGTAGCTGCCTGTCACCGTCTTTTCGGTGCGCGTCAACACCGCGCCGGGCAAGTTCGTCGTGCTGCCCATCGGCGCCAGCCCCTCGAACACGACCAGCCCGCCCGGCCGCGCCGCTTCCAGGCACTCCTCCTGCACCGCGGGCACGCCCGTCCCGTCAAATACGTAATCGGCGCCGCGGCCGTCAGTCAGGCTGCGGATCGCCTCCACCGCGCCCGGCCCCGCGGTCACAAAGTGCGTCGCCCCGAAGCCAAGCGCAATGTCGCGCTTCGCCTCCGCTATGTCGACGGCGATGATGCACTTCGCGCCGGCCAGCTTGGCCCCCATCACCGTGCTCAGGCCGACGCCGCCCACGCCGTAGATCGCCACGTTGCTGCCCGGCTTCATCTGCGCCGTGTTCAGCGCCGCGCCCACGCCCGTGGTCACCGCGCACCCGATCAGCGCCGCGATCTCCAACGGAACCGCATCCGCCACCGGCACGCAGCTCACCGCGGGGACGACCGCGTAATCGGCAAAGCAGCCCAGCGAGCAGAATTGGTAGAGCGGCTTGCCGTCCTTGAACAGCCGCGGCGTGCCGTCCATCTGCACACCGGCCCAGATCGCATCTACGTAGCTTTCGCACAGACTCGGCCTGTCATTAAGGCAGTAGAAGCACTCGCCGCAGGCCGGCGCCCAGTTGAGCGCCACGCGGTCGCCCGGCTTCACGTGGGTCACGCCCGCGCCCACCTCTTGCACCACGCCTGCGCCCTCGTGGCCCGTCACCGCCGGCAACGGGTGCTTCGTGTCGCCGATCAGCACGTTCCAGTCGCTGCGGCAGACGCCGGCGGCGGCGATCTTGACCAGCACCTCGCCCGCGCGCGGCGGCTCCAGATCCAACGTCTCAATGGCGAACGGCGTGTTCGTCTCCCACACGACCGCAGCGCGCGTCTTCATCATATTTGCCCATCTCTCTAGTAGCGCCCGCCACGAAGCTCGAAGCCGCCCGACGGGTATGTGATTTTACTTCGCCAATTCGCGCAGCAGCAGCACGAGCATCTCGCAGCCGGGATCGACCTGCCCCTCGGTGCGCTCGCCCACCCAGCCGGCGCGGCCGACCTTGCTGCGCTGCGGCGTGACGCGGTCGCGCCCGGCTTCAGCCGCAGCCAACGCAGCCGCACCGGCCTCGGCAAGCGACTTGCCGTCCGCGATGGCCGCGGCGAACGCCGCCGCCGCGGGGTTGAGCGCATCGCGTATCGTCTTGTCGCCTAGGTTGGCCTTGCCGCGCTCCGCCACGCCCTCATCCGCCGCCTGGAACATCTGCGCCAGGTCGTCTGCGGTCAGCTCGGTCTTGCCGCGCACCGCCTTGCCCGCCCGCATCAGGGCCGTCGAAAAAAGCGTGCCCATCGTCGACGGGCCGGCCCGATTGGCCGTCATCCCCGCCTGGACCAGGTACTTGCCGATGTCGTCAACCTCGGTCTGCTCCACATAGCCCAACAGCGCCATGCCGATCCGGCCCATGGTGATGCCCATGTCGCCGTCTCCGATCGCCTGGTCCAGTTGGGTCAGATATTCGCTCTGGTCGGCCAGAACTTGGCCGGCGCGGCGCAGGGCCTCCGCCACATCCGCGCTCTGAATGGCGCCGTTCATCGCTTCTCCCCGCGTTCTGTGTCACGTTCCATGTTGAAACCGATATGTCTCACCTTACGTCGCTCACGCCGCGCCCAACTCCTGCCCCTATATCTGGACGAAGAAGGGCGACTGCGCGGGATGGTCGAGCAGTTCAACCAGTTCATCGTCGAGGCGCATGAGCGTGATCGACGCGCCGGCCATTTCCATCGACGTGGCGTATTCGCCCACGTAGGCGCGATGCACGGCAATGTCCTTGCCGCTCAGGATCTCATGCACCTTGCGGTAGATGATATAGAGTTCCTCCGGCGGGGTTGCGCCCAGCCCGTTGACCATCACAGCCACGCGATCCCCGGCCTGCGGTTTCAGGTCGTCCAGGATAGCCGCCGCCATGCGCTCGGTGATCTGGTCGGCGCTCTGCAACTTCTCGCGCTTGACGCCCGGCTCACCGTGAATGCCCATGCCGATCTCCATCTCGTCTTCGCCGATGGTGAAGGTCGGTCTGCCGGCCATGGGCACGGTGCAGGGCGAAAGCGCCACACCCATCGAGCGGGTATTCGCCAGCGCCTTCTCCGCCGCGGCGACCACCTCGTCGAGCGAGCCGCCCTTATCCGCACGCGCGCCCGCGCACTTGAAGGCGAAGACCATGCCCGCTACGCCGCGTCGCCGCGCCGCTTCCTCCGGCGGGGCCGAGGCCACGTCGTCCCGCACGAGGACGGTGCGCACCTCGATGTCCTCCATGTCGGCCATCTCCGCGGCCATGTCGAAGTTCATGACGTCGCCGCTGTAATTGCCGTAGATGTACACCACGCCCTTGCCGCCGTCAATGCGCTTCGTCACCGTCAGCATCTGGTCCGCCGACGGCGAATTGAACACGTCGCCCACGGCGCAGCCGTCGAGCAGCCCGCGGCCGACATAGCCCAAGAACACGGGCAGATGGCCGGAGCCGCCGCCTGTCGCCAAGGCTACCTTGCCCTGCACCGGCGCGTCGGCCCGCACGATGCACTGCAACTCCTCCTCATAGGCCAATTGGTCCGGGTGCGCCTTCAACAAACCTTCCAACATCTCCGGCACAAAATTCGCTGGTTGGTTGATGATCTTCTTCATGGTCGCTCTCTTTTCCGCTCTCTATTCCAGGGTTGAAATCGGGATCGCCAAGAGGACGGCAACCTCCTGCTCCGGTCGCGCGTGATTGGCCGGCAGAGGCTCGCCCAGACATCTCGCCACGCGGCCGCAAGGCGAGCCTTACGGCCGTGAATGTACGCAAGGCTCGCCCCCATTGTAATCGGTTCCAGCCATCTCTCAAAGACCGCTCCCGCGAGGCTGCTTGCCTGCGCACCCTGTTCTCTCTTTGCGCGCTTGGCGTCTTTGCGTATCGCCGCGCCTTGCCCGCCTGACATTTGCCTATAGACAACCCGCCGCACATGGCTCACAATAGGATCACAATAGGAGAGTAGTTGATCGAGATCCTGTGCTGTCTACGCATTATCGCTTTCACGGAGAAACGCTATGCCGGTCGTCATGACCCCTCGCGAACGAGTGTACCGCGCCCTCACCTTCCGCGGCCCCGACCGCGCCCCCCGCGACCTTTGGATGCTGGGCGCCATTCCGCTGCGGCACAAGGAACAACTGGCCGAGCTGCTTGCCCAATACCCGCTAGACTTTGCCCGCGCCCCGGTAACCTATCGCAAACAGGCGCAGTCCGCGGCGATGCAAGCCCTCGAACAGGACCCGCACTACGCCACCTCGCCCGGCGGCCCGCGCCAGCCTTCGCCCGACTTCGTGGGCAGGTATGTCGATGAGTGGGGCTGCGAATGGCAGACGCTCGAACCCGGCGCTGTGGGCGAAGTCATCCGCCCGCGGCTCGCCGGCTGGTCCGAATTGCCCGCCTTTTCGCCGCCCTATTCACTGCTGGAGCAGATCGACGTGGGGCCGAGCTACCCCTTCTACGACCGAACCGACCGCTTTGTCCTCTGCTCCAGCACCGTCGAGCCGTTCCAGCGCCTCATGTTCCTGCGCGGCTTCGAGAACCTCATGGCCGATATCGGCTTGCTGAAGGCCGAACTCCTGGAGTTGATCCGGATCGTACATGAGTTCAACCTGCGCCAGCTTGAGATCCTTGCCCCTGTCGCCGCCGACGCCATCATGTTCAAGGATGACTGGGGCTCGCAGACCAGCCTGCTCATCTCGCCTCGTCACTGGCGTAAACTCTTCAAGCCGCTCTACGCCGACTACTGCCGCATCATCCACGACGCGGGCAAGTTCGCCTTCTTCCACTCCGACGGCCACATCGCCGCCATCTTCCCCGATCTCATCGAGATTGGCGTTGATGCCGTCAATTCGCAACTCTTCTGCATGGACATCGAAGCGCTCGCCCGCGAGTACAAAGGGCAGATCACCTTATGGGGCGAGATCGACCGCCAGCAGGCTCTCGCCTTCGGCACGCCGCAAGACGTGCGCCAGGCGGTCCGGCGCGTGCGCCGCGCCTTCGACGACGGCTCCGGCGGCCTCATCGCCCAGTGCGAGTGGGCCAACGACACCCCGCACGCCAACATCGAAGCGGTCTTCTCCGCCTGGTCCGAGCCGCTGGATTAGGCAAGGCAGCAGAGCCAACCGCAAACGACGCGCAGACAATGCAGAGGAAATTCGGTATTACGACGTCCGCCCCGTGACGAGTTTGACAGACGCTGCCCGCGGCAGTATAACGCTCCGAGCAAATCGCAACCCGTTCGTCTGATTGGCCTATCCAAGGAGCAATGAATGCTTGCCGCAACTCGTCTGCACCGGTTCGTCGCGTTACTAATCGCTCTGAGCTTGTCCGCGGTCTTTGCCGCGTGTACGCCTATCATGCCGGAGACTCCGGCAGTCGAGGCTACCTCTTCCGCACAACAGCCCGCCGATCCTTGCCCCACGCCCGGCGAAGGCCAACTGCTGCTGCGCAAAGAGACGGACGGCTATTGCCTGCTCTACCCCGCGGCCTACACCCTCGACCAGACCAACCCCGGCGTTACCGACATCGTGGTGGACAACGTGATGAACCACTGGGACCCGCGCCTGTCCATTGCCGTCAGCGACGCGG
>CAYXRG010000010.1:9163-10675 GCA_964467575.1 uncultured Caldilineaceae bacterium | reverse complement strand
GACAACGTGATGAACCACTGGGACCCGCGCCTGTCCATTGCCGTCAGCGACGCGGCCGGACAGACGCTCGACGATGTCGCCGCGCGGTTGGCGACGGACTACGCGCCGCCCGGCTTCGAGATCACGCCCCAAAGCATCACCGTCGCGGGCGAAGAAGCCGTCTTGCTCGACAACCTGCCGGGCCAGGACCTCAACCGCCGCGTCGCCTTCCTGCACGGCGGAACCCTATACAGCCTCTTCATCGCGCCCCTCGGCGACGAAGGCAGCGAAGTTCGCCAGCAGGCGGAGATGCTCTACCAACTGGCGCTGGAGAGCTTCCGCTTTCTGGATTAGGCGCCATAGCGCACAGGCCGCGTGCGGGTGTCCGCCCGCACGCGCGCCCCGTAGCTAGCGGTCCATCAGATACCACGCCGACACCAACGGCTCCTCCACCGAACTGCGCGTGTGGTGATCCTCGCCCGCCTCTACGATGAACACATCCCCGGCCTGGATCGGGTATTCCACCCCGTCGATGGGCAGCACGCCCTTGCCCTGCACAAAAATGAACACCTCGTCCACGTCGTGCACATGGACCGGCTCCGGGTGCGCAGTTTCACCCGGCTCGAACACATAGACGCCGCCCTTCATCGCCCTGGCCTCGCCCAGGTGGTCCGGCAGCAAGTACGATCCGTCAGGACGCAGGTCCGCAATCGTCAGTTTCTTCATGGCATTTCCTATCTTGGCGCGAAGTCGGCGCTCATAACTCTACTTGAGGTCGAAGCCCTGTTCGGCCAGGATGTCGCGCAGGTCCGTGCGCACCGCCTGCGAAACGCGCCGCGCCGAATGCTCCATCCAGCCGTAGTCCTCGACTTCTCCCTCTTGGCCGGGCACGGCCACCTGGCGACCGTCGTAGATGCCCGTCTCGATCATCGCCCGATCATAGTCCAACAAATAACGCTCCTCATCGCCGGCGTCGTAGCGCTCCCAGTGCAGAATGGCCTCCGTCGCCAGCCGGGGTCGCAGCCGCGGGGCGGCCGCCGGCCAGCCCAACGTCATGCCACAGACCGGGAAGGTCAGCTTTGGCAGCCTAAGCAGTTCGATCACCTGGTGCGGATGGTTGCGGATCGCGCCGATGTAGCACGCGCCCAGCCCCAGCGACTCCGCCGCCACCGTCGCCGTCTGCATGGCGATCGACGCGTCCATTGCCGCCACGAGGAAGCTCTCGACGTGCTCGGTGATTTGCGTATAGCCGCGCCGCCGGCACACCCGGTCCAGCCGGCTCAGATCCGCGCACCAGGCCAAAAAGACGGGCGCCTGCGCGATATGGGCCTGGTTGTTGCACAACTTCTTCAGCCGCGCTCGCTTTTCAGCATCGGTCACCGCCACCACGCTGTACATCTGCAAATTGGACGACGTGGCGCTGCGTTGCGCCGCGGCTACGATGGTCTCCACCGTTTCGGGCGCCACCGGGTCCGGCTTGTAGCTGCGCACGGACCCATGCTGCATAATCTGTTCAATCGTCGGCGTCGTCAT
>CAYXRG010000010.1:0-9063 GCA_964467575.1 uncultured Caldilineaceae bacterium | reverse complement strand
TGTAGCTGCGCACGGACCCATGCTGCATAATCTGTTCAATCGTCGGCGTCGTCATGCTCTGACCCCTTTCCGGGAACAAAATTACTGTCACGCCTCACGGATCTGCAAGGCGGCAAACGTCGCCAGCAACGCCACGCCGGCAAAAATCCAAAAGACCGACTGGTACGCCTGTACCGGCGCGGCATAGCGCTCCAGCCCGGCCTGCAACAGCACGCCGGCGATCGCCGTCCCCATGATCTGCCCGCCGAACCGGATCATGCTGTAGAGGCCGGCTGCCAGGCCTGTTTCGGCGTCGTCGATGCGCTGCATGGCGGCGCGGTGCAGCGGCGCCAGCGACATCCCGATCATCAGCCCGTGCCCCATCGTCACGGCGACTACCGCCCACAGCGGCGCCGTCTCCGGCAGGAGCGCCATCAGCGCCATCACGCCGGCTAACCCGGCCATGCCGCCCGCTACCGGCAACCGCCCGCCCCACCGGTCAGCCAACTGCCCGCCGGCTCGTGATGTGACGAACAGCATCCCCGCCTGCAGCATGAGCACGATGCCGATGACGCTGGCGCTGCCCCCGTGAACGTCGCTCACGTAAAGCGGGATCAGGAAACTGACGCTGGTCATCAACGCCATGCGCAGCCCGGCGCATAAAGAGGCTACGTTGAAGGTGCGGTTGCGAAAAAGGCCGAGATCGATGTACGGGTCGGGGTGACGGCGCTCCCACAGGATCAGCAAAGCGAAAAGCAGCGGCCACGCCAGCAACAGCCGCCAATCCTGCAGCGCAGGCCGTCCGGTCACCGGGCGACTCGACGTGTAGAAGAACAGGGTGACCAGCGCGCTGCTCAGCAGAATGACGCCAGGCCAGTCGAACGTGCGCAAGAAACGGAAGTCGACAGCCGTCGTCAGCGGGCGGATGTTGTGCCGGATTGTAAAGAAGCCGATCACAGCCGTCAACGCGATCGCAGGGAAGATGGCGCGCCAACTCAGCGCATCTACCAACAGGCCGGCGAAATAGGGAAGCGTCAGCCCGGCCAGGGGAACCACCGAGTTCCATGTGCCCAGCGCCCGGCCCCGCTCCGCCGCCGGGAAGCGCTGCGTGATCAGCGCGATGCAAAGGGGCACAAAGCCCGCCGCGCCCATACCCTGCACAAAGCGACCCGCCATAAACAAACCCAGGCTCGGCGCGGTCATAGCGAGCAGACTCCCCACGAAGAAGATGGCCGTGCCGATCAGCAGCAGCAGCCGCTTGCCAAGGCGGTCGCCCATGCGCCCATAGAGCGGCATTAGCGCCATAAACGGCAGCGAATAGCTCATCACCACCCACGCCGCCGTGTCCGCATCGAGGTCGAAGTGGCTGCGGATCGCCGGAACCGTGACGCCGAACATGTGGTGGTCCATCCCCGTGATCACAGCGGGGGCCATCACGCCGAGCAGGATGCGCGTCTGCGGGGAAGACCAGTCGATGCGGCGGAAAGTTCGGCGGAGTGCATGGGCCATACGGGGCAACTCTTAACGTGGCAAATGCCGGCAGGGGGTATAGACCGGCAGGTCGAATTACACAGAGGCGGCGCGCCGTCCGCGACACCCTGCCCTTAGCTTACTCGCCAACCCCGCGCGGCGTCAAAAAGCCGGACAAGCCCGCAGCGGCGCGCCGCGTCTCTGTGCAACTGGCGTATGCCTTCCCCCGTGGGTCTGCCTCTGATTCTTTGGACGATCAATGTGTAGGGGCGGCGTCTCCCTGGGATCGCCGGCATCTTTGCCGTCAGGGATGGCGGCGTTCCCACCTTCGCCCATTTCATGTTCGGGGCAAGCCGTCATGGCGAGTCCCCCTGTCATGCTGAGCGTAGCGAAGCATCTTGCACAGAAAAGCACGCGCCCGCAAGACAGACCCTTCGCTCTGCTCAGGGTGACAGGTGCGCACCCCAAATCTGGAACAGACCCTTTCGCCCTTCGCCCGTGGCCTGCTCGCGCCGGTCGTGCTACAATACCCCTGGGCGCACTCTGCCGCCGCAAACGCCGCGCAGAGGCCGCCCGCTTCAATTCCAGCGAACTCAGAGGACGTGTCTGATGGAAATAACGATTGCGGTTGTGCCGGTCGCCGGCCTAGGCTCTCGCCTGCTCCCTGCCACCAAGTCCCAGCCCAAGGAAATGCTGCCCGTTGGCCGCAAGCCGGTCGTACAGTATGTCGCCGAAGAACTCACCCGCGCCGGCATGGAACGCATTCTGTTCGTCACCGGCCCGGGCAAAGCGTCCATCGAAAACCACTTCGACCTCAACCCCGAACTGATCCAGATCCTGCGCGAGACCGGCAAAGAGGACCTGCTGGCCGAGCTGTACTTCGAGCGTGTGGACGTGCGCTACTTTTACACGCGCCAGCGCGAGTTGCTTGGCCTCGGACACGCCATCCTGTGCAGCCGCCCCTTCGTCGGCGACCAGCCCTTCGTCGTCGCCCTGGGCGATTCGATCATCGGCATGAATGCCGCCAGCGACGTCGTGCGCCGCATGATCGACGTCTTTGCGCAGCAACGGGCCGAAGCCGTCATCGCCTTCGAGGAAGTGCCGCGCAGCGACGTTCACCGCTACGGCATCGCCGACCCCAAGAGTGACGGAGACGTCTTCGAGTTGGCCGACGTCATCGAGAAGCCCTCAGTCAAGGAAGCGCCCAGTTCCCTGGCGATTGCCGCCCGCTACGTCTTCGCCCCCTCCATCTACGACGCCATCGACCGCGTGGCGCCGGGCAAAGACGGCGAAATCCAGCTCACCGACGCGGTGCGCATCCTCCTGCGCGAGCAGGCGCGCGTCATCGGCGTGCGCCTGCGCAATGACGAACGCCGCTACGACATCGGCAACTTCGACTCATACTTCCGCGCCTTCGTCGAATTCGCCCTGAACGACCCCCGTTCCGGCGTCGCGCTGCGCCAAGCCCTGGAGGAAATGCTCCATGTTGATCGTGCGTAAACAGGCCTATGCCCGCGCCGGTCTGCTCGGCAACCCATCCGACGGCTACAACGGCAAGACCATCTCCTTCATCTTGCGCAACTTCTCGGCCGAGGTCGTGCTCTACGAATGGGACACGGTCGACATCGTCCTAGCCCAACACGATCGCGCCCGCTTCCGCTCGATCCACGACCTGTACACCGACGTGCGGCTGCACGGCTATTATGGCGGCATCCGCCTGGTCAAAGCGACCATCAAGCGCTTTATCGATTACTGCCAGCGACACGACATCGCCCTACACGACCAGAACTTCTCGGTGCGCTACAGCACCAACATCCCCCGGCAAGTGGGCATGGGCGGCTCCAGCGCCATCATCACCGCCACGCTGCGCTGCCTCATGGAATTCTACGGCGTCGAGATCCCCCTAGCCGCGCAGCCGTCCCTGGTGTTGTCGGTCGAAATGGAAGAACTGGGCATTTCCGGCGGGCTGCAAGACCGCGTCATCCAGTGCTACGAAGGCCTGGTCTACATGAACTTCGACAAGGCCTGCGAACGCCAGATCGCCGGCCTCACAGCCTACGCCTACGAGCCGCTGCCCCTGGACTGGCTGCCGCACTTCTACGTCGCCTACCACGGCAACCTGGGCGAGCCCACCGAGCGCTTCCACAACGACATACGCGGGCGCTTCAACCGCGGTGAGCCGGCCATCGTCGAGGCCATGCAGCAGTTCGCCGCGCTGGCCGAAGAGGGCCGCAAGGCGCTACTGGCGCACGACGTCGAACGCCTGGCCGCGCTGATCGACGAGAACTACGACACGCGCAGCCGCATCTACC
Source organism: uncultured Caldilineaceae bacterium (assembly GCA_964467575.1). Classification (GTDB taxonomy): domain Bacteria; phylum Chloroflexota; class Anaerolineae; order Caldilineales; family Caldilineaceae; genus JASGTU01. The sequence goes on along the minus strand of CAYXRG010000010.1, from coordinate 5,302 downwards.
AACTGCCCGCCTGGCAGCAAGAGATGGTCGCCGTGGCGCGCCGCTGCGGCGCCAGCGCCAAGTTTGCCGGCTCCGGCGGGGCCATCGTCGGCACGGTTCCGGACGACTCCGCGCTGGAACGTCTACGCGACGAACTAGCCCGCATCGAGTGCCGCGTCATCCTGCCGCAGATCGTAGAGCCGGCCCATGCGTAATCGCCTGCCCGCCCCAGCGCGAGCAGATCGCACACTATTTCCAACCGCAAAGGAGAAGCCATGAGCGACGTAAAATTCGGCTGGCACATGCACTCATTCCCGGTGGACGGTAGCAGCGCCGCCGCCTACCTAGACCAGCTTCACGCCAATTTGCAGGTCATTCAGCCGCATTTCGACACGGTATGGATCGACGACCACACCATGCCCTGGGCCGGGTGGCAGGCCAAGGACACGCCCTATCAGGAGTGCGAGACCAGCATCGCCTTTTTCGCCGCCGCCTACCCAAAGCTGAGCTTCGCTTCCAGTATGTTCTGCCAATCCTATCGCAACCCGGCGCTGGCGGCCAAGGCCGCGGCCAACCTCCAGTGGCTCACCGGCGGTCGCTTCATCTACGGCATCGGCGCCGGGTGGATGGAGGAGGACTACCGCACCTACAACTTCCCCTTCCCCAAGCCCTCCGTGCGCATCGCCCAACTGGCGGAGGCCGTGCAGATCGCCAAACTCCTGTGGAGCGAATCGCCCGCCAGTTTCGAGGGGACCTACTACCGCATCGAGGACGCCTATTGCGAGCCGCGGCCTAACCCCGCGCCGCCCGTCCTGATCGGCGGCGGAGGCGAGCAGCTTACCCTGCGCGTCGTCGCCCAACACGCCGACTGGTGGAACTTCTCCGGCGGCGACCTGGCCACCTATGCGCACAAGTTGGAAGTGCTGCGCCGGCACTGTGATGCGGCCGGCCGTGATTTCGACGAGATCGTCAAGACGTGGACGTCCGACGGCATCGCCCTGGGCGACAGCGAGGCGGAAGCGCGCCGCATCGCCGCGGCCTCGCCCTACAACAACGACACCGTCATCGCCGGCACGCCCGAACAGGTGGCGGAGCACTTGAAGCGCTTCGTCGACCTCGGCGTGGAGCACTTCGTCGTGCGCTTGCTCGACTTCCCCCAGACCGAAGGCATCGAGCGCTTCGCCAAAGAGGTCATGCCGCTGCTGAGAGCCGCGGCGTAGACGGAACACTATTCAGGCTGGGAGGAAAAGCCTCGTCCTCTCAGCCTGAATAGTGTTCACCCCTTAGGTGTCCATCCGTCGCTGATCTACTGCTCCTCCACCCGCACCATATCCGGCGGATACCGCACCAGCACGCGGTAGCCGCCGTTCCACGGATGCTCGCGCGCAAACTGGCTGACGATGCCCGTCACGCGCCAGCGCTCACCCTTGTTCACATACGGCCGCTTCCAGTCCAGGCTGCTGCGCACCGTCACCCTCACCTCCGCCTCGGGCGCGGCCGGGTCGCACAGATAGATGCTGTCCCCCTGCCAGCCGGTCACCACGCCCTCGAACGTCACCAGCCGCCCCTCCAGCGACTCGCCTACGTCGCACGCGGCTACGGGCAGGGGCAAGAGCGGCGCGCCCGCGGCGTAGCGCCACACGTGGTCCGGCTGGTCGACCATCACCTCCAATTCGCCGCGGAACGAGGTCAGCCGGCCGCGCACCAACACCCAGTCACCCTCCGCCATCGGCATGAAGACGCCGCTGCGCAAATACACCTGCACGCCCAGCCCGGCCACGCCCGAGGACGCGTCCGCCGGCTCCGCTACATACACAGCCGAGTTGAACAGCTCTGGCGGCGCCACCACCTGGGCGCGGAACTCCACCCCTACACCCAGCCCGAACAGCTTGGCCGCGGCCAGCGAACCGGGCGCGCCCGGCGCCTCGCCCTGCTCTATCTTTTGTACGACCGTCTCCTTGGTCGAAGTCCCATCCGTGGCTGGGTCCGGCGGCTTGGGCGGCGACGTCTTGCCATTGGGCATGCGGTTATACGCGCCCGGCGAGGCCTCAGCCCCGCTTGTCCATACGCCCCCGTCCGGCAGACGCGCCAGGCTGCGGCCGTCCCCCGGCGCACGCTCCCACTGCAAGGCATCCGCCTCCTCGCCTGCCGGCGTCAACAGCCGGATGCGGTCCCCGTCGTCGTTGAGGCTTAGGCGCGTCTCCCCGCGCCACAGCGTCAGATAGCCGTGCGCCGGCACATAGCGGTCGCTGCCGAACACGAATTGCCGCCCGCCGGCCTCGTCGCCGCTGCGGTCAGTCAGCCGCCAGCCGTCCAGCCCCACGGGCGCATCGCCCGCGTTATAGAGTTCTACGAACTCATCATCGCTATTGGCGGAGCCGTCGCCGTTTAGATCGCTGCGCGGGGCGGGCAGCGCCTCGTTAAGCATAACCCGCCCGCCCGCGGCATGCTCCACCCGGATCGGCGCGGTGACCGCGAAATCCCCGTCCAGTTCCGTCGCCACGGCATAGAGAAAACTACCCGGCAGCGCAGGAACCGCGACCTCCCAGCGGCCGCCGGCGGGAGGCGTGTCGAGTTGGCGCACCAGCTTGTCATCTTGCCACAGCGCCAGGCCGGCAGGCTCGCCGCTGCGGTCGCTGAAGACGATCTCCAAATGCAGATCGTTGGCCGGTTGGACCGCGCCGCCCATCCACGGGCCGTCGCGCACGCGCAGCGTCAACCGCAACCCCGGCGCGGAGGTCAGCCAACCGCGGTGCGCGGCCAGCGCCTCCATTACGCCGGCCAAGTCGGCCTGGCGCACGGCAAGCCCTGTGTAGCGAGCCGCGGGGCGGCGGAAGCCGTCGATAACAGGCGGCGCATTGCCCGCCGGCAACAAACTGCGCCCCGCCGCGCGCCAACCGCGACAAAGAGACGCCAGCCCGCCCGGCGCAGCCGCATCATCCGCCCCGACGGCCGCAAGCCCCGCCAATGCGGGCGGTTCCGTCACCTGCGCCTGCGCCGGATAGCCGGTCGCAGCCAGGAAACCGCCCAGATCGCCCCATGTGGCAAACTCTGCGATATGCGAACCGTATACCACAGCCCGCGCGCCGTCCGCGTTGCCCCACTGCCAGGCCGGCACGTTGATGATCGGCGCCTGCACGCCTGCGGCGATAGCGTCGACGTGGATAATTGCCGGGTCTGCGACCGCTACGAAATCCAGACCGTCGGCGGACGCCGCCGCGGCCAGGTAATGCGGCGGCGCAACTCCTTCCGCCGAGAAATTGCTGCTCGCGCCCAACGTGCCCCACAGCGCGATCAGCCCGTCGCCCACCGTGGGACGATCGCCCGTGCTGGGTGCGGGCAGCGGGCGCACGTCGAACGGCTGCGGCGCGCCGGCCATGAAGCGCAGACGGACGTCGGCGGTGGCGGGATAGCGGAAGCCGGGGACACGCTGCAAGCTCTGCCCCGCAGCGGCGCGCAGGTTGCCCGCCAGCCCTAGCGCGGCGTACTCCCCTTGCCTGTACGCCATCGCATCCGCCACCCGCAGCGCGGGGTCGAGCAGAATGACTTCGTCGCCGTCATCATTAAGCGCCAGCACGCCGCTTGCCAATTCTCGGCGTTTGGGCAGGTTGGGGATGGCGGCGTCGCTCTCCTCGATCTCCGCATCCGGGTCGCGCCCCCACTGTGCGCGGAAAGCGCTCCCGTTGCGCGCGACCACAAAGACCTGCCCAGGGGCCAGTCTGTGGCCGTCCGGCAGAGCATGCATGCCCTCTCCGTCGCCCGGCGTTTCTGCGTCGCCAAGCGACCACCCCGTCAGGTCTGCGTCCGCTGTCCCGGCATTGGCGAGAACGATGTACTCCTGGTCGGCGCTCAGATAATTGACCTCGTCGATCACCAAAGCCGGCGGCTGCGGAGCAGGCTCCCAGACGACCGGCAATGTCGGTGCGGGGGTCGGCAGCGCGGGCGGCGAATACGGCATGTTGGGACTGCCGCGATCGCCGGACGAACCCGGCCAGCTTTGCGCCGCGACCACCCACGTCGCGCCGGCATCGAAGCCGGTCCGCTCCAGACTGGCTCCCTGGACGATCCGCAGCCCCTGACCGTCTCCCCACAGCAGGCGATCCGCCTCCGCGCCCCACGGGGTGAAAAGGATCAGTTCATCCGCTTCGTTGGCAAGTCGCAGCCCGGTATAGACCGAGCGCACGACCAACCCGCCGTTCGTAGATGGATCTGCATTGCGCCCCAAGACCACATACTCGCCCGGCTGCACCCACAGATCATCGACGATGACCGCCTGCTCGCCATCTAGGTCCGCCAGCGTCCAGCCGCGCAAATTGACCGCGGCTGAATCGGCGTTATAGATTTCCAGCCACTCGCCCGCCTCGTCGGGCACAGCCGCCGGGTTCGCCATTACCTCGCTCAACAGCAGGCGCGGCGCCTCAGCAGGCGGGGGAACAATTGGCTCAGGCGTAGCGCTCGGCTCCGGCGTGGCAGTTGGCGCAGGCAGGGAATACAGCAGACCCGGGCTGCCCAGATCTCCGGCGGAACCCGGCCAGGAGGATGTCGCTGCGCCCCACGGCGCGTGCACGTCGCTGCCCTGGCGTTCTAGACTGGCCCCTTCCGGCGCGCTGATTCCCGTGCCGTCTCCCCAGCTTACATGATCGACTGCGACCATGCCGGCCGTATAGAGGATCAAATTGCCGTTCTGATTGCGCAGGCGCAGTTGGTCATACACATAGTCAACCGCCAGCCCGCCGTTAAGCGCTCGATTCCCGTCTACGCCGAGGACAACAGCCTGGCCTGGGTTGATCCAGAGATCGCGGTCGATGACGTGTTCCCGATCATGCGTCGCCAGCACGTATGACAACAGGTTCACCGGCTCCTGGCCCGCGTTGAACAACTCGATCCATTCGCCAACCTCGTCGTCGACCTCGCGCGGGTCTACCATCACCTCCGCGATCAGTAGAGAAGCGGTGTCATCCGCGGCCTCGGCGGCGACGGGCATGGGAAACGGGCGCGCCGCGACGAGCCATGCCGCCACGCACGCGCCCAGCAGCGCCGAGGCTGCGCCGCGCGCAACATTCGCCGGGCGCATCGCACGCCCAAAGCAAAACCGGCCGGATCGACGGAGGATGCGCACGGCCCAATCTCCTGCCTGCGCGGGATGATGGTTGTCGGTTCAGACTACTGCACTATTCGCTGGTAATGGCGCCGGGCGGATCCGGCGCCGCCTTCTATGATAGGACGGGATAGAGGGGTCTGTCAACTTAAAATTTGCGACCGCGGCGTCATCTACTCCAATAAGGGGACGGTCATCTCCACCGCGACGCCAGGGCCGGACGCC
>CAYXRG010000009.1:48676-99652 GCA_964467575.1 uncultured Caldilineaceae bacterium | reverse complement strand
CTCGACCCGCGTATTCTGGCGGGGATCAAAAACGCCGGCTTCACCACGCCCACGCCCATCCAAGAGCAGGCCATCCCGCTCGTCTTGGACGGACAGGACATCATCGGCTTGGCGCAGACCGGCACCGGCAAGACCGCAGCCTTCATCCTGCCCATCCTCCAGCGGCTGACGCGCGGACCGCTTGGCCGCGTGCGCGCCCTTGTGCTGGCGCCCACCCGCGAACTGGCCGAGCAGATTCACCAGACCAGCGTCGCACTAAGCAAGCACACCAAAGCGCGCAGCGTTTCCATCTACGGCGGCGTCGGCAAGGGGCCGCAGATCGCCGCCCTGCGTCGCGGCACGGAACTCGTCATCGCCTGCCCAGGCCGCCTGCTCGATCACATCAACGAGGGCGCCATCGACCTGTCCCGCGTCGAAATGCTCGTGCTGGACGAGGCCGACCGCATGTGCGACATGGGCTTTCTGCCCGACATCCGCCGCATCCTCAAGCAATTGCCGCGACAGCGCCAGACGCTCTTCTTCTCGGCTACCATGCCCACGGAGATTCGCGAACTGGCGGACAGCATCCTCGACCACCCGCACACCGTGCAGGTCGACATGATCGCGCCCGCCAAGACCGTCTCCCACGCCCTCTATCCCGTCCCCCAGGGCGACAAAAAACAGCTCTTGCTGGGGATGCTCAAGCAAATGCCGTCCGAGCGCGTGCTCGTCTTCACGCGCACCAAGCACCGCGCCAAGCGGCTAGCCCAGGACCTCGAAACCCAGGGCTACCGCGCCGCTGCGCTACAGGGCAACATGGCGCAGAACCGTCGCCAACAGGCCATCGACGGCTTCCGCAACGGTCGCTACGATATCCTCGTCGCCACAGACATCGCCGCGCGCGGCATCGACGTCTCCCAGATCTCGCACGTCATCAACTTCGACATGCCCGACACCGTAGACGCCTACACCCACCGCATCGGGCGCACCGGCCGCGCGGAACGAAGCGGCGAAGCGCTGACCTTTGTCGCAGCCGGGGACGAGGACATGGTGCGCGCCATCGAGAAGACCTTGGGCGCACGCATCGAGCGGCGCGCCGTCACGAGCCTAGCGCCGGTAGAAGTCGTCCCAAGCCCGCGTGCGGCGCAGGACCAAGCCGCTTCGGAACGCCCCGCGCAGCAGGGCGGCAACGGCCGCGCCGTTGGTTCGCCCACGCCGCGCAGACGCAGCACACAGGGTCCGCGCAGCGCCTCACAGCGCAGGCGGCGCAGCCAGTGGGCTACAGCCCGCTAACCGAACTTGCAGCGTAACGCCCTGGCATTCCGTTGGAGCGCCAGGGCTTACGCCGCCATCGCCAAGCCGCCGCTCGCCTCCGCCGAAACCGGCATGAGCGGTTGGCTCGGCTCGGCCAGTCCCGCTTCCTCGGGGTCCAGCAGCGGCAGGCTCTCTCGGACCAACCCATCGTTGACCAACGCCTGGCGAAGCTCGCTGTGCTGACTGAGAAACGCATAGTTGTTGTAGTGCGGGTCTTTATAGTCGACGATGCGACCGCTGGCAAAGGCTTCGACGATCTCGCCAATGCCGTCGCGGACGGTGTAGCGGCAATCGTAGTTCACCGCTTGGCGCAGACGGTCAAAGCGCACGCGGTAGTTGCGGTTATCCTCCTGGGCCTGCGTCACAACGCGCGCCGCCGGCAGCATCTCCTTGATCAACCGGCCCAGCTCCGCGATCTGGTAGTTCTGCTCGTTGCTGCCCACATTGAAGATCTGGTTGCAGACCACAGCTTGCGGCGCTTCCAGCATACGCACGATGATCTCGGCTACGTCCTGCACGTGGATGAACGGCCGCCACTGGCTGCCCCCCACGATGCCGACCTCTCCCTCTTGGACGGCTTTGGCCGCCAGCAGATTCACCACGAGGTCGAACCGCGGCCGGCCGGACAGCCCATACACAGTGCCGAAACGCAGGATGATGGGCGCGAAGGTCTCATCCGCCAGGCTCAGCAGCACCCGCTCCGATACCACCTTGGTGCGGGCATAGAGCGAGATGGGCCGGAGCGCCGACCGCTCATCCAGCAGTTCGTCGCTCGCCCCGTAGACGCTGCACGTCGACGCGAAGATAAAGCGGCGGACGCCAAACCCTTTGCCCACCTCTGCGATGGTGCGCGTGGCGCGCTGGTTGATCTCCAGCGTCAGGTCTTCGGATAACTTGCACGCCGAATCGCCGACGATAGCCCCCAGATGCACGATGGCGTGCATATCTTTCGCCGCGTTGACTACGCAGTCGATGTGGCGAAAATCGCCATGCACCAGTTCGAAACGCGGGTTGCCGTAGAATTGGCGGATGGGGTCGTCGCCATACAGCAGCAGGTCAAGCACGCGCACACGGTAACCGCGCGCCAGCAGCCGTGCGGTCAGAGCAGAACCGATATACCCCGCGCCGCCGATCACCAGCACGTTTTGCAGCCCGTCGCCTTCGTGCACAGCCGAAAGCAGACGCCGCTCGACTGCCCACAATGAAGCCCACAGTTGCGGCCAAAGGCGCGCAGCCATGACGCCTGCCAACGTCAGCAGCCAGCCGCCGGCCAGGACGCTGCGCGGGAAGGGAATGAGTTCGCGCGCCAGCAGAAGCGCCACGCCGAACAGCAGATAGCTCAGACTGACGGCTTGGGCGATGACCAGCAACTTGTAACGCCCCCGGTAACGGCGACCGTGGGTATAGAGGCCGCACGCATAGTACACCGCAACGCTGATGGCGGTGATGATCGGGCTGGAGCGCAGAAATGCGCCTGCAAAGTCGCGCCAGACCGCGGCAACGACATCTTCCCCGCCCACAGCCATAGCAGAGAGGTAACGCACGGCCATAGCAGCCGCCAACGCCCCATTCACCACGACGATGTCAGCGACCATGCGCAGCGCCATCGCACGCGAAAGGCGGCTGCACTTGCAGCGAACCAGGATCGAGTTGAGCGCAGCCTGTTTGATGGCTGCCAGTCTACCATGCATCGTTCCACCCCCTGAGCGGTTTGTACCCGGCCATCCGCATCACGGACCGGGTTGCTGCGTTGTGATCTTCTCCAGCCATTCCTCGCGCCAAAAAAGAAAGCACGAGCGGTCACACCGGCCGAAATCGGCTGTCCCCTGACAGAGAACGCCTTCAAGCAGCACGATGCCGCGCGCCTTCTTCACGCGCAGATCCCTTTCGTCGACAAACCGCTCCAGTCGCTTGAGAACGCGCTGCGACGTGCCGCAGTACTGGCGCATCTCCGGCATGAAGGTGCATCCCCGAAGTTGGCGCCAGTGATCGAGCGTGGCGTCGATCTCGCCGGCGGAACGAACGCGGACCAGGTCGCCCGCTTCACAGCGATAGGCTGCGCCGGACGTCGCGGCTTGCAACGGGCGTTCCGGCCGGCCGGTCAAAGCATACGCCCGGTTCGCCAGTCCATTGGTAGTGCGCTTCAACTTGCGCTCGGTCGAAGGCGTCAGATGCCGGCGCACCGCCAATTTGAGCCGCCGTAGCAGAGAGGCCGGCGGCGTGGGCGCAGTTCCTTCGCTCGTCGAGCACAGCGTGGCAAGCTGGCAGTTCGACGCTAACGGGTTTGGTTCCATCTACGCATCCCCTCTCCCCGGCATCTAGGCCGGATGCTCGATGCCCCCTGCTTCAGGCGCAAAGGCGGGCAACGCCTGTTGCGTCGCGTCCCCGCGGGCGCAGAGGCACGCCGCGGTCCGCCAGATAAGGCTAAGATCAAGCCAGAACGAGCGGCGCCGAATGTACTCGAGGTCTAGACTTAACTTCAGCGGCATAACCTTGGTCACGTATTCCGTTTCGAGGTCATCGCATCCCTGCAGCAGAGCCTCCTCGTTGCGGAAGCGAATCTGGGCGAGGCCGGTGATGCCTGGTCGCACGCACAACACCCTTCTCTGTTCCGGCGTGTAATAGGCCACATAACAGGGCGCTTCGGGCCGTGGCCCGACGAGGCTCATCTCGCCGCGCAGCACGTTGGCGAGTTGGGGCAGTTCGTCCAGCTTGCACCTGCGCAGAAGCCGCCCCACCCGGGTGACGCGCGGGTCTTGGCCGCGCGTCACCGCGGAACCCATCCGGTCGGCGTGTTCCGCCATCGTGCGCAGCTTATACATGCCGAAGGGAACGCCGTCCCGGCCAATCCGCCTGCCCACATAGAAGGCCGGCCCCGGCGAGTCGAACTTGACCGCCAGCGCCAAGAGCGCCAGAATCGGTCCCAGCGCAATCAGGCCGGCCAAGGCGACGACGAAGTCAAAGAGGCGTTTAGCCATAACGTCTAGCCCTCCCTGCGGTACAGACCGACCACGCGGCGCACAGCCGCCACTACATCCAACACATCGTTTTCGCTCATTTTCGGATAGAGCGGCAGCGACACGATCCCGGCATAGATGCGCTCAGCATTGGGGTAATCGCCGAGCTTGCAGCCGAAACGCTGCCGGTAAAAGGGGTGAAGGTGGACCGGGATGAAGTGAACGCTTGTGCCGACGTTCTCGGCGCGCAAGGCCTCGATGAAGCCTGCGCGGTCGATGGTGAGACGCTCCAGGTCCAGTTGGATCACGTAGAGATGCCAGGCGTGGCCGACATCAGGATTCACACACGGCGTGCGAATCTCCGGCATCTCTGCGAACGCTTCGTCGTACAGGCGCGCATAGCGGCGGCGCGTCTCGATAAACCCCTCCAGCCGCGCCAATTGGTGAATGCCCAAAGACGCCTGGATATCGGTCATGTTGCACTTGTAGCCCGGATACAGCACTTCGTAATACCAGGAGCCGCTGGCAGTGTAGCGCTTCCAGGCATCCTTGCTGATGCCGTGCAGGCTCAATAGGCGCATTACTTCGGCCAATTCGGCGTCCTCGGTGGTGATCATGCCCCCTTCAGCGGTGGTCATGTTCTTGATGGCGTAAAAGCTAAACGCAGTCACGTCGCTCAAGACGCCCACCTTGCGCCCGCGATAGGTTGCGCCGGCGGCGTGCGCCGCATCCTCGATCACCTTCAAGCCATAGCGCCAGGCGATATCGTGAATCTCGTCCATGCGGCATGGCTGTCCGGAGTGATGCACGGGGATGATCGCCTTGGTGCGCTCGGTGATGCGCCGCTTGATCTGCGCCGGGTCGATGTTGTAGTCGTCGCAGATGTCGGCAAAGACAGGCGTTGCCCCCAGATGCGCAACCACGTTAGCCGTGGAGCAGAAGGTCAGCGGCGACGTGATCACCTCGTCGCCCTGCCCCACGCCGGCGGCAGCCAGGGCGATGTGTAGCGCCGCGGTACAGGAACTCACGGCGATGGCGTGGGACGCGCCCACGTATTCGGCAAAGCGCTGTTCAAACTCCTTCGTACGCGGCCCGGTGGTGATCCACCCGGAGCGCAACGTCCGCACCACCTCATCGATCTCCTCCTCGCCGATATCGGGCAGGGCAAAAGGCAGAAACTCCGCACGAAGCGGAGCGGCTACATCCGGCTGCGGCCGCGTCGTGGTGAGCGCAGGTTGCAGAGACGTCATGGGGTTACCGCCTTTCCGAGGCTCATTGAAGCGGATAACTGCGCCAGCAACTCATTGCGGCGATCTGCCAGCGTATCGGGCCACTCTTGCTCGGCAGCAGGTCGTCTCCCCTCCAGATAGAAGTGCAACAGCCCCGCCGCTTTGGCAAAGGCAGGGCGACGGGCGGCATGTTTGGCGAGTTGTTTGTACAACAATTCGCCGGATGCATTGACCACAGGGCGCGACCACGGGTGAAGGACAACGCGTTGGCGCACGGGCTTAGCCGTAAAGCCCATGCGAAACTTGAACTGGTCGACGCTGCACGGCGCGTCGAGCGACTGCAGGCAGAAGAAGACGCTCGATATCTCCGGGCGTTGCAACACGCGGGCGATGACGCCGTAGAAGATGGCGTTGTTGACGCGATGCTCCAAGTGGGCTGTGGCGCTCTGCTCATAGGGGAGCAGGTAACATCCCTCGCACTCAAAACCGAGAAAGGCCGCGACCAATTCCCCCTCATGGATCGCGCCCCACGCCTCGAAGCCGGGCAGCCCCTCGGCGCTGCGACAGACCCGGCGCCACCATTCCGGTTGCTCGGCGCCGCTCCGCCCCTGGCGGGCCAACGTCTCCGCGCGCAGCCGCCACCCCTCGGTCGCCAGCCGCTCAAGCGAGATCGGCTCCACACTCACGTACTCCAAGCCGCGCTGCACGTTCTGACGGGCCTGGCGCGGCAATGCCTCTAGCGCGTACGGCCGTTCACAGACGACGTGATAGCTAAGTTTCCCCCAGGGGGCGTCAACCGGCGTCGAGTATCGAAGCGCTACAGCCCCTTGGGTTCGCAACAAAGCAGACAACTCGGCTTCGTCCGGTTCGATTGCCCAGTGGTACGGGATAGCCTGAAGCACGCGCGGGCCGGCTTCAAACCAATAGCTGCTCTGTGTGCGCACCGTACGGTATCCTTGGCGTTGCAACCAGATTGCAAAGGTTTCGGCGTTCATGGCAGCCTCGCTTCTGAGTCGCGTGTTCGCTCGCCTACAGTTTTGCCAGGATGATGTCCGCAATCCGTTGGGCGGCTTTACCGTCGCCAAACGGGCAGGCCGCCTTCGCCATCGCGGCATAGGCCGCCGGATCGTGCAGCAGCCGCGCTGCCTCGGCGGCGATGCGCTCGCGATCCGCGCCCACGAGGATGGCCGTACCGGCCTCGATTGCCTCCGGTCGCTCGGTCGTCTCGCGCAGCACCAGCGTGGGCTTGCCCAGCGCCGGCGCCTCCTCCTGAATGCCGCCGGAGTCGGTCAAGATGAGGTCGGCCCGCGCCATCAGATGGGCGAATTGCTCATAGCGCAGCGGCTCCAACAGATGAATGTGCGCGCGATGGTCCAGAATTCGGTAGGCCGGGTCGCGCACGTTCGGGTTCAGGTGAACGGGATAGACGATTTCCACCTCCGGGTTTTGGTCGGCGATATCGCGGATCGCCAGGCACAGCGCCTCGAAGCGCTGTCCAAAGCTCTCGCGCCGATGCGCCGTGACCAGGATGAGCCGGCGCCCGTCGAGGTCGAACCCCAGGTCCAGCCGCACGGGACGGCTCACCGTAAAGAGGAGGGCGTCCACCACGGTGTTGCCGGTGACGAAGATGGCGTCATCGGGCACATGCTCGGCGCGCAACGCCTCAGCCGCACGTTTCGTAGGCGCAAAGTGGTAGGTCGCCAGGACGCTGGTTACCCGGCGGTTGATCTCCTCCGGGAAGGGGTCGTCGCGGCGGCTGGTGCGCAGCCCGGCCTCGACGTGACCGACGGGCCGGCGCTGGTAGAACGCGGCCAGCGCCGCCACCATGACGGTTGTCGTGTCGCCCTGCACCAGCACCAAGTCGGGCTGCACCTCCTGCAATACCTCATCTACAGCCGCCAGCGCACGGCTGGCGAAGTTCCCCAGGCTTTGGCCGGGCCGCATCAGGTCCAGGTCGATGTCCGGCTCGATCTCGAACCATTGCAGCGCCTGATCCAACATCTGCCGGTGCTGGGCAGTAACGCAGACCAGGCTCTCGACCTGTGAGCGATGTTTGAGCAACTCCCAGATCACCGGCGCAAGCTTGATCGCTTCCGGCCGCGTACCGAGGACAGTCAGGACCTTCTTCATGTCGCCGCCGCAGGCATTTGGCGCACTGCCGAAGAGACGCCCGGCGCAAAGCGCGCAGCCGGTTCAATTCGGTCCCAGTGCTCGCGGAACCACCCGATGGTGTGTTGCAAACCCTCAGAAAAAGGCGTCGACGGACAATAGCCGATCAGTTCTTGCGCACGCTCTACGCTAGCGCGCAGGCGCGGCTTGGTGTCCCATTTACGCCGCGGCACGAAGCGGATGCCGGCCGCGTTGCCGGCGGCCTCGTTGATCATCTCCGCCAAGCTCAGAATGGTCGTCTCGGCTCCGGAGGCGAGGTTGAACTCCTGCCCCACCGCGCTATCGAACACGCCCGCGCGCAGCAAACCGTCCACGATGTCGCCGACATAGGTAAAGTCGCGGGTCTCTTCGCCTGTGCCGGTGATCGGCAGCGGCAAGCCCTTCATTGCCCAGTAGATGAAATTGGGGATGACGTTGCGATACTGGCCCGGCGCCTCGCCCGGCCCGTAGGAGTTAAAGAAGCGCGGCTTGACCACGGCCAGGCCGTAGTGGTGGTAGAAGAAGTTGCAGTACAGTTCGCCCAACATCTTGGTGATCTGGTAGGGGCTGCTGAGATGCAGCGACATGTACTCCTCGCGCAACGGCAAGGGGGCGGCGCTGCCATAGATCGAACAGCCCGACGAGGCATAGACGAAGCGCTGAACGCCTGCCAGAACCGAGTACTCCAGCAGACGCAACGTGCCCATGCCGTTGACCAGCAAGTCGCGCTCCGGGTGATCCACGCTGTTCTGATTGGCGAAGAAGGCGGCCAGGTGATAGACGATGGCGGGACGCTCCAAAAAGACGCGCTTCAGCAGCACCTCGTCCAGCACATCGCCTTCCACGAAGAGCACGCCCGGCAGCGACGGCACATTCCAGCGCTCCGAAGACGAGAGATCGTCCAGCACGATCACGCGTGCGCCGGCCTGCGCAAGGCCGCGCGTCAGGTTGCTGCCGATGGCGCCGGCGCCGCCGCTCACCAGCACGGTCTTGTCCGCGTACGCCCCCAAGTAGTCGATCATGAATTGCCTCCGTTGCGCCTTATGCTGTCCAACAAAACAGCTTCGAGTTGATCGATGCACGCCTGGCGCGAGAAGTGCGCCTCCACATAGGTCCGGCCGCGCCGCCCCATCTCCTGTGCCAGGCTCGGCTGTGCATGCAGTTGGCGGATGGCTGCGGCCAACGCCTGCGCATCGCCAGCGGGGACGCACAGACCGGCCCCGGCCTCCGCCAGAATCCGGCGCGCGTCGCTTTCCGAGGGCAGGCTAGCGATGACCGGCCGCGCCGCCGCCATGATACTCAACAGCTTCGAGGGCACAACCGGCGTATGCAGTTCCGGGTGCAGATTGATCAGCGACGCATCCGAAGCAGCCAGCACGTCGGGGTAGACCGCCCACGGCTGCATGGGAAGCCACACGATGTTCTCCAGGCCGAGGTCGCGGCTGCGGGCGAATTCCCGCTCCTTCTGCACGCCGTCGCCCACCAACAAGAACAGGATCTCCTTCTCGTCGCGCAGGCGGTAGGCGGCATCCACGACCGCGCCCATGTCCTGCGCCCAGCCCATCGTGCCCGCGTAGGAAACGACAAAGCGCCCCTCCAGCCCATGTTGGCGGGCGAAGCCGTTGTCGCGTGCGCCGGGGCAGATGCGTTCGGCATCCACCCAGTTGTACACCACATGCACGCGCTCCTCTCGGCCGCCGCGTTCGATCACATGGAGGCGGTTGCCGGGCGAATGCACCGTCACGGCTGTGACCAAGCGGTGCACCTGGCGTTCCATCGCCTCGAAGAGGCGGATCAGCACGCCATTGGTCAGCATGCCGAGTTCGACGGCCTCTAGCGGAAAGAGGTCCTGAATGTTGGCGACAACCGGCATGCGCCGAATTCTGCCGGCCATCGCGGTTAGCCAGGGCAGCGGCAGGGGCGGCGAGAAGACCAGGATCACGTCGGCGCGCGGCCCTACAGCAACTAGCGCGCCGAGCCATAGCCCGAAAAGGAAATGCTGCAAGCCGCGCGCAAACTTATTGGCCCGCGGCAGTTGCGGAATGCGCACACGACGGACTGCTATCCCGTCGAGTTGCTCATCCAGCCGCATGCCGCGGCGATATTGCGGCGCGAGATCGGTTACGTTGTAGGACGGGTAGCCGGTGAGCACGGTCGCCTCGTGGCCGCGCGCCTGCAAACTGGCGGCCAGTTCGTATATCAGATGCGAGGCGCCGCCGATCTCAGGCGGAAAGTTGATGGTGACGAGCAGAATCTTCATGGCGACCAAGGTTTCCGAATGTTCTGTCCCTCTTGACAATGCTTTCATAGAGCATGACCAGCCGTTCTACATACGGCGTCACGTCGTACTCACGCACAGCGCTCTCGCGGCTGCGCCGCCCCATGAGACTGCGCAAATCCGGTTCTGCGGCCAGGATCATCAACCGTTGAGCCAGCCCGGCTATGTCGCCCGGCGCGATCAAGAAGCCGTTGAACCCGTCTACGACGAGCTCCGGGATGCCGCCCACCCTGGCGGCGACGATCGGCAGTCCCGCCGCCATCGCCTCTAGGATCGCCATAGGCAGCGCCTCGTGATGTGAAGGCAGTGCAAAGACATCGCATTCACGCAGCAATTGCGCAGTAGCGCGGCCTTGCACCGGCCCAATCGTCTCGCACAGCCCACCCAGTCCTAACGCTTCAACGCTTTCGCGCACCTTGTCGAGATCGGCGGCGTGCTCCGGCGGGCCGGCCAAGCGAAGGTGCATAGCACAACCTCGTGATTTCGCCACGGCCGCCGCCGATAGCAAGTCAAAAACGCCCTTCCGTTCCCCAACCGTACCTAGGAAAAGCACGCGCATGACATCAGCAGGATAACGCGGCGTCTCGTCGGCGAATTTCGTTATGTCAATGCAGTTGCGCAGGACACTGACGCGCGCGCTGGGAACGATCGCGGCCAGTTCTCCTGCTCCTTCTTCCGAGACCTCGATCACCTGATCCGCCAGGGTCAGCACGGTGTGCGTGAACCGCTGCGCTGCGACGCCGCTTCGACCGTACGCCTCTACGAAATTGCTGCCGTGCATGTGGAGGATCGCCCGTCGTGCGCTCGCCCTTGCAGCGAGGACGTAGAACGCGTCCTTGTACCAGGCGAGGCCTTCTGACGTGTGAATGTGGACAATGTGGGGCCGGAAGCGAGCAAGCGCGATCGCGAAACGAGCGTACTGCGACAGCGCGAGTGCGACGTTCCTGGCGGTCAGTCTCCCAGATTCGGCGCCGGCGCGGCGGCATACGGTCGGCATGTAGCGAAACTCCGCCCGGCGCTGGAGCGTAGGCGCAATCGACTCCACCAGCGAGCGAATGCCGCCGATCGTACCCTCGCCAGGCCCCACCATCAGCACTCTAGTGGGCATATATCTCCTCCGCCGGAGCAGGTTCCGGCCTAGCCCGCACATACGCGCCGTCGCCGCGCAGGTCGCCCAGAAGCGCGTCTTCGTACTGGTCGACGACCGTCTCCAGTAGGTATGGTTGCCAGCTTTCCTGCGGGGCGCGCGGCGAGTCTCCGTTCAGCGCTGCGTCTATCGCCCCGGCAAGCTTCATCGCGTCGCCGACCGGCGTCAACAGGCCGTAACGGCCGCCTGCCAGTATCTCCCGCGGCCCGCTTGGGCAATCCGTCGAGACCAACGGCGCCCCGCAGTAAAGCGCCTCGATCAAGACGCCGGGCAAACCCTCCCAGCGTGAGGAAAGGACGAACGCCCCGGCCCTCACCATGTATGGATAGGGATTCGCCACAAAGCCGGGCAGCCCTACGTCGTCCTGCACGCCAAGCTGTTGCGCAGTCGCTTCCAACTGGGTCCTTTCGTCGCCTTCACCCAAGATCAACAACCGCGCAAGGCGAGAACGGCGCACCAGTGCGAATGCGTGGATGAGGGTGGTGAAGTCTTTCTGTGCTTCCAGGCGCCCAACAGCCAGGATGACGGGCGGCGCGCCGGGAGTAAACCAGGGGTGAGCCAACGGTTCCAGCGCCTTCTGACGCAGGCGGGGCGTGATGATTGGGTTATAGATCACGCGAATCCGCCCGGCGGGCAGTTTAACGCACTCGGCCAGGTCTGCCGCCACCCCCTGGGAGACTGCCACGACGCAATCCGCCCAGGGATAACAGCTTCGCATCAGAAGCGGAACCAGCCGCATGCGCACGTCTGTCGCATATGCCTGGACCTCGCTCGACAGCGTATTGCGTTCGCTCACGACCAGCCGGTGCGGAATGCCGGTCAGACGCCGCGCCCACAGCGCGACCAAGTTGGCGTGCAGCACCGACAGCATCGCCGCCGGTCGCTCGCGCCGCAGATAATCGACCAAGCGCGGCAGGCTGGCGAGGACACGCGGCGCGCCAAGGTCCACAAGCCGCACCGTCTCCGGCGTCTCCGCCATGAACGGCCCCGACGCGTGCGCCAACACCAAGTCCACCGGGTAGCCGCGTTCGGCCAAACCGCCCGCCAGCTTGATCATGGAACGCTGCGCGCCGCCGGCGACCAGGTCGGGCACGAAAATTGCCAACCGAACAGAGGCGTTCACCATGTCAACCAGCCTTCCATCACGCGTGGCGAATCTACGCTGCCTGCGCGACCGGCGTCCGCACGGCTTTCGAGGATGAGATGTGACGGCAGCGCCAGCAACGCCAACAACAGGAAATAGGTGCGGTCGGTCTCGACGCCGCCGCCCTTGATCCACGAGACCAGATACCCCGCCGTGATGGCGGCGATCAGCGCATAGTAGGGCATGAGACGCTTATCGCCCGCCCGCCTATCCCGCAGCCAGTAACGAACGAATGTCGTGGCTGCGCTGACCGGCACGATCAAATAAAGCAGCAAGCCGGGCAACCCGGTCTCCGCCCAGATCGTCAGAACAGGGTTATGGATCGCCACCATCTCGAATTGCCCTACGCCCCTGGTCGCTTCGACGTACCCCACCATCGCCTGAGGCGCATTGAAGATGCCGACGCCAGTCCAGGGGTGGTCGAGGATCATCCGCCACGCGGCCAGCCACAGGTCCTCGCGCCTGCCCAACAGCGTATCCCCGCGTTCTACGGCAAAACGCGCAGCCAGCGTGGTGAACACAAACGGGGCCAACAACATCGCGGCGAGCAAGATCACCAAGCCGAGTTTTCCCCAGATGCGCGTGGGCTGCCAGAGCCAGAAAACGGCGAAAGTAACCACGAACGAAATCGCGCTGCCGCGCGATCCGGTCGCCGCCGTCACCAGCAAGGCCAAGCTGATGAATAGAGACCCTACCAGCGCCGCTGCCGTTCTGCGCGTCTGGTCCACGCGCATGGCTTGCCAGAGGACGCCCATCATGGTCACCAGCGCCAGCACCCCGGCTTGATTCTCGTTCATGCCGAAGATTCGCAGGCGCGCGCCCGGCGCGTATCCCTCGGCGACGAAGGCGGTTGCGCAGGCGGCGATCAACACCCAGCCGCAGAGCGCCAGCGTCGCCATTAGCCCGTCCAACTGGTCGCGCGTTCTGACCAAGTTGGCGATGAGGAGCAGACAGAGCAAGAGACGCAGCGTGTAGGTTTGGATGCCGACCCACGCCGCGCTTACGTCATCCGCCCAAAAAAGCGTGACCGCCGCCCAGCAGATATAGACCAGCATCCACCGCGCCGCGCCCGTGATGACCACCTGGCGGCGCTGCACGATGACGGCGAACAACCAACCGCCGCATGCAACCACAGTCATGCCGCGGTTGAGGTCAGACTGCCAACTCGACGCCAGGATGCCGGCCGGCAAGAAGACCGCCGCGATCGCCGCATACAGCGCCCAGACCGGTCGCCGCATCCAAGTGACGAGTGCTCCAAAGCCGCATACGGCTAGACCCACGAGCAGCGGAGCGAACGGCGATCGATACGCGATGTAGGATGCGGCGGCTGCGCAACTCAATGCCGCGGCCAACGCCGTCAGGCCTGCCTGCCGGGCGAGCAAACTGCGTGGCTGCGCAACCCTCATGAATTCCATGTGTGCGCTGCTTTCGGTTCCCGGACAAAAGCGTCAATCACGGTCAAGCGTCCAGCGCGAGAAAAGGTGTGCGTCGCCGCCACGCTTGCATCCCAATCCGGTCTGACGGACAGCGCCGTTTCCTCGGCGTAGTCTGTAAGCGAAAGACGCAAGATGCGGTTCAAATCGAAGCCGTAGCCATATGTTTTCGTACAGTCTTGCGACGGCCGCAACAGCTCGCTTCCATCGCGCCACACACCGCCTGCCGGTCGTCCTTTCCTGGAATCCGCGACCAGCGGATTGAGCGGATGGGCGCGCCATGCGTGCGTGACCGGGCTGCCGGCGGAAAACAGGTGCAGTTGGGCATAGGGGAGCGAAACGCCGCGGCCGGCGATGCCGGTGAACAACCACCACAAGCCGTCGTGAGGGAGCAATGTGCTGTCTACCGCGTCGACGCCCTCCATCAGGTTCATGCGGAAGCGCCACCTATGCGGGAATTCCACGCATTCATACAGCGCGATCGTGCGGTTGGCGGACGATTCCGGCGCCATGAAGTAGCCGCCCTCCCATGCAAACACAAAGGGATAGGAAAGATGCCAAGGCCGCTCCAATACCTTGACCGCTTCGGCGCAATCGCCTTGCTCGTCCATTTCGAGAACCGCGATGTGACCTTTTTCGCTTCGGAAAAGATACTCCTCCACGAAGATGTAATAGCGCCCATCGGCGCGCACGATGTGCGGATCGGCCCAGAACCTGTCGCGCGGCGGAGTCAACGGCCGGAACCCCGCAAAGGAGGCCGGCAACTCGTCGCCAAATGCGTAGAGCAGCCGCCACTGCTCCAGATAGAGCGCTTTCTGCCAGACGCGCCGGATGATCCTGGGCGCCAAGTCAGCCTTCATATGCCTTCGCCTCGAACACAGCGCCTGCGTGCGAGCCGCCTTGGGCCACCCGAGGCAGATAGCTGTGCAAGAAATACTCGCGCAGCGCTATTTCGTCGATCCAGTACCGCCCCGGTTGAAACGTGAACGAGTCGTTGTCGAAGATGTACGCGCCCGCCACGTTGTCGACCTGTAGCCATTCCGAATTTTGTACTTGAGTAATGGGCGACATCTCGATGATTCGATAGGCGCCGTCTGGGCTATGCAGCATATCCACGGCCATAGCAGGGCTCTTGACGTACGCATTGACGTGCAGAGCGATGCGCATAGCCTCCTCCGGCAACGCGCGAAATTCGCCCAGATACATCCCCGAAGCGCGAAAATCTCCCTTTGGAGCCCTCCGGTAGTTGCCGAATAGCCAATTGCCGACCACGATCACGCGCACATCATAGCCGTCGCTAGGGATGTACTCCTGCAGATAGATGTAGTTCTTCTGCCGCATGGCCACCATATGCGACTTTCGCCCTGTCGGGGAGAACGCCTGCTCCACCAGCCGGTGTGCCGCCTGGCGGTTGCGCACCAACTCCACGCCGATGGAACCCGAGGCGGGAAAGGTCTTGGAGACAACAGGATAGGTCAAGGTATCGACCAGGCGATGCGCATCTTTGCGGTCGTGCGACACATAGGTCTTGGCAAAAGGAATACCGCATATCTCGGCTAGGCACGCTTCGAGCTCCTTGTCCTCGTACAGCGCGGCGTGTTCGGGGGACGGATAGGTCGCCTTGCCGAGATGCCCTTCGATAAAGTGATACTTCCTGCGGGTTTCTTCCACATCCCAAAACTCGCTGGACGGCATACCGATAATTGCGTCATAGCCCTGGACCTTTTCCAGCCAGTCATGCGCATGCAGGTTGTAAATGTCGTAGTCAAAGCCGTTGTACTCGAAGAAACGCCTGTATTTGGTCCATCTCGGGTATGGCCCCGGGTCCTGGACAACGCCGCAGCGCGGTTTGCGCAGTCCTACCGGCCAGTCAATGACTGCGGGCTCCGCAGCGTCGACAGCCTCGCGGTCATCGATGAAGGCGGGTTCGGCCATCGGCAGGCGCTGGCGCAGCCGTGAATAGAGCCGGCTCTTGCGCCAACGCCTCGTCATGGATGACAGTTTCGATTCCTTCTCCATCACGAAGCCTCCAGTCCAAGTGCGGGGCGAACGTTCGTCGCCGCCCCTTACGCGCTCGCCCGCAGCAAGCGCCGGATCATCCCGCGCACGCCCAAGCGCCGGACGCCGAAGTGCCACCGCGCGGACCAGCGGTCGAAGCGAATGCGCTGCGCCGCGTACCACTGCGCATAGGCCGCACCATCGCGCATCCGCAGAATGCGCGATGTGTGCTCCATGCGCCTCTTGGCGCGTGCGGCCCGGTCAACCGTCGCCACGCCGTCCGCGCACCAGAAGGAGTGCGCCTCAAAACGGGGCGATTCCCCGTGGCGCAGCCGGATCCGAATGCCTAGCCCCTCGCGATTCCTGGGCGCCTGGCGAACGGCCCATCCACCGCGGTTGTCGGGGATGTCGTCGAAGCAGAAATTGCCGATGCTATAGAAGATCGGGCGGCCGTCCACCAGTTCGCAGCCGCGCACCACATGCGGATGGTGGCCGATCACGCAGTCCGCGCCCGCGTGGATCAGCACGCGCGCCGCAAGCCGGTCCGCGGGGAGCGGATAGGCGAAATGCTCGTCGCTCCAATGCACGACGCACGCTACCCAGTCCGCCTCCTGCCGGATCGCCTGTATAGCTTGCGCCGCAGCCTCCGCGCCGGGCCAGCAATTCGGGCCCGGCACAGCCATCCAGTCCGGGTGCGTCTCTGGGAAGACCCAGTTGACTACAGCCAGCCGTCCCTCCGGCGTCTCCCACCATAGCGGCCCGGCGATCTCCTCTGGGCAAAGCCCAGCCCCTACTGTGACGAAGCCCTCCTGGCGCAAAGCCCACAGCGTCTCTAACAGACCGTCAGGCCCTGCGTCCAAGATGTGGTTGGTCGCTAGCGTGGCGAAGCCGGGCGCCCAGTTGTGCAACATTCGCGGCGAGTCCTTGAACGCCCTCAAGCGCGGCCCGCTGCTACGCGGCGACGGGTTGAGCGCGTCGCCGATGGGCAATTCCCAGTTGAACAGCACGCGCCAATCGTCCCCAATGCGAAGGCCGGCGGGAAGTGTCCACGCCCGTTGCGAGTTCGCTTCGTTCGCCAGGGCGATATCGCCCACTACAAATAAGTTCATGGCAATGCTCCGCCGCGCATTCCCCGTATTGCCAGATTCCGTATCAGCCGCCGGTCATCAGGAGTAAGCATCACGCGCCACACGAAGCCGGCGTAGACCAGCGTCACGGTCGCGGCCAGTGCTGCCAGGGCGAGCCAGCCGTCCGCCCCTCCAACCTGGGCGAGAGCATACGCCGCGCCGCCTACGAACAGCGTGCCGGCAACGCCCGGCGTCAGGTTCGGCAAGTAGCTCCACCACCGCAACCCCGTAACTTTGGCCGTGTAGATCGGCATGTACAGGCCGTTCTTGACCGTCCACGCCAGCGCGCCCGCCAGCGCCACCCCCATGTAACCCCACGGCCCCCACTGCGCCAGCGCGACGGCCAAGCCAAGCGCCGCCACCCCGGAGATCAGAGTCACGATCCCCGGCCATTTCACCTTGTCATACGCGTTCTGTACGTGCAGCAGCGGGCGCACAGACAGGCTCAGGCCGAGGTGAACCGTCAGTACAACAAGCAAACCGCTCAGATGAGCGAAGGAAGGCCCAAGCCACAGGGTCAGCAACGGCTTGCCGAAGCCGCACAACAGACCGACCGGCAGCGCCAATCCCAACCCAAGCAACCGCACCGCTTGCGCGGCCACAGACCGCACGCCGGCGGCGTCATCATGCGCGTATTTCGCCAAGATCACCGGCCGCACCACGACAGCCGCGGCGTCCGCCAGGTACTCGATTAGCAGGGCAAGTTGGGCGACGGCGGCGTAGCTGCCGGTCATGGCGGCGCCGAAATAGGCGTTGACGACGATCAAGCCCGTTCCTTGCAGCAGCATGGCCCCGGCCATATTCACCACCAGCCACCCGCTCATGGACAAGAGGTCATGCAGCCGCGGCAGGTCGAATGCCGCCGGACGTACGTGCAGTTCCGGCGTCAGCCGGCGCCACAGAAGCACATAGCCGCCCATGCAAGCCGCAGCGCCGGCCAACAATGCCGCGCCGGCATACCAGAGGCGGGCAGGCAGCAGCACGAACAGCGCCGCGATCAGCCCGAAGCGCACCGCCAGCCCCGCCAGGCTTACTGCATTCCGCCAGACGAACCGGCTGTACACGAATGGCGAGACGGCGAAAACCCCTCCGATGACGGTGATAAAGAACGCCGCCGCGCTCAAAACGAACAGCCAGGACGAATCCCGCTCCCACCCTGCAGGCACGGTGAACAACGAGGGAAAGGCGACGGCAACGGCCACGACCAGGGGACTAAGACCGGCCGTAACTGCCAGAATCCCAAACAGGGCCGTGTTAAACGTCCGGTTGGCGGCCTGCGCATCGTGTCGCCCAAGATCGATTGCCAGGAATCGGCTGACGGCGGAGTCGAGCGCCGAGGTCACCACCGAAAGATACGCCGTGACCATGTGCACCAACGGAATGACGCCGAAGGCGGCGACGCCTATGCGGCCGATGAGAAACGGCGTCATCCATAGATTGGCGACAGTCTGCGCCCCGATATACGCGGCGTTGGACGCGACGTTCGCCATGAATCTCCGCTGCACCGACGCCGTGTCCGGCGCGGCAAGCGGCGCACCGTTGCTCACCGCATCGCCTATTACCGTCGTCGCGGGTCTGATCATGACGAGACTACCTCACCTCGATCAGCGGCACATAGAGCCGCGACTGAAGATCATCGCTGCACTCCGCCAGAAGGATAATGCCGTCCTGCGGCAGTAGAGTGACCTCGCCGACGCGCGCGCCGTCGTTGAAGCGCGCCACGCTCACCCACTTGAAGGCGTCGGCTACAACGTTCCCCTCGCCCGTAGCCATCAGCGTTGCAGCGGCCGTGTCGCCCGCATCAAATGGGAAGGCGCCCAGGTCGCGCCAACCGTCTTCTCCGGTCGTTTGGTCGAGAATGACGGATGCCGTGCCTCCCGTGTGCGTAATCCCCACCGTCACGCTGATGCTCTGTCCGGCGCGAGGCGCAACCCATGCCAACACGTGATACAACCCGCCAAAGGCAAGCTGAGGCTGATACACGGCGCTCGCCATCGTGCCGCCTTCGGCGACGAGGACAGATTTACCGAACTGCTCATTGCTTGCCGGCTCTATGCGCCATCCGGCGGAAGCGGCGATGGCGTCGTCGTCGATGCGCGTTTGAAAAAGAGGCGCTTGGCCCGCGTCGAGCTTGTAGTAGTTGCCGGGTAACGTGACCGTCCGGATCTCGGACGAGGCATTGACCACGACCAGCCCGTTATCGAAAGAGCGCGCCCAGACGCCCTGCGGACTGCCGTCCAGCGGTTGCGGTTCGCCTGTGGGGAGGCCTAAATAGCCGAGCGGCAGTGCGCCGCTGGGCTGATCGCCTACTGCGCCAAATTCGTCGTACCAGAAAGACTGGCCGCGAGTCGGCTGGTACTGAAAGAAGTAGAGGCCGTCGCCCATCAGGGCCGTGGTCAACCCGAAACGCATCCGCTGGTAGTCGGCTGCAGTCTCTGCCCGCATAGCCGGCGTCATATAGTCGTAGCTGCGGCTGCCCTGCGGCCCCTCCAGCGATTGCGGTGCGCCCTGAATAAAGGTCGTGCGCGGCGTCTGACCGAGGTCCGACCACTCATCATAGTCGGCAACGATCTTGTCCCAGGTGAGCTGGTTGGCCCTGTCCGCCAGCGTCCACAGATGCCACTCGAACATGCGCCCGTTCACCCAGGGCGCGTAGACCGTCGCCGCCTCATTGCCCATCAGGATGGCATTGGGCAGCGCGGCGCGCACAGTTGCCAGCAGTTCCTGCAGGCCGGCCTGATAGGCGGCATCGAGTTGTGCCAGGTCGTCTGGCTGTCCATCAACATCGGCGTCGATGTCTGCGCCCAACCACGAGATCCAGCCGTTGAGCAAGTCCCAGAAGATGCCGTCGTAGGCCAGGTTGTCGCCCGCCCGCACATCAGGCGAAAGAAACTCATCGATGTTCTGGCGAATCAGCGCATCGCGACACTGCGGCTGGGTCAGGTTGAACATAGGGTGCCCCCAGATCGCGACGCGCAAAATCGTCCCGCCGCTGTCGCGTAACAGGCACGGGTAGCCCCATTCGCCCGGCTTGCTGTTCACCCATTCGGCAGTCAGCGCGTCGATTTCGGGCCAGCCATAGGTGGCGTTCTGCGTGCGCAGGATTTTGGCGCGAGGGTTCACGGCACGCAGCCTGTCCAGAGGCCTTGCCGCCTCCGGCCACCAGTTGGGGATAAGCAGATCGTAGCCGGCGAAAAAATCCACTCCTAACGCCGGATCGTAGTTGGGCCACAGATTGGCGATCCGCGGGTAGCCGCCGTCCCAGGGGCCAAGCACGCGCAGGTGAGTCTGCGCCTCCTGCCGGTCCGGGTCGACGATGCCATCCGAGCCGGCGCATCGCACGTAGAACCAGCGGTCGGCGAGATCGTACAGGCCGGAGACAAGCGCGTCATGGTTCATAGCGCCTTGCCCTTGCGCGAAGGAGTTCGTCATTTGCGCATAGGGCGTGCCGGGCGAGTCGCTCCAGCGGCAGTCGGCGGGAAGGGAGGTGGTCAGGCTCAACGTGACCGTCACCGTCCCCGCAGGCAGAAGCCCAGGCCCCGGCGTGAGTGCGCCCAGAAACTGTCCCGGCAAGTCTTCGCCTGCGGCGTTTTCGCCAGACTGGCGGAGCGTAGGGAGAGCAGACGCGGTGATCTGACCGCTCTTCCCCGGCGCACTCTCCGCGCCGGGGAGGAAGCTTCCGCCCGCCCACAATACGGCCGCCCCAACCAATACTAGGGCTGCCGCCGCAGCGAACAAGGCTAACGTGGTCCGTTCAGTCGCGGTCATACGTCGCCAGCCATTCTTGGGCGCGCCCCCAACTCAACTGGTAGCGGGCAATGTAATAGACTGTCTTCACGTACTCATCCTTCACAAAGCGAGCGGATTCCGCATCAGTCCACCAACGTCGCCGGTAGGGCGACAACTCGAAGGGCACAGGCGCCATTTTGACCGCGACCGCCTTGCCCAGGACGCGGCGATACGTCCAGCGCACCCGCCGCATGTGGAACGAATCGCTCACCACGATCACGGATCGTATGGGTACTGGGCTCGCGGCGATGTACTCCGCCAGGCGCAGCGCTTCTTCATAAGTGCTGTGCACCTCGGTTCCGTCGGCGACGATCGCCTGCTGCGGAACGCCCCGGCTCGCCGCCCTGGCCGATCCTCGCTCGGCATGGTTGCCCTGGATGACGGGGCACCACCCGCCTGTAAAGAAAATGCGGCTGCCGTACCCCTCTTGATACAGACGAATGCCATAGTCGGCGCGGTGATCGGGGCCGCTGATGACGTGGATCACATCGGCGTGCGCCAGCGCATCGCGGATCACCAGGAAATCGCCGATGGCCAGCAACGCGGGCTGCGGCGACGCCAACAGCAACGCGCCGGTCAACGCCAGCGCCGCCGCTCCCATTAGCCGTTTCCTGCTCGCCTTCATCCCGCGCCCCTGCTTCTGCGCGCCTATGCCGCGCTGGTTGATACATGACGCGGCTGTTCGACATGAACCTCGACCTCTTGCAGCGCCTGGCGGTAAGGGCGGCTGCGCCCTTTACGCCGCAGGTTGGCGGCATTGAGCACGACGCCCAAGACGCCGGTCTTTGCCCTGCGCAGCGCTTTCATCGCCTCCTGCGCGTCCGCGTCCGCCGTCCGGTCGGCGCGCACGACCATGAGCGCAGCATCGGCATGCGACGCCAACAGCAGCGCGTCCGCCGACCCAAGCACGGGCGGGCTGTCGATCAGCACCAAGTCCGCCTCCGCCGCCAGCCGCGCCAAAAGCCCGCTCAGTTTCGCCGGGTTCGCCAGGCTGGACGGGCGCTCCGAAAGACTCGGCCCGGCGAGGACCTTCACGCCTGCCGTACGAGCCTCTTGCAGATGCCGCTCAACACACCCGTTCGCCAGCGCATCCACGATCCCGCCGCCGCGCCCCAGGCCAAACAGCTCGCGTAATTGCGGACGTTGTAAGTCGGCGTCCACGACTGTAACGCTGAACCCGGTACGCGCCAGAGCGACGGCTAAGTTGGCGACAACCGTCGACTTGCCCTCGCCAGGCATGGGGCTGGTAACCAGCAGCGTCTTGAACAGACCCTCATCGGCTGCAACACGGACGTTAGCGGCCAGCACGCCAAAGGCTTCGGCCGCGGGCGAGTGCGGTGACGTCTCGGCGGCCAAGAGACGTTCACGCGGGTTAAGCCGGCCAATCGCCGCAATCGGGTCGAGGCCCAGCGCCTGGGCGACATCTTCAGCTGTCCGCAAGATCGAGTCCATATTCGCCAACACGAAGGCGATGCCGGTCGCCGCCGCACCGCCGATCACAGCAGCCAGCAGCACATAGAGCGCGGCGCGGCTTGCCGGCGCCTCCGGCGTTTGGGCGGATTCGACGATCGCCACTGTATTGGCGGCTGCGACGCTCGCCTGGCGCAGTTGCTCATAGTCTTGTTGCAACAACCGATAGCCCTCGCGGTCTTCGTCCGCTGCGCTCAACAGGGCCGCCAATTCCGTTTCGGCCGCGATCTCATCGCGCGCAACGGAGTCGATCTCGACCTGGGTCGCGTCGATAGACTCCTGCAACGCATCGATACGCTGCTGCAAGCCGGTCAGGCGCTGAGCGTAGGGTTCTGTCAGCAAGACATGCATCTGCTCGATCAGCACCGCGGCGACGCCGTTGGCAAGGCGTGCTGCGGTCGCGCCGTCTGCGTCCGTGACCGTAATGCGGATTAGCTGCGTTCCGGGCAATTGCTCCACCTGAACGCTTCCAGCCGTCATGTCCGGGAGGTCTGCTATTTCGGCGGATGCTAGCGCCGCCTCCAGCCCGAATCGTTCTTTCACGATTGCGGCGTAGGTAGCGGCGAGTCTGCCGTCGCCAAGGCCGCCACTATAGCCGCCAAGCGCGGCCAACGGCGCCTCATTGGCGAGCAAGATGACTGAGGCGCTATGCGGCGACTCCTGATCCGCCGCTGGCCCCTGCGCCGCTTCGATGACGCGCAAGCTGCCCGCGGCCTCATCCAGGGCCATGCGCAGGTTGGCGTGGTCGTTCTGCAACGTGCGCAGCGCGGCGCGTGAATCGGCCAGCAGTACAGCCAGGCGCGCCGCTTCCGCATCATGTTCTTTGCGGCGCGCAGTGAGGGCGGCGATCTCCGCCTGCACGTCCCGGATTTCGGCCGAAGCCGACGACATCTCGGCCTGTAGACTTGCCAGCGCCGGTCTGAAGCGTTGTTCAGGCAGGGTCTTGACATACTCAGCAAACGATTCCGCCAACGCATCGGCGATCAACGCCGCCTGCGCCGCTACAGAGTCCGTCGCCGTGATACGAATCAACTGTGTGTTGGCGACGGTCTCGACCGAAATGCGCTTGGCTAAGGATGGCGGGCTCTCCGGCAGGTTCAGCCGCTCGATTGCCTGCGCCAAGACAATCTGGCTTTTGAGCAGTTGGCTGTAGGTCAGCGCAAGCCGTTCCCCGGCGATGAGATCGTTGTACACGCTCGAATTCTCGTCGTGCTGCGATTCCACAAGCAGAACTGCCGTGGCTTCGTAGGCAGGCGGAACGCGCGTGACGACGGCGGAAGCCAACACGCCAGCCAACAGAGCGCAAGCCAAGATCAGCCACAGGCGACGGAGAAGGACGCCCACGATCCAATCGATCTCTACCGGCTGGGTCTGAAACATGTTACGCTCGCTCCACACACTCGCGCCAATACGCTAGTCGCGCCCGCCTTTGCCTGCGTCCTCAGCCGAAACGGAGGGATGCACAGCCGGCTTGCCATCGCACGCAGACCGGCCCGCCTCCCCCGGTCGCGCCTGTTCCTCGGTGCATCGCTTGAGGAACGAGAACAGCAAGTCCATGTCGGCGAACGCCTTACGTTCGCCCGTCTGGGCGCTTTCTGCCGACGCCCGCCAGACTAACTCGCCGCGCTTCCGGATTTGCCAGAAGCGCACAAGGAAGGCCAGATACCGCTGTTCTTCGTTTTGCATAGTTGCTCACACAGACGCGCAACCAAGCGCGAATCCCGCTCATCGCCAGTCTAGCAATCCACGGTGCGGCAAACGTGTGCGCGGCGTGTGCGGCGCGTGGCGCTGGGCAACGGATCGCACATTGCTGTTGCCCAGCGCGTGTCGGCGGGCGCACGGCCGCGCCTGCTGTCACGCATCTTCAAGATTGACAGGAAATTGATAGGAAATAGACGTGCCGGATGCGATAGGGTGTAATTGAACGCGCTCCGGTTTCGACAGATATGACGGCGCAGACGCAACACCGGCTAAACGCGCGATGCCGATTCCGGCCCTCTGCGGGATCGAGGAGAAGGATCACAGTGGCAGAGTTGTCACTGGAGTTGCTTGGCCCATTCCAAGCGACGTACAACGGCTTGGCAATAACCGGCCTAACGTCCGACAGGCTCCGGGCGCTCCTCGCCTATCTAGCCGTCGAAGCGGACCGATCGCACCTGCGCCCTTCTTTGGCTGCGTTCTTGTGGCCGGAAGCCGGCTACCAAGAGGCGTGCAGCAGCCTGCGCTATGCCCTCTCACGCTTGCGCCACGCCCTTGGCGACCACGGCGCAGATGCGCCGCACCTCATCGTTTCGCGCGATGCCTTGCAGTTCAACCGCCATAGCCGCCATATGCTGGATGTCACACGCTTTCTGCAACTTGGCGGCAGCCACGACGAAGCGGATCTCAAAGCCGCCGCAGCGCTCTATCGCGGCCCTTTCCTGGAAGGAATTTCGTCCGTAGACAGTCCCGCCTTTGACGAATGGCTGCTTCTGAAACGCGAGCAGTTCGACCGGCACATGCTTCTCGTGCTGCACAGGCTTTGCGCCATCAGCGAGCAGCGCGGCGACTACAGACAGGCCCAGGCCTACGCACGCCGCCAGATGGAGTTTGACCCGTGGTACGAAGGCGCCCACCGCCAAATGATGCGCGCCCTCGCCCTGGACGGCCAACGAGGGGCCGCCCTCACCCACTTCCACAACTGCCAGACCCTACTTGCCAGGGACTTAGGCGCCGAACCGGATGACCAGACCGTAGCGCTTTTCGAGAGCATCCGCGCCGGACGGCTGGACGGCGCGGCACACGCATCGCCGGGCGACGCCGGCGGCGAGCCGCACCACGCGCCCGCCAGCCCAGATCCGCCGCTTTTCGTCGGGCGCACGCAGGAACTGGCAACGCTGCACCGCTTGCTGGACGAAACGCTGGAAGGGGAAAGCCGCATCGTGTTCATCACGGGCAGCGCGGGCAGCGGCAAGACCGCCCTGCTCAGGCAGTTCGCCGTGCGCGCCCTCGAACAGCACAGCGGCCTAGTTGCTGTCTGTGGATGTTGCGCGCCTTACGCCGGCGCTTCCGACATCTGCTTGCCGTTCAGCGAGATATTGAGGCAGTTGTCCGGCGATCTGGAGATCGCCCGCGTCCAGCCCATCTATCATCACGAAGCAGAACGTCGTTTGCACGAATTTGCGCCTGCCGGTTTGCGCGCCCTCGTCGAGCATGGCCCTAGCCTGATCGGGCCGCTTGTCTCCGGCAGCGCGCTTCTTGCTCAGGCAAAGATTCTCGCCCCCTGGCCTGGCGATGCCGATGCACGCACGTCCTGGCTTGCCCAGGTGCAGGAACTGGCAAGGACCGGTGCGAATCGGGGTCAGCTCAGGGCAAGGCCGGCTGCACTTCATCCGGTGCACGAGCCGGCCTCGCAGCACGGTTTTCGTGGTGCGCTTCAGGTCGAGGCGTTCGCAGAAGCGGCGCGCCTTCTCACCGTTCTTGCTCGGCAGCGTCCACTGCTTCTTCTCTTCGATGACTTGCAGTGGGCGGACGCCGACACCATCGCTCTCCTCTGGCATCTGGGACGCAGACTGGGACAGAGTTCCATCCTCCTCGTCGGCGCCTACCGCCCCGGCGACCTCGCCGACACCGCGCAAGCAGGGTTCGTGCACCCGCTGGAGCAAGCCGTCAGCGAACTGCAGAGCAGCTTCAGAGAAGCCCGGATCGACCTCGACCAGGGCGAAGCAGGCGGACTGGCGAATACGGTCCTCGACGCCATACCGCACGACTTCAGCGACGCTTTTCGCGACGAATTTACCAGACAGACCGGCGGCAACCCGCTATTTGCCTGCGAGTTGCTGCGCGACATGCAAGCCCGGGGTGATCTCGTCAAAAACAGCAAGGGCAAGTGGGTCGAAGCAGACTCCCTGACATGGACGGTTGCGCCCCCGCGCGTTCAGGCGGTGGTCGCCAAGCTCACGGCCAATTTGCCGGCGATTTGGCGCGAGGTCCTCCTTGCCGCCAGCGTACAAGGACCCGTCTTCGACGCCGAGGTCGTCGCCGCCGCCCTCGGCATGGACGAAGAACAGGTGATCGGCCTATGCAGCGGCGCGCTGAGCCGCCGCTTCAACTTGGTGCAAGCCGTAAGCGTGGACAGACTCCCGGCTGATAGGCGCATGGGACGCACGCGACTCTCACGCTATCGCTTCCGCGCCGCCCTTTGCCAACAAAGCCTCTACCACAGCCTCGACCCGGTTCGACGCACCGAACTGCACGAAGCCATCGCCCTGGCGCTAGAGACATTCTATCTCCGTTCGGGCACGGAGGGGACATACCCCCACGCCCTCCAGGTTGCCCTGCACTACGAAGCGGCGGATATGCCCGTTGAGGCGACAAATCGGCTGCTGCAAGTCGCGCAAAGCCCAAAAGCCGGCGATGATGACGCAGCGGAAGGGCTGCTATGGCCCTATCCAACCGAATGCCGCCCTCGCACGGTCCCCACGCAGTGCGCTGCTTGTGAGCTTCCGCACCGGGCGGAGGCCAACCCCGCTCAGCCCCCCTGCGCTCGCGCGCAGCGAGACCGTCCAACGTCGGACGAGACGCTCAGCTACTGCGAATTGCTGGCCGGCGGCAATCACCAACTAGCCTTGCTGTTGCTACAAGCGTGCGCCGCCGCCGCTCTGGGGCGCAGCGACTACGCGCGTGCGCTCGACTTGAACCACAAACTGCTTCGTCTAGCCCGCGCGGATGGCGACCTCATCCGCCAAGCGACAGCCCACTGGGCGCTGGCGATAACCTGCATACAAGAAGGCGAACCTGTCCTCGCCAGACGTTACCTAGAGGAGGCATTGCACCATCGCATATACGGGTTGCGTTGCACGGCGTTCCACCTATCCGGCATCGACATGACAGTCCACAGCCTGGCGCAACTCGCCGTGCCGCTGTGGACGCTCGGTTATCCGAAGCAAGCGCTGGCGCGGGCGCACGAAGCGCTAACCCTGGCGCGGCAGGAGAGCGACGCTCGCACGCAGATCGTCGCTCTGTATATTGCCGGCGTAGTGCTGCCGCTGCTTTGCCATGAAACGGCGCATGCCCGCAGCCTCGTCAAGAACCTGATCGTGCTGGCCAATCGCGAAAAACTGCCTGCCTACAGGCTGGCAGCCGAGGCCGCGCAGGGATACGATCAAGTTATTTCCGGCGACCCCGCCAAGGGGCTTGTCCGCATGCAGCGCAGCCTGGATATCCTAGAGGGTGTCGATGCCGCGGATATGGCTGCGCTGCTCTTTGTGCATCTGGCGGAAGCCTATCTGCGGACAGGAGATCCGGAACGGGGACTTGCCGCGCTGGCCGCGGCCGAATCCGGCGCCGGGCAGTTCAGCATCGGCCTCTTCGAGCCGGAGATCCTGCGCCTCATGG
Organism: uncultured Caldilineaceae bacterium; assembly: GCA_964467575.1. Classification (GTDB taxonomy): domain Bacteria; phylum Chloroflexota; class Anaerolineae; order Caldilineales; family Caldilineaceae; genus JASGTU01. The sequence goes on along the minus strand of CAYXRG010000009.1, from coordinate 72,263 downwards.
GTGATCTTCTCCTGGCCCAATACGCCGACGAAGCCGCTCAGATGGCGCAAGCCTACTACGAACGCGCCATCAACTCCGCAGCCGAGAAAGAAGCGCTCGCCTGGCAGTTGCGCGCCACGATGAGCTTCGCGCGCCTCTTGCAGAACAGGGGCGCCTCCGCCGAGGCCTACGAGCGACTGCTGCCCGTGTATGCGACCTTCACCGAAGGTTGTGACATGCCCGACCTGCACGAAGCCGGCATGCTCTTAGCCCGGCTGGAGTCCGCTTTCAGCTAGTCCGCCTGCTTCGTCGCTAACCCGCCTTTCATCTCCTCCAATATCTGCCAGCACTTCCACTGCATGCGCGGCACATGGAAGCACCCTTTCCAGGTGTTTCCTTTGAGCGGCACGGACAGCCGGCCATCCCGGTGCAGATAGCCGTACCACTCGCCATGCTCCGCGTCGGGGAAGTGTGCATACGTCCACTCATGCACCTGTTCATGCATGGCTGCGTACTTGGCGTCGCCGGTGAGGTGATAGGCGAGCAGAGCGGCGATGATGGCTTCGTTGTGCGGCCACCAGAACTTCATGTCGTGCCAATACTCCTGCACAGGCAGCCGCTTTACATCGCGGAAGTAGAAGAGCCCGCCATACTCCGCGTCCCAGCCCCACGCCCACATCCACTCGAGGATGGTCTCGCCCAGGGTGCGCAGACGTGTGTCGTTGCCGCGCATGCGCGCCTCCTCCAAGATGAACCAGGCCGCTTCGATGGAATGGCCGGGGTTGAGCATGCGGCCGTCGAAGTGATCGAGGAATTCGCCGTTAGGGCCGACCGTCTCCAGCACGGCGCGCATGTCCGGCTTCATGAAATCGCTCTCGATCTCGTCGATGCAGCGGTCGATCCATCTGTTGCACAGTTCCGGGTCGCCGCCGGCCTCGCGCAGGGATTGAGCCGTTGCGATCAGGATCATCGGCACAGCCAGCCCCTTCATTGGCCGCACCGCCGGGTCGACCTTAGGCGGCAGCGCGCCGGGCGTCGTCACAAGCCGGGTCACGCGCCGGAACAGATCTTCCGCAGCCTGGAGCAGCGCCGGGTCCTCCGCCGCCTTGGCATAAGCGGCATAGGCGATGACGGCAAAGGTCTCGCTGAAGAAATAGCGTCGCTTGCGCAGCGGCTTCCCCTCACGCGTGACGAGAAAGAACATACGACCGTCATCGTCGAAGCAGTGGGCATCGAGAAAGTCGATGCCATGCTTGGCCAGGCGCAGCCACTCCGCTCGCGGCTCAACCGTGTTATAGAGCGTGGCGAGCATCCACGCGAAGCGACCTTGCAGCCATACCGCCTTATCCGTGTCGATGATCAAGCCGTCCCGATCCACAGAAAACATGTACCCGCCATGCTCCTCGTCCACGCTATGCCTGATCCAGAATGGAATCACGTCCTCCAGCAGCCCGTCACGGTAGATGCCAATCAGTTCGTCTATACGGGCCGGCGCCAGCCCGCTCGCCCTCGTCGACATATCAGGCTCCTTGTGTGCAAAGGGTGTCAATCGGCTTTGCGACAACGAGGCCGCCGCGGTCTTGCCGCGCGCCGCCTCTTGTTGCCAATCTTCACCCAAGTCGCCGCGGACGCCAAATGCGCCGCGCATGTGATAGGATAGAGACAGGCGGCGCGCTGCGTCCGCCGGGCACGCGCCGGCAAGCCGCCTGAATCCATGCCCGGCTCAAACGCTTTCACGATAGGCTGACAGGCCCCGCCTCATGACCTCATCGCCTCCTCCCGACCCCGCCGTCGTCGACTACAGCCGCAAGTGGTATATCATGGCCGCGATCGCGATGGGCATCTTCCTCGCCACCATCGACGGCAGCATCGTCAACGTGGCGCTGCCCACGCTCGTCGACGATCTCAACACGAACTTCTCCACGATCCAGTGGGTCGTTCTGTCTTATATGCTCACCCTCACCACCCTGATGTTGGGCATCGGTCGTTTGGCCGACATCCGCGGCAAAAAGCGCATCTACTTTGCCGGCTTCGTCCTGTTCACAATCGGTTCACTCCTGTGCGCCGTCTCCAATACAGTGCAGATGTTGATCGCGATGCGCGTGGCGCAGGCCGTCGGCGCCTCTATGATCCTGGCGCTCGGCCCGGCCATTACCACCGAAGCCTTCCCCAGCAGCGAACGCGGCAAGGCGCTGGGCGTCACCGGCTCCATGGTCTCCATCGGCATCATCTCCGGCCCGGTTATCGGCGGCCTCATCCTGGGCCAAGCTTCGTGGCACTGGATTTTCCTCGTCAACTTGCCCGTCGGCATCTTGGGGGCGTGGATGGTACAGCGCTTTGTGCCGGACCTGCCGCCCGTGGGGGGTCGCCGCTTCGACTTCGCCGGCGCGGTCACGCTCTTCATCAGCATGATCTCGCTCTTGTTGGGCCTCACCTTCGGTCAGACCGTGGGCTTCACCGCGCCTGCCGTATTGGCGCTCTTCGCGAGTTGCCTGGCCTTTCTCGCCCTCTTCATCTTCATCGAACTGCGCGTGCCTGAGCCGATGATCGACCTGAGGCTCTTTCGCAACCGGCTTCTGCGGGTGAACCTGTTCACGGGATTCATGACCTTCATCGCCAACTCCGGAACCATTCTGCTCCTGCCCTTTTACCTGCAAAATGCGCGCCGCCTAGACGTCACCTCAGTCGGGCTGATGATGGCGGTCACGCCTATTGCAGTCGGCATCGTGGCCCCGCTTTCCGGCTCTCTGTCCGACCGCGTGGGCTCGCGGCCGATCAGCGTGGCCGGCCTATTCATGCTGCTCGTCGGCTTCTTTTCCGCCGCCACATTGACCGAATCCACGCCGGTTATCGGCTATGTGCTGCGTCTCCTCCCTATCGGCCTGGGCATGGGCCTCTTCCAGTCCCCCAACAACAGCGCCATCATGGGCTCCGTGCCGCGCCGAGCCCTCGGCGTGACGTCCGGCCTGCTGGCGGTCACGCGCACCCTGGGCCAGACGGTCGGCATCTCCATCATGGGCGCCATCTGGGCGGCGCGCGCCATCTTCCACAACAACGGCCAATTGATTCCGGGCGGCCCCAGCAGCGCGCCGATCCCGGTGCAGGTTCCCGCTATGCAGGACACCTTGCACGTCAGCGCCGCCCTGATCGTCGTCGGCTTGGTCGTCGCGCTCTGGGCATTCCGCAACGAACTCAGAATGCGCGCCTCGGCTCCCGCCCCACAGACCTCCTCCGAGGCGGACTAACCGCCTGCCCGGCCAGCCCGCCCGCAAAAGCACATAAAAAACGCCGCCCCCCAAAATCGAAGAGCGGCGCTTGCCCTACTCGTCCAATCGATTCGCCCCGTGCCAGAAGCGAAACCGATCTCATATGTGGCGCTCTATTCGACGGCCTTGGCGCGTGCCGGCGCCATGTTCTGCGTAATGCGGTCCATAATAATGGCGAGGATGACAATGCTAATGCCGGCCACAAAGCCGCGGCCAACCTCAAGCCGCGAGATGCCGTTCAACACTTCCGAACCAAGCCCGCCGGCGCCAATCATCGACGCCACGACCACCATGGCAAGCGCCATCATGATCGTCTGGTTGATGCCCGCCATAATCGTAGGCAACGCCAAGGGCAATTGCACCTTAAAGAGTTGCTGCTGCTGCGTAGCGCCAAAGGCCTCCGCCGCCTCGATTACGTCCTCTGGGACCTGGCGAATGCCGAGGTTCGTAAAGCGGATCGACAGCGGCACCGCGTAAATGAAGGTGGCGATCAGAGCAGGCACCTTGCCCAAGCCAAAGAGCATGAGGGCAGGGATCAAATAAACAAAGCTGGGCAATGTCTGCATCATGTCGAGGATCGGACGAATCAGGCTTTCGATCCAGTCCTTGCGCGTCATGGCGATGCCAATCGGCACACCCACGACGATCGCCAGCAGCGTAGCCGCCAACACGATCGCCAACGTCTTCATCGATGCTTCCCACAACCCCAACAGGCCGATGAAGAACAGGCCGGCTGCTGCACCGGCGGCAAGACGCCAGTCCTTCACCCGCCAGGCAATGAGGGCCACGAAACCGATCATCACGAACCACGGAATCCACAACAGCGCGCCCTCCAACCACAGTAGCAGTTGCAGCAAGGCGCCGCCGATGGCATCGAAGAAGGCGTCGCCTTCCACGGTAAGCCAGTTGACGCCGCGATCTATCCACTTTTCTAAGGGGAGTTCAAATAAATCCGGAAACTCCTGCATCGGGTTTCTCCTATCTTTCTATCGCTTTTTCCGAGGAAGCGCCCGACGAAAAACCGCCGGGCGCTTCGGTGAGCCGCTCAGTCACTCGGCGCCGAATCCTAGCCCGCCCTGTAAGACTTCGACAGAACAGGACAAGCGATCGCTCCACACTAAAGCTCGGCGCCGGCCTCGATCAAAGCCGCTTCCACCTTGGCCTCAACATCGTCGGGCAGCCACCCGCGCCAGTCCTCCTGGTAATTGGCGAAGTACCAGAGCGCAGCCTCGTCCGCCGACGCTTCCTCCGCCGACATATAGGCGGCCGTCCTGTTGAGCGCATCGGTGCCGATAAACATAGCTTCGAAGAACTCGACTAACTCAGGAGCCTCTTCGGCCAAGCCGCCGTGCACGCCCTTGTGTATGCCTAGCGTCTGATAGGCGCAACCGGCCGCTTCGCTGACCTCATCTTCCTCGATCTCGCCGGTCAGCGCCCGCTGGGTTTCCGCCTCACACTCCGGCGTCCACTCCGGCTCTTCTAGCTGCACCATGTCATAGGTGCCCAACAGCCACGTCGGCTCCCAATAATAGGCCAGAATCGGTTCGCCCTTAACGTACGCACCGGCTATGGCCGCGTCCAGAGCGGCGGCGGCGCCGGGTTCCATCGAGTTGTAATACTCCACCAGACCATAGGCGTGCAGCTTGATGCGGTTAATCTTGGCGCACTGCCAGCCCGTGATGCAGTTGATCAGCCGTCCCTTAGACGGATCTTCCGGATCTTGGAACAACCCTATGTACTCCGGCAGATCAAACACGCTCCTCAACTCCGGCGCCATCGGCTCGATGCCGCGCTCAGGGTCGCCCTCGATCACGTACCGCGGCACATAAAAACCCTGCGTCGAGCGCTCGAAAGTCTCGCCCAGGTCGATCACCTGGCCGGATTCCGTGACTTCGTTGTACCAGTCGATGATGTTCATACGCCACAGTTCCATCATCACATCCAGTTCCCCGGAAGCGAGCGACTGCTGATACACCGGCGTGGACACCTCGATCGTCTCCACCGGATAGCCGTAGCCGTGTTCGATGACGAAACCGGCAATGGCGTTGTTCACCCACAGCGTCTGGAACTGCGTATCGGCAAACCGGATCGCCCGTTTTTCAGTCTCGCTCACAGCAGCTTCAACGGGCGCAGCGGCCTCGGCGGGCGCTTCCACCGCAGCAGGCTGCTCCGGCTCGGAGTCGCCGGAGGATGAGCACGCACCTAGAACAAGCGCAACGGCCATCACAAGCGTCAATAGCAAAGTGGGTAATTTCACTGTACGCATACTTCTCTCCCTTCAACTTTCTGCAAATAATAACAATGCCGCTCGACCTTGGCTCGGAACTAAAGCTCCGGCACAGCGATCTCTTCGCCTTCGGGCGCGCGGCTGCCGTTCATAGAGAACGAAGCCGGCGGCGAATCGCCGTTGCCATTGGCGGCAAGCGCCCCGATCACAGCCACCCGCGGCAGAATGCCCGCCAAGACGCCCTCTTCGTCGACTACGGCAATGGGCACGGCGGTCTCTGCCGCAACCGGCAGCAGATCGGAAAGCACGCTGTCAGGCGATGTGCGCGGCACATCGGTGGTGATGTAGCGTCCCAACGTCTTGGCGCCATCTCGCGCAGCAGCCAGCGCATCGTCCAACGTAATGATGCCGACGAAGTGACGGTCATCGTCGACCACATAGGCGCTGGAGACGCCCTCTTGCTGCATGAGCTTGAGAGCGACCTTCGGCCCGCTGTGGCGCGAGGCCAATGCACGCGGCCGGATCATGGCCGTTTCCACCGTGATCACGCGGCTGCGGTTGACGTCGCGCGTGAATTCCGCCACGTAATCGGTAGCCGGATGGGTCAGGATATCCTCCGGCGTGCCCACCTGGACCACAAGTCCATCCTTGAGGATGGCGATGCGGTCCCCCAGGTGCAGGGCCTCATCCAGATCGTGCGTGATGAAGATGATCGTCTTGCGCAGCTTGGCCTGCAGGTTGAGCAACTCCTCCTGCATCTCACGCCGGATCAGCGGGTCAAGTGCGCTGAACGGCTCATCCATCAGCAGAATCTCCGGGTCGGTGGTGAGCGCCCGCGCCAAGCCGACGCGCTGCTGCATTCCGCCGCTAAGCTGGTCGGGGTAGCTATTTTCCCACCCCTTCAGCCCGACAACGTCCAGCCAGCGCATAGCCGCTTCTTGGCGCTGCGCCTTCTTCACGCCCTGGACTTCTAGCCCAAAGGCGATGTTGTCCAACACCGATCGATGCGGAAAGAGGCTGAAGCGCTGGAACACCATTGACATACGGTGCAGACGAAGCTGTCGCAGCCCTTCTTTGTCAAGCTGCAATACGTCTTCGTCCTCCAGCCGTATCTCACCGCTGGTCGGCTCGATCAGCCGGTTCAGACAGCGAATGAAGGTAGACTTGCCGCTGCCCGAAAGCCCCATGACCACAAAGATCTCGCCGCGCTCTATCTCCAGCGTCACGTCCTGAAGGGCGATTGTGTGCCCCGTCTTCTCCATGATCTCCTGCTTGGACATGCCCTGCTCCAGCAGTTGCAAAGCCCTATCGGAATGAGGACCAAATACTTTGTATAAATTGCGCACTTCTACCTGTGCCACTTGACAGCTCCTTTCTGCTGTCCGCCGTCGCACCAACAACGGCAGGGATAACGCCTCAATGCGAGCTAAATTCGGTCCCTTTAATGGCCCAAAAAAGGGCAGTCACTCTAGTGGCCGCCCAACGTCTGTTCGGACCGATAGTTCAATGAAGAACAGCCGAACAATTCGCATAGTTGTTCACGACGCCAACCATCCTATCACTATACGCGGCATCTGTCAAACGCTGGAGCGGCGCCGCAGCCAAGAACATGGTTTCCTGCCGGCCGCGGCTGTCGCTTGGCGTTTGACACAACGCCGCTGCTCTGCTACCATAGTGCAGGTTTCCTCAAACGGCGTTTTAGTGAATAAAACGCCCGTGTGCGAACCAACAGCAGGCCGGCGTATGCGGACACCGCAAGTCTAGCCAAGCCGCCGGCCTCGGCAACCGCACGACGCCTGTGCAACGCGGGTCGCTGTCGCCCCCAATCGCCTTTCGGTTCCTCGCTAGGCGCCGGCACGTTTCTCGCCAAGCGAGATTGCCGCCGCCGAACATTGCCAACATCACCTCTCTGCACGTCATACACGTCAAAGAGGTCTACGTACCAGACATTGTATGCGCACCAGGTAAACGTACCCGACATTCAAACCGTGTACGACTTATCTGCATCCGAACGTTGGTTGGCTATACTAGCTCCGACAAAGGCCCGATGACCGTAGCGCACCGTGCGGCAGACTATACCATTGCCATCCTGGAGGAAACCTTTCGCGTGTTCCAACTCCTCCTGGATCATGACGCGCCCATGACTCTTGCCGAGATCACGCGCGCTTCCCGCCTCAGCAAAAACAAGGCGTTCCGCATCCTCTACACCTTAGAGAAACACCAATACGTCGAGCGAAACCCGGAGGGAGCGTATCGCCTCGGCGTCCGCTTCTTGCACTTCGGCCAACATGTACAAGACCGGCTCGATTTGCTGTCCGCAGCCCGCCCCATCCTCGACTGGTTGGCCGCGCAGACGCGCGAGAGCATCTTCTTGGGCGTGCGCGATGGCAACGAGGCGCTTTGCGTCGACGCGCGCCAGTCGCCCCACCCCATTCGCCTCTTCGCCAAGATCGGCCAACGCGCGCCCCTCTACGCCGGCGGCGTGCCCAAAGTGCTGCTCGCCTACATGGACGAGGCCGAACGCTCCGCTCTTCTCGACCGCATCGAGCTGAAGCCGCTCACACCCAGCACCGTCATCGAGCGCGCCCGGCTGGAGCAGATATTGCGCGAGATCCGCCTCCATGAGGTCGCTGTCACCGCCGACGACATGGATGAGGGCGTCCACTCCGTCGCCGCGCCGATTCGCAACGCGGCCGGCCAAGTGGCTGCGGCCATCTCTATTGCCGGCCCCTCGGAACGCTTCGACGCGCAGATCATCGAGCGCTATTGTCGCTTAGTCAGCGAGGCAGCCAGCCGCATTTCCGTTGCGCTGGGCAACCGCGAAGCCGGCTTTGCGCCGCGCGAATCGCCGCAAAGCCGGCGGACAGCAACCGCTGTTGGTCTACGTTCCGAAAGAAACTCGCCGGCCATCTAGGCTGGCGCACAAAAAACTGCGGCGGGCGCATCCCGTCTACAATCGAAAGAGAATAAGCCGATGGCAGTCAATATTCAGTCCACAACGCCGCTCGAAGATCAATTCCTGCAGGATCTATCGTCCGACGCGCCCTGGAGCTTGATCGAGCGGTTCACCACGCTGGTGCGCGAGTCCGGCAGCGAAGACGAACGCGAGGCCGCGCGCTACATCACACAGCAACTCGACAAATACGGCATTCCCTACCAGGTCTACGAACCGGACATCTACCTGAGCGTGCCCATCTCCGCCTCGCTCTCCTACGAGGGCAAGAGCGTACACGCCAAGCCGCCGGCATTTTCTCGTCCTCCCGGCCCTGCGGGCCTCACCGGCGAGGCAATATATGTGCCCAGCCGTCGCCCCAGCAGCGCCAGCAACCTCTTCGACACGGGCGGCGACGCCGGCATCGACGTGCGCGGCAAGATCGTCGTCACCGAGGGGATGGGCCTGCCTGCCGCAGCCGAGCGTTTCGAGAAGGCCGGAGCCATCGGCCAAATACACATCAACCCCGGCGTAGATATCCACTGGGGCATCTGCACCACCATCTGGGGCGCGCCCGACCTGGACACCGCACCGCGACAGCCGCGCACCACCATCATCTCCATCAACCGGCCCGACGGCGAGGCCCTAATCGAGCGCCTTAAGCAAGGCCCGCTCCAAGTCACCCTCCATGCCGAACTGCGCGAGGGCTGGTTCCCCTGCCCAATTGTCGTAGCCGACATCCAGGGCCAACAGGAGCCGGAACGCTACGTACTCGTCCACGGACATTATGACTCATGGGACGTGGGCATCGGCGACAACGCCGTTGGCGATGCCACGCTGCTCGAACTGGCCCGCGTCTTCCACAAGAACCGCGCAAACCTGGCGCGCAGCCTCCGGGTGGCGTGGTGGCCCGGCCATTCCACCGGCCGTTACGGCGGCTCCACCTGGTATGCCGACAACTTCGGTCTGGACCTGGCCCGCAATTGCGTCGCGCAGGTGAACATCGACTCTCCCGGCTGCCGCTGGGCTACCGAATACTACGACGTCTCCTGGATGATCGAAACCGAGGACTTCTGCATCGAAGCCATTCGCGACGCCACGGGCAAAACGGCTACCGGCGAACGCCCGCATCAGGCCGGCGACTACAGCTTCAACAACATCGGCCTGACCGGCTTCTTCATGCTACTTTCTTCGATGTCCAAGGACTTGATCGCAGAAAAAGGCTACTACCCCACGGGCGGCTGCGGCGGCAACATCGCCTGGCACACAGAAAACGACCAACTGGAGATCGCGGACAAAGACAACCTCATGCGCGACCTGCGCGTCTACACGCTCGGCCTGCTGCGCGTGCTCAACCGGCCCGTGCATCCCTTCGACTTCCGCCGTCTGGTTGTCGAATTCGATGAAGCTTTAGAGCGGTACGGCCTTGCAGCCGCAAATGTGGTAGACTTTAGCGATGCGAATAAGGCGTTGGCTGAACTGCAAGCCGAGTTGGATGTCTTCTACGCCGCGCTGCCCGGACTCCAGGACCGGACAGCCAACGACCCGGCGGTGCGCGCCGCCAACGACGCGCTTCTCGCATTAGCGCGCACGCTCGTGCCGATCCACTTCACGCGGCATGGCCGCTTCCGCAACGAGCCGGCGCTGCCCATCCCGCCTCTGCCGGACCTGGAACCGGCGCTGGCGTTGCCCGATGCGCAAGACCACGAGCGCCGGGTGATCGCAACCCATGTGCGCCGCGGCCTCAACCGCGTGGCATGGGCCTTTGGCGAAGCGACGGAAACGGTGCGCCGCGCACAGGTCGCCCTGTCGGCGTAGTCATCCGGCGTCAACACAACCTAGAAAGAGCATTCCGATGACCGTGGAACGCATCCACCAGCACATTGACGAACACTTCGACACACACCTGGAGCAGGTCAGACGCGCCGTGCGCCAGCCCTCCATCAGCGCTGACGGCACAGGCATGGCCGAAATGGCCGAGCTGCTCGTGGACATGATCCGCGAGGCGGGCGGAACCGGCGAACTCGTCTCCACGCCGGGTTACCCCATCGTCTACGGCGAAATCCAAGTGGGCGCGCCCAAGACCCTGCTCGTCTACGGCATGTACGACGTGCAGCCCGTCGACGGCGAAAACTGGTCGGTATCCGATCCCTGGGGCGGCGAGGTTAAAGACGTGCCCGGCTTCGGCCCCTGCCTGCTCAACCGCGGCATCTTCAACAGCAAAGGCCCCCTGATCCACTTCTTCAACGCCCTCGAAAGCTTCCGCGCCGTCGGCGAGCCGTACCCCGTGAACGTCAAGTTCATGATCGAAGGCGAAGAAGAACTTGGCAGCCCCAGCTTGCCCGGCTTCGTCGAGCAGAACAAGGAGCGTCTGCAGGCCGACTTCGCCCTCTTCCCCTTCTACGGACAGGACGCCACCGGTAAAGTGCAGATGTATCTGGGCTTCAAAGGCCCGTACTTCATCGACCTCATCGCCCGCGGCGGCGACTGGGGCGGCCCTGTCAGCCGCGGCATCCACGGCTCCAACGCCGTCTGGTTTCATAACCCGGCATGGACGCTGGTGCACGCTTTGGCGAGCATGTTCACGCCGGACCAAAAGCACATCCTGATCGACGGCTTCTACGACGATATCGTGTCGCCCAGCGCCGAGGACGAAGAACTCCTCGCCAAGCTGGTCGAGACCTTCACGCCAGAAACTGAACTGGCCGAAAACGACGTACGCCGCTTCAAATATGACCTCACCGGCGTAGACCTCGTTCGCAAGTATCTCTACCAGCCCTCGCTCAACATCGACGGCATCAACGCCGGCTACACGGGCGAAGGCAGCAAGGCGCTCATTCCGCACGAGGCGCGCGCCCAGATCGACATCCGCATGGTCAAGAACATGCGCCCGGATCGCATGTTGCAACTGCTCAAGGACCACCTAGACCGCCACGGCTTCGGCGACAAGATCGAGGTCAGGCCGCACGACGGTTACGGTCCGTCCAAGACCGGGTACAAAGACAACCCCGCGGCGCAGGCCATGGCCAAGACCTACCGGCAGATGGGCCTGGAACCCGAAATCTGGCCGCATCTGGGCGGGTCGGCGCCTTTCTATCTGTTTACAGAGGTGCTGAATATCCCCGTGGTGCTGGGCGGTTTGGGGCACGGCGGGCGTCCCCACAGCCCGGACGAATACGCCACCCTCGAAGGCATGAAATTGGCTGAGAAGTCCTACGCGAGCTTCTTACTGAACCTAACTGCGTGAGCGCCCATGGGCAAATACATCTTACAACGCATCCTAGTCGCCATACCGGTCATCTTCGGCGTCACCATCGTGGCCTTCTTCATCATGACGTTGGCGCCGGGCGATGCCGTCGACATGCTGGTCAGCCCTGGCCTGAGTCAGGAAGATATCGAGCTTAAGAAGAAATCCCTGGGGCTTGACCAGCCCGTATACATTCAATACGTGCGCTGGCTGCAAGAGATGGCGAGCGGCAATCTCGGCTACTCGTTCACCAATCGCCAACCCGTTACGGAACGCATCATGGATCGCTTCGGGCCAACCTTCACGTTGGCGATGTCCGCTATGGTGCTTTCGTACATAATCGCCATCCCTATCGGCATCCTATCCGCGGTGCGCCAATATTCCGTGCTAGACTATGCAGCCACCGTCTTCTCCTTCTTGGGCGTGTCGGTGCCGTCCTTCTTCTTCGGCCTGCTCATGATTTATTTCTTCTCGCTCAAGTTGGACCTCTTTCCCACCGGCGGCATGCAGTCAATCGGCAGGGAGTTTTCGCTGGCGGATCGCCTCTCGCATCTCGTGCTGCCCATGATCGTGCTAAGCCTCCAAAACACCGGCTCGGTCATGCGCTACACCCGTTCGAGCATGTTGGAGATCATTCGCCAAGACTACGTGCGCACGGCGCGCGCCAAAGGGTTGCAGAATCAGGTCGTACTCGTGCGCCATGCGCTGCGCAACGCCCTGATTCCGGTGATCACGCTGGTCGGCCTCCAAATCCCGTTTCTGCTCAGCGGCGCCATCATCACCGAGCAGATCTTCAACTGGCCCGGCATGGGACGGCTAACCGTCGAGGCCATCAACCAGCGCGACTACCCAACCATCATGGGGCTGAACCTTCTGATCGCCGTCCTGGTGGTGATCGGGAATCTGCTGGCCGACATCTTCTACGGCGTGGTTGACCCGCGCATCCGGCAGCAAGGAGGCTAGGCCATGACCGTCAACCAAGCCGAAGCGTCTGCAACACGAGCCAATCAGATCGCGGCTGCGCTCAACGACCAGCTGGCGCACGAACCCATCACGCTGCGCCAACTGATCTGGCGGCAGTTCCTGCGCCACCGGCTGGCCGTCTATTCCAGCATCATCCTTACGCTCCTCATACTCAGCGCCGTCTTCGCACCGTTGATCGCGCCCCATAGCCCCAGCTACATCGACCCGCTGGCCTTCGACCAAGGCCCGACCGCGCAGCACCCGCTGGGCACCGACCGCGTAGGGCGCGATGTGCTCAGCCGCCTCATCTACGGCGGGCGCATCTCGCTTTCGGTCGGCGTCGTAGCGGTCTCCATCTACATGGTCATCGGCATGATCCTCGGAGCGCTCGCCGGCTACTATGGCGGCTGGGTGGACGGCATCATCTCGCGCATCATCGACGTGGTGCTCTCCTTCCCCTATCTCATGCTGATCCTGGTCTTGGTCAGCCTTCTGGGGCCGGGGTTGCGCAACATCATGCTCGTCTTGGGGCTGCTGGGCTGGCCGCAAGTCGCCCGCATCCTGCGCGGCGAGTTTCTGCGTCTGCGCTCCAACGACTTCGTCATGGCCGCGCGCGTCGTCGGCGCCAAAGACAGCCGCATCATCGTCAACCACATCCTGCCCAATGCCATGGGGCCGATGCTGGTAGCCGCCACCTTCGGCGTCGCCAATGCCATCTTGGCCGAATCCGCGCTTAGCTTTCTCGGCCTAGGCGTCCAGCCTCCGGCATCCAGTTGGGGGCAGATGCTCAACGACGCTCAATCCCTGACCATCCTCGAATCCAAACCTTGGCTCTGGGTGCCGCCGGGCATCATGATCCTGATTTCGGTGCTTACCATCAATTTCGTGGGCGACGGTTTGCGGGACGCCCTAGACCCGCAGTTGCGGAGGTGAACAGCAGCCAACCCCGACCATCCCGAAAGCGTCTCAAGATAGCGTTTCAATCGGTTCACCCATTTCTCAACCCGTAAGGAGACATTCATGATCTCAAGGTTCTCTCTCAAAACGGTCAATTTGGCCCTCGTGCTGGTCATGCTGGCTGCACTGCTGGCCGCCTGCGGCGGCGCAGCGCCGGCAGCGCCCGCAGCCATGCCCACCGCCACCCGCGCAGCCGAACTCGTAGCGCCGCAGCTCGCCACGCCCGAGCCGGAAGAAGCGGAAGAGGCCGGCGAAATTGTGGAAGGCGGCCAGGTCAACATCGCCATGTGGAGCCCGCCCAACGGCTTCAACCCTCTTAACGCGGACTCCAGCTACGGCCAGTTCGTGATCGACATCCTCTTCAACTCCCTCACCCGTTTTAACGACGACGTGCAGTTCGCCCCGCTCTTGGCGGATCGCTGGGAGATCAACGAGGACAACACCGAGTTCACCTTCTATCTGAACGCGGACGCCAAGTGGCACGACGGCACGCCCGTCACCGCCGCCGACGTCGAGTACACCGTCTGGGCCATTAGCCATCCCGAGATCGTCACCAACCGCGGCGCCAACATCTCCTTCCTCAAGGGTCTCGAAGGCAGCAAGCGCCCTGAAGGCGTAGAAACCGTGGAAGGCGTCGAGGTGATCGACGACCACACCATCAAGTTCACCGCCAAGAACCCGATTGACCCGCTCGCCCTGCTCGAGCAGCTCGGCAACCAGGTCTGGATCTTCCCCAAGCACGTGATGGAAGACGTGGCCCCTGCCGACTTCGACAAGCACGAGTTCTGGCTGAACCCGACGGTCGCTTCCGGCCCGTTCAAGTTCGTGCGCTACGAGACTGACCAGTTCATCGAGCTGGAGCGCAATGACGATTACTACCGCGGCAAGCCGCACCTCGACAAGGTGATCGTCTCCATCGTCACCCCGGCCACCATGGTCGCCCAGCTCGAAAAGGGCGAGGTAGATCTCTCGGCCGCCGGCGGCATCGGCGACATCCCCCTGGACGACTGGGAGCGCGTGCAGGCTCTGCCCAACGTCACTGCCACCAGCTACCAGGACAACGGCTACCAGTATGCGCTAATCAACATGGCCCCCGGCTCGGTCTGGGGCGACAAGCGGCTGCGCCAGGCGCTGACCTACGGCATCAACCGCCAACTGATCGTCGACTCCCTGCTCAAGGGCGAGGGCGTCGTCTCCCAGGGGCCGATCGTGCCGGTGACCTACTACTACAACCCGGAGGTCGAAGGTCTGTTCCCCTATGACCCCGATAAGGCCAAGGAACTGCTGGCCGAAGCCGGTTGGGATCCCAACTACGAGATGACCATCATCGTGCCCATCGGCAACGTGGTGCGCGAGCTTTCCGCCGACATCATCCAGGCAAACCTGGCCGAGATCGGCATCAAGGTCAGCATCGAGAAGATGGACTTCCCGACTCTGATCCAGCGCTCCAAGGACGGCGAGTTCGACCTGGCGCTGATCGGCTGGGGCGGTCTCCTCGACCCGGACGTCCGCTCGCAGTTCCAAACCGGCGGGCAGTACAACTACGGCACGATCAGCATCCCCGAGTTGGATGAGCTTCTGGAAGAAGGCGCCAACACGGCTGACACCGAAGCCCGCAAGGCCATCTACGATGAGTTCCAAATGGTCTTTATCGAGGAAATGCCGATCGTCCCGCTCTACTGGCCGCTGCGCCTGGCCGCCATCAACAACCGCGTCCAGAACGCCAGCCACATCATCACCACCAACGGTCTTCTGCGCAACATCGAAGACTGGTGGGTGACTGACGGCCGGTAGTCTTACCGTCGTTCCTATCAAGGCGCTCATCCTGCGGGGTGGGCGCCTTTCTTTTCTGTTCTACTTCACCCAAAACACGGCGACGACTGACCAGCAACCGTATCTTGCCTTTCTCTTTCCTGTCAGTCCTGTCGAATTTCACGCGTTTGTCAGACCCGCCCCCCACCGGCTATAATATCCTCCGTAACCGGCGCTTAACTCCACGTTCGTATCCAACAGTATCGTTGCATCCGCGGCAGGCGATATCTGCTTGGTCACTGAAGACCAAAAATGAGCAGGCCATACTGCGGATTCCTCTCATGGTCTGCTCGTGTTATGCGGCAGCCTGGTGCGGTAACCCGTCAAGTTCGTCGGCATCTTGTAGAGTTAGTTCAATTCACACCCACTGTTCTCAAGACATTTTCATCATCATGAAAGGAGCGACTCTATGTCATCCAACGGAAGACGTGTGAGCCGGCGCGACTTCTTACGCGCTACAGGATTGGCCGTCGGCGCAACTGCGCTGGCTGCCTGTGCACCGGCCGCCCCGGCATCGGTAGGACCGGCAGAAGCCGCAGCCCCTGCCTCGGCGGGAGCGCCCACAGAGATTGTCGTGGCGCAGTATGCAGACGTGGTGAACTTGGATCCGCAGGATACAAACGACAACGCGTCCTACGGTCCGGAAAAGCTGATGTATGAGGGCCTGGTCGGCTATAATGCCGCCATGGAAATGGAGGCTCAACTGGCGGAGCGCTGGGAGGCCTCGGACGATGCGACGGAGTTCACGTTCTTCCTGCGCCAGGGCATCAATTTCCACGACGGGACGCCGTTCAACGCAGAAGCCGTGAAATACAACTTCGAGCGCGTGATCAACCCAGACAACGCGCTCAAGCGATATGGACTGTACAACATCATTGCGTCTGTTGAGGTCATTGACGAATACACGGTGAAGTTCACGACCACCAAGCCGTTCGGCGCCATGTTGGCGACCTTCGCCCACCCGGCCGGCGGCATCATCAGCCCCACGGCAGCGGCGCAATACAGCGACGTGCACGAGTTCGGCAAGAATCCGGTGGGCACCGGCCCCTTCAAGTTTGTAGAGTGGGTGCCCGGCGACCACCTCACCGTTGAGAAGTTCGACGGCTACTGGAACCCGGACGCTGCCGCCCAGGTTGACCGCATTACCATCAAGCCGGTGCCCGAGGCGGGCACGCGCATCGCCATGCTACTGGCCGGCGATGCCCACTTCATCAACCAGGTGCCGCCTTCGCAAGTTGAATTGGTGGTAGGCGAGGAGGACGTTGCCCTTGCTGAGAACGAAAGCATCTATACCTATTGGGTGGCTATGAACACCCAGATTGAGCCGTTCAACAACAAGCAGGTGCGCCAGGCGCTCAACTATGCCGTGGACAAGCAGGCGATCATCGATGTCGTGCTGCGGGGCTATGGCAAGATCACCGATTCGCCCATCGCGCCCAGGGTGTGGGGCTACACCCCGGTGATGACCTATGAGTACGATCCGGAGAAGGCCAAGCAGATGTTGGCCGACGCCGGGTACCCGGACGGCTTCAGCGCCAAGATGTGGATATCGGACAGCAGCGAGGCCAAGGAAGCCGCCATCGCCATACAGGGGCAGTTAGCCGAGGTAGGCGTCCAAGTAGAAGTGATGCCGATGGAATCGGCCACGCTGAGCGCTGAGCGCTTCAAGCCGGCGGCGGAGAACCAGAGCCAGATGAACTATGCCGGTTGGTCGCCTTCTACAGGCGACGCCGACTGGGCCATTCGGCCCCTCTTGGCTACAGAATCGATTCCGCCCACCTCGTTCAACCTGGCTTTCTTCTCCAACCCCGACGTGGATGCTGCAGTTGCCGAAGGTCTGGCTTCGGCTGACCCGGAGGTGCGGCAGGCCGCATATGCTCGGGCGCAGGAGATCATTATGGATGAGGCGCCGTGGATCTTCCTGTGGGTGCCAACCACCCTTGGCGGCATCCGTAAGGAGGTTGACGGCATGCTCATCCAGGGTGACGGCATCGCGTATATGCGCACAGCGCACTTCGTCGAGTAACCGCACCGGTGTTCCCGGAGGTAACGAAACTCCCCTGCAGGGATGGGTTTGGGCCTGTCCCTGCAGGCTCAGATGACTGGACGTCAGACGGTCATTCCTTCGCCGGAAAAGAGGTCGCCTCTTCCCGCCCATGACGCCGCCAGACAGGTGCATATTCCATGTTCCAATTCATCCTTAGACGCTTAATCGGGCTGGCGCCTACCCTGTTTGGCGTCACGGTGCTCATCTTTTTGTTGCTCCAAGTCGTGCCCGGCGATCCGGCCCGGATGGTTGCCGGGCCGGATGCGACCCTGGAAGACATCGCCCTGATTCGGGCGGAACTGGGGCTGGACCGACCGCTTTGGGTGCAATATGTAAGTTGGATCGGCAATCTGTTGCGCGGGGACCTGGGCACCTCCACTCGCACCTACAACCCTGTCTCCTATGAAGTGGGTCTGCGCATCCCGGCGACGTTGGAGTTGACGGCGATCAGCATTGTGATTGCGGTGATCGTCGGTCTGGCAGCCGGGGTGATCGCCGCCATCCGCCGCAACTCGTGGATCGACTATTCAAGCATGGTGGTGGCGCTGCTGGGCATCTGCACGCCGTCGTTCTGGCTCGGCCTCATGCTGATGCTGGTGTTTGCGGTATGGCTGCGCTGGTTCCCCACCAGCGGGCGCGGATCATGGGAGCACCTGATCCTGCCGGGCATCACCCTCGGGGTGGGCGCGGCGGCCATCATCGCCCGCGTCACACGGTCCAGCATGCTGGAGGTGCTGAACCAGGATTATATCCGAACGGCGGCGGCCAAGGGGCTGTCTGAACGCGCCACGATTTTGGGCCACGCCATGAAGAACGCGCTGATTCCGGTGGTGACTATCATTGGACTTCAGTTCGGCTATCTTCTTGCGGGAGCCGTCATCACAGAGTCCGTTTTCGCCTACCCGGGCATGGGCCGCCTCCTAGTAGAGTCAATCGGCTTCAGGGATTTTCCTGTGGTGCAGGCGATTCTGCTCATTTTTGCGCTCCAGTTTGCCCTTATAAACCTGGCAATTGATATTCTATACGCCTACCTGGATCCGAGGATCTCGTATGAAAGCCGTCGCTGACATGGCCCCGGCGCTGGCGGTCGACCGCAGCCGGCCTCGCAGCCTGTGGAGTGATGCCTGGGCCCGCCTTCTGAAAAATCGCGCCGCGGTCTTTGGGGGCGTGCTGGTCATTGTGCTCATACTGGCGGCGCTCACCGCGCCCCTGATTGCGCCGTTTGACCCCATCAAACAGGATCTGCGCTCAAGCCTGCAGCCACCATCGTCTACTCATTTCTTCGGCACAGACGTACACGGCCGCGATATATTCAGCCGGGTACTGCATGGGGCTGCCATTTCGCTGCGCATTGGCGCACTGGGCACCCTTATCGGAGCGACCATCGGCATCACACTCGGGCTGATATCCGGCTTCTATGGCGGTCTTACCGACACCTTGATCATGCGGGTCATGGACGTGCTGCTCGCCTTTCCCGGACTGCTGCTCGCCATTGCCATCGTCGCGGCTATCGGGCCCGGACTGGAGAATGTGATTATCGCCGTGGGCGTCTTCTCAACGCCGGAGTTCGCCCGTCTTGTGCGCGGCTCTATTCTCTCCGCCAAACAGCAGGAGTTCATGCTGGCGGCGCGCATAGTCGGAGCGCGGGATGCGCGCCTCATGACGCAGCACCTATTGCCCAATGTCCTGGCCCCGATACTGGTGTTAGCCACGCTGCGCATCGCTACGGCAATCCTGACGGCGGCGAGCCTGAGTTTCCTAGGGTTGGGCGCTCAACCTCCTACACCGGAGTGGGGCGCTATGCTCAGTGACGGCCGCGAGTACCTGATGCTTGCCCCACATGTTGCAACGTTTCCGGGGCTTGCTATCCTGGCGACGGTGCTGGGCTTCAACCTGTTGGGCGACGGGCTGCGCGACGCGCTCGACCCGCGCCTGCGTGTCTGAGCGCATCTACAATATCCGACGCACTACAACCATCACCGCCGGCTGCGGCGTTCATCCTGCGGGATGAGCGCCGCTTCGTTCCATTTCCCGCCCAACGCAAATTTGTCCAGTTTTTGTACAGAAGCCTCCCTCAGGTTGCTTTCAAAGCGTTTCTGGGGTAGATTCGGGTTCGTTGGCACAGAGCGGCATAGCCGTATCGAGCAAGCCGAGGAGCAACGTGTTTAGCTATGTAACGTTGGTGACGAATGCGGACTACGCGCTGGGCGCGCTCGCCTTGGCGCGTTCCCTCGCCATGACCGGCGCAGCCTGGCCGCTCACCGTGCTGGCCGTACGTGAGACGCCCGGCCTGGACGCGCTTGGTGCAGCCGGCTGCCGCATCGTACAGGCCGATCCGCTGCCCCTCTCCGCCGGCTTCCGCCAACGCCACTCCCGCCAAAGCCAGCACGCCCGCGCACCTTTCACGAAGGGCAACAAGCCGGCCTTCCACGATCCCCTGGACAACTTCGCCAAGCTGCGCCTGTGGCAGATGGAGGAGTTCGACAGGGTCGTGTTTCTGGACGCGGACGCCATCGTCATCCACAACATCGACCGGCTTTTCGGCTATCCGGAGTTCGCCGCCGCGCCCAATCTCTACGAGTCGCTCGCCGACTTCCATCGTCTGAACAGCGGCGTTTTCGTCGCCAAGCCTTCTCGCCGCACCTTCGATGCTATGCTGCAAGCTCTCGACCAGCCGGACGCGTTCTGGCCGCGCACCGACCAGACCTTTCTCCAGACCTATTTCCCGGACTGGCACGGCCTGCCCTACATCTACAATACCCTGCAATACGTGTGGTTCAACTTGCCGCAGCTATGGAAGTGGGACGCCATCCGCGTGATCCACTACCAATACGAAAAGCCGTGGGAAGCGAACCACCCTAAGCGCGAACAACTTCGCCCGCTGATCGAAACCTGGCAACACGTCTATGAGCACGGCGCGCTGCCGCCTCACCTGCCCTCCCCACCGGAGTCATAACATGGCGCAATCGCCGGCAGACGACGCCCCCCGACGCGTCCTTATCCTAGACTTCGACGGCGTGGTCGTGAACACAGAGGAAGTCCACTTCGAAAGCTGGCGCGAAGCCTTCCGCCAACAACTCGGCGTCCGCCTCCCCGGCGACTACACCCAGGTCGTCGGCCTGACGCTAGACGAGCTGTTCGAGATGTGGCGTCCCCTCGCGCCCGTCCCCCTGACCGCCGACCTGCGGCAACGTCTGCTCGCCGCCAAAACCGACCTATTCTTCACCGTCGGCAAGGGACGTTTCAAGCCCATTCCCGGCGTCGCAGACCTGGTACGCGACGCGCAGCGCCAAGGCTGGTATGCCGCCATCGCTTCGCGCGGGCGTAGGATGCGCCTCCTGCGCACCCTCGAACTGGCGCGCGTGCCCGCCGTCTTCGAACTGATCCTGGCCCTGGAAGACGCCGTAGACCCAACAACCGACCGCAAGGTCCACGCCCGCGCCGCCTGGGCATTGGGCGCGGAGCCTGCCGCCTGCGTCGTCGTCGAGGACAGCCTGTCGGGCATTGCCGACGCCCTCGACTCCGGCATCGGCCGCGTGATCGGCCTGACCACCTCCTTCGACGCCGCCGCCTTGCGCCAGGCCGGCGCGCACGAGGTCATCAGCCGCCTAGATGAAGTGCGCCTGCCGTCTATTGCGGTCCCTTCCGGCAGCAACGGCGGAGGCGCATGAACGGCATCATCACTGTAACGGGGGCCACAGGCTATGTGGGCCGCTTCGTCGTCGACGAACTACTGCGCCGCAACTGCGCCGTGCGCGCCCTAGCGCGTCCCGGCTCAGACCGCGACGGCTTCTCCGCCCCTATCGAATGGCGTGAAGGCGACCTGCGCTCGCCGGATGCATTGGCCGCCCTCGCGGTCGGGGCCGAAGCTATCGTTCACCTCGCCTACGAGCACGTTCCCGGACGCTACCGCGGCGGCGAAGGCGCCGACCTGGCCGCCTGGCTCGACGCCAACCTGATAGGCTCCCTGCGCCTGCTCATAGCCGCCCGCGCCGCCGGCGTGAAGCGCTTCGTCTTTCTCTCCAGCCGAGCCGTCTTTTCGCGCACAGAGCCGGGCCGCCTGCTCGACGAATCTCACCCCACAGCGCCGGATTCGCACTACGGCGCGTACAAGGCTGCGGTCGAGGCGTTCCTCAACAGCTTCGCCGCGGCCGGCGGCATGACCACCGCCGCGCTGCGCGCCACCGGCGTTTATGGCCTCACCCGGCCGGTAGAGCGCAGCAAGTGGTGGGACATCGTGCATACGGTCGTAGCCGGCGGCCAAGTGACCTCGACGAGGGGCGGCACCGAGGTGCATGGGGCCGACGCAGCCCGCGCCGTCTATGCCCTGCTGGAGCGCGCTGACCTGGGCGGCGTCTTCCACCTCAGCGACCTCTACGTCACGCACCGCGACATCGTGCGCCTGGCGCGACGCTATGCGAAACGTCCAGGCCTGTTGCCCGCAGCGCCTTCCACGCCTATCGCCAACCCGTTGGTCTGCCGTCGTCTGCACAGCCTAGGCGTCACGTTGGGCGGCGTGCCGCTGCTGGAAGACACGGTCGCCCAACTGGTGCAGGCTGCGCAAAGGGAAATAGCGAACGCATAGAACCAACCCCTGCCGTGCCGGCCTCGTCTTCGTCCGGCAAGCGGCAGTTATCTTGTGGATATCTCGACTCGACCCGCGCCTTCGGCATCACAAGGCAGGAGGCGCACCAACATGGAGGAGAAGCAATGCGTGTTCTGATTGTCGGCGGCGATGGGTATTGCGGTTTTGCCACAGCCATGTATCTTTCCAAACGCGGCCACGAGGTCGCCATTCTCGACAGCCTGATCCGCAGGCATTGGGACAACGAGCTAGGCATCGAATCCCTGACGCCCATCTCGTCCACCGGCAAGCGTCTGCAACGTTGGTACGAACTCACCGGCAAGCGCATCCCCTTCTACATGGGCGACGCGTGCAACTACCCCTTCCTCGTCAACGCTGTGCGTGAATTCGGCCCCGACGCCATCGTTCACTTCGGCGAGCAGCGCGCCGCGCCCTTCTCGATGATCGACCGCGAGCACGCAGTCCTAACCCAGGTGAACAACGTCGTCGGCACGCTCAATCTGCTCTACGCCATCCGCGACGAATGTCCCGACTGCCACCTCGTCAAACTGGGCACGATGGGCGAATACGGCACACCGAACATCGACATCGAAGAGGGCTACATCACCGTCGAATACAAGGGGCGTAAGGACACCCTGCCCTACCCCAAGCAGCCCGGCTCCTTCTATCACCTCTCCAAGGTACACGACAGCCACAACATCATGTTCGCCTGTCGCATCTGGGACCTGCGCGCCACCGATCTGAATCAGGGCGTTGTCTACGGCGTGCATACCGCCGAGACGCTGGAAATGGAAGACGAAGCGCTGGTCAACCGGCTGGACTACGATGAGACCTTCGGCACGGTCCTCAACCGCTTCTGCATCCAGGCGGCGGTCGGCCATCCCCTCACCGTCTACGGCAAGGGCGGCCAAACGCGCGGCTTCATCGACATCCGTGACACGGTGCGCTGCATCGAGATCGCCATCGACAACCCCGCGCCCAAGGGCAAGATGCAGGTCTTCAACCAGATCACCGAACAGTTCAGCGTCCTGCAACTCGCCGAGAAGGTCGTCGAGGCCGGCAAGGCGCTGGGCATCCGCGCCGAGATCAACCACGTCGACAACCCGCGCATCGAGGCGGAAGAGCACTACTACAATGCAACGCATACGCGCCTGCTCGACCTGGGCCTGCAGCCCCATTTCCTGAGCGACTCCCTGCTCGACAGCCTGCTGAACGTAGCGATCCACTACAAGGATCGCGTCGACCCGGCCCACATCAAGCCGGTCACCACCTGGTCAGTCGGACGCATCTCCGGCTAGGTCATACCGCTGTCCTTTTCGCGGGAGCGAGACGCATATCTCGCCCCCGCACTGCGGAACGCCGCCGGGCAACCGCGCGTCATCTCTCCCGCAGCGCCCCCCCGTTTGCTTGGCGGGAGGCTGCGCCGCGCGGTATGATGGTGTTCGATAGACATTGCCCTGACCACCGCCCCACTAGAATGCGGATGCTAACTATGACCCTCTGCGCACAACTGACCTATCAAGAGCGGCTCGACGCGTTGCGTGCAACCAAGCTCGCCCAAACCCAGGAAAA
>CAYXRG010000009.1:27974-48576 GCA_964467575.1 uncultured Caldilineaceae bacterium | reverse complement strand
GTCAATTATCGCCTAGTCGACGAGCCGCCGCAGACATTCCGCGAAGCCTGTCAATGGATGGCCTGGTACCTCATGGCCGCGCGCATGTACAACGGCAGCGGCGCGCTGGGCCGCCTGGACGTGCTGCTCACGCCGTTCTACGAGAGGGACGTGGCTGCCGGCCGGCTGACTGACGAAGAAGCGGCGTTCCATATCGCCTGTCTGTTGCTGCGCGATACAGCTTATGTCCAGCTCGGCGGGCCGGACGCCGCCGGTCGCGACGTGACCAACCGCGTCTCCTACCTCGTCCTGGACGCCATCGACCGGCTGAAGGTCCCTGCCAATGTAGGCGTGTGCGTCGGTCGTGAGGCTGACCCCAACCTGCTCCGTCGCGGCGTCGAAATGCAGTTTGCCCACCGTATGGGCTTTCCAAAATTCCTCGGCATCGACAGCACGGTGCAGGGGCTGATGCGCAACGGTTACCCGGCCGAAACGGCGCGACAACGGGCCTATTCCGGCTGCCACTGGAGCGCCGTCCCCGGCCGCGAGTACGCCATGCGCGATGTTGTCAAGATCAACTTCGCTGCGGTCTTCAATGTCGCCCTGGCGGACATGATGGCCGATCCTGCCGTCGAGCCGAGCGTGGACGCGCTGTGGCAAAGCTTCACCCGTCATCTGAAGCGCGCCATCGCCGTGATTGCCGAGGGGCTCGCCTTCCACCTGGAACACATGCACCAGGTGTTCCCTGAATTGGTGCTCGACCTGCTCTGCTATGGACCGATTGAAAAGGGGGAGGACGCCTCGCACGGCGGCGTGGAGATCTACAATCTCGGCATCGACGGCGCCGCGCTGGCGACCGTCGCCGACTCGTTGGCGGCCATTGAACAGCGCGTAGGGCAGGAGCAACGCCTGACCTGGGATGATCTCATGCGTCACCTCAACGCCGATTGGGGCGAGCCCGGCGGCGAGCGCGTACGGCTGATGCTCAAGAACGTCCCGCGCTACGGATCGGGCGGCTCACGCGCCGATGGCTGGGCGCAACGCATCGTCGAGACATTCACGCACTTGGTCAAAGAACAGCCCGCTCAAGGCTTCACCTTGACGCCCGGCATCTTCTCGTGGGCTAGCACCCTGGCGATGGGACGAGCGCTCGCGGCCACGCCTGACGGTCGCCACGCCGGCGATCCCATTTCTCACGGCAGCAATCCTAACCCCGGCTTTCGCGAGGACGGTGCAACCACCGCTATGGCCATTGCCGTCGCCGCAGTCCAGCCGGGTCTCGGCAACTCGGCCCCCATGCAGCTCGAATTGGACCCCGGCCTGTCGCGCTCGGCAGAGGATATCGACAAGATCAGCAGTCTGATTCGCACCCACTTCGATCTGGGCGGCACCCAGATCAACCTCAACGTGCTCGACAAACAAAAAGTGCTGGAAGCGCATAAGGACCCGTCCAAATACCCGGACCTGATCGTGCGCGTGACCGGCTTCAGCGCCTATTTCTCCAGCCTATCGCCCGAATTCCGGCAACTTGTCGTTGACCGCATCATCGCCGAAGGCTAGCTCGCCGCAAAGAGGACCGTCTCACCCATGCAGGGCATCGTCACAAACATCCAGCGCTTCTCCGTCCACGACGGCCCGGGCATTCGCACGACCGTCTTTCTCAAGGGCTGCAATCTGCGCTGTTTCTGGTGCCATAACCCGGAAGATATCGACCGCAAGCCGGAGATCCAGTTTTTCCCGGAACGCTGCATTTTCTGCGCAGCCTGCGCTGAAAGCTGTGTACATGACGCACACAGTATGGACAACGGCGATCATGTCTTCCGGCGCGAACGCTGCACCGTCTGCGGCGATTGTATAGACGCCTGCTATGCCAAGGCTTTGGTTCTGGTTGGCGCAACCATGTCGGCAGAGGCGGTCGTGGCGGAGATTGTGCAGGACCAGGCGTTCTATGCTTCGTCGGGCGGCGGCGTGACCCTCTCCGGCGGCGAACCGTTGCTGCAACTCGACTTCTCCTGCGCCGTCCTGGCGCGCTGTCGGGAGCTAGGCATCCATACCGCCATCGAAACGGCTGCCCATTTCCCCTGGTCTCGCCTGGCGTCGATCCTGCCGCACGTCGACCTGGTGATGATGGATATCAAGCACATGGACTCGCGCAAGCACCGGCAGAGTACGGGCGTCCCAAATGAGCGCATTCTGGAAAACGCCGCCAGGTTGGGACGCCAGCCGCAGCCGCTCATTATCCGCACGCCCGTCATCCCCGGCGTAAATGACGCTGTCGCAGACATTGCCGCCATCGCCGAATTCGTCGCTACGCTGCCCAACCTGCTCTACTACGAACTTCTACCCTACCATCCCATGGCCGAGAGTAAATACCGCAGCCTCGGCCGGCCCAACCGCGCCGCAGACCTGGCGCCGCCCTCCGCGGACAAGATGGCCGAGCTTGTCGCCGCCGCAGCAGCCGCCGGCGCGACCGTACGCACCGGCTGAGCCTCGCTCTCTTATCCGCGGTGCGGCGGCAAGGAACCGAACGAGCATGACACGCCTGCTCTACCGTCTCGAAACGCACATCGACGAGCTGCGCGCCCGCCTGCGTGCTCGCCTCGGCATCAAGCCCGGGGCGGTGGTCATCGTCCCCTATCGCGGCTTCGGCGATGCGCGCCGGCTGACGCTCTCCGGCCGCGTGTTGACCTACCGCCGTGCGCCGGCCTTGGATAACGAGAACGATAAGGCCGCCTTGTGGACCAACCTCATCGCCGCCTACCGCCGCTTCGAGACCGACGAACTGCCCGGCGCGCTGGTGCGGGCAACCTACGGCGCGCTAGATGCGGAGACTGTGACGGACGAAGAAGGCTACTTCCACTTCGACCTGCGCCCGAACCGCCTCCTCGACCCCGGCGCAATCTGGCAATCCGTCGACCTCGTGCACCCCGCGCCGCACGGGGCCGCCTACGCGCCGGCCCGCGCTGCCGGCCAGGTGTTGGTTCCGGCGCCCACAGCCGGATTCGGCGTGATCAGCGACATCGACGACACCGTCCTCCAAAGCGGCGTCGTTCGTCCGCTGGAGATGCTGCGCAACGTCCTGCTGCGCAGCGCGCGCCAGCGCCTGCCCTTTGCAGGCGTCGCCGAATTCTACCAAGCCCTGCACGCGGGGCCGTCCGGCCGCGCCGGCAACCCTATCTTCTACGTCTCCAGCAGCCCGTGGAACCTGTACGATCTGCTGGTCGACTTCATGGAGATCAACGACATCCCCGCCGGGCCGTTGCTGCTGCGCGACATCGGCATCGAGGCGGACCGCTTCATCATCTCCAGCCATCACAACCACAAGTCGGCGCAGATTGCTCGGATTCTGGACGCCTACCCCAACCTCGACTTTGTGCTGCTCGGCGACAGCGGCCAACATGACCCGGAGATCTACGCGCGAACGGTGAGCGCCTACCCGCGCCGCATCCGCGCCGTCTACATCCGCCACGTTGCATCGCCGGCGCGCGGCGCAGCTATCAAAGACCTGGCGCGTCGCGTCCAGGCCGAAGGTGTTGATTTGTTGTTAGCAGATGACAGCGCCGCAGTGGCGCGGCACGCGGCTCATATCGGCCTCATCGCGCCGGGAGCGCTGCCGATTATCGAGGCCGCCTGCCGTCCGGCAGGTACGTCGTCGCCCCTGTAGTTAGCGGGATGCGCCGCTAGCGCCGTCCTCGTCGATGATGCCTAGCAGGATCTGCGACGACCTCTCCACGAGCCACGGGCAATCGTTGTAGCGGTCGCGCAGCGCTTGGCATTCGCTGCAGCCGAACTCCTCCACAAACGCATTACGATAAGCCGCCGCCAACTCCAGGCATACATGGTCATCTATGCCGGTGCGCGTGCGCCCGTGCAGCGCGCCGATCAGCATGACGCCGGCGCCCAGCGCACCGCATAGCTCGGCGCGCGTACCGCCGATGCCGCCGCTGAAGGCCGTCGTGATGCGTATTGTCCGCTCATCCACCGCGCCTAGCATGTGCCCGCCCACGGCGAGCATAACGGCTTCCGCTCAATGGTACTTCTGCTCCAGATAGGCGCGCGCCTGCTGCGCGACCTCCGCGTGGCTGCGGTCGATCTGTGCCATGCGTGGCTACTCCCTTCTCATCTTCGCTTGTTGCGTTCGTTTGTAGAGCGCTAACGCCGCCTGCCGCGCTCGGTTATGCAGGGCGTTGTACGCGCTGCGGCCCATGCAGGACGAGCCGCAGCGCGGCTTCGACCAGACCGGCCATGCGCAGCGCATCCCGTTCGGAGAGGTAGTGGTGCGTGGGCAATGTCAACAGCCGCCGCGCCACCTGTTCTGCGCCTGGGTAGGCGCCGTCTGCATAAGCCGGGAAGAACTCGGCCATCGTCCTGCGGTACATGCGCCCTGCCCCATAGCCGTCGGCCAACAGCGCCTTGTGCGCCGCGTCACACTGCGCCTCACTGTCCAGAATCACCGGCAATCGCAGATAAATCGGCTCTGCAGACTCACTGCGCTCCTGTACATCGCGCGTTGCAGCCGCCTGCGCGGGCAAGTGGATGCCGCCTATGCCCGCCAGCGCCGCCATCAACGCCTCGCCGTGCGCCCGTCGTGCCGCGTTAATGGCCGCAAGCTGCGGCAGCAGCGCCAGTCCTGCGCCTGCCTGGGCCGGCGTTAACCCGCGCAGGGTAAAACCCCAACTCGCCTCGCTTTCTCCGACGCGCTGCGCGCCGGCCAACGTCGCCAGCCGCCACCCAAGCGGATGGAACGCCGCCGCCAGCAGGGCAATACGGGCGGCAGCCAACTTGCCTGCCGCGCCGGTCGCCGGCGGCAAGTCGTCCCACACCCGCCGTAACAGATCGGATGCGGCCGCGTCCGCCGCACACACAAACCCGCCGCCGCCCGTCGACATCGGCTTGCCGGGACCCAAGCTAAACAGGCCAAAACGAGCAGTCGTCCCCACATAACGCCCGCCGAGCTTAGCCCCCATCGCCTGCGCGGCATCTTCGATCAGAACCGCGCCGGCATCCTGCGCAATCCGCTGCGCCGCGGCCACCGGATGCGGAATGCCAAAGGGATGCACACAGATCACAGCCAGCGTGCGTCCGCTGACAGCGGTGGCCAACTCCGCCGAGTTGAAGGACAGCGTATACGGCGAGACATCCACAAAACGCGGCGTCAGTCCCGCCATCAACGTCACCTTCCCCAGCGAAGGGCAGGTGTAGGCAGGCAGGACGACCTCGGTGCGGCCCGTTGCGCCCATCTCATTGCGCAGCGTCGTCAAGAGCAGATAGAGCGCGGCGCGACCGGACGAAGCAGGGAAGCAAGCATCCGCGCCCAGATACGCGGCCAGCGCCGCGCGGAACCGGCTTACATCGCCGGCATCAGCGCGCAGCGCCGCACGCATCGCCTTCCAATCGATTGGCGTTGCAGTCGGAGGGTGTAGCCGCAATCTACCGCGCTCCTCTGGTTGATGGGCGTATGGCTTATACTTCTGCGCCTACTCGAAACGAGAGACCGCGGGCAAAACCGCGCGCAGCCCAATGGCATAGACCAGCGCCGCCGCTGCGCCGAGCGCGAGCGCGACCGGCAGCCCAATATAACCGGCGATCCCGCCGATCATCACATTGCCTATGGTGTCCGAACCGGCATGCAATTGGCTGTACAGGCTCATTACACGCCCGCGCACCCGGTTATCAATATGCACCTGAACCAACGTGATCGTCAAACTCTGCAAGACCAACAAGGCCAGGCCGATCAGCGCCAACAACGCACAGGCCGCCCAAAGCGACTTGGTGAAGGCAAAGCCGCCGACCAGCAGCGGCAGCGCCAGGCTGACCAGCGTCAGCGTGCGGCCGCGATGCTGTACGCCCGTCCTCGCCACCACCGCAGTGCCCATTACAGACCCGAACGCGCCGGCAGACAGTAGAATGCCCAAACCAACCGAACCCGTTCCGACCACATCCTCCGCAAAGGCCGGCATCATGCCGAACACCGGATACGCCAGCCCGCCCACGACGGCCATCAAGCTGATCACGCCTAGGATGTCCGGACGCCGCCACAACGCCGCCAGCCCTTCCCACACGGCCACGCGGAAGCGGGCGCTTTGCCCGCCGGCGCTCTGTTCTGCGCTCACATCAGCCAGGCGAATCAGCAGCAACGCGGCAAGAGGCGCCAAATACGTGGTCGCGTTGAACATCATCGTCGTTCCCACGCCCAACGCGGCGATCATCACGCCTGCCAATGCATATCCGATCAGGCTGGACATGTTGAACACGGTCGCGTTCAGCGCCACCGCATTCGCCAACTCATTCTCCTCTACCAGTTCGACGAGAAAAGCGCGCCGCGCCGGATGATCGACAGCCAAGATCGCGCCGAACGCGAAGTAGAGCGCCACAATCTGCCACAGCCGGATCGCACCCGTCACAGCCAGCAGGCCGAACGTCAGCGCCTGGAGCAACAACAGTGTCTGCGTCGCCATCAGCAACTTGCGCCGCGGCACGCGGTCAATCAAGACTCCGCCTGCGAACGAGATCGGAATCACCGGCAGCAACGCCAGAAATCCCACCATGCCCAGCCACAGCGTAGACCCGGTCAGCGAATAGATGAGCCATCCTTCCGCCACAACCTGGACGGAAGTCCCGATCACCGACACAAGCTGGCCCAACCAAAAGAGGCGAAAATTACGCGAATGCAGAGCAGGCGCCCAACCAAACAGCCAGGCCCATCGCTCCGGTCTCCCGCCATACAAGGGGGGCGCCTTCGTCCTAGACGCCTGTTCGCCGGCTCCGTTGCTCACAATTGCCTAGCGCCTGTGGCTGCTCTGCAACGTGTAGACCCAAACGGTCGCAAGCAGCGCAACCACTGCCACGCCCATCAGCGCCAGTGCGCCGGCATAGAGCCACACAGGCGCAGAACGCTCACTGCTGTCGTCTACCGGCAGCGGCGCCGACTGCGCCGGGATCGGCGTCGGCACGCTTTTACGCGGCGATGGGTTGGGGTTGGCCGTCGGCAGAACGACGGCATGCAGTTCCGGAGCCGGCTGTGTTGCGTCGGGGATTGGCAGGACCGGCGCAGGCGGACGCAGTTCCGCCACCAGCGCCTCGGCGATATCGACCGTCTCCTCGCTGGTCAAAATCGACACGCCGTCGAGGCTCGGTTCCAGCGATTCGATCAGGTCGGCAATAGCCGTCACATCGCCTTCGGTGCGCACCTGGACGCTGACCTGTACGTCGGGATTGGCGCGGCGCAACTCCTCTACGAGCGGTCCCACAAACTCCCGCACCACGTCCGGCTCGGTCTGTGCACGCTGGACTTGCAAGATGAAATAATCCACATAAGGCGCCATTGCTACGCCGTGGCTGAGGGCGAACGCCCTATCCGGCCCCAGGGCCAACTCCAGCCCATAATCGTCGGCGAGCTGGCGCATACGGCGAATGCTGCCCACCGGGTCCGCCTGTTCGTCGGGCCGGTTGGTGGGGCCATGTTCCAAGTTATAGCCGATGATGTCCATCTTGTCCGCCAACCGCGGCGTCAGCGCTTCAGCATCGACTACAGTCTTGAAGACCACCAACCGCCGCCCAACCTCCACGCGGTCGAGCAAGTCCACCAGGCTCACATGATCCACGCGGGCGATGTCGGCAGGCTGGGCTACTCCGTTGTACCAGTCGAGCACTTGCGGCCCCATGCTCATGTCGATCCACAGCTTCGCCGCAACCGCCGCTTGTCCCTCCGCAGACTGGTTTGCCTCTTCCATCGATTGCGCCAACGAAATCGGCATACAGCCGGTCGCCAGCAACAACGCCGCCAAAAATGCCACGACTCTCGCCATTCGCACCCTATCCATTCGCCTATCGCCCCGTCCGTGTG
This sequence comes from uncultured Caldilineaceae bacterium, assembly GCA_964467575.1. Taxonomy (GTDB): domain Bacteria; phylum Chloroflexota; class Anaerolineae; order Caldilineales; family Caldilineaceae; genus JASGTU01. The sequence continues at coordinate 40,751 of CAYXRG010000009.1, read as the reverse complement.
ACACGGACGCGACCTGCGGGCACCCCCGGACGCAGTTCCGTCGCCGCAGAGAATGTCTGCTGCGCGCTGCGCGTATTGCCCAGTTCGCGATGCAGATCGCCGAGCGCAAGCATCGCATCCAACAAGCCCGGTTCCTTCTTCAATGCCGTCGTCAAATCGGCCAGGGCGGCTTCATGGTCGCGCAGCAATCGGTATACGCCGGCGCGCGCCACCAGCGTCTCAGCGCTGGGCGAAATCTGTCCCGCCTCCTCCAACAACGCCAAAGCGCGTTCCCTGTCGCCGCGCTTCGCCCAGAACTCGGCATAGGCCGTCAGCACTCGACCGGACGCAGGTGCAGCCGCACGCCCGTGCTCATACTGCGCTTCGGCATCCTCCCAACGCTGCTGCTCTCCATAATAGCCCGCCAGCGCCAGATAGCCGTCGACCATCGTAGGCTCCAGCAATATGGCCTGCCGGTAGGCCTGCTCGGCATCCTCCGCCCTGCCTGCAGCCGCATATCCCGCGCCCGCAGCAAGGCGATAATTGGCATTGGTCGGCTCAAGTTCAACGGCCTGTTCGTAGTGCGCCAACGCCTCGTCAACTCGCTCGACGCGCAGATAATGATCCGCCAGTGCACGATGGATTGCCGCGTCTGTTGGCCGCAGAGCCAGGTGGTCATTATACCACTTCTCGGCATCTTCCTGAGCGCCGCCTTTCTGCTGCGCCTGCGATTCCAGATACAGCCCCATCGACGCCGCCAGCGCGGTATCACCGCCCAATTCAGCCAAACCGGCGCTTAACACATCTTTGGCATCCCCTGGACGAGCCTGTTGGAGATAGCTGTCGGCCAGCGCAACATAGAGCGGCGCCCGCTGGTTGGCCTTAGCAAGCCCAGAGCGCAGCAGGTCTTCCATCGCCTGCAAATTGCCCTGGTTTGACCACAACCCGGCTAGACGCAGGTAATAATGGCTCTCAGAGGGGTTCAACGCCACAGCCTGGCGGAAGGCCGACAACGCCGCCTGCGGCCTGCCCTGGGCCAAGTACAACTCGCCCAACTCCGCCGACAGCCGCGCATCGGTCAAGTTCATACGCGCCGCCCCCAAGAGCGTGTTCATCGCCTCGGAATGAAGGCCGCGCTCGCGCTGTAGCCGCGCAAGCCGCACCAGAAACTCGACGTTTTGAGGGTCCGCCTTCAGCGCTTCCTGGGCATAGGTGAAGGCGATATCGTACTGGCCGAATCGCTGCAGCAGATCCGTCAGCGCCAATGTCACCGAATCATTGTCCGGTTGCAGGGCGCGCGCACGGCGGAACCAGTCCTGAGCCATGTCCGTATTGCCCAGGCGCTGCTCCAGAACGCCCCACTGAATATACGCGTTGACATTGCGCCGGTCGGCCGCAAGAGCCATGCTCAGGAGGTCCGCGGCCTCGTCGTTGCGGCCTTTGTGGCTGAGCAGCGCGGCAAGTTCGACATACGCCTCAGAATTGCCGGCATTGAGCGCCAGGGTCTGCCGGTATGTCTCTTCCGCCGCCGCCCGCTCGTAGTTGGCCTGCAGCGCTCGCGCCAGCGCCAGCGTGGCGTGCGCGTTGCCGGGGTGGTTGTCGGCCGTGGCCTGGTAGATGGCAAGCGCTTCTTCGTGGCGCCCCCGCTCTCGGTACGCGTCGGCCAGCGCCGTCTGCGCTTCGACGAAACCGGGCGCAATCCGCACCGCCTGCTCTAGCTGCTCCAGCGCCTCGTCCGTTGCACCGATCGCCGCCAAAGCGTGCGCCAGGCCCAACCGCGCCTGCGGCCACCAGTCATCCAACAATATGGCATACCGATAAGCTTCTGCCGCCAGGATCGGCTGCTTCTGCTGTAGATAGAGGTCGCCTGCGCCCTTGTAATAGCGGGCCATGTCGACCGGATACCAGCCCTGCTGCGTCCCTGTTTCGATGGCCTTCTGATAAAGCAGAATGATATCGTCCAGCCCCTGGCCTTCGCTCAGACGCGCCAGCAAGTTCAGATGAGCCGGCCCTTCGTTGACCGGGAAAGCGGGTTCACTCGCACTGACCAACTGGGCGACGATCCGCTGGTCGAGAACGCCCGTACTCGCCGTCCCCGTGCGCGCCGCGGTCGGCGCATCCGAATCGAACGACTGCAAAGCAGCGCTTGTCCCGTCAGTCGCCTTGCCCAATCCCGGATGGGTCTTGCTCTGCGTCGAGAAGTCCGCACTGGCAAGGGCGATGCCCAGCGCTTGCTGGCGTAGCGCCGCGGCGCTTGCCGAACTTCCCTGGGCGTCGCGCAGGTCGGCCAAGCGCACATAGGCATTGGCGAACTGGGGATCGACGTCGATGCCGCGCTGATAGGCTGCAGCGGCGTTCTCCACATCATTACGACGGCGCAGCGCATCGCCATACGTGACATGCGTCCACGCCACATCGGGCGCGGCCGCGACCGCCGCGCTGTAGTAGTTCATCGCCGGTTCGAGCAACCCCATATCCTCGGCCACGCTCGCCAGGCGGATATAGGCAAATGCCCGGCTCGTGTTCGCGGCCCCTGGGTTTAAGGTGTTGGGAGCGGTATACAGCTCAAATTTGTCCAGCGCCGTTTGGTAGGCGTCGATGGCGGCCTCAGTATCCCCGCGTCGCTGCAACTGGTCGCCCAGCGCCAAAGCCAGCGTCGCCTCCTCCGGATTGGCGCGGATCGCAGTCTGCAACAACTCCAGAATGTCGTCCTGCCGTCCGCCCTGCTGGCGGAACTGATTGCTGAGGGCTAAATAGAGTTGAACCTGAGTCGGGTCGAGACGAAACGCCTGCTGATAGGCTTCCATCGCCTCGGCGGGGCGCCCCAACTTGTTGTAAACATCGCCCAACTGGCCGTAAGCCAGCGCATTGTCCGGTTGCAATTCCAACACCCGCCCGATCAGCGCTTCCGCTTCCGCCAGATGGTCGTAAGCCGCCATCGTCTGCGCCAAGAGCAGCCGCGTTCCGGCCGATTCCTGTCCCGTGACATCCTGGATGGCGATCGCCCGTTTGTAATATGCGACAGCCTCATCATAACGCCCGCGCGTAGCCTGCATACCCGCCGATAAGGTGAGCACTTCCACAGAGAGCGGCCGCTGCACCCGCATCACGCGCAGGAGCGCTTCGGCTTCCTCATACCGGCCCTGTTCCTGGTAGGCGCTTGCCAGCATCAATTGGTTCGCTTCACTCGCCTGCAACTCCACAGCCTGCTCATAGAAGCGGATCGCCACGTCTGTACGCCCGCGCTGGCGCCACAAGTCCGCCTGCGCCACCGCCTGGGCCGCGACATCGGGCAGATTCTGGTTAGCGACTGCGGCCGCATATTGCTCCGCCGCGCATTCCTCACGACCTGCGCTCAGACAGACATCGCCCAACGCCATGTGGAAGCGGGCAATCTGCGGCGCTATCTCCTGAGCGCGGCTGAACTCCTCGATACTGCGCTCCACCTGGCCCAGCTCGTGGTAGATCTGGCCGAGCCGGTAATGCACCACGGGCAAATTAACGCGTGCAAACACATCCTCGTAATAACCGATGGCCTCGGTGAACTGCCCGCGCGCGTGGGCAATCTCGGCCAAGCCCGCCAGCGCCAACAGATTGCCCGGATTCTCTGCCAACGCCTGCCGGTAGTAGTCCGCCGCGGCGTCCCAACGCCGTTCCGCCAACGCCGTATTGCCCTGCACGCTCGCCGTCACCTGCGGAAGCTTGCGCACAGCGTAGAGCGAATACGACTGGTCGTCGATCAGCCACTCGAACCATTCCGGGGCTAGCCGCAGTTGAATGTCGAGATTGCTGGCGCTGTGCGTGATGATGTAGCCTGCGTTATAGCGCAGCAAAACCGCAACTGCCTCTTCGGTCAGATAACGCGAGCGGAAGAAGAGGTCTTGGTCTATCAGCCGCTGTAGCGCCTCATGTTGCCGGTCCGCCGGGAAGATCTCGCTCGTTGTGGGGATGCGATGCGCGACGATGTTGGCATGGGCCGCGTAGGCCGGAATCGACACGCTCAGGTCTTGGTCCGCCAGCACGGTTGCGGCGCCGTTGGCCGTCGTCAACTCGTCCAGACTGCTTAGTAGCCGCTCAGGCGTCGGGTAGTAATAGGGAAAGCCCGCACGCTCCTTCAGCGCGGCGAGGTTGTGCACGGTCCCCGGCGCCAGGATCAGCGTCGCCGCCAGCAGGGTCGCCAGCAGCCCATAAGGTGTGAGACGCTGTTCCCACAGCGCCCGTTCCGCCGGCAACTTCGACCATAGACCGGCCAGCGCGCGCGCCGCAACCGGCATTATGCGGTCCGCAGCCAGGCCGATGATCAGCGCGTAGGGCAACATCCACACGAAACGCCACAGGATCCAGGGCATCACCAGCGCGCCGATCAGCGGCGTGACCAGCGGGTTGAACATCACGAACAGGATGGCGAGCGTCGTGCTCATAGCAAACTGCGCGCCGATATTCCTACGGATGCCCTTGAGCAGCAGCGGCAACAGCAGCAGCGCCAGGATGTAGGCCGGTTCCAGGATAATATTCGGATCCGAGAAATAGCGGTCCAACGAAGGCAGAATGAGCCGGCGGCGGTTCATATTGACCGAAAAACGCCAGATCAAAAACGGGTCGGCTTCGGTGTAGACTTCGTTCGCATCCACCTGCGACAGGTCGGGCGGCGGGCCGTACACATTCAGCGTGGGTGCGTGGACAAAGGGCAGCGCCGGAACAAGCTTCTCTCCGACCAGCCACCCCTCGACGCTATGTGGGAATGACGCAGCCAGCGGCTCTTCTCCGTGCGAAAGGACCAACTGTACGATAGGCAGGATCATGGCGAGCACGACCAGCGCACCGACCATGCTGCTGTGCAGCCATGCCACCCGGTCGCGCCAGTTTAGCGCCGCGTGGAAAGCTGCGAACGCGGCCAGCGCCAGCGCCATCATCGCCGCGATCAGCGGGTGAATGGCCGACACGGCCAGCGCTGCAATCGCGGCGACCAGCCAGGCGCGGAAGCTGTGGGCCGCCAAGAATCGGATGGCGAACGCAAACGCCACCGGCAGCATGACGATCGGCGTCATGAACTTGTCGGCCGTCGTACGCTCGAAAAAGAACCAGCTTACGCTGTCCCCGCGCAAGAAGGGGTTGGCGAGGTAGATCAGCATCTGGATGGCGACAACCGCCAGCCCTAGCCGGCGCGCTCGCGCTTCGTCCAGCACAGTCGATCCGGCCGCCTTGCCTAGCGCATACAGCGCCAACAGCGACCACAGGGCGATCGCCGCGCGCGAAGCCTGCGCCGTCAACGTCAGCGGGTCGATGCCGGATAGGTATGCCCACAAGTACGAAAAGGGCAGCGACTGGTTAAACGCCATGCGCACGCCCGGCCCCAAATCGGTGCCGAACAGCGGCTCGACGCTGTTGAGCGGCAGGCCCGCCAGCGCGTCGGCGGCGAAACTGCCGACCGCGTAGGCGTCGCCGTCGATCTTGTAGAGGTTCAACGAAGGCAAGCCGAACAAGAAGAGGATCGTCACGAACGCCAGCAACAGCAACTCCGGCAGTTCCCACCTGTCCGCCGGGGCCGAACGTCCCGGACGGCGCATTTCCCACAGCAGGCCGGCGACCCATGCCACAATCACCGCGCCCGACGCAGCGATCCAGCCCAGCGCCAGGCTTGTCGCTGTGTCATGGCGCAAAAGCGCATAGAGCCCCGGCGCGCTCAAGACCGCCATCCCCAGCGGGAACGCGATCGCCAGACGTTCAATCCAGTCCAGCCGCATCGTCCGCACGATCAGATCGCCCAACAGATAGCCGGGCGTGATCGCTACGGCGACAAACGTCAGCCAGCTTGCCGCCTGTAGCGGCAGCAAGCCGGGCAGCCCTAACAGCACGGCAGACCACGCCACTGCCAGGCCCAAGCCTATGACATAGCGATGCCAACCAGGCGCCGTCAAGGCGATGCCCTGCAACTTGGCAGGATGTATGGCCGGCTTAATCGATTGGATCGAACGATTCGCTTGCAAAATGGACCTTTCCTTCTCGCGCACTCACGCGAAGGGTACATGACGCCTCAGCTTTGGTCCCAAAAACTGAGCAACCGGGTAAGGCAACCTCGGCCAGATGTGGCGCACCAACTGGAACTTGCTATCGGACTGGGCGCGGGCCGCCACGCTGCCCGTCTCTTGTCCGCCGCGCAAAAGGGCCGTCTGCTGATAAACCGGAACCGGCCGGCCGTTCCATTGCCCCTTGTACTTCGATGCGTTGGAGTCGCGCGGCGCACGCCCCATGTCCAATCGCCTAAACCCGTGCGCCATCGTGTCCGCCAGAAGCTCCCAATAGGCCAGGTAGACGGGTCGAAACTCCAGGTATTCATGTAGCGCCGCGCCCCACACGCCATAACAGGCGTCGCCCATCTCAAGCTGGAAATACCCGGCGATGGGGTTCCCGTCCGAATAGACCAGCGCCATATTATGCTCGCGCGGGAACTGCCCCACGACGCGCTCCAAGAAATCGCGGCCGAATACGGGCGTGCCCGCCGCATGGGCGAACCGGCTCAGAACCGCGTACAGATCGCCCAGACGTGAGCCGCTGCGGTCGATCTCCACGGCCAGCCCGTTGCGCCGCGCCATACGCACCTGCCGGCGAATGTTGCGGTCGAGCGCCTGCCACACCGCTTCCTCGCCCGCCCGCACGTCCACAATCCACGCTTCATGAGCACACTCTGTACGCAGCGGGCCGGGCCATGCTTGCCGCGTGTCATGCAGCACGAAACGCTTGGCGTGCAGGCGGCGGGCCAACTCCATGCCGTGTGCGATCAGCGCTTCGGCGGCCTCGTCGTCCTCGGCGCAAAGCCCGCCGGGCATCGTCGTCAACGACCGCCCCAGCAGCGCGCTCGGGTTGAGGTAAAGCGGCAACACGCCCCGCACAACCGGCGTCTCCGCCCCGTTCGCGAACGCCATCAAGTAGTATGCGTCATAGCCGTACGCCGCCGCCATCACCTCGCGCCAGCCCGACAGGTGCTGCGGCAGCCCGCCTTCAGCCCCTCGCACATACGCATCCCAAAGGGATCGTTCCGAATCCGCCAGTTCGCGTATCACCATCATGCCTTACTGCGCTCTAGGTTGCTACTGTTCGCGGCTACGCCCAATTCGCCCAGCCGCGTAAAGCGAAAATCTGTAAAGAGCCGGCGCAGCTTGGCTTCCAGCCCGCGTCGCCCGTGGTAATGCGTGATGCGTTCGCGCGGCGTGACTCTGCGGTAATTCTGGCCCAGGTCCAGCTCCCACGGGTGGATGTACAGGATCGCCGGCTGCCCTTGCGCGTTCAGGCGACGAATCGCCCAGCGCGTCACCGCATAGGGCAGCGCACGCGAGTAGAACCCGCCCAAGATCGGCAGCGTATACCGCCCGACCTGTAGCGTCGAGACCGGATACTCCACTAGGCCGCTCTGCGCCATCCGGTAGGGAAAGCGCGGCGCGCCCGGATAGCCGTACAACATGCTGCGCGTCGGAAAGACACTCGAATCATACTCGATCCCGGCCTCCGCCAGCGCATCAAACGCCCACGGCGTCGATGCGTTCACCGAGAAATAGGGCGCCCGGTGTCCCGCCGGCATGACGCCCGCCGCCCGCTCCACCGCCTCGATTGCCTGGCCCAGTTCGCGGCGGAACTCGTCGGGCGACAGCTTGTAGATAAAGCGATGATAGTAGCCGTGTACGCCGATCTCGTGCCCTGCCTCGCCAATCGAGCGAATCAACTCCGGAAAGCAGTCGGCAACGCAGCCCAACACAAAAAAAGTCGCCTGCACATCATGGACGTGCAGGAGGTCGAGCAATTTTCCGGTGGCGGAGACAACCCGGCTCTCCAGCGAAGGCCACCGTTCCGGATGTGGATTGGTGCTGGTCAGGCCCTGGAACCAGTCCTCCAGATCCACCGTAAAGGCGTTGCGCGGCGTATAGGGCGTCATCTTCGTCATCCCACATACCCCAAGCTGCGCAGCCGTTCGGCCAATACCTTGCGGTCCTCGTCGCTCAGTCCGGCGTCCGCCTGATCAGGAGCGGGCTCGGCGCGGTTGCGCCACTCGCGGCGCACCTCGGCGCGGTCGCCTTGCACGATGGCCTCCGCCAGCACGCGACCGTCCATGTGCGCCGGCACGGACTCGCCCATCAGATGCAGGATCGTCGGCGCCAGATCGACCAGTGAAGCGCCTTCCACCTCCGCGCCGGGGCGGATCGCGGCGCCGTAGGCCAAGAAGACGCCGTTCATGCGGTGCGTGCCCGAAATGCCGCGGCGCATCGACTCGATGATCTTGTGGCTGCCGAACTCATACTCCCCGAAGCCGAAATACTCCAGCCGGCGCGGCAGGAAGACGATATCCGGCGCATGCTCGAAATAGTCGCCGTGATACAGGTCCTCGCGACGGTAGATCGTCTCCACCACCAGTTCGTTCGTCTCCGGGTCGCGCAACGTCTGCAGCCGTGCGATGATCTCCTCGCGCACGCGGTGGTACTCGTCGCCGGGCTGCACGCAGCCATACGGCTCGCGCCCCGCCACATTCAGATAGATTTGGCCGACATTGCCCAGCGAATAGGCTTGCGTGCGCCGCCAGTCGATGTCCTCGAACGAGAGGAAGAGCGCCTTGAGCAACCCTTGCCCCTGCCCGCGCACCACCTCGCGCTTGAGCGCACCCAGCCCGAAGCGCATCATCGTGTCGTAGACGTTCATCGGCGAGAAGCCGGCCCTAAACATCCCCCGCTTGATGCGGCTGGTCGCGCCGCTGTGCACCTGCATGAAGCCCTGTTGCATCAGCCAGTTGTTGACATGGATGAACTTATGGAACGGGCCGAAGCCGTGGTCCGACATGACGATCAGCGTCGTGTCCTCGTCCAGCGCGTCGACGATGCCCGCTAGCTTACCGTCCAGATACTGGTAGTAGTCGCGGATGGCGTTGCCGTACTTCTCGGCCTTGCGCGGGTCGTGCAGCGGATGGCTCTTGTCCATGAACTTCCACATGGCATGGCTGATCGTGTCCGTGCCGTTGAACACGACCATCGTAAAGTCCCAATCCTCGCGCCCGCGCAGATAGTCGAGCGTGCGCAGCCGCCCGTCCGTCGTCTTGTACAGCCGCTCCAAGAACGCATCCACGCCGGAGTCCGAATAAGCCTGCCCCGGGTCCGGGTAGAGCAGGTACTCGCCCGTCGCGGCGTTGATCTCGTCGAGCAGCGTGTCGGGATAAGTGATCTTGACCTTCGTGCTGGGCGCGGGCAGCCCGGACACGACCACGCCGTTCACCGGCAGCGGCGGGTAGGTCATGGGGATATTGAGCGCACAGACGCGCCGCCCAGCCTGGCTCAAGAGAGCGTAGATGGTGGGCGCACGGCAGTCCAGCGCGGTAACGGGCAAAAACCGGTAGCTGTCCGGCTCACGTGCGATCCAGTCGTAGAGCCGGTGCTTGCCGGGATTGACGCCCGTAGCAAAAGAAGTCCAGGCCGGCCCGGTCATGGGCGGCGCCGTGCTGCGCAGCGAGCCGTGTGCGCCTTCCGCCATCAGCCGCTTCAGCGTCGGCAGGTAGCCCGCCTCAGCCCACGGCTTGATCAGGTCGAAGGTCGCCCCGTCCAGCCCGATGACCAGCACGCGGCTGCGCTTGTCATCCTGACCGGCAGGCTGCGCCGGTTCGACGGCAAGTCTGCCTGCGGTCTCGGATGCCGTGGTCGCAAGCGCGGCCTGTACTGGCGGCGACTCGTCCTTGGTAAGCGCCTTTTCGGGCGCGTCTTCCGCGTGCGGAGCGTCATCCGCTGCGTGATCCGGCACGTTCAGCAGCAGCGTCTCAAGCTGGTGGACGCGCTGGCCCAGCAGCGCGTAGCTCTGCGCCAAGTCGCGGATGCGGTCGGCTTGCGCCGAGATCGTCACGCTCTGCGACAGCAACACCACGATTGCAAAAAGCAACCCGAACACCAAGATCAGCGTCGGCGCATACGACACGGCAAACAGCCCGGCCAATGCGCGCACGAGCTGGTCGAAGACGGTCAGCACAAAGATGGCCCCGCTCGCCCCCAGCCACACCAACGCGTATTCTTCGCGCAGCTTATGCTTGCGCACAAGCTGGATCGTGACCAGCAGCAAGATGAAGCTGAACGCAACCGCCAGTATCTGTTGTTCGACAGGTATTCGCGACAAAGGTCTCCTCCGAGACGGCGCGCCGCGGCCTAGTCCGCGCCCCGCGCCGAGGGGATGTCGGCGTGACCGCTCAGGGGCGGCGGCTCCTCGGGCGACAGCAGCACGCTAGGGTGCGGCGCGATGTCCTTCATGGCCGATGTGACCATGGCGACCGTCACCTTGAATGCATAGTAGATCGAACGCCAGGCGTTGATCGAACTGACGCCGGTCATGCGCGCCCGCATATTGACCGGCAGTTCGATCTGGCGCAAGCCCGCCTTGTGTACCAGCACCCGGCTTTCCACGTCCGGATAGTCCTGCGGCAGATACGTCGCCAATACGTAAGTCGCGCGCCGGTTCATGCCGCAGAAGCCCGACGTCGTGTCGGTGGCGCGCTCGCCGATGAGCAGCGACACGGCCCAACTGAAGAAGCTGATGCCGATGCGCCGCGACAGAGGGATGTGCCAGTCCACGCCTCGTTCCAGAAAACGCGAGCCGACCGACATATCGGCGCGGCGGCTGCGCAGCACCGACAAAAGCAATTGAATCTCCGCAGCGTCATGTTGGCCGTCGCCGTCCAACCGGATCACGTAGTCATAGCCATTGGCGAGCGCGAACTTTAGCCCGGTCTGCACCGCGCCGCCGATGCCCAAGTTGAAGGGGTGCTGGACGACAATCGCGCCGGCGGCCTCGGCCTCTGCGGTCGTGCTATCGGTCGAGCCGTCGTTGATCACCAACACGTCCGCTTCGGACAAGGCCTGGCGCACGCCGCTCACAACCTGGCGGATGGCGCCTTGCTCGTTATAGGCGGGGATGATGATGAGCACGCTCTCAGCGCGTTTTGCAATCGTCACAATCTGCAAGCCCTTTCAAGTTTATTCAGAGGCGACTTGCCGTGCAGGATCTGACCCCGTGGTTGACAGGTCATCGCCTGCTTCTCCGTGGCGAAAAGGTATCACTTGCTATGACGTGACGACCGGGAAATAGTTACGCCGCCCGTATAGGGTACGCCCCAAGCTGCAGCTTTGTTCCGGCGCGCCCGCGGGCAGGCGCAGACGAAGAAAAAAGCCCGGCTTCTGAGGCCGGGCTTGTCAATCGTTCATGCCGCCATTGCCGGCATGGTGCGCGGCGACGTCCGCCGCCCCGCTATCCGCGCGGGTGGTGGTCGATGCCCTCGTAGCGCTCGATGAAGGCGCGGATGGCGGCTTCGTCCGCCTCGTCCATCGTCAATAGCCGCTGCCACGCGGCTAAGGCAATACGCGCTCCCATGTCCCTGTGCAACGGCTCACTGCCGGCGATGGTCCAGGCAGGGTCGTTCGGGGCCATCACCACATTCCGCCCCGTACGGAAATACGGTTCCACGATGGCGCTCAGTTGCTCCACAAGTTCCGGGCAGCCGTCCGCGCACTGGTAATAGATGACCACGCCCCCATCCTCCAAGTTGTGGACGAGGTGCTCATAGCGGATCGGCTCCGTGTGTACGCCCCACGCGGCCAACGTCTCGTAGTGCGGGCCGGAGGTCGGCGGCGTGCTGTTATAGGCGATAGGCGACGTACTGCCGAAGGCGATGTGCAGATTGCCCTGCGCGGCATAGCGCACTTCCCCGGCGACGGGCCGCTGGCGCAATACGCCCGCCACGACAAAAGCCGCTATCAGCAAGACCAACGCCGCGCCGCCGCCGATCAGCATCAGGTTCTGCTTGCGTTTGCGTCGCGCCGCTTGTTCGCGCAGCGCCGCCTTTCTGCTGCGCCCGCCTTGCATAACCTGCGCCGCTTCTCCGCTTTTTGCCATGCCGACCTCCGGTCTTCTATACTGGTTGCGTAATTGAGATTCGCCCACTATACCCAACCGGGGATTGCAGGAACGTAGGCCGGCTCACCATCGCCGGCAACCGTCGCCCTCCGCAAGCGGCCCGCCAAGCATGATGCCGGGCGGCGGCGCAGCGTCGAAGCCCCTGCCCCCCGCCATTCGCCCGTACAGGAGCCGGCACATGCCCGCAGTGCAAAGCGCCGCAGGACGCATCACCCCGCGACAGGCCATCCAACGCTTCTGGGAAGTCGACGCCCTGCGCGGCGTCGCCATCGTCATGATGGTCATCTTTCACCTGATGTGGGACCTGTGGGCCTTCCGCGTGCTGCCTGACGTGGTGTTGTGGGCAGGCTTCTGGAAATACTTCCAGCGCACCACCGCCACCCTCTTCATCATGCTTGTGGGCGTCTCGCTCACCCTCAGCTACCGCCGCGCCGCGGCTAAACAAGGCACGGACGGGCTGTACCTCAAGTTCCTCATCCGCGGCCTGCGCATCTTCGGCCTGGGCATGGTCGTCACCGTCGCCACGCGCTTGTTCGGAATGGGCTTCGTCGACTTCGGCGTGCTGCATCTGATCGGCTTCTCCATCGCCGCCGCCTACCCCTTCCTGCGCTATCGCTGGCCCAACCTGGTGCTGTGGGCCGTCTTCTTCGCCGCCGGTCACTTCGTGCAGCAGCAACACGTCGACACGCGCTGGCTGGTCTGGCTGGGCTGGACGCCAATACCCTACCTGCCGGTGGACTTCTTCCCCATCATCCCTTGGTTCGGCGTCGTCCTGCTCGGCGTCTTCCTCGGCAACACGCTCTATTCCCAGAACGGGCGCGCCTTCTTCCTGCCTGACCTCTCCGCCTGGCTGCCCGTGCGCTTCCTAGA